>CAZYGI010000005.1:0-79926 GCA_964647255.1 uncultured Anaerolineales bacterium | reverse complement strand
CCCAGAGCAGATAGATCGGCAGCAGCGCCAGGCTGAGCCAGAGCAGGAAATTGGACGTGATTTGGGTGATGAGTTCACGCCCGAACGCCGCCAACGGCCAGCGGTAGGCGCTCACGTAGGTCGAGTTGGCGACGAAGTTGGCGTAGAGATACTCGCCCAGGCTGCCCTTCAGCGCCGAGTAACCGGCGGTAAGCCCCATTAACAGCACGGGGCCGATCAGCAGCAATGATCCATAGCCCACCGTTCGCCGGATGAACGCCGCGAGGCTGCCGGGCCGGCCCGGCCACAGATGCCACAGGGCGATCAGGCCGATGGCGACGCAATCGAGTCCGTACAAGAACTTGATCTGGATGCCGAACCCCAGGAGCAGGCCGGCCAGGAGATAGCGCCAGACCACCGCCCGCGCAGCGCCTTCGTCGGCGGTCGGCGCGGAGAGGATCAGCCAGAGCGCCAGGGTCACGCAGGGCGCAAACAGCAGCTCGCGGTGGACGGCCATCCCGCTGTTGTTCAGCGACAGCACGGCGTAGAGGAGGCCGGCGATCCAGCCCGCGCCGCTGTGGCCCAGCCGTTCTCCCAGCCGGTAGAGGGTGAAGCAGGTGACGGTGATCAGTAGCCAGCTCAGGATGCGGATGGAGATCACCGCCTGCCCGAAGACAACCTGGGCCAGGGCGAAGAGAAATGGCACGCCCAACGGGCTGTGATCCCAGGTGGTCATGTAGGGCGCCTCGCCGCGCAACAGGCTGCGACCCATCAGCAGCAGGCTGCTCTCATCCCAGTCCAACACGGAGCGCGAGGCCGACGAGAACCGGAGCGCCAGGATCAGCACGGCGAAACCGGCGAGGATTAGCCAATCTTTTCTCTTCATCGTACCGTCTCCAAGAATTCACGTGTTGGCATCAGGCGATAGGCCGCGCTCAGTTTGGCGAGCAGGTGTTCGTAGAGCGGCCGTTTGATTTCCCACGCCTGGCTGATGAACCCGTACGAGTGCAGCGCGGGGTCGGGCCAGGCGTCCAGCACATCGGCGCCGTGCAGCAGGTAGTTCACCGGCACCCGGCGCAGCTTCACCAGCGCCAGTCCGAAGTCGAAGAGCCAGCGGCCGGCGCGCAACACGAAGGTGCTGTGCATCGGCAGTCGCAGCAGCGGCACGGTCGTGACGGGCGCCTCCCAGAAAGTCGAGGTTGAGGCGCCGGACTTAACCTCAGCCTGAGCCTTGGTTTTGCGCAGCGGGCGGTGCGGCCGGGCCGGGTCGGGGTGATAGGCCGCGAGCGGAGCCAGCCCGTTCACCGCCGCGCCGTAGTGCGTCGGATCGAGCGTCTGGCGAGACAGCATCGCCTGCAATCCACGCATCAGCGGCGCATAAGGTGTGGGCAGCAGCGACGAGTCGTAGCGATAGCCCAACTCGACCAGCACGGCCAGCAGATCGGGGCTGAAGCTGAACCCGGGCGCCTTGAACCCCACCGGCCGCTGCCCCGTCGCCTGGGCGATGGCGTCGCCGGTCTCGGCGATGTCGGCGCGTTTCTCGGCCGGGCTCAGCCGCGCAAAACCGTTGCGGTGGCCGGTCGAGTGATTGGCGATCTCGTGGCCGCGGCGCGCTATCTCGGCGACGCCGCGCGCCGGCGCGCGGCCCGCTGTCAGGTCGCGGCCGCAGACGAAGAACGTCGCCCGGATGCCGTAGCGGTCGAACAGGTCGAGCAGCCGGGGGATGCCCTCGATGTAGACCTGCGCCGGGGTGCCGGCCGGCGTCGGCAGGCCGATGCTCTCGTAATACACCCAGAGATCGTCCACGTCTATCTGGAGCGTGCCGGGCCGGCGGGTGTCAGTCATAGGCGGATCAGGCTCGCGTGCGGGCGGAGGTGGTGAAATCAATCGTCAGCGCTTCGTCGGGGCGCAGCACGATGGGCAGCTCCACATGGAAGCGGCTGCCGTGGCCCGGTTCACCGTCGCTTTCCACCCAGATGCGGCCGTCGTGGCGCTCAACGATGTGCTTGCAGATGCTCAACCCGAGGCCCGTGCCCCGGTAGGCGCGGCGTTCGCTGCCGTCCACCTGGTAGAAGCGGTCGAAGACTTTCTCCTGTTCGTCGGGCGCGATGCCGATCCCCGTGTCCGCAACGGTGAGCCGTACCCGGTCCCCAAGCCGCTGGCCGCTGACGGCGATGGCGCCGCCCGCAGGCGTGAACTTGATCGCGTTCTCCACCAGGTTGGTCAACACCTGTTCGATCCGCGTCCGGTCGGCGTCAATCTCCGGCAGGTCATCGGGCAGGCTCACGTCCAGGCGCAGGCCCCCCTCCTCGGCCAGCGGCGTCAGCCGGGCGACCACGCCGTGGATCACCGCAGGCAGCGAGGTCTCCGCCAGGTGCAGCTTCACCCGGCCGGCTTCCATGCGGGAAAATTCCAGCAGATCGTCAATCATCCGCTGGAGGGAGGTGGTCTGGGTGCGGACGGTCTTCAGGAAGTCCTCCTGAATTTCCGTCACCGGGCCTGTCTTGCCCATCAGGATGATCTCGACGAAGCCCTTAATCGAATGAAGCGGCGTGCGGAGCTCGTGGCTGACGACCGACAGGAAGTTCGACTTCATCCGCTCCAATTCTTTCTGGGCGGTGATATCGCGCAGCACGGCGACGACCCCGCGCACGTCGCCTTCCGCGTCGAGGACCGGCGAGGCCAGGGCGCCGTAGGTGCGCGAAGCGTCCTCCCGATTCGACTCGCGCGTCTGGTGCGGGCCGGGCAGCTCCACCTCCCGGATCAGTTCTTGCCTGCCGACGAGCGTGTCCTGCAGCAGATCGGCCAGGGTCGGCTCGGTCGCAGCAGAGGCGGGCAGGTAGGCCTCCAAAGGCACGCCGGGCGGCGGTGCGGCTTCCAGGCCCAGGATGTCGCGGGCGACCGGGTTCATCAGAATGAGCGAGAGATCGGGCGCGGCCACGACCACACCGTCACCGATGCCTGCAAGCACAGCCTCCAATTCCTGGCGCTTTTCCCAGGCGTCCTGGTAGAGGCGCGAGTTTTCGATCGCCGTGGCGGCAAAATAGGCAAAGCTGGTCAGAAGCTGCGTTGAGGCGTTCAGCCCGCGTTGGGTTTCGCGGCCGGGCACTGCGTTGGCATGTTCCGCAACGTACAGCGCGCCGATAGATTGGCCGCGCGAGATCAGCGGCGTCACCAACGCCGGATGGCCGCCCAACAATCGGCGCAGGGTGGCCTCTCCGGCTCCCTCAGCCTCGCCCGCCGCCTCCGGTGCGAGGGAAACATCGAAGGCTTGCGGTTCGGCCACGGCATCGGACACCACAGTGCCGGTCAACCGGCCGCCTTCCCGCCCGGCAGGCGTGTAGAGCCCGACCGCGCAATGGCTGCTGCCGGTGATATCGCGCAGCGTCTCGGCCACCAGTTGCAGCGTTTCCTCGGTGCGCAAGGTGGTGGCGAGATCCTTGGCCACCTCCTGCAAGGCGCGCAGCTCCAGCACGCGATCGCCCAGGTCGGTGGCGGTGCGCTGCAAGACTTCGGTCTTCTGCGCCAGGTCTGCCCGCTGTTGGGCCAGGGTCGCTTCGAGGTTGACGGCCTGTGCGACGCGACGCGAAAGCTCCCAGGCCAGCATCACCACGCCCAGCAGCCAGGTCCACAGCAGCACGTACCGGCTGATGAAGCCGCCGTCGGCCAGGAAGGCGAAGTTGCCGGCCGAAAACCGCAGCGCCAGCGTGTAAAGCGGCCCAAAAGCGAACGGCATCCAGGTCATGCTGGACAGCACCGGCGTCAGGCCGCCCGCTTTCAGCGCCAGCAGCACCAGCAGGATGTACAGCGAGCTGCCCAGTCCGCCATCGCGCCAGATCAGCGCCGAGGCGAAAACGGCATCCGCGGCGTAACAGGCGTAAGCGACCAGGGCATTCAGCCGGTTTCCGCGTTCGGCCTGCGTGCGCGTCATCCAGAAGACCGTCGTCAGAATCGCCAGCGCGCCGTAAATTCCCAGCACCCAGGGCCACACGCTGAGCGGCGTGACGTCGCGCGTGCGCCACACGACCCAGCCGCCCAGGCCGAGCAGCGTCCAGCGCGTGGGAATATCTACCAGGCGCTGGATGCGCAGCAGCGAAGGCGGGCGCAAGCGGCTGGCGTCTGAGCCAACGGCGGCGCCGGTTCCGGGGGAGGCGAAAGTCGGCTTCATCATCGCGGCGGAACCACGGTTGGCGGCGGTGGCGGTTCGGCTGTCGGCGGTTCGACCGTCGGCGGCGCCGAGGTCGGCGGCCGCTGCCCGCCCCCTGACTCGCCCGCGGTGGCGGTCGGGGCGGCAGTGGGAACGGCGATTGGCCGGGGCGTTGCCGTGGGCCTGAGCGTCGGTTTGCGCGTCGGCGTCGCGGTGCGCGACGCGGTCGGCGAAGGCGTGACGGTCGGCGAAGCCGTGGGCGATGCTGTGGCGGAGGCCGTGGGCGCGACGGTGGGCGACGCGGTCGGCGAAGGCGAGGCAGTTGCGGCGGCGGTCGGCAGCGAGGTCGCCGATGGCGTCGGGATGAGCGTGGGCTGCGGCGGTGCGACGGTGCGCATCCACACCCCATCATCCGTCGCTGCATAAAGCTCGCTGCGCAGGTCGGGGTCGAGCGCCAGCGCAGTGACGTGTGAGCCGCTGGGCCGCCCCAGGCCGCTCCAGGTGATTCCGCTATCGTCGCTGCGCGCGACGGCGCCGTCGGCCCGGGCGGCGTAGATGGTCTCCGGCACCCGGGTATCGCTGCGCAGCGTGACGATCCGCCCGCCTGCCGGCAGCGGCGCTCCGGTCCAGGACGCACCGGCGTCGGTGCTCAAGGCGAGATCATGTGCGTTCGCGGCCCAGACGCGGATCCCGAAGTAGGACGTGATGGCGATCGCGGTGACTTGATCCTGCTTGGAAGGACGCCACGACAACCCGCCATTCTCGCTGATCCACAGGGTGGCCCCGCGCGAGCGCGCAAACAGACGTTCGGGCGCGCTGGGATCCACCAGCAGGGAGTCCACCGGTTCGACGGCTTCGCCTGGGGTGCGCGTCTCGGCGCCGGGCCAGGGCCCGCCGGGAGCCCAGGTCGCGCCGCCGTCGCTGCTGCGCTGCGCCCGGCTGCCGGTCGCCAGGATGATCTGATCCGGCGCGCCGTTCGGCCCCGGCAAGACGATCATCGCGGGGCGGGCAGTCTGGCCCGGGGCGAGACCGATTCCCGTCCATGAACGCCCGCTGTCATCGGAGCGGTAAAGCTGGCGCGCGGTGCCTGTGCCGATCAACGCATAAATCTGAAGCGGACGGCCCGGCACGACCTGCCAGGCCGCCAGCGCAGGGCCGCCCAGGGCTCCGACGGGCAGACCGGCATCAATGCGTTCCCAGGCCGCGGTGTCTGTCCCGGTGGTGTAGCGCCAGAGGCCGGTGTGCGTCTCGGCGTAGACGATGCGTTCGCCCTCATTGCTCGTCACGGCCAGGGCAAGAATCGTCTCCCCGCGCAGCCCCAGAGGGCGCCAGGCCTCCGCCTGTGCGGCGCGGGCGTGGGGCAGCATGAGCAGCGGCGACATGAACAGCAGGGTGGCAAACACGATCCCCGCCAACTTGGCGCGTCGGCTCGGCTGCGCGGCCAGAGGCAGGGCCGCCGGCGCAGCTCCTTCAGTCGAACGGGCGCGATCCAGACTCATCGTGACCTCAGCGGGGCGGGGTCGGGGTCGGCCGGGGCGAAGATCCCTGGCCGTCGCCGCCTGTCCCCTCGGCCCAGAAGTCCACCTGGGCGCAGGCGGCGCCGGGGGTGAGGGATACGTTGTTGGTGACTGGGCTAAGCATGCGCCATCCCGCCTCCACCCGGATGCTGACGGTGTAGCTGCCTGCCGCAAGATTGCCGAACTTGTAGGTGCCGTCGTAGATCGAACGTGCGGTCGCGGCGGTCCCGTCGGGCGCCTGCAAGGTCACAATCCAGTTGCGCAGTGGCCCACCGCCGGCCGCGTTCAGCACCCGGCCGCCCAGGCAGATGACCTGAGCCGAGGGTCTGGGCGTCTGGCCCGATTGCGCGGTGGGCAAGGGGATCGGGGTAATCACCGCGACGATGTCCATCCGCCCACTTACCGCCAGCGCGGCATACGGCACCCAACCCTGCCGCGCGCTCGCGCCGGGGGTGTTGGTTTGACAGCTTTGCCCCTGATCGGCCGCGCTGTAGCACACCCGCAGCCAGATGCGATCGGCATCGCGGCCGGTGATCACGACCTGCGCGGCTGCGGGAAGCTGGCCGACGACCGGGTAAAGCCGGCCGGGGCCGGAGCGCAGAGGCGTTGCCTCGCCCTGCAGCACGGCCAGGGGCAGCGGGATCGGTGTGGGCGGAGGTGTTGCGGTCGGCCGGGGGGTCGGCGTTGGGGTGATGGCGAGCGCCAACTTCTCTCCGCGGGCAGCCGCGGCATGATCCTGCACCGGCGCGGTCTGCGCCTGGCGGTAGAGGCTGAGCGCGCCCGGAATGTCGCCGGTCGTCAGGGCGGTTTCAGCTTTGCGCAGCAGGAGCGCATAGTATTGCGCGGCCACCGCGCCGTTGGCATAAGTCGGATCCTCAGCCAGCAGTGACTCGAGCCGCGTCTGGGCGCCGTTTAGATCATCTTGCTGGATCGCGCGGAGCGCTTCCTGATAGAGGCTGGCGCGGCGATGCGCTTCGGTGGCCTGCCGGTTGCGCGGATGGATCGCCAGCGCACGGGAGAACCGCTCGACGGCTCGCGTCACGGCCTCGGCGTTGTTCCCGGCGGACGCCAGCAGGGCTTGGCCGGCATTCAGATAGCTGACGAACAGGAATTCGGCGACTGCCTCGGTCCGATACGAGCCGTCGAGCTGGCTCACCCTTTCGAACTGGGTGATGGCGTCTTCCCATTGCCCCAGATCGTAGAGCCGGCTGCCGTCGTTGTAGAGGCCGGCCAGCCGCCGGCGCTGCGAGACGAAGTCCGCTTTGACCTGGGCGTCGGCATAGCTTGGATCAACCGCCAGGATTTTCTCCAGTTCGGCCGCGGCCTTGTCCCAGTCTTCCTCGGCGATGGCGGCTTCAGCGGCGGCGTAGCCCTGCGCCAGCGTCTGTTGGCGCTGGGCGCGGACCAGGCCGAGCCGGGCCTCCGTGTCGCCGGGCGTTGTCTCCAGGATCTTCTGGAACGCGGCCTGGGCGCCCTCATAGTCGCCGACGGCGAGCCGGGCCTGCGCCCGGGTGTAGAGCTCCTGGGTCTCGCGCGTGCCGACGACATCCCAGGGCAGGCGGCCCTGGAAGGCAAACAGCAGCATGGCGACGACGCCGACCAGCGCCAGGGCGATGAAACCCCAGGTTTGCCACCGGCGCCACCAGGGAGCAACCAGCGCCGTGGTCGCGGCCTTCGCGTGGGCAGGAAGCTCCGCCACGCCGGCGTCGTTGGGCGCAGTGTCCTGCAACTGCAGAAACCAACGTACTTCATCCAGCAAGGCATCGAGGCCGGGCCGCGTCGGCTGCAACTCCTTCAGCCGGCCGAATCGGTCCAGGGCTTGCTCCCAGTTGCGATGTTGATACGCCGCCATCCCCTCGTAGTAGAGCGCCTCGGCTGCATCCGGCGCGGGCGCGGCAAAGCTGCGCGGGCGGAGGATAGCTGCACCCTCGATCGCTGGCCGCGCGGGCGGTGCTGAAGCCTCAGCGCCGCCCGCCGCTGGGCTGGCGTTCAGTTTCGTCTCCTCAGTTCCCGGCGCGGGTTTGGGTCCAGGGATGATCTTCCCCGGACCTGCCGATGGGAGACGCTCGCTCTTGGTCATCAGTGTGTTATCGTTTCCCGTCAATCGGTTCGGGCGTTGGGACCTCAGCCGGCGGCTCGATGCTCGTCGCCTCAGCGGCCGCCGCCTGCCCTGTGGTTCTGCTTGTGATCACTGGCAGACGGCTGTGATAGAACGTCGGCATGTCCGCAACGCGGACGTCGGCGATGAAGCTCCAGGTGTTGAACAGGTTGTCCCAACGATTGTAGTTGGCGAAAACCAGTTGGACCGTTTGACCGGCATAGCTGGTCAGATCGCTCATGCCCAGTTCCCAGCCGGTGTCATACAACTCGCCGTAGTGCGTGGTCGGATTGCCGTCTCGCATCAGCCGCTTGAGCGGCTTTCCGGCCTGCGTATAGAGCCAGACGTCCAGGGTGTCTTGGTCACGCTTGAAGTTCTGGCTGTACTTTACATCATACGTCATCACACGATACCAGAAGGTCAAGGTGGGTCGGGCCACCTGGCTCAGATCCGGCACCCGGATGGTTTGCGTGATCGTTGCATCGCCGACCGGCACAGAACCGGGATCGGTCAAGCTCGGCCCGTAGTCCGGGGAACCCAGCCGCGCTGCCAGGATCTCCGTGCCGAGCCGCCCGGTGGTCGGCACGACGGCCTTGAACAAGATGCCGCTGGCAGTCCACTCGCTGAAATTGCCGGTGGTGAACCCCCCGTTCAGCACTGTTTCGACGGTTCCGTAGGTGTCGCCCGCGGTCCAGGCCTGCTGGTTGCCCGCCAGATCGCGTGCCGCAACCCGGAAGAAATAGGTGTGCCCGCGCACCCCGGTGTAGGTCGCGCTGGTCTGCGTCGTGCGCGTTAGCCAGTTCTGCCAGGACGCCTGATATCCGTCGCGCACCTGGATGTCGTAGGTTGTCAACCCCGAACCGGGCTGTGGATCGGCCCCTTGCCAGGTTACCGTGAAACTCGGCGCCGACTGGTAGCGGGACAGCATCGCGAACTTTGCGACCGGAGGTCGGCTGTCAATGTTCACGTAGAACATCTGCGCCGGCTCGACATTGCCGGCCACGTCGCGCGACGCGATGCGCACAATGTGGCTGCCTTCCGCGGCCAGAGTGAAGCCTGAATTGCTCTCCCAGGCGCCGTCATCAATCTGATACGCGATATCGGCCAGCCCGGAGGTCGCGTCGCCGGCCGACATGGCAAACTCCACCGGGCCCATGTACCAACCGCTTTGCCCCGGTTTCCCCGTCTGGGTGACAGCGGTCTGCGGCGGCATTCCATCGTACCACATGGCATCTGGCAGCGCAACTGCCGTGCTCTGGTCGCTGTTTCCCGCCTGGTCGCGCAGCCAGACATAGACCGCATGTTGGCCCTCGGCAGGAACCTGAATGCCCTGGAGCGTCTCAGTGGCGGTGAAGAATGTCCCGTCATGCGGGCCGGTCGGCGGCGCGTCAAACTTGATGTAGGCTCCGGCAATGCCGGACTGATCCATGGGCGCCGTCCATGTCAGGCTGAAGCTGTTGTACCGCTGCCAGCCCGAGGGCTCGGCCCGCAGCGCGATCGGGGCCGGGGGCGGGGTGGCGTCTATGCGGATCGTCTGCGTGTGCATGGGCTCGACGTTGCCGGCCACATCCTCGCCCGCGTACTCCAGGACGTGTTTGTCGGCCGTGGTGAAGGTCAAGCTGACGGTCGGCGTGGTCACGGTGATCCATGCGCCAGCATCTACGCGATAGTGCAGCGCGGCCAGGCCTGAGGTGCCGTCGGTCGTCGTGAGCGTGACGGTCACCGGGCCGCGATACCAGCCGTTGTCCCCGGCCAGGCCCTGGATCGCCGCCGTGGTGGTGGGCGGGGTGGCGTCATAGCGCAACGGTGGGGCAAGCGTCCGGTTGCGGTGATCGGCGTTGCCGGCATTGTCGCGCAGCCACAACGAGAGGCGGTGCACGCCTTCGGTCGGCACAGTCAACCCTTCCAGGCGATTCGTCAGCGGCGAGTAGGTGCCATCGGTGCTGCCGGTCGGTTCACCATCGAGCCGGTAGTAGACGCCCGCGATGCCGCTCAGGTCGGTGGGGTTCGCCCACTGGACGGTGAAGCGGTTGGTCCGGCTCCAGCCGCTCGGCGCGGATTCCACGGCGGTCGGCGCGCCCGGCGCAGCGGAGTCTATTTGCACTTGTACCGGGAAGCTGGTCTCCACGTTGCCTGCGGCGTCAATTGAATAGAACGCCAGCGTGTAGTAGCCATCGCCGGTGACCTGAAATTGGCTGCCCGTCTGCCAGGGACCGGTGTTGAGCCGGTAATAGGTCGCCTTGATGCCGGAGACCGCATCGCTGGGCACCAGTTTGACCGTCAGCGGGGAGGTGTACCAGCCGTTCTGCCCCTGGGTGCCCTGCACCTGGTAGGCGGTGACCGGCGGCGCGGTGTCCACGCCGACCTGGAGCGAGGCCGTCGCGCTCCGATTCCGGGCGCCGTCCTGCCCGTAGTACTCGATGAGGAACACGCCATCGCCGGGCAGCGTGATCAGCTTGCCGGTCTGCCACGCGCCGCCATTGATTCGGTAGTAGCCCTGTGGGCTGCCGGAGAGGTTGTCGGTGACGTTCAGGTTGAGCGTGACGGCCGCGGTGTACCAGCCGCTTGCCTGTGGCAGCCGATCCGGTGTCAACGTGACAGCAGGCGGCGTCAAATCTAAGGCGAAGCTGACCAGCTTGACGGCCTCGAAGTTCCCGGCGACGTCTTGGGCGTAGTAGGACAGGGTGTGTTGGCCCTCGGTCGCGATCTGTGCGGTCGGGTCGGTGTTCCACGCGCCGGTGTCCAACCGGTGAGAGACCGCCTGCAAGCCGGAGCCACCGGTGGGGTCTTGCCCGGTGAAGCTGGCGGTGACGGTGGTGCTGTACCAGCCGTTGGCCGGCAGCGGCGGCGTCAGCGTCATGCTGCTGGACGGCGGGGTGCCGTCATACCAGAACACCTTCGGGTCAATGTTGCGGTTGAAGTGGCTGACGTTGCCTGCTGCATCCACCAGCCAGAGATAGAGGTCGTGCTTGCCATCGCTGGGTGCGACGATGCCGGCGATGCTGTTGGCGTTGTTCACCAGGATGCCGTCGGTCTCAGATGTCCCGTCAGCGTCCAGCTTGTAGTAAGCGCCGACAATGCCCGACAGGTCGGCGGGATTGGTCCAGCTTTCGGCGAAGTTATTCACGTTGGTCCAGGTGCGGGCCGGGCTGCCGTTGAGGTTGAACGGCGGCGCGGGCGGCGTTCGGTCAAGAAACAGCGTGGTGGTTGCGGCGTTGGCCTGGTTGGCGCGTCCCAGGGTGTCTTGCAGCCAGACATACAGGGCGTGTACGCCCTCGGTCGCGGGGGAAATGCCTGCGAGTGTGGTGATATTGGCGCCGGCAACGTAGACGCCGTCGTTCGCGGCGGCCGGCGGCGCATCGAGTTTGTACCACGCCCCGGCCACCGGGCTGACGTCAGCCGGATTAGTCCATGAGATGAAGAAGCTGCTCGCCTTCGTCCAGCCCGGCGGGTTGGCGGTGAGGCCGGTCGGCGCGGCCGGGGCGGCGCTGTCCAGCGTGAATACCGCGTTACTGCGGTCGCTGCTCCGGTTGCCCGCGAGGTCCACCGCCTCCACCTGCACGAGGACCTGGTTGTTGTTGACCGCCGGCGGCGTCCAGGAGAAGCTGCCGCTGTTGGCCTGGCCCGCATGGATCGTCTGCCAGGTCGTGCCCGCGTCGTACGATACGCTCAACGTGATGGGCGCTGCGGCCAGGCCGGTCGTGTCGGCTGCGCTCCAAGTGATCATCTGCGGCTGGCCGCCCGCCCATACCTCGCCGCCGTTGGGCGAGAGCACCGCGACCGTGGGCGGCGTCGTGTCGAACGTGAAGCGGACCTCGGCGCCGGGCGTCTCGATCTTGCCGGCCACATCGGTCGCGCGGCTGCGGATCGCATAGGTCACGCCGTCGGCCCAGGCGGGCGGCGCCCCGATGTAGCTCCAGCTCGCGTTGCCCGCGGCCGCGAGCCACTGCTCGCCGCTGACCCAGGCGACGCCATCCCAGTACAAGCCGGTGGCGGTGTTACGTAAGCTCACGCGCACTTCGGCAACGCCGGAGCCGCTGCCGTCCGTGGCCGTGCCGCGGATGGCCGGCGCGGTGTTTATCGGGATGCCGTTTGTAGGCTGCGAGATCGCCGAGCTGGGGGCGGTGGTGTCAACCGGCGCTCCATAGTCCGGGCTGTCCTCCAACGCGCCGCCGAACTCCTGGATACGGAAGCGCAGCAGGTTCGCATGGTTGGCGTCGGGGAGGTTCAGGCCGTTGACCGTCAGGACCTGTGTGGTGCTGACCGCGCCGGTGACAGTGAGGCCCGCGGCCGACCATGCCGTCCAGGTCGCGCCGGTGTCGGTGCTGACCGCGTAGCCGGCGGTCGCCGGATCGAGGCCGTTCGCGGCCTCGGCCGTGACGCTGCTCGTGGCCGGCAGCACGGTGATCCAGCTTGTGGGGGTGAAATTGCTCCACGTCACAGCCGCGACCGCGTTCCCGCCGACCGGCAGGCGGCCCAGGCGCGGGGCAAACAAGTGCGTCACCTCAAGCGCAACCCCGTGCACGGGCGAGGCGGCGAGCGCCAGCAGGACCGCCAGCGGCAAGATCAACAGCAACCAAGGCGCAGCGCGTGTGAGCGATCGACGCGGCGCTGCCTCTGCTGGTTTTTGGGAGTGGTATTGTTCTGAAGTCAGTCGGGGAAGGACGGACATGTCCATACCTCAGGGGGGCGCCGTCCGGCGGCGCCGGAGTCGTCGGCCAGCGTCAACCGGCTGCGCCCGCAGCCTCGAAGCGGTACCCGATGCCGCGCGCAGTCAGGACATACCGGGGTTGATCCGCATCGGGTTCCAGCTTGGCGCGCAGCCGGCGCACGTAGACGGCGACCTGGTTGGAGTAGCCTTCGTAGTCGTAACCCCACACCGTGTTCAAGAGTTGTTCATGCGTCAGCACGCGGCCGTTGTTGCGCACCAGGTAGTGCAGCAGGCGAAATTCGATGGGGGTCAGCTCGACAGTGCGACCGTTGGGCATGGTGAGGCTGTTGTTGATCGGGTCCAGGCGCCAGCCTTCCACCGTCAACTGCGATTGCGGCTCGCCGAATGTGAACGCTTCCGCGCGGCGCAACACGGCGCGCACGCGCGCCAGCAGCTCCGACGGCTCGAAGGGTTTCGCTAGATAATCATCCGCACCCAGATCCAGCCCGAAGACCCGGTCCGTGGTTTCGCCTTTGGCCGAGAGAATGATGATGGGCAGGTTGGTGTTGCGCCGCAGTTGGCGGGTCACTTCCCAGCCATCCATGCCCGGCATCATGACATCCAGGATCAGCAGGTCGGGGGTCTTCTCGTCAATCATTCGCAGCGCATCAATGCCGTTATCTGCGGTGAAGACGGTGTAGCCTTCCTCGCGCAGCAGAAAGGCAGTCATTTTCAGGCTGGGGCGATCATCATCTACTAACAAAATCCGCATGGTCCCGTATTTCTCCTCGGGAACGGCGCTTGTTGGCGCCGGTCGAACGGGTTTAACGGGTTCATTATACCATCGGACGGGGGCGGCGGCAAAAGCTCCGCGCGATTCGGGGCGGACGCCGGGTGTGTGCTCAGGCATCAGGGGTGTGACCTCGCGTTGATTTGCAACTTCATCCTAGCCGCGCCAGATGAACGCAGGATGAAAGCTGCACCTGAGCACTCTAACGGTTTGTTCAACTGTTTATTATGGCTCGACCCACTCCTGCCATAGATCTGCCAGGCTGCTGCCGGCCACCTGCTCGGCCAGGCTGCGGAACGCTTCCGGTGTGGCGACACGCCACGTCTCCTCGGTGTAGTAGCGCCGCAGCAGCTCGGCCATCTTGGCTTCGCCCAACCGATCGCGCAGCGCGAGGAAGAACAGCGCGCCGCGGCCGTAGACGATGGCGCCGTATTCGGCGTCGGTGTAGTTGGCTACGGGCAGGCCGATGGGCTTTCTGGCGTTGCCGACGCGCGCCCAGCGTGCGTTGAGTGACTCGATGAACCCCTGGGCGCCGGCTTCCCCGTAGGCGTCGCGGAAATACAGATAGGTGCTGTATTGCGCCAGCGACTCATCCAGCCACGGGGCGTTCACCTGGTCGTTGCCCACTACATTGTACCACCATTGATGCGCCACTTCGTGGACGGTGGCCGATTCAAAAAAGGTGTGGCGGCTTGGATCGCGGTACAGCCGGTCCGCCACGACGACCAGGCCGGGGTATTCGATACCGCCGGCAGTGGTGGCTGTCGCCACGACATCCAGCTCACGATAGGGATAAGTCCCGAACGTCTGTTGATAGAAGGTCAGCGCCCTGGCCGTCCACCGCAGCGCCTCCTCCCCGCTTTCGGCGTCTCCCGGCAGGAAGTAGCTGTTCACCGTGATGTCGCCGGCCTGGGTGCTGGCCGAACGGTAATCCCGGCTGGCGATGATGTTGAAGTCGCGCATCGGGCCGCCGCCGAGCCGCCAGACAGCCTGCTTGCCCTGAATCGTGCGGCCCAGGGTCGCGCCGGTCGCGACCACCATGAGGTCGGCCGGCGCGGTGAGCGTCACATCGTACAGGCTCGCGTCGTGGAAGATCACATCGCCCTGCAGCGCGGGGGTCTCCAGCCGCCAACCGGTGTCGTAAACCGCGACGGTGGGGTAGAAGTGCGCCAGCGCCAGCACCCCGTCGCCCAGACCGAGTTCGCCGTAGTTGCCCACCCCGGCGCCGGTCGGGATCGGCTCGGCAAAGCGCAGCGAGAGCGTGATGCTTTCGCCCGGCCGGAGCGCCGCGGCCAGCGGCAGCCCGAGGATGTCATCGCCGGACGGATAGGTCGGCGTGATCGGCTGGCCGGCCACGCGCACGTCGGTTGCGACCATGCCGCCGTCCCATAGGTTTGGGTAGAGGTGGAGGTAGATCGCGTCCAGCGGCGCCTGCTCCCGGTTGGTATACCGGATGTCGGCCTGGCCCGCGACCCGGCGCAGATCGTCCGCCAGGTCCACGGTCAGCCGATACTCGGTCAGGCCTTCCGCGGGCGCAGGCCCAGCTTCCGGCCGCAGCGCGGCGGTATAGGTCGCAGCGCCGGTCAGCTCCGGGATCGGCGTGGGGAGCGGGGTGGCGGTGGGCTCGTTCGGCAGCGGGGTGGGCCAGACGCGCGGCGTAGGCGTCATGAGGACCGAGGTCGGCATGGCCGGCCATGGGATCGGTAGGGTTGCGTTCGCACAGCCGGCCAAAAGGCTCAGGCAGAGCAACGAGGACAGAAGAACGAATCGTCGCATGGCGGCTACCTCTCCAGTGCCGGAATAGGCGTCCGCTCGCAGTATACAACGCGGCCCAAGGCTCGGCAAGCAGCTTGACTTTACCCCCATCCTCATTGAAAATCATCTTCGTCCTTCATCATTCGTCATTCGGAGCCTTCACCATGTCCATCGTCCAGCACCCTGTCCGCAAGTTGCAGCGCACACGCCAGATCGGGGCCACGTTTGTTCGGCACGGGTTCGGTGTCGCCTGGGAGCAGCTCCAACCAAGCCTGCGGAGCCGGCTGTGGCGCAGGCCACAGCCGGAGGAAGCCGTGTCCGCGGAGGCCGCAGCCGAGCACTTCCGGTTAGCATTGGAGGAATTGGGGCCGACCTTCGTGAAGCTGGGTCAGGTGTTGAGCACGCGGCCCGACCTCCTGCCGCCGGCCTACATCGCTGAACTGACGCGTTTGCAGGACAGCGTGCCCGCCCAGCCGTGGGAGGAGATCCACGCCGTACTGACGAACGAATACGGCAAGCCGCCCGAAGAGGTCTTCGCCAGCATTGACTCCGTGCCGCTGGCCGCGGCCTCGCTGGCGCAAGTTCATGCGGCGACCCTCGCCGACGGCACGGAGGTGGTTGTCAAAGTGCAGCGGCAGGGCATCCGCCAGCTCATCGAGACCGACCTGGCGATGATGGCTGAGCTGGCGGCAGGCAGCAAAGTCACGCCGTTGGGCAAACGACACGATTTACCCGGCGTCGTGCGGGAGTTCGCGGATACGCTGCGGCGCGAGATGGATTATCGCCGCGAGGGCCGCAGCGCCGATCGCCTGCGCAAGAATTTCGAGGGGTGGACCGAGATCTATTTTCCGCGCGTCTACTGGGAGTATTCTACGCCTCAAGTGCTGGTGCTGGAACGCATCCGGGGCATCAAGATTGACGATTTGCCCGCGCTGGAAGCGGCCGGGATTGATCGCAAGCATGTCGCGCGCTATGCGGCGCAGACCATCGTCAAGGAGGTGCTCGAGGACGGCTTCTTCCACGCCGATCCGCACCCCGGCAACTTCGTGGTGATGCCCGGCAACGTGCTGGGGGTGATGGACTTCGGCATGATGGGCGTGGTGGACGAGAAGCTGCGCCAGGAACTGACCCTGCTTTATATCGCGGCCATGGAGATGTCTACACCCGATCTGGCCGAGCAGTTGTTGCGCATGGGCGCCGCGGACGAGGATGTGGACCGCGAAGCGTTGGCGCGCGACGTCGGCGCGCTGCTGGACAAGTACCGCGGCGTCACCCTGAAGGAGGTCCGGGCCGCGGAGTTTGTATCCGATCTCATGCCCATCGCCTTCCGCCACCGGCTGCGGCTGCCCTCGAACCTGTGGCTGCTGGGGAAGACGTTGAGCATGTTGGAGGGGGTTGGGGCGCAGCTTGATCCCGATTTCGATATTTTCGCGGCCTCGGCCCCTCTTGTCCGGCGGCTGCTCCGGCGCTCTTTCCTGCCGAAGCGCCCCCTGCGCTTGACTCTTCTTCACCGCCAGACCGAAATGGCCGAGATGATGGATGCGCTGCCGCGCGCGGCCGGCGGCCTGCTGCGCAAGGTCGAGCGCGGCGACCTCTTCACTATCCGCATGAAGGACACCGCCGACATCCTGGGGACGGTGGACCGCCTGTCCACCCGCCTGGCCGTCAGCCTGATGATCGCCGCGCTGATCGTGGGCACCGCCTGGTTGTTCCCCTACACGGCCAACAGCCCCATCGCGCGCTGGCTCAGCCTCGCAGGCTTTGCCTTCTCCGCACTGATGGGCGCGGCGCTGGTGATTTCGATGGTCTTTCCGCGGCGGCGGTGATGCGGCGGCAGGTCGGCACGTTTGCAGGTTTGTACGTTCGCACGTTTGCACGTTCGCACGTTTGCACGTTCGCACGTTTCAACGTGCTAACCTGTCAACCTGTCAACGTGCTAACGCCTGCCCTAAATCCGCGATGATATCCGCGGGATCCTCGATCCCTACCGACAGCCGCACCAGGCCGTCGCCGATGCCGAGGCGCCGGCGCAGCGCCGGGTCGAGCGCGCGGTGCGAGGAGTGCGCCGGGTAAAGCACCAGACTGTAGACGTCGCCGAGCGTGGTGGCGGGCAGCACCAGCCGCAGCGCCTCCATGAAGCGGAAGACGGCCGGTCGGTCCGCGTCGCGGATATCGAAGCTGATCATCGCGCCGAACTCCCCCCGCTCCAGCAGCCGCGCCGCGAGGCCATGCTGCGGGTGCGACGCCAGGCCGGGATAGTTGACGCGGCTCACCCGCGGATGGCCGGCCAGCCACTCGGCCACGCGGCGGGCGTTCTCGCACTGGCGCTGGACGCGCAGCGGCAGCGTCTTGAGCCCGCGCAGCACCAGCCACGCCTCCTGCGGCCCCAGGTTCGCACCGATCAGCTTGTTGATCTCGTTCAGCTCCCGCCGCCGCGCCGCACTGGTCACGATGACGCCCCCCAGCACATCGCCGTGCCCGCCCAGGTACTTCGTTGCGGAGTGCACCACATAGTCCGTGCCGAGCGCCAGCGGCCGGCAGAGGTAGGGTGAGGCGAACGTGTTGTCAACGATGAGCGCCGCGCCCGCACCGTGCGCCAGCTCCGCCAGCGCCGGCAGATCGGCCAGCTTGAGCAGCGGGTTCGAGATCGTCTCGACGAGCAGCGCGGCCGGGCGGGCAGCCGCCAGGGTCGCGCGCACGGCGCCAAGGTCGGCGGTGTCCACAAAGTGCGTGGCCACGCCCTGGCTCGCCAGCAGCTTGCTCAGCAGCGCGTAGGTCGCGCCGTAGCAGTCCTGGGCTGCCACCACTGCGGTCCCCGCCCGCGCGCCCGCGGCGAGCAGCGCGGCATGGATCGCCGCCATGCCGGAGCCGTAGGCCAGCGCCGCCTCGCCCCCCTCCAGCGCGGCCACCGCCGCCTCCAGCGCTGACACGGTTGGGTTGCCGTAGCGGGTGTACATCGGGCCGTCGAAGGTCCCGGCAAAGGTCGCGTCCAGCATCTCCATGTCGTCGTAGACGTAGCTGGACGCGTGGTAGATCGGCGTGGCGACCGGCGTGAACAGCGGCCGCTGGGCCTGCTCGCCCGCGTGGACGGCGATCGTGTGGATGGATGGCATGTTAACTCCCTTGCTGCGCGGTTAGCCGCCTAAACGTTCCAACGTTAAAACTCCCCGCTCAAATAGGCGCGCGTGCGTTCTTCTCGCGGGTTGGCGAAGATCTCTTTGGCTGGCCCGGCTTCGACCAGGTCGCCCAGATACATGAACACCACGTGGTCGGCCAGGCGCTTCGCCTGGCGCAGGATATGCGTCACCAACACGACGGTGTATTGTCCCTTCAAATCGAGCAGCCGGTGCTCGATATGCTGCGCGGAGATGGGGTCAAGCGCCGAGGTCGGCTCATCGCCCAGGATCACCTCCGGCTCCACGGCCAGGCCGCGCGCCAGGCAGAGCCGCTGCTGCTGGCCGATGGAGAGCCGCGTCGCCGGCGCGTGCAGCCGATCCTTCACCTCATCCCACAGCCCGGCGAGCTCCAGATAGTGCCGCACCTGCGCGTCCAGATCGCGACCTCGGGCCGTGCCGTGGACGCGCGGGCCGAAGGCGACGTTGTCGTAGATGGACATGGGCAGCGGAGAAGGACGCTGCGACAGCAGGCCGGCGCGCTTGCGAACCTCCGTCACGTCCACGCCGGGGGCGTAGACATCTTCGCCGTCAAGCAGCACCTGGCCCGTCACGCGCACCCCCTCGGTGATGTCCAGCAGGCGGTTCAGGCTCTTCAGCAGGGTGGTCTTGCCGCAGCCCGATGGACCCAGGATCACCGTGATCTGCCCGCGCGGGATGTCTACGTTGATGTCGCGCAGCGCCGGCTGCTTGCCGTAGCTCACGTTCAAGTTGCGCACCGAGAAATGTACGCCGGTTTGTCTCTCAGCCATCTACTTCACCACATTCTTCGACAGCCTGCTCGCCAGCCAGCGCGAACCCAGGCTGACGGCCAGGATGATGAGGGTCAGGATCAGCGCCGCAGCATAGCCGCGCTGCCGCACCTCGGGGTAGGGCGTGCTCAACTGGAAGAAGACCGCCAGCGGCAGCGACGCAGTTGGCCGCAGCAGCGAGGTGGGCAGCCGGTCGGTGTACCCCGCGGTGAAGAGCACCGAAGCGGCGTCGCCGATCCCGCGGCCGAAGGCCAGCAGCGCACCGGTGACGGCGCCGGGCAGCGCCTGGCGCACGAGCACCTTGAAGGCCACCTCGAAGCGCGTCGCGCCCAACGCAAACGAGACCTCCTTGAGGTCGTGCGGGATCATCTTGAGCACCTCGTCCATCGCCCGCGCCATGATCGGCAGCTCCAGCAGCGCCAGCACAAGGATGCCGGCCAGGAGCGAGGCGCGCAGCCCCACCAGCAGCATCAGGGTGAAGCCGAACGCGCCGTACACGATGGACGGCACTCCCCACATCACGTCCAGCGCCAGCCGCACGACCTCCGCCCAGCGCGCCCCTCGCGCATAGACGTTCAGGAAGAGCACGATGGGCAGCGCCAGCAGGAGCGCCAGGAGCGTGCCCCCGCCGGCCAGGTAGAGCGAGCCGAGGATGGCGTTAAGGATGCCGCCCTCCTTGCCCAGGTAGAAGCCGCCCTTCGGGGTTTGCGAGATCATCTGCCAGTTCAGCGCGGGCAGCCCGCGAATCACGACGGTCGCCAGGATCAACAGTAGGCTGCCGATCACTAACACGAATGACGCACGCATCAGCGCCAGGAAACAGCCTTCTTCGAGGTGTTTTCTGCTCATAGTCCGGTCCTCCTGACCACCTGGCGCAGGAAGAGCGCCGCGGCGATGTTGAACGCCAGGACAACCACCAGCAGAATCAGCGCGGCGCCCATCAGCGCGGCATCGTACAGCGGGATGGACATCATCTCGCCGAAGTTGTTGGCGATCAGCGCGGTCAGCGGGTAGGCGGCGTCGAAGATCGAGGTCGGCGCGGCCGGCACATTGCCTACCACCATCAGCACGGCCATCGTCTCGCCGAACGCGCGGGAGAAGCCCAGCACGATGCCGGCGATCACGCCCGGCGCAGCGCGGCGCAGCACGACGTGCTTGACCGCCTGCCAGCGGGTGCAGCCGATCGCCAACGCCGCTTCGCGCAGTCCGTTCGGCACCGCCTCCAACACCTCGCAGGTGACCGCGATGATCACCGGCGTGACCATCACCGCCAGTACGATGCTGCCCGCGATCAGGCTGTACCCCGTCGGGTTCGTGGCCGCGAAGAGCGGGAGGAACCCCAGCATCCGGCTCAACGCCGGTTCCAGCACCTTCCCGACCAGCGGCACGATGGCGATCACGCCCCACACTCCGTAAATGACGGACGGGATGCCTGCCAGCACGTCGAGCAGCAGCCGCATCGTGTTGCGCGTCCGCGGCCGCGCGTATTCGATCAGATAGATCGCGATGAGCAGCGAGGGCGGGGCCGCGATCAACAGGGCGAGGAACGTCACCCAGAAGGTGCCGGCGATGAAGGGATAGAAGCCAAAGAGCTTCTGCCACGGCTGCCAGGTCCGCCCGGCCAGCAGCGCACCGAGCGAGTTGCTCTCCAGGATCGGCCAGGTGCGCACCACCAGGGCGATCAGCATCGCAACCAGAAGCGCCGCCGGCAGCGCAGTCAGCAGGAGGAAGAACCGGCTCGCGGCGCGGTCCAGGCTCCGCCGCCAGCGTGTCGCAGCGCGGGCGGAAACCGCCCGCGGCCCAGATGCGGCTTGTGTGGCCATGAGGTTCTCCCCAAAAATGCGACTGAAGTCGCTACTACGTCGCCACGTTGGTCTTGATGGATAGTAGTAACGACTTCAGTCGTTCGTCGCCGACCCAAAAGCGACTAAAGTCGCCACTACGCCCCCTCAAATTCTTGGTGGCGAGGTACTACCACCATCCAGCGCATTTTCAGCGACGAGGTGGTGGGCAGCAATCCGAAAATGATATACAAAGTCTATCAGGCAGATCTGCGTGGTCTGCGTCGGGTTTCTACTGCAGCCTGGCGTTGCTCGTTTCCACCTGCTCCGGGGTCAGCGGCACGTAGCCGACCTCGCCCACGAGCTTCTGCCCATCGGCCAGGATCCACTTGATGAAGGTCTCGGTCAGCCCGGCCGGTTTGCCCTTGGTGACCAGATAGAGCAGCCGCGCGGGCGGGGAGGGATACTTGCCGCCCGCCACGGCCTGGACCGCGGCGGCCTTGGTCAGCAGCAGTTCGTCCTCGCCGGCCACGCCGTCGCCGTTGGCATCGAGCGGCAGGACGAACGACCCCGCCACCGGCTGGCCCGTCTTGGCATCGAACGCGTAGTTGAGGTTATTATAGCCGATGCCCAGCGGATCCTTAATCACCGCATCCATGATGCCGGGATCGCTGGAGACGCCGATGCCCTTGAGATCCTCCTGCTTTTTATTGCCCAGGTACTTTGCCCAGCTTTCCGCCGCGCCCGCCGAATCGGAGCGGGTGTAGACGTGGATCTGGTCGGTGATCTCGGGGCGGCCCACTGCCTGGCCCCAGGTGGTGACGCTGCCGGTAATGTAGATGCCGATCAGCGTCTCCTTGCTGAGGCCCTTGGCCCGGAGATCGGCAAGCACCGGGTTCTTCTCGTTGACCGCGCCGAAGACGGCATCCTTGGTGACCGCCACCCAGAACGCGCCCTTGCCCTCTTCCTCGGGCGTGATCGCGCGGGAGACCATGCCGATCTCGACGGCGCCGTTCAGCGCATCGGTCATCCCCTTGCCCGCGCCGCCCGCCGAGATGTCGAACTGGACGCCGGGGTGCAGCTTGCCGAACTCCTCGCCCCAACGCACCATCATCGGGTAGAGCGCAAACGCGCCGGAAACTGTGATCGTGCCCTTCAATTCGCCGCTCGACGCAGCAGGCTGCCCGCCGCACCCGCCCAGTAGCGGAAGAATGAGAGCGAGTACGCCTAGCAGGGCGGCCAATCGGTGTTGTCTAAACATGGCAGAACCTCCGAGTTGAACTCATATAAATCCTAGTGAAATACTAGGATTTTGTATACAAAAAGTGCGATACGTGTGTATCTTCGGATGATGGGAAACGCTTAGCTATGACCTATTCCCAGCCTCGGACTCAATCGGTTCCGATGGGAGGATGCTGCGGGCCTGCTCTACGCGGCGCGCGGTGTCGGCCAGCGTCGTGTGATCCAGGATGTCGCTGATCGCGTTGCGCACGTCGAGCATCACCAGCCGCAGGCCGCACGTCGCCTCGTCCGGGCAGGCGCACGGCTCATAGGCCATCTTGCTCACGCAGCGGATCGGCGCCAGCGGGCCGTCGAGCACGCGTACGATCTGGCCCAGGGTGATCTGATCGGCCGGCCGGGCCAGGTGATAACCGCCTCCGATGCCCATCTTGCTGCCCAATAGTCCGGCGTTTTTCAACGCCAGCAAGATCTGCTCTAGAAACTTGGCCGGGATCTGTTCGCGCTGCGCGATGGCCTTCAAGGGCACCACGCCGCCGGGCGTCATTTGCCCCGCCAGATCCACCATGGCCCGTAGGCCGTATTCGCCGCGTTTGGAGAGTTTCATCGTACTGCCCTAAAGTATAGTAATTCTATAGGAATTATCGTATCAGCAGGGTACCACTCATTTCTGAGCACGTCAAGTTTTGGCTGGGAATGGGTGTGCGGGGAATCTGGATGAATTCTGGCACGCTCGTGGCCGGCACGCCACGCCGGCATGGCCCCTGGCATCCAGGCGCTGTTGGAACAGGCCACGAAGTAAATACGCGCATTTGTAGTGACGACTTCAGTCGCTCACCGATTGTGACATCATGACTGAAGTCGTCACTGCGCGTTACTGGTCTTTGCCCAGGCCCGCGGCCATGAAGCGGCCGGTGGCCTCCACGGCCAGCCGCCGCGGCAGCAGTCGCGTCTGCACGAACATCATCAGCTTGTTGACCGGGCCGGGGATGACCAGCGGGCCCCGCGACAGCGCGCCCAGGATTTCCACGGCCACCGGCTCGGCTGGGGTAATCATCCACTGCGGGTAGCCGGCCAGGCCGTCGCCCTGGGTGTCCATCAGGCCGGGCGCGGCCACCAACACATCCACCCCGCTCTCGCGGAGCTCGTACCAGAGCGCCTCGCCCAGCGCGCGCTGGTAGGCTTTGTTGGCCGAATAGGCCCCCGTGTACGGCGCCGTCTGCAAGCCCGCGCCCGAGCTGATGATCACGATGCCCCCGCGGCCGCGGGCAACCATTGGCCGGCCGTAAGCATGGATCAGCGACGTGTATGCGCGGGCGTTGATGTTCAGCAGCGCGTGATGCGTCGCCAGGTCCATCTCCATGATCGTGGGCGTCTCTTTGGGCGTGGCCATGTGGTTGCACACCACCATGCCCACCGTGATGTCCGCGGTCTGCGGCAGCAGCTCGGCCAGGAAATCCTCTCGGCCCAGGTCGAGGACGATCGGCCGCACCTTCACCAGGTATTTGGCCCGGAGCTCCGCGGCCCGCTCGGCCAGTGCATCGCCGCGGATATCAACCAGCACCAGGTTGAAGTTGCGGCCGGCGAGGTGGCGGGCGAAGCTGTAACCCAGCCCCTCGGCCCGCGCCGCGCCGGTGACCAGCGCCCACGGCCCGTATTGCCGCAGGAAGCGGTTGCCCGGATCGGTCGTCTCCGCGAGGCGGCGCTGGGCGCGCGTCCGCTGCCACAGGAGACCGGCCGCCGTCCCGACCAGCGCACCGCCGATAAACAGTGTTTTCGCTGATTTGCTCATAACGAAATCTCCCTCTGCGTCGCGGCAGCAGACAGCGTCTCAGCCTGGGGCTTGCGGCGATAACGGATCACGGTTGCGGTCGGCCGGCTGGCGCCCAGCCCGCGGTGGACCTGCGGGTGCTTCGTCACCAGTTCGACATCGAACTGCCCAAACAGCAGCGCGGTGATGATGGTCATCTCGTTGTTGGCGAAGTTCATGCCGATGCACTTGTGGGTGCCCCCGCCGAAGCCGATCAGCGCGAAGCGGTGCTGCCGGTCCTCGGCACGGCCGGGTGCGTAACGCAGCGGGTCGAAGCGCTCCGGATCCTCGAAGAGCCCGGGCAGGTTGTGACCGATGTCCTGCGCCACCTGGGCCAGCCAGCCTTTCGGCAGCAGGTAGTCGCCGACCTCCAGATCCTGCTCCACGGTGCGCATCAGCAGGTCAACCGACGGCCGCATGCGCTCCACCTCGCGCACCGCCCAGCCGATATACTCGAGCTGCGCTAAACGCTGGGCGTCAATGTGCGTGCCGTAGGGCGCCACCCGCGCGATCTCCTCCTGCACCACCCGCAGGGTGTCCGGGTTTTGCAGCAGCAGGATCAGCGTCCAGGCGGCCTGCCCCGCGGTCGTCTCGTGGCCGGCGAACATCAGGCCGACCAGCAGGTTGACGATCAGCTCCTCGTCGGCCAGGCTGCCGTCGGGCATCCGCTTGTTGACCAGGTCTTGCAGGAAGTCGTCGTAGCGGTCGGGGTTGGCGCGGCGCTCGGTGATCACCGGGCCGATGACGGCCTGCAGCCCGGCCTTGGCCCGGTCGCGGCGGGCGAACTTGGGCAGCGGCAGGTCGGGCGGCAGCAGCGGGTCGAGCCCGGCCGCCAGGTCGGTGTAGTGATCCCAGAACTCGCGGCCCAATTGGCGGTGCACCTCGGGGCCCAGGAAGCAGTTGCCGGCCACCTCCTGCACCAGGTGGGTGATCTCTTTGATCAGCTCGATCTCGCCGGACTCGCCGAGGGAATCAAGCCAGCGCTGCACCACCTCCTGCATCACGTCGCTGTAATGCAGCATCTTCTCGCGGCGGAACGCCTCCAGCGTCACCGTGCGGTGCTCCAGATAGACGTCGTGCGGCGCCAGGAAGAGCACCTCACCGAACATCGCGCGCAGGAAGCGGTAAGGGGCCTGGATCCCCAGCGCCTTGTCGGTCTCCATGAAGAAGACCTTCTGGTTCTCCGGGCCGATCAGAATGGCGACGTTCTGGTTGGCCAGCTTGATTGCAAAGATGTTGCCGTGTTCCTCAAACCCGCGGCGTATCAGCGCGGTCCGATCCTCACGGAACTCAAGGGCATGCCCTAGCGTGGGCAGTGCGCCCGAGACGAACGGGGGTGTGGGTTTTGGCATGATAGTTTCTCCTGGTTAACCTTGACCGATCACTCAATCGTTGATTATAGTCCCATTCAGGACAAATGGAAGCCGGCGCTGGGGGCACGGAAAACCGACGGTTCAGTTATCCCCGGCGCTGATGCCCCAATCGTCGCGCCAGGCCGGCTGCGGGGCCGACAGCCACTTGCCCACCTCCGGTGGCTCAGTGACCTCAATATCCAACCCTGCGTCCTTGAGGAACTGCTGCATCGTCGCCGGATCGGAGAGTGCGGAGAGTGCGGCGTCGTAGCGCGCCCATGTATCTCGGAGGGTCTGTTCATCCCAGGTTCCCCAGTAGTCGCCCTCGTCCACTACCTCCCACTCGGCCATGAACGGCTCAACGATCCGCAGCAGTTCGCAGACCTGGATGTGCACCTCCGGGGAGCTGAACTGGGTCTTGGTGAAGAGGTGTTCGTTGATCAGACCATAGCGCCCCGGTGCGCTTTCGCCGAACGCCGCGCCATACTCAATCAGCCGGCCCGTGCGGCTGAAGGTGAGATGTAGCGTCTCGCAGCCGGGCGGCGAGATGACGGCCCCTCGCACGTGGTCGTCCACCGGCTCGAGGTAGACCTCTAGCGCGTGGGTGGGGATGCCGTCAGCGGACTCGACCTCGGTGCTCCTGAAGCGTTCGCCAGTCCCCAAGACGCGCTCATCCACGAGCCGGCAGGGCCATGCAAGCCGGCTGCATGCCAACTGAAGCGACGCCGTCAGTTGCGGCAGGTCGTCCATGTCGCGTAGGGCGCCGCGATAGAAGATGGTGATGCCCATGGCAGGTCCCCTCCCAGGCTCAAATTCAGCGGCCTAAAACGCCGGTTCACCGAGAGAATCATAGGCCGACTGTGATTCGCGTATCGCTGGCACCGGTTGAAATGCGGCCGGCGATGACAGCTCTTCGGGTCCCTCGTCCGTTTCCGCGCAATGTTCGAGCCATTGGATGGCACTGCCTGTGCGATGATGCTCTTTTTGCTGTTTCACATACAACTCGGCATCGGCTTTCTGGCGCTGGCCCAGAGTCAGGACACCATAGCCACGCTGCCAGGCGAAATGGTCTTCAAGTCCCTGTTGATTCAGATCGTGGGAGGAGGCGCCTTTGAGGTGCTTGACCAGTTCGGAAACAGAGACGTGAGGCGGAATAGCGACAACCAGATGGATGTGATCGGTGCACCCGTTGATGACGTAGACGAACGCGCCCAACTCGGCGGCTTTGTGGACGATATACGCGTACAGGCGCGGCTCGATTTCCGGTGCGATCAACGGTTCACGATTCTTTGTCGCCCATACCAGATGGTAATATGTGCGCCAGAATGGCATTTCACCCCTCCTTTTCATGGGCTGCCGAATCAAGCGCCGCCGGAGCGCCGTCGAATGCGCCGTCGAATGAATTCGGCGTCTGGTATCCCAAACCCGCTGAAGCGGGTTGCGCGGCCCCCATGTCCAACCTGCTTCAGCCGGTTTCGCCGTACCAGGCCGTGAATTCATTGACGGCTCACTCTCACGGCTCATTCACGGCAAACCCATTCACGGCAAACCTCCCCCCCAAACCCGCGCCAGGGCCGCCTGGATCTTCCGCTCGAAGCGCGCGGTCAGCTCGCGGTTGGCCGCGACCAGCGCCTGCTCGGCTTCGATCTCGGCGACGATGGCTTGCTGGGTGGCGAGGGGTGGGAGGGGAATGGTGTAAGCTTCGATAACCGCCGTAGGAACGCGCTGTAGCCCTCCGGTGCCAGTCATCTTTGGCACGGCTGATGCCCTAAAGGCTGGAGTTGCTACAAACAGGAAGACCCATTCTGAGAGAACGTCCCTCGTTGGCCGTAAAACGTGAAGCTCACTTGAGCCGAATCCAACACCGTTCACCAAGTTGCGCGCTACTCCAGCCTTCCCGTTTTCGAAGCATGGCGTAACCTTGGCGATGAGCACATCGCCATCCCTGAAGTATGAATAACTGGAAGTCACTTCATCCAAGCGCCTCGTCTGTCTTGCATCAAGTAACATGGCGTTCGTTGAGACGTCCGACATTGGGACAAACGATACCTGCAAGGAACCGGGCAGATCGCCGAGCTCCGATTTTTTGGGATTCACGATGCAGGCTTTTCGCACCTCCACCATCGGCCAGTCAGGCTGGATGGGGATGTGGGGGCGGTAGTTGTCGAGGACGGCGCGGGCGCCGTTGATGACTTTCTGGTAGCCCTCGATCTCCGCGACGATCGCCTGCTGGACGTCAAGTGGCGGGAGGGGGATTTGGAGTTCCGCGAACGATGACCACCCGATTCTTGGAAGTTGCGCGCCCTTGAGTTGCACCAAGACCGCGTCGTTGAAGCGCGCGCTACGGAAGATATAGCCGTAAAGAGCGGGGATGGCCTGCCCTTCAATGGATCGAATCACGAAAATATCAGTTGAGCAGATACCTTTTCGGTCTGCCACCCAAACCTTGTTCAGGTTAGGGCGGAGCTTCCCATATAGAAGGTCGCCTGGGTAAAAAACATTCTTCAGGCTCTTGATGTCGGATGGTTTCTCGGCGACAATATTTCCTATGATCTCACCCGTATGCTGTGTCAGGTTTTCGAGACCGATATAGGTCACAGCGTTCTGAAGTGTCTTGGGTAACACTGACTCTTCGGATTTACAGAAAACACTCCCGACTGAAACCAGCGGCCATGCAGACACGCTGCCCGTCCCCTCCCGATACCGTTCCCCGCTCAGATTGTACTCCCCATTCGCCGCGATCTTTGCTTTCTCCACGACCAGCCCCAACGCGGGCCGGAAATCGGCCACCGATTCCCCCGTCCGCAGCCGGCGCAGGTATTCGCCGATCTCGGCCTGGGCCTGCGGCAGGTCGTTCCGGTCAATCTCGCGGCGCTGTGCGCCCAGGCCGAAGCCGTCGTTCTCCACCTTGAAGAAGGCGACGGCGTCCGCCCGCTTCGCCAGC
Organism: uncultured Anaerolineales bacterium; assembly: GCA_964647255.1. Taxonomy (GTDB): domain Bacteria; phylum Chloroflexota; class Anaerolineae; order CG2-30-64-16; family CG2-30-64-16; genus CAWJEL01. Next base: position 51,938 of record CAZYGI010000005.1, on the reverse strand, counting down.
GCCTTGTCGAGGATCAGGATCGAGGTCTTGACGCCGGAATAGGGCTGGAACACCCCGGCCGGCAGCGAAACCACGGCGACCAGGGCCGTGTCCACCAGCATCTTCCGCAGGTCGCGGTATGCGTTCTGGCTCTGGAAGATGATCCCCTCGGGCACAATGATGGCGGCGCGGCCGCCGGGCGTCAGATGCTCGGCCATGTAGTCCACAAAGAGCACTTCGCTGCGCTTGCTCTGCACCGAGAAGCGGTTGTGCGGCTTGATGCCCCCCTTGGGCGACATAAAGGGCGGGTTGGCGAGGATCACATCGGCGTACTCGTGCCAGCGCTCCTGGCTGGTCAGCGTGTCGTACTCGAAGATGTGCGGGTCGGCGAACCCGTGCAGGTAGAGGTTCACCAGCGACAGCCGCACCATGTCGGGCGAGATGTCGTAGCCGTGGAAGTTCTGCGCCAGGCGGCCCCTTTCATCCGGCGTCAGCGTGCTGTGGCCGTCCGCGTCGGTGTTGGCCCGCAGGATGTGCTTGTAGGAGGAGATCAGGAACCCCGCGGTGCCGCAGGCCGGATCGAGCACGGTCTCGGTCTTCTTCGGGTCCACCACGGCGACCATGAAGTCAATGATGTGGCGCGGGGTGCGGAACTGTCCCGCGTCCCCCTGCGAGCCGAGTACCGACAGCAGATACTCGAACGCGTCGCCCAGCCGCTCACTGTGGTCGTAGGTGAACTCGTCAATGACCTTGAGGAACATCCGCAGCGTCTCAGGGTCGCGGTAGGGCAGGTAGGCGTTCTTGAAGATGTTGCGGAACAGGGGCGGGATGCCGGGGTTCTCCGGCATCTTGGTGATCGCCTCGGCGTAGAGGTTCAGCGTCTCGAAGCCGCCCAGCCCGGCGTGCATCAGCCTGGCCCAGCCATAGCGCGCGAACTCCCCGGCGAAGAACTTGCGCACCCCGCCGAACTCCTCGCTCTCCGCGTCCATGTCATCCATGAACTTGTAGATCAGCGCGATGGTGATCTGCTCGACCTGGCTCTTGGGGTCGGGCACTTTGCCCACGAGGATGTCGCGGGCGGTGTCAATGCGGCGGCGGGTGTCGGCGTCTAGCATTTTCGATTTCCGATTTGTGATTGCTGATTGTTCTGCTTGGCGGTGCGGGCAGACGCGGTGAAAATAGCCGTCAGTTCCTCCGCTTCCTGATGAAGCGGGGCCACCAGTTCGTTTTTCAGAAGTCCACCCTCAACGATCATCTCAAGCCAGAACGCCGATTCGTCTGCCTCTTCGACGACTGTGCCGATCTTGGCGATAAACTCAGCCTTTGACCGACTGCGGCATGCTGCGCGGTAATTTGCCCCCACGGATGTTCCGCTGCGCACGAGCTGGTTGCCAATGGCCCGTCCCGCTGTGGTATTCGGCAGCGCGGCGACCAGGTTCACCACCCGCAAGCCAAACTGTTTGGTGCGCGTCTTCAATTCCTGCTCATCCATGGCGCCCTCCAATCCGCAATCCGCAATCGAAAATCTAAAATTCCTACGCTGCAAACTGGTTCAATGAGACGTAGTCCTTGACATACTCCGGCACCAACGCGCGGTACTTCGCCGGCACGGCCCGAAAATCGCGCGTGGAAAAGACCGGGTTCGTCGCCAGGTCGGTGAATTGCTTCGCCTCGATGATGCCGCGCACCTGATCGCTGGTCACATAGGCCTTGAAGAAGGTCTTGATCGCCGGGATCGCCTCGACCTCGGTGGGCCGGGCGTCGGCGACGAACTTGCCGAACTCCTCCTCCAGCAGCTCATCCTTTGATTTGAAGCGCGGGATCAGGCCGAAGACCTTCTCCAGGATCTCGCGCAGGGTCAGGCGGCGGTCCACGGCCGCGGCTTTGCGCAGTTTGTCCAGGGTGTAGAACTCCTCCGGCTTGTTCAAAACCTCCCGGTTGACGGTGTCCACGGCGCGCTCCCAGCGGCACGCCTCGATCTCCCTGGCGATGGCCGCGTTCCCGCGCACCGCGTCCTCGAACTTCTCGAAAAACATCCGGTCAATCTTCATCCCCTCGAAGCCGATGGTCTCTTCCTTGATCGTCGCCAGGATGTCCGCGCCCAGGTGCTCGTAGGCGCCGACGGCCACCGTCGGGCCTGTGCCATCGCTGTCCTCGCCGCGCTCCTGGCCCTGGGGCCGGGGCAGCTTCAGCACCTCGTCGTAGTTGTACCCCTCCTCGAAGTACTCGCAGTTGGCGAAGAAGTCGAAGAGCTTGTAGGCGGTCTTCTGCGGCTGCGTGACGGCATCTTTGAGGCCGTCGTCGAAAAGCTGTTCGAGGAAGTTGTGCCGGCGCGTGCCGCGGCCCTTGATCTGGATGAAGTCGGTGGGCGAGAAGATCGGCCGGAAGAGGCCGAGGTTCAGGATGTCCGGGCAGTCGTAGCCGGTGGTCATCATGCCGACCGTCACGCAGACGCGCGCCTTGCTGGTCCGGTAGGCCGACAGGAAGTTGGCCGAGCCGAGCAGGTTGTTGTTGGTGAAGTTGATCGTAAACTGCTGGGCGTCGGGGATCTGCGACGTGACCTGCACCGCGAAGTCGGACTGGTACTTGCCGGGGAACATCCGATCGGCCATCTGGTTGAGGATCTGCGCCAGCTTGGCCGCGTGGTTTTGGCTGACCGCAAAGACGATGGACTTGCCGATCTCGCCGCTGATCGGGTCGCGCAGGGCGTTTTCCAGGAAAGTCTTGCAAAGGAGCTGGTTGGTGGCGTCGGCGAAGAAGCGCTTCTCGAACTCGCGCTGCTTGAACGTTTCCCGTTGGTCGTCGCCTTCCTCATCTCGGAATTCGACCACAAACCCATCGGCCGAGAGCAGCGCCGTGGTGATGTCGGTGCGGGCGTCCACCACGGTCGGGTTGACCAGGAAGCCATCCCGCACGCCGTCGAGCAGCGAGTAACGGAAGGTCGGCTGGCTGTTTTCGCAGCCGAAGGTGCGATAGGTGTCCAGCAGCAGCCGGCGCTCGACCTCGCGCGGGTCGTGCGTGGCTGGGCCGGCCCGATCGAACCGCTTGAGGTAGTCGCGCGGCGTCGCGGTCAGGCCGAGTTTGTAGCCGACGAAGAAGTCGAAGACGGCGCGAGCGTTGCCGCCAATGGAGCGGTGCGCCTCGTCCGAGATCACCAGGTCGAAATCGGTGGGCGAAAAGAGCTGCTGGTACTTGTTGTTGAAGAGCAGCGATTGGACGGTGGTGACGACCACATCGGCGCGGCGCCAGTCGTCGCGGTTCTCTTTGTAAATGACGACCTGATAGTCGTTGCCGAGCACCTTGCTGAGCGCTTTCTTGGCCTGATCTTCAAGCTCCAGGCGATCTACCAGAAAGAGGACCCGCCGCGCGTTGCCGGTGCGCAGGAAGAGCTTGATGACCGCCGCCGCGATGAGGGTCTTGCCGGTGCCTGTCGCCATCTCGAACAGGAAGCGATCCTTGCCCTCCTTGACCGCGCGCTGGAGCGCGGCGACGGCCTTCACCTGATAGGGGCGCAGGAAGCGCAGCCCGTTGGCCTCGATGAAGCCGGGGCGCTCGGCCGCGTTCTTCCAGGCGGCCTCGGCGGCATAGCCGGGGCGCTGGGTGCGGACGATGTAGTCGGCTTCGACGATCTCCGCAATGAGGCGCTGGGGGTCGGGGACGGTCTTCTGATAACCCGTGACCGACGCAGGGGTCGGGAACGCCGTGATCAGATAGGGGTTGCCGCGTTCGAGATCCCAGAAGTAGTGCAGGTTGCCGTTGGAGAGGAGCACAAAGCGGCAGTTCTGCGACCGCGCGTATCGTCGGGCCTGCTCCTTGCCAATCAGCGGGTTTTTGTCCTCCGCTTTAGCCTCCAGGACGATCAGCGGGAAGCCCCGTGCGTCGAGCAGCAAGAAATCCACGAAGCCCTTGCTCGGCTTCTCGAAATTCTCGCCCAGCGCGTCGAGATCGGCCGGTTTGAGCGCGACGGCGGGCTCCAGGCGGATATTGGCGGGCGCGTTCCCATCGGGGAAGAAGCGCCAACCGGCGGCTTCGAGCAGCTTGTTGATCTTGATGCGGGCGGCGGCTTCTTTGGGGGACACTGTGATTTGCACCTCACTGTGAGCATTCAGGCGTTACATCGCTTGGGTCCACAGCCGAACCGGGTGCTATCTTACCTCAGAAACGCCTGACAATCAACCGAAAAACAAAGCCGGCAGCACCAGAAGCACTGCCGGCTGATCCGAGTGAGTGAGCCCGTAGGGAATCGAACCCTAAACCCGCGGCTTAAAAGGCCGCTGCTCTGCCAATTGAGCTACGGGCCCAACGGACGAAAGTATAGCATATCAGGCCGAGAAGGCCAAACTGGAAGCTGGAAATTGGAAGGTGGAGGTTGGAAGGTGGAGACCAGCCTCCACCTTCCAACCTCTATCTTTCAGCCTGCAGCCGATATCCCGGCGCCACCCGCTCCAGCAGGCTGACCGGCAGGCCGTTGGCCTGGGCCATCCGGCTGTAGACCGCGGCGCTGGTGCGTGGGGTGCGGGCCTGGGTGGCCGGATCGAGCTCAAACAAACCGAAGCGCAGGCTCCAGGCGGCGGCCCACTCGAAGTTGTCCACCAGCGTCCAGTGATAGAAGCCCCGCACGTCCGCGCCGTCCCGGATCGCACGCCAGGTCTCGGCCAGGTGCGTGGCGATGAAGCGCGGGCGCACGTCGTCGTCGTGATCGGGCACGCCGTTTTCGGTGACGTACAGCGGCTTGCCGTAGGCCGCGGCCTGCATCAGCGCCAGGTAGAGGCCCTCCGGTGCAATCTCGCCATACGCCTCGCCGGTGGGCGTCACATCGCTCAGCTCGGCCTCGGGCGAGTAGAACTGCTGCGCAAAGAGCTGGCCCGGCGCGCGCGGGTCGAAACGGACGCGCGCCGGTGTGTAGTAGTTCACGCCGATGTAATCGCAGGCATCAATCAGGGGGGTGACGCGCTGCCCCATGCCAAGCGGCGGCAGCAGCTTCCCGCGGGTAAACGCTGCGTAGACCGCGCCGTTCGCCATGCGATCCAGCAGCGCTGCCGCGCGCCGATCCAGCGCCCTGGCCGGGTTCGCCGGGAGGTAGACGCGGTGATTGTGCGCCAGGCCGACGCGGGCGCCGTTCTGCAGGCGATGGATCGTCCGGTAGGCGCGGCCGTGCGCCAGGATCATCTGCCGCAGCACGCCGAACGCGCGGCGGATGTTGCTGGCGCCCGGTGGGAACGCTCCGCCGGCCGCGAACCCATTGTACGCGTAGACGATCGGCTCGTTGACCGTGCACCACAGCGTCACCTGATCGCCCAACGCCTCCACAACGCGGGTCGTGAAACGGGCGAAGTAGTCCTCGACCTTGGGGTTTTCCCACGCGCCCAGGTCGGTCAGCCACAGCGGGTCGGTGAAGTGGTGCAGCGTGACCATCGGCTCGATGCCGCGGGCGCGCAGCAGGCCGACCATCTCCGCGTACTTACGCAGCGCGGTCTGGTCGAACAGCCCCTCTTCCGGCTCGATCCGGCTCCACTCGACCGAGATGCGCAGGCTGTTCAGCCCGAGCTCGGCCGCGCGGTCGAAATCGGCCTCGGCGGTCTCCAGGTTCCACCAGTCGGTTGCCTTGCCGGCCACGGCGTCGTTGTGGATGCGGCCGGGCTGCTGCTCCCAGGCCGCCCACTGGTTGTTGCGGTTGCCGCCTTCGTTCTGGTGTGCGGCGGTCGCCGCGCCCCACAGGAAGCCGTCGGGCATACGCAGGATAGCGGTATCGGTCATGGTGGTTTCTCGCACATCGGTCGTCATAAGAAGGTCATGCTGAACGAGCTAACAGCTTACAGCCCGTTACAGCGAATCGTCAGTGAAGCATCCATTCGCTCAACATAGACGACGTTGCACCGTCGCCTCGCCACTCCCGACATGCAAGGACACGAGATTCTTCGCTGGTGTGACTTATCGGGAGGCGTGTTGAGTTGTTAACTCGCTTAGAGATTTCGGCCGGAACGAGATCCTTCGCTCTGTTTTCACAAGATCGCATGTCATGCTGAGGCACGGTCAGACTTTAACGGTGCCGCAGCTTGCGAAGCAGATCCGCTCAGGATGACATTCGCTAAACTTTTGGAATCAGGTGCCGAAGCATCTCGTGCGTAAGCGTAGCTTGTCGGGCCGCCTGCCGCTGCGCGGAATCGAGCGTTTCAGAAAGACGTACTTTAGTTTTGATCGAACTTGATCCAAATCAGCCCGCTGTTGGCCGGCACGTCGAATTCGATGTTCCGGCTATCGCGCTCGCCGTTGCCATCCAATACCCACAATCGGTAATGACCGGCCACGGTGTTGCCCGGCAGCTTGTCTACGCCGAGGCTGTACTCGTAATTATACTTGCCGAGCAAACCCGTGCTGGACTCCAGCGCGATGCTGCGCACGCTGTCGGGGATCGGAAGGCGTTGGCCGTCTTTCTCTACGACGATGAAATAGCTGCCCTGCGGCTGTCCGCCCTCAACGCCGCTGTGGATGAAGAGAAGCTGCAGCTTGAGCTCCATCCCGCCGTTTTCACCGAAGCTTGGCCCGCCGGTGACGCGCCACTTGCACCCGTCGCCGCCGATGCCCGCGCAGGGGTCGGTCACAACCGGCTGCGGGACCGCGGTCGGCTGCGCAGGTCGGGCCGTCGGCTTCGGCGCGGCCGGCTGCGGGGTGGCGGTCGGCGGGACCGCGGTCGGCTGCGCCGTCGGCGGCGCAGCCGTCGCGGTGGGTTCTGCAGTGGCTGTCGGCATGACCGTCGCCGTCGCGGTCGGCGGAATCTCAGTCGCCGTGGCCGTGGGCGGCGCGGGCGTGAAAGTCGGCATCTGGGTCTTGGTGGGCGTTGGCGTTGCAGCCGGTTCAGCCGCCGCACAGCCGCTCAAAACCAACACCACCGCCATCAGACAGAGCGCCGCGAGCGCGCCCGCAACGAACCACCTTTTCGGATCTGCGTGTCCAGTGATATCCATGGCTCGATTTCTCATCCTCTGCATACGATCGGCGTCGTGCGGCCCCCGCGATTCGCCGACTCACTCCGTCGCGACGTTGTCCGCGTCTTCGCCGGGCTCGGCCGCACGCGCAGGCCGCGTCCACGGTTCGAGCGCGACACCGGCGTCGCGGAGGAACGCCACAGCGTTCTCGTCCGGGTAGTGCCCCGCGTAGACCACGCGCCGGATGCCCGCATTGATGATCATTTTGGCGCAGGTCAGGCACGGCTGGTGCGTCACGTACAGGGTGCTGCCCTCGACGCTGACGCCGTGCAGCGCAGCCTGGATGATCGCGTTCTGCTCCGCGTGCAGCGTGCGGACGCAGTGCCCGGCGATCATCAAGTGGCCGATCTCATCGCAGTGCGGCAGCCCGGCGGGCGCACCGTTGTAACCCGTCGTCAGGATGCGCTTATCCTTGACGATGATCGAGCCGACGTGCGCGCGGTCGCAGGTGCTCCGCCGCGCCACCTGGAGGGTGATGTCCATGAAGTAGTCGTCCCACGGGGGACGGGGAGCTGTCGTATCTGTCATGCTTTCCTGAGTGGTTATTGTGATTCGTGAGGCGTACACCGCGTGAGCATTCCATCCGCGAATCCCGCGTGTTACCGCGCACATCGGTTCCGCCAAAACCCGGCTATTATACGTGAGGCGGCCAATCTGTGCCAGATATGATGGGGGCATCCGCGGCAGCGCGTTTCAGTCGCCGACCTTCGGCGCTTCATTACACGCGCAGCCGGCCAATCAACAATAGCTCCCTCATCCTGTCCCGAACTGCCGGTCACCCGCGTCGCCCAGGCCGGGCACGATGTAGCCGATCTCGTTGAGCCGCTCGTCCACGGCGGCCAGGTGGATCGGGACATCGGGGTGCGCAGTGTGCAGCCGCTCGACGCCTTCCGGCGCGCCGATGATGCCCACGTATTTGATCCGGAGCGCACCCCAACGCTTCAGGATGTCCACCGTCGCCACCGCCGAGCCGCCGGTCGCGAGCATCGGATCGAGCATCAGGCACACCTGGACGGTGGGCGCGACGGGCAGCTTGTTGTAGTATTGCACGGGCCGCAGCGTCCGCTCGTCGCGGAAGAGGCCGATGTGCCAGACCTCGGCGCCCGGCATCATCTCCCAAATGCCCTCCACCATGCCCAGCCCGGCCCGCAGCACCGGCACCAGGCCGATCGCCTCGGTGAGTTCCGCGCAGTGGGCGATCCCCATCGGCGTCTCAACCTCTTTCGGCTTCAAGCCAAGGTCGGAGGTCGCCTCGTAAGCGAGCAGGATCGAAATCTCTCGGATCAGCTCACGGAACTTCTTGGGTTCCGTGTCCTTGTTACGTAGGATCGAAAGCTTGTGTCGGATGAGTGGATGGCCTGAAACGAAGACGTTTTCTGGCAACATGAAAGCGCTCCCTTCTGTCCGGTCTCCGGGCAGAAAAAACGGGTCTGGCTTCCTCACTCAGAGGCTTGCCAAACCCGTCTGCATTCCGGCAGGCTGACAAGATGTCACGCCCGCACCTCTCCTGGACATAGCGTCACACGATTTCTTGGGCTTGACGTAGCTGGCCGCGTTTAATCAGCTTCTCGACTTCCACCTGGCAAGTGACGCAAAGCGTGGCATCGGGCCGCACGTCAAGGCGCTCGGTGGGGATCTCGTTGCCGCAGCGCTCGCAGATGCCGTACTTGCCCTTTTCGATGGAGCGCAGCGCGGCTTGCACGCGCGCCAGCTTGACCTCGAGCTGGCTGACCAACGCGACGTTCTTTTCACGCTCGAGCAGGTCGGCGTCGCCCTCTTCAGGGTCAACATCAACTTCAACTTTGAGCGCCTCACGCAGGCGCTCCAACTCACCGGCGATCCGTTTCTGCTCGTCAAGCAGCTTATGGCGTTCGCGGATGATGATCTGTTGGCGAGTCGGCATGGGTATCTCCTCGGTCCGTGTCTTGCGGTCAAAGGGTTGTACTTCTATCTGACCGGGGCAAAAGCTGTCCTCTTATACCACAGAACGTTGAACGCGTCAACGTCCGCGCTGCTGGTTGAAACCGGCCGGGTCTGGTATAATGCCGCTCGGGAATTTTCGTCACCTGAAAGGTCGCCATGCCTGATCGCCCGATTTCGCCGCAAAGCCGTCCCGAAGAAGTGGTGGTGGATGCTGCACTCCGTCCGCGCACCCTGGCCGAGATCGTCGGCCAGGATCGCCTGCGGGAGAACCTGAGCATCCTGATTCAAGCCGCGCGTGCCCGCGGGGAGCCATTGGATCACGTCCTGTTCTACGGGCCGCCGGGGCTGGGAAAGACAACCTTGGCGCACGTGTTGAGCACGGAGATGGGCGTCGGGCTGAAAGTCACGGCCGGCCCGGCGATCGAGCGCGCCGGTGACCTGGCGGCGATCCTGACCAACCTGCGCGCGGGCGACATCCTGTTCATTGACGAGGTCCACCGCCTGGGTCGCGCGGTCGAAGAGGTGCTTTACCCGGCGATGGAGGACTTCGCGCTGGACATCGTGATCGGCAAAGGGCCGAGCGCACGGAACATCCGCCTGAAGCTGCCGCGCTTCACGCTGATCGGCGCGACGACCCGGCTGGCGCTGATGACCGCGCCGCTGCGTGCGCGTTTCGGTGCGACGTATCGCTTCGATTTTTACGACGTGGAGGCGGTGCAGAAGATCGTCCAGCGCGCGGCCGGGCTGCTCCAGGCGCCCATCACGGCCGACGGTATCGCCGAGATCGCCCGTCGCGGCCGCGGTACACCGCGCGTGGCCCTGCGTCTGCTGCGCCGCGCGCGGGATTACGCCCAGGTGCGCGGGGACGGCGCGATCACCGGCGCCAGCGCTGCGGAGGCACTGGCGCTCCTGGATGTGGACAACCTGGGGCTTGACGCACTCGACCGGGCGGTGCTGAGCCGCATCATCCGCGATTTTCGCGGGGGACCGGTGGGGCTGGAGACCATTGCCGCGTCGCTTTCCGAGGAGTCCGACACGATCATGGATGTTGTCGAGCCTTATCTGCTTCAGCTCGGCTTCCTTGACCGCACCCCGCGCGGCCGCGTGGCGACGCGCAAGGCCTACGCTCACTTGGGCGAACCTTACCCCGAATCCGGCGAGCAGCCCGCGTTGTTCACGCAAGAAGGCCAATGATCAAAAAGCCGCTCCCCCGGTCACTCTGAGCGGGCTAACGGCTCAACCTGTGTCGCGGCGATGCCCCAGCGAAGAATCTCCATGAAAACGAACGACTTCGACTACACCCTCCCGCCCGAGCTGATCGCACAGACGCCGATCGAGCCGCGCGACGCTTCGCGGCTGTTGGTGTTGGACCGCCGCACGGGCGAGATCGCCCATCGGACGTTCCACGACATCTTGGACTACCTGCGGCCCGGCGATCTGTTGGTGGGCAACGACAGCCGGGTGATCCCGGCGCGGCTGCACGGGGTTAAGCCGACGGGTGGGGCGGTGGAGATCTTTCTGCTGCGACCGGCCCCCGCTCCCTTGACCCCTGCTCCCGAACCGCTACTGCGGGTTCAGGAGCAGGGGGACGCCTGGGAATGTCTGGTTGGCGGCAAGGGGTTGCGGCCGGGGGTGCAGGTGCGCGTGCGGCACGGCGGCGGCGGGCGCGACATCACCGCAACCGTCCTGGCCGAGACCGCGAGCGGCGGCCGGGTCATCGCTTTCGATCCGCCGACCGGCGAGTGGCTGTGGGATGTGGGCGAGGTGCCGCTGCCGCCGTACATCCACGCGCCGCTGGCCGACCCCGAGCGCTACCAGACGGTCTACAGCCGGATCGAGGGCTCGGTCGCGTCGTCCACTGCAGGACTGCATTTCACCCCGGAGCTGATGCTGGCGCTGCGCGAGCGCGGGGTCAACCTGGCGTTTGTCACGCTGCACATCGGGCTGGACACCTTCCGGCCGGTGCAGGCCGAGAACATCGAGGAGCATCAGATCCATCGCGAGTGGGCCGAGCTAGGCGCCGAGACGGCGCGGGCCGTCAATGAGGCCCGGCTGTCCGGCGGCCGGGTGATCGCCGTTGGCACGACGGTTGTTCGCACCCTGGAGAGTGCAGCCAAGATCGCGCTGGGCTACCGGCCGTGCGACACTGTTCCCGATGGCGCGGTCTGCGGCTGGCAGCGCGTGGCGGCTTTCACCGGCGAGACCGATCTCTTCATCCGGCCCGGCCACATCTTCCGCGCGGTGGATGTCATGGTGACGAACTTCCACCTGCCGAAATCCACCCTGTTAATGCTGGTGAGCGCGTTTGCGGGAAAAGAGCTGATTGACCGGGCCTACGCCGAAGCAATCCGGGAGCGGTATCGCTTCTTCAGTTTCGGGGATGCGATGTTGATGCTGTGAACAAGATGAACTGCGCCAGTTGGACCAAGCCAGGCTCGGTCAGGATCAAGCTCTCGGATTCGGTGTGATACCCGCACGGAGACGGAGCCTTAGGCTTCGTCTCCGCTGTCCAACAGCAGGCGGTTACTTCAAGCCCAGGACCTTTGCCACCTCAGCCTGTTTGAAATCCACGATGATTGTCCCGTTGATGTCAAACGTCGGCGTTGTCTCGTTGCCGTTCGCCCAGCCGCGCACTTTCGCGGCCGCGCCCCGGTCCTTGGAGATGTCAACTTCAGTGAAGGCGATGCCGTTCTCCGCGAGGAAGGTGCGCGCCCGCCGGCAGGAGGGGCACCAGGTGGTGCAGTACATGATCACGCCGCCTTGGGGCGCCGGGGCGGGGTGCGCCGCAGCCGCTTTTTGCGCTTCGGTGGCTCGATAGGCCGCGCCTAACTCGGGTTCGATGTCGTCCAATACACCGAATAACACTTCGTTGTCCGGTTGTTGGTCAATATCGTGCACGTCCACGTAGCGCACAATCCCGGTCGTGTCAATCACGAAGATGGCCCGTTCGCTGTAGCCTTCTCCGCGCAGCACGCCATACAGGTCGGCCACCGCGCCGTGCGGGTAGAAGTCGCTCAGGAGCGGGTAAGTGATGCCGCCCAGGCTTTCCGCCCAGGCCGCCAGGCAGGGTGCGCTGTCTACACTGAGACCCAGAACCTGGGTCTTGACCCCATCAAACCGGCCGAGTGCGGCCTGGTACGACGGGATCTGGCTTGTTCAGACCGGGGTCCAGGCCAAGGGGAAGAAGGCCAGCACAACGTTACGCTTCCCCCGGTAATCGCTCAGGTGAATGGTCCGCCCATCGTGGCTTTTCAGGGCGAAATTCGGGGCGACTTGCCCCACTGCGACTGTCATAGGTGTTGTCCTCCGTTTAAGGATGCATCGGCGAGAATCGCTGCGGATTGACGCTACTGCGCGGTCAGGTGGGTCAGGGCCGCCACTGCGCTTGGCGTGCCGATGGCTTCCAGCACGACCGCCGCGCTGTACTCGACTTGCCAGTTGTTCGATTCCAGCGCTTCAGCCAGCGCGGGCACGGCGGCATCGCCCAGCAGCAGCAGGCCGTTCATGGCCGCGTGGATTTCTGCTGGCCGGGTGCTCGTCAGTGCTGCGATCAGCGCCTTGGTCGCGGCGGGCGTGCCGATTTTTGCCAGAGCTTCGGCGGCGGTCCTGGACACGAGCACGTCTTCGTCCCGCAGGGCGTGAGCCAGCATAGACGCAGCTCGCGTTTCTTTGCGTGCCCCCAGCACATAGGCGGCCCGCCAACGCCCGTCGGCATTGCCGCTCAGAAGCGATGCCTGCAGCAAGGAGACGACATCCGGCGGCGCAAGCTCGATCAACGCCTGTGCGATGTACAGACCGGTGCGCTGATCGGGGTCCTCGATATGGTCAATCAGCGCGATGGCCGCGTTGTGATCCTGGGCCGCACGGATCTCCTGGACCGCCTCCGCGCGCACGTTGGGGTCCGGGCTGTCCAGTTTCGGGTATGTCCCTGCCGTGGGCGCCTGAGCGCGCGCAATTTGTGCGCTCCCGGCCACCCCCATCCAGGCCAGGGCCAACAAGGTGACAAAGACCATCCATACTAGCCGTTGTCGGCGGTGATGCGCTGATTGGGGGGCCATGCAATCTCCTCTCAAATCATCTCAAGCGCCATCCAGGGCGAAGCCGGTTCAATGGAGTTTGGGGGCCAGCTTGTGCGCCAGCCAATCCCCCAGGCCCGACAGATCTTCCGTCGGCAGGTAATGTCCGGCACTGGCGTCGAACAGGACGCGGGCCTGGGCCGGAAATTCGTCGTCGCCGGCCCAAAGCAGGACGGCGACCGCCAGCCGCGGCAGCGCCTGGAGCCGATAGCTCGCATCGGCAAGATCAAGCGGCTGGCCGCCCAACGCCTGGAGCGCCTGCCGAAATCCCGCCACATCTGCGCCGAACCGCTGCGCGATCTCACCCTCGATGTGCCCCGCGAACGCCTGGGCGTAGAACAGCCCATCGGGCAGCTCGCGGAATGCCAGCCAGCGGTCCGCCGGGGCCGCGCCGTCGGCGGTCAGCAGGTAGTGCATCAGCGCGATGGCGACGGTCATGTGGGCGGGGTTCCCCGTGGCCTGGACGAACGCCTCGCCGCCGGGATGCGTCAACCGGTGCGGCCGGCCGAAGTAAGGGACGATCACGCCAGCCGGCGTCAGCGTGCAGCCGGCCAACGTCGCACAGCGCGTCGGGTCGGCCGCAGCCCAGTCGGCGCGGGCCTTGTCCAGGGCGATCTGGAAGCGGCGGTTGGGATCGGGTTGGTTCATGGGTGCTCGTGGAGCGTGGAGGGTGGAGCGTGGAGCGTAGATCTCCGATGTTCTCGCTCCGCGCTCTCCGCTCTACTGCCTCGGATTGGTGTACTCGCCGCCGATCAGCTCGCGGGCGATGATCATGCGCATGATGTTCATGCCGCCTTCCGCCCCGATGGAGTAGGAGCGGACGCCGCGGATGCCCATCTCGATGGGGTATTCCTTGGTGTAGCCCATCGCGCCCAGCCAGTTCGCCACCTCGTTGAAGGTCTCAAAGGCCATGATCGGCGCGCGCAGCTTTGCCATCGCGCCGTACAGGGCGATGTCCTTGGGTTTGAACGTGCGCTTGCTGTACATCTCATCGGCCATCCATGCGGCCTTGTAGGTCAGCAGACGGGCGGTCTCGATGTCCACGTAGCGTTCGGCGGCCGGGAAGTTGATGCCCTGGTAGGCGGCCAGCGGCTTCCCGAACGACTTGCGCTGCTTGATGTACTCGACGCCCATGGCCAGCGCGGTGTCGGCTGCGCCCACACAGGTTGCGCCGATCAGCGCGCGGGCGAAGGTGAAGCCCTCCATCCCCATGTAGAACCCGCGGCCCACCTCACCGATGCGGTAGTGGTCGTCCAGCACCAGGTCTTCCATCACGAACCCGCCGGTCGAGATGCCCGTGCGGCCCCAGTTCTCGAAATAGGTGGTTTTGACCTGCGGATTGTCCTTGAGCGGCACCGCGAAGTAGGTGAACCCCTTGTGGCCGGCCGCCGGGTCGGTGCGGACGAGGGTCATATGGATGCCGCCGAGCCGCTCCGATTCCTTGACCCCGCTGATGTAGACCTTCTCGCCGTTGAGCACCCATTTGCCGTCCGGCCGGCGCTCAGCGCGGGAGCGGGTGACGCCCTCGATGTCGGAGCCGCCGCCCGGCTCAGTGGTGGCGATGCCCAGGAACTTCTTGCCCGCAGTGACGTCCGGCAGGATCTCCCGCTTCAGCGCAGGCGAAGCGTAACGGTCGAAGACGAAGCCCCAGCTCGCTTCCACCAGGTACCACACCGGCAGCGCCAGGCTGATCTCCGCGCGCCCCAGCTCCTCGGCGGCGATGGTCGCCATGGTGACGCTCATCCCCTGGCCGCCGTACTCCTCCGACACGGTGGGCGCCCAAAGCCCCATATCCGTCATCCCTTTGATGATCTCATCGGGGATGCGGTGGTTTGTGTCAATCTCGCGCACGCGGGGTGCAATCTTCTTCTGGGCGAACTCGCGCACCGCGCGGCGCCACATGGTCTGTTCTTCCGTCCAGCCGAAATCCATGTAACTTCCTCCTTGAAGCATGTTGTGACGAGTGATGCGTAACGAGTGACTTGAACCGCACGATCAACGCGTCTCGCGTATTGGCTACCGATTACCGGTTACTCGTGATCCACCGGCCGCACCAGCGCGTTGACGAGATCCGCGCTGGAAACGATGCCGACCAGCCGGTGATCGTCAATGACGATGCCGTTCTGGATGCCGACGCGGGCAAAAAGCTGGGCAATAAAGGGCAGGCGCAGGTTCGGGCTGACCAGGATGAGCGGCTTGACCTGAATTTCGCCCACCCGCACCCGCGTGGGTGACAGCGACTTGGCGATCACGCGATAGACGATTTCCTGCAAGGTGACGATGCCGTAGGCGTCGCTCTCGTCGGCGCGGTCCACGATCGCGGCGCCGCACTTGCATGCTTGCATCGCATCCACCGCCTCTTGCACCGTGGCAACCGGTGAGACGACGGCGAAATTGCGATTCATGATGTCCCGGGCCCGCAGGGAATAGATTTCATGAGGTTGCATGGCTCGGCTCCTTCGCCTGGAATGTGTGCAAACGCAGCTCTAGCCGGAATGGCTTCGCCATTCTACCACAGCCGCGGCGTCAACCGGCAAACCCTGGAACTCAGGTCCTTCGCCAAGAACGGCGTCTGCCAGCTCCGGGATTCAGCGTGTCGTGCCGTCGGTTCAGTCAAACGCAGCCGGGCGATATGGGTCGCGCAGATGCGCGGCGATCTCGGCCAGGTGACGTGCGCTGGTCCGTTCGCTCGACAGCGGCGGCAATGCATCGAAGGGAAAGAATGCCACGGCCAGTGTCTCGGCGCTGGGGCGCGCTTCCCCACCGACGATCTCGCACAGGAAAATGAGCTTGTAGGCATGATAGAAGGACAGCGGTGTGCCAACGCGGTTGGCATCGTAGGCGCCGATCAATTTTCGGGGCGCCACTTGGAACCCGCTCTCCTCCCACATCTCGCGCACGACCATTTCGGCCGGCGTTTCGCCCACGTCAGCCCAGCCGCCGGGCAGACACCAGCAGCCATCCGCGGCCTCCTGCACCAGCAGAATACGGCCCTCCTGAACGGCCGCCCCGCGCACGTCAACCTTCGGGGTGGCATAGCCGGGCTGGACCCGGAAATTATCCAGCGTCGGGCCGGCAGGCAGGCCGGCCTCGCTCTCAACAATCTCGGCCGCGATGGCGCCCAGGCGCATGTAGCGCTCGGTGTCGTAATGATTGAGACTGTAGGTTAGGCCGGTCTGGCTGATCGCCTGGAGTTCACGCGCCCAGGCCAGCCAACGAGGAACGTAAGGAACCGTCATCATCGAGCGAGGCCTCTCAAGCTTGCCAGATGCACCCTATCATGGCGAGGGCATGCGAATTCTACACCCACTCGGCATGATCACCAAGCAAAACAGAATAGCCGGACCTACCGTTACCCGGCAATCGGCGCAAACCGGCCTCCAGCGACACGCACCAGGTCGGCAGGGTCAAGCTCCAATCCGGCCAGCGGGTCGCCACTGCTGATATTGCAGCGGACCAGGTCCGCGATGGCTGCGTCGAACAGCACTGGCACCTCGTCGGGCAACCCGATCGGCGTCACCGCGCCCTGAACACAACCTGTGACAACCTGGATCTCCCCGCCGCTGGCGAAGTGCAATCGTCGCCAGCCCTCGCCCAACGCGGCCTGCACCGCCTTGGGATCCACCCGGGATGCGCCCGGCACGCACGCCATGACATAGTGGCCGGTTCGATCGCATAGCAGGATGGACTTGACCATCTCCTCCAGCACGACGCCGCGCTGGGCAGCCGCTGCCTCCACGGTGAAGACCGGCTCGGCATGCCGCAGCCAACGGTAGGAGACGCCGCGAGCGTCGAGGATATCGGTGATACGGGTGCGGATGGCGTCCATGGACGGATTCTAGCATCAGTTACTTACCGAAGCAAAAGAGTTTTCTGCCTATGGCGAAACAGGATCAACCTATCGGACGGTGTCACAGGTACAACCATTTACGTCTACATCACTTCCAGATACATCTTATTTTACCATTTTGCTTGCGCAACAAAGCCGATGTATGATTGAGGCTCGGTTGGGCACAAGGCGTGGCTGTTGCTCCCGTCCGTATGCTCCCCGGGGAGGAGCGGCCATGGGTTGTCCATTCGCATCCTCAAGGAACCAAAGGAGATCGCACCATGAAGAAACGCCATGTCCTCGCCGTCATTCCGATCTTGCTCCTCCTGTTGACTACGATCCCAGTCTGCGGCCAAGCTAACCCGGATGCGAGCATTTCCACGGGTCTGCTGGATACGTTGAAACAACAAACCGACCACCAGATACAGATCGCCTACCATGCCGATACGGGCCAGGTGCGCTTCATTGGGACAGACCAGGCGCATCCGATCCCCCAGCCGGCTCCCCTTGTCGGTGACGCGACCCCCGAGACCGCAGCACGCCAGTTCCTGTCCGCTTACGGCACGCTTTTCGGGGTGACAGATCAGGCCCAAGGTCTGGCCGTGATGAAAACGCAGGAGGCCGATGGGAACCGCTCCTTCGTACGGTTCCAACAGGTTTCAGCCAACATTCCGGTGCTGGGCGGCGAGTTGATCGTCCAGATGGACGGCAAGCGCGATATCCTGTCGGTCAACGGCGAGGTGTTGCCCGACCTCAGGGTCGACAGCGTCCCCACCCTCGCAGCCGGGGACGCCGCCCGGTTGGCGGTTGGACAGATCGCCAAAGACTACGCTCAGCCCAGCGACACCTTGCAGGCCACGGAGCCCGAGCTGTGGATCTACGACCCGGTGCTGCTGGACGCTCCCGGCCCTCGCGTCACGTCGTTAGTCTGGCGCGTCGAGGTGCAGGCAACCGATCTGCTGCCGATCAAGGAGCTGGTTCTGGTCGATGCCCATCGCGGCGGTGTGGTGCTCCATTTCAGCGAGATCGACACGGCCAAGTACCGCAAGATTTACGACAACCAGAACAACACATCTTATGGGCTGCCCGGCAACGGTCCGGTGCGTGTGGAGGGCCAGGGAGCCACCGGGATCGGCGATGCTGACAAGGCCTATGACTACGCGGGGGATGTCTACGACTTCTACAAGAACACACACAACCGGGATAGCGTGGACGGCGCCGGCATGCAGCTTATCTCAACGGTGCGTTACTGCAAAACCGGCGTCACCTGTCCCTACGAGAACGCGTTTTGGAACGGCGAGCAGATGGTCTACGGCCAGGGGTACTCGTCCGCCGATGACGTGGTGGCCCATGAGATGACGCACGGGGTCACAGATCACGAATCACACCTCTTTTACTACATGCAATCCGGTGCTATTAACGAGTCGTTGTCAGATATCTGGGGTGAGTTCATTGACCTGAGCAACGGCAAGGGTACCGACACGACCGCGGTTCGCTGGCTGATGGGTGAAGACGTGCCGGGCGGTGCGATCCGCAGCATGAGCAACCCGCCGGCGTACAATGACCCGGACAAGATAACGAGCGCCAACTATTCGTGCGACCTGCAGGATAAAGACAACGGCGGGGTCCACACCAACAGCGGCGTGTCGAACAAGGCAGCCTACCTGATGACCGATGGCGGCACCTTCAATGGCAAAACCGTGACTGGCTTAGGGATCACGAAAGTCGCCAAGATTTTCTACGAGGTGCAGACCCATCTGTTCACGTCGGCCAGCGATTTCCAGGATCTCTACAATGGCTTGCAACAGGCCTGCACCAACCTGGTCGGCACCAACGGCATCACTGCCGCCGACTGCCAACAGGTGAAGAACGCGGTGGACGCCACAGAGATGAACCAGCAGCCGACCCAGTGCCCGGCCAATGAAGCGCCTCTCTGCCCCACCGGTCAGACAGCCACCAGCCTATTCTTCGATAACCTGGAGAACACGGCCAGCGGCAACTGGAGCAAGGGCACGATCAGCGGTTCGCAGGTATGGTTCTATCCACAGAATCCAAACGCCTACACCGGGTTCGATGCTACCTACGCCACCAGCGGCAGGTACAACTTTTTCGGCGACGACCCGGACAGCAGCACCGACTCTTTCATCGCGATGACTAAGAACATTGCGCTGCCGGCAGGGAAATCGCCCTATCTCCGCTTCAACCACTCGTACGGTTTTGAGACCTCCTCCGGCGGAACCATGTACGACGGCGGCGTCATCGAATACAGCACCGACAGCGGCAGCTCGTGGCACGATGCCGGCTCGCTCATCACCGACAACGGGTATCGCGGCACGCTTGACAGCGGCAATCCGTTGGGGGCGCGCCAGGCCTTTGGCAGCAAAAGCAACGGTTACATCTCAAGCCGCCTGGGCCTGAGCACGCTCGCGGGGCAGAACATCCGGTTCCGATTCCGCATCGGCACCGATAGCTCAGGCTACAGTTGGGGCTGGTTCCTGGATGACATCAACATCTACACGTGCGCGGCTGTGGTGACCGCGCCCGATGTCAGCATCAACAAGCGTCTGGCCAGCAGCAACCCCCGGCCGGGCGATCCCATCAGCTTCATCCTCACGGTCGCCAACCTGGGCAACGCCGCCGCATCGCAGATCGTGATCACAGATCTCGTGCCATCCCAGGTGGCCAACCTGAGCTACAGCAGCACACTTCCGGTGACGCAAGGGGGCGGCGCGGCGTACACCTGGAACCTCGCCTCGCTCGCCGCGGGCGCCAGTGGCACCATTACCGTCAACGGCAAGCTCAGCACCGACCTGCCGTCGGGATTCACTTTCGTCAACACTGCTACAATCTCGGCGCCGAATGATAGCGATTCGGCGAACAACTCCAGCAGCGCACTGGTCGGTGGCCGGAAGGTCTACTTGCCGCTGATCATGCGTCGCTGGCCGCCTGTGCCCGATGTGCCGGTGCTGAATGCAATCGACAACACGGATGGGGATGGGAATTACGCAGTGAGCTGGAACCCGGCTGCCGACGCCACCTCGTACACCCTCCAGGAAGATGACAACAGCGCATTCTCCAGCCCGGCCACGGTGGCAGACCATGTCGCCTCCACGTCCTGGGCAGCCTCAGGCAAGACCATCGGCACCTACTACTACCGGGTGAGGGCCACCAACGCCTACGGTGACAGCGCGTGGAGTAATGTTCAGTCGGCGGCGGTTGCGCCGCCATCCGCGCCGGTGCTGGATGCGATCGACAACGCGGATGGGGATGGGAGTTACACGGTGAGC
Organism: uncultured Anaerolineales bacterium; assembly: GCA_964647255.1. Classification (GTDB taxonomy): domain Bacteria; phylum Chloroflexota; class Anaerolineae; order CG2-30-64-16; family CG2-30-64-16; genus CAWJEL01. The sequence goes on along the minus strand of CAZYGI010000005.1, from coordinate 31,858 downwards.
TGGAACTCGGTCGCCGGCGCCAATTCGTACACTCTCCAGGAAGATGATAACAGCGCATTCTCCAGCCCGACGACTCGGGTGGACCACAGCGCCTCGACGTCGTGGGCGGCCTCGGGCAAGGCGGTCGGCACGTACTATTACCGCGTGAAGGCTACGAACAGCATAGGCGACAGTGGATGGAGCAACGTTCAGTCGGTCGTGGTTCCTCCGCCTGTATCCGGTCCCACCCCCGGCTTCTGGCAAAAGAGCGGCGGAGCCATGGAGTTCTACGTAAGCAGCGATAGAAAGCAAGTACAGAACTTCGCCATCTATCTCAGCGTATCCGGCTGCGGAAGCTACAAGATCACCCACACAACTCCGGCGTCCATCTCCAGCAATAAGTTCTCGTTCACCGGAGGGTTCTATGCCTCAGGCACGTTCGCGTCGTCCACCTCCGCCAGCGGATCGTTGGGCCTGAATAATTTCTACATCTACGGTTGCGGTTCCGTCAGCGGCGGGCCGTACTCCTGGACCGCGAGCTGGGTGCACAGCGCGCAAGCCGCGGCAAACGACAGCACCCTGCCCTACCTGACGGAACAGGTAGACGTCAAGACGCCTTTCACGGCGACCCGGGTCCCGTAAGCCGGCAGACGGCAAAAAAGAAAGGGTGTGCTGGACAACTGTACCGCCCAACACACCCTCGGAAACGGATTCACCTGGTTGCGTCGGTCATCTGACCGGCGCAACCAGGGGGTTACTCCTTCGGCAAAGCCTGAAGCAGGAGGTTCAACTTCTCCATCATCTGCAGCAGCTCCGCCGGCGTGCCTGTGGCCTCAGGCGTGAAGGCCAGGGTCCGCTCTTTGCCGCCGTCTCGCACCGTGAGCTTATAGAGGAAGCAGTCGGCACAACTGTTGTTCTTGCCCCCCGGTTCAGCCAGCTCATAAAAGCCCAACTTCTCGATGTCGGAGATGACCCGCGTGACCTCGGCGTCGGGCACCATTTCTTCCTTCCCCGAACTCGATACCACGCGGCCATCCAGGTAAATATCCCACTGCACCACCTTGCCCGCCAGCCCACCGCTGCGGATCAGTGTAATCGCCGGCCCGCCGGACTGTGCGTCGACTTGCGCCTCGAAAGGCGTGACCGCTGGCGTTCCTCCTGTAGCTACAACTGCCTCAGATCCCGGTGTCGACGGGGACGATACCGACGCCGACGGTAAAGGCGCGCACGCGGCGAGCGCAATAATGGCCAAGACGAGAACCGAACCTCTGAACATCCTTCACCTCCCTTGATGAATCCTGCCATCAGAACGTTCGCGGCGCGTTGAAAGTTCCAGACGCTCGGCGGCGCAATCGGGATCGCTTACACCACCGGTCGTGGGTACAGTCCCAGCATCTGGCACACCTGCGGCACGGCGGCCGGCCAACTGACCGCCATGATGTGCAGCCCTTTCACGCCCTCGATCTCGCGCACCTGGTTGGCGACTTCGCAGCAGATGTCGAGACCGGCCTTCTGCTGATCCTCTTTCGACAGCCCGTCCAGCCGTTTGAGCACCCAGTCGGGCACGTCCATGCCGGCGACTTCGTTCTTCATGTACTCGGCCGCCTTGCTTGAGCGGATGGGGCCGACGCCGGCCAGGATCGCGATCTTCTCGTGCAGGCCGAGGTCAACGACGCGCTTCATGAACTCGCGGAAACGGTCCACGTTGAAGATCAGCTGGGTCTGAACAAACTGGGCGCCCGCGACGATCTTTTTCGCTAGGCGATAGGGCCGATATTCGTATGGCGGCGCAAACGGGTTCTCCACTGCGCCGATGAAAAAGTCGGGCGCGATCTTCGGGATCAGCTTGCCGTTCTCGAACACCTGGTTATCGCGCATCATGCGCGCCATGCGGATGATGTTGATCGAATCCAGGTCGTAGACCGGCTTGCACTGCGGGTGGTCGCCCCAGATCGGGTGGTCGCCGCTGAGACACAGGAGCGTGTTGATCCCGAAGACGTAGGCGCCCAGCATGTCGCCCTGCATGCCCAGGCGGTTGCGGTCCCGCGCGGTGAACTGGATTACCGGCTCCATGCCGGCCTGCTTCAGCATGATGCTGACTGCCAGGCTGGAGACGTGCACCATGGCCGACTGGTTATCGGTGACGTTGTATGCGTCGCCGTAGCCCTTCAGCGTCTTGATTTCGCGCTGGATCGCCTCAACGTTCGGGCCGACCGGCGGCGAAATCTCGACGCAGACAGGGAAGTGGCCGGCGGCGATCACCTTTGCCAGATTGCTGCCCGCACCGGTGAGGCCGGTCTGGATGGGCGCCGCGGGTGCGGCAGGAGGCGTCTGGACGTTCATTTCGCCGCCTCCTTGCCTCCAGAAACCAGGTTTCTCGCAGAAACCTGGTTTCTATCTGGCAGCGCCTCGTCGGCGTAACGGATGGTCGTATCGGCGCCGGTCGGGATTTGATCGCGGCCCAGCGAGTAGGTGACCCACGACGCCTGGCCCTTCAGCCGCCAGTCCACCGGCGGGTTCAGGCGACGCAGCTCGTGGGCATACGGTGTTTTCGGCGCCCGCTCGATCGCCTTGACCCACACGCAATCCATCTCGGGCTTAACCTCGCAATGGCCGTTCAGTCGTACGCCGCCGCACGGCCCGTTGCGCAGGTTCTTGGGGCAGTTCATCGGACAGGTCATGCCGGTGTAATGCAGCACGCATTGGGCGCAATCCTGGCAGTTGAACAGCAGCCCCTTGACCACCTCCTCTGGCGCCTTGACGATCTTGGACGACGTTTCCATGCCCAGCTTCGCGAACAACGGCTTAATCCGCCGCAAGACCCACGCGGTTGCCTCCCATGACCAGACGAGGGGGGCGGGGTGATCTTGGATGTAGGAGCGCAGTGACATGATTTGCTTCCTTTACGCAATGCCGTGCTGCAACTTGAACGCCCTGACCGTATTTGCCAGCAGCATCGCGACCGTCATCAGGCCGACGCCGCCGGGGACGGGGGTGATGTAGCCCGCCACCTCGACCGCTTCGGCGAAGTTCACATCGCCCACCAGCCGCGCTCCGCTCTTCTTGGTCGCATCCGGGATGCGGTTGATCCCGACGTCAATGACGGCGCAGCCTGGCTTTAGCCATTCGCCTCGCACGTACTCCGGCCGGCCGATGGCTGCCACCACGATGTCGGCGTCGTGCACCTTGGCCGGCAGGTCTTTGGTCCGGCTGTGGCAAACGGTCACGGTTGCATCCGCGTTTTGCAGCAGCGCCGCCACGGGGACGCCGACGATATTGCTGCGGCCCACGACGACCGCATCCTTGCCCGCGATCTCGATGCCGGAGCGGACGAGCATCTCGATGCAGCCGGCCGGGGTGCAGGGGATAAACTGCGGCGTGCGCCCTTTCATCACGAGCTGGCCGATATTCATCGGATGGAAGCCGTCCACGTCTTTGTTCAGGCTGATGAGGTTGAGCACGGCCTCTTCGTCCAGGCCCTTGGGCAGCGGCAACTGCACCAGGATGCCGTTGACGGCCGGGTCGGCGTTGAGCGTTCGGACCAGGTCCTCGACCTCGGCCTGGGTCGCGGTGGCCGGCAGCCGATGGGTGATCGAACCCATACCGGCCTCTTCGCACGCCTTGCCCTTGGACGTGACGTAGCTTTGCGAGGCCGGGTTGTCGCCGACCAGCACCACCGCCAGGGTGGGGACCTGACCCGTCTGCGCCTTCAACTTCGCCGTTTCCTCGGCCGCTTCCCGGCGCACCGCCTCGGAGATGATCTTCCCGTCAATCAGTTTCGCGGTCATGGATTGCTCCTTTCGGGGGCTGGACGATTGATGATGGACGATTGCCATGTCCGTGCGCAATGATCCATCATCGTTCGTTCAGCACTCCTCGCATTTCAACAGATACTCGTACGCGTTCAGGGCCGCTTTAGCGCCGTCGCCGATCGCAATGACGACCTGCTCGGCGGGCTCATTCGTCACATCGCCTGCGGCAAAGAGGCCGGGCACGCTGGTTTGGCCCTCGCCGTTGATCACGACGCGGCCTTCATCGTCCAGCTTCGCCCAACCCGCCACCAGTTGGGTGTTGGGTTTGAGCCCCAGTTCGACGAAGATGCCATCCACCTCCAGCGTTTGCTCCGCGCCTTCGGGCGACCGGATCACGAGCTGGCGGGCCACATCCTCACCTTGCACGGCTGCAGGCGTCCAATTCTCGAACAGGGTGACATTCGGTGCGGCGCGCAGCTTCCGGCCGAGGTAGGTGTCCAGTTCGCCATGCGTCGGCGCGACGAGATAGAGCTGCTTAGCGATCTGCGCCAGCTCGGCCGCACCGCGCAGCGCGATGCGGCCTGCGCCTACCAACGCCACCGTCTTGTCAATGTACAGCGGGGCATAGCTGACAGTGGAGTAGGTGATCCCGCGCAGAGCGTAACGGTCGGCGCCGGGGACGGCCAGCCGCACACCGTCGGCGCCGCTAGCCAGGATGACCGCCCGCGCCTCCAGCTCCTTGCCGCCGACCGTCGTGACGACGAAGCGGTTTTCAACTTTTCTCAGCGCGGAGACTTTCTCCAGGATGCGCGCAAAGTCCAGGTATTCCACTTCGTTGCGGAAACGGCGCACCAGATCCGAACCGTTGACGATGTTGTAGGTGTCCATGCCCTCAATGTGAGTGTGGACGTTGGCTTTGCCGCCCAGGTCTGGGCTGATCAAGAGACAGTTCAACCGTTTGCGGATGGCGTAGATGGCTGCCGTCAGCCCGGCCGGCCCACCACCGATAATGATGAGGTCGTACATGGTGTGGCTCCTTGTGATAGGAAACAAGGAAACAAGGAGACGAGGAGCCGAGGGAGTGTGCCCCGGTTCCTGGTCCATGTTTTCCGTGTCTGCTTGTCTACTCTGCCGGCGGCTCCTCGATCAGCCCCGTCTCCATCATCACCTCGGTCAGTCGCCGCGAGCGCTGGATCATGCTGGCGGCGTTCTGGAAGAGCGCATCTGCGGTGAAGCTCAGCCGGGCGATCCCCTGTTCCTGCGCTTTCATGCCGACGGCCACGGCCTCCTTGGCGTAGACCTCCCACTCGATCATGGTCGGCAGGATGCAGTCGGGATTCAGGCCGCCGTCAGGGGCGGCGTCGGCCAGCGCCTGGGCGGCCGCGATACACATCTCGTCGGTGATGGTGCGCGCCCGCACGTCCAGCGCGCCGCGAAAGATGCCGGGGAAACCCAGTGAGTTGTTGACCTGGTTCGCGAAGTCCGATCGGCCGGTGGCGACGATGGCTGCGCCGGCCGCGCTCGCCTCCCAGGGCCAGATCTCCGGCACCGGGTTGGCGCAGGCGAAAACGATAGCATCCTCGGCCATGGCGCTGATCCATTCGGGCAGGAGGGTGCCCGGGCCGGGTTTGCTCAGCGCGATTACGGCGTCGGCGCCGGCCAGCGCCTCGGCGATCCCGCCCTTGCGCCCCTCCGCGTTGGTGATCTGGCACAGCCGCCACTTGTCCACGTATTCCGCGCGGCGCATAAAGATGTCCTGCCGGTCGCGGTTCAAAATGCCTTGGCTGTCCACCACCATGCACTTCGCCGGGTCTACGCCGGCCTTGAAGCAGAGCCGGGTGATGGCCACGTTCGATGCGCCGGAGCCGATGAAGACGACTTTGACGTCGCCGATCGGCTTCTTGACGATCTTCAGCGCGTTGAGCAGCCCCGCCACCGTGACGCACGCCGTCCCTTGCTGGTCATCATGCCACATCGGGATCTCCGCCTTCTCGCGCAAGGTGTCGAGGATGCGGAAGCACTTGGGCTGGGAGAGGTCCTCCAGGTTGACCCCGCCGAAGGACGGTTGGAGTAGGAGTGTGGTGTGGATGATCTCGTCCGGGTCTTTCGTGTCGAGCATGATCGGCACGGCATCCACGCCGCCCAGCCACTTGAAGAGCAGCGCCTTGCCCTCCATCACGGGCAGGCCGGCCTTCGGACCGATGTCACCCAGCCCGAGGACGCGCGTGCCATCAGAGATGACCGCAACGGTGTTCCACTTGTTCGTGTGCTCGTAGACCAGTTCGGGGTCCTTCTGGATGGCGCGACAGGGGGCGGCAACGCCGGGCGTATACCAGATCGCGAAATCATCCAGCGAGCGGATGCACGACTTGGGGACCGTTTCGATCTTCCCGCGGTAGAAGGGATGGAGTTTCATCGCATCCGCCGAAGGCTTCTGCGCCTTGGCCAACAATTCCGGGATATTGGGGGCTTCCTTGACCCGTTGCATGTGCGCCTCCTTGCGCGACGAGGGATTGAGAGTAAGGGGCCAGGGGTTGGGGACTCAGGAAGTGGGAACCTGGCCCCTAACCCCCGATCCCTGCCCCCTAAACCCTCAGATATGAATCCGCGTAGATTACTTTGTTGAGCAAGATCTGCACCGTCTTCCAGATATCGGCCTGTTCGGGGTCGCTCATATCCACCGCATCGAGGCTCAACTCTTCCTGGGCGGCGACGGCATCATACAGAGCGACGAGCAGCCGGCCCACCGGAGTGCTGTCATCCCGTTCTTCAACGATGCGGATGAAATCGTTCTGCTTCTTGTCCAGCGGGTCGGCGATCATGGTGTCGAGTCCGGCGCCCATCAGCATGACGCAATAGACGCGGTTGATCAGCGGCCGCATCTCGTTGGGCACTGCGTTGGAGACGTTGCTCAGTCCCACCTGCACGCCCGCGCCCGTCACCTTCAGAATGCGGACGGCCTCGATGCACTCCGGCACGTACTGCTGGCAGCCACTGACCGTCAACACGAGGGGATCAACCATCAGATCCTCCAGCGGTAGCCCAACTTCTTCGGCGCGCGGGATCAGTTTTTCCAGCGCGATGTTGACGCGCGCCTCGGCCGCCACCGGGATGCCCTCGGCCTCCATGGTGAGACCGATCAGTTTGGTGTGGTATTTCGCGGCGACCAGCGGCACTTTCTCCAGCCGCTCGGCCTCGGCCGAGGTCGAGTTGATGATCGGCTGGCGCTTGACGATCTCGCAGGCAGCCTCGATGGCGCCCAGGTTGGTGGTGTCCAGGCACAGCGGGACGTCCACGACTTCCTGCACAGCCTCAACGAGCCAGGGCAAGATCTCGTGGCCCAACTTCTTCTGCGGGCCGATGTTCAGGTCTACGGCCCACGCGCCGGCCGCCACCTGCTTCAGGGCCGATTCCTGAAAAAAGACGCGGTCTCGATTCGCTAGGGCTTCCTTGACCCGCGGTGACAGAATGTGGATGTTTTCGCCGATGATTTTCATGGGATAATCTCCTCCTTATGCGGACGCGACGTTCCCCTGGCAGGGGGGAGGCGTGAAATCAGGTATACGCAAGCGCTTCTTTCGCTTCCTTGCGCACCACGTAAGCGCGATCCCATTCGTAGGCTTCGTCCTGGCCCAGGATGCGGCGCAGCGCGGCGGCGAGCTCCCAGCGTTCGCGGCCGGTCATGTGTCCGTGCTTGGCCAGCTTGCCCAGGCTGCGCACGGCCTTTGCACGCAGCGCCGGATTCAGGTCTGCCATGTTCTTGCGCAGGCGCTCGATCACCGCAGTGCGCAGATCGCCGGTCAGGTTGCCCGCTGGGATGGATTCGGCAAACTTGCCCAGGGCGCGGGTGGCGGTGTCGCGCATCTCTTGATCTATGGACGCGGCGGCCTCTAGCGCCAGCGGCACCGCCTTGATCACTTCCGACGATTTGACTTTTCCCATCGCGTACAGGATGAAGTTCTGGCACGCGGGTTCGGGACAGGCGTTGTATTCGAAGAGCAACGCCTCGATGGCCGGCGTGCCCATTTGCCCCAATGCCTGGGCGATCGCCATCTGGGCCTTGACATCCCCTTCCCCCAACTCCTTGAGCAGGGGCGGGATGGCCCAGGTGCCCATGCCGCCAACCAGCGTGATCGCGTCCTCGATCACCGGGACATGACCCGGCAGGTCGAGCGGGTCAATGTAGAACAGCGCGGAAATCATTTCCAACAGCGCGCAGCCCTCCTCCTCGCCCAGCGAGGGCAGTTGCGACTTGACCAGCGCCAGCCCGCCGCGAATCTCGTTCGGGTCGGTGCTGGAGAGGAGGGTCGTGATGGTCTGGTAAAGCTCCTGTTGCATGAACATGCTCCTGGGTTGAGTGTCACATCCTGCTTCGCATCCCCGAAGCGAGCATCCTGAGCGGAGCCCCGCATCTGTTCGCGGGGGTGTAGTCGAAGGATGCGGCTCCAGATAAAGGGTGCTCCACTACGGTCGAACAGTCACATTCGCAGTACTTTTGCCCCTCTGATCCGTCGCGCCTTCAGCTCGACGAGCGCCCGGTTGGCATCCCCCAGCCCGTACTCCTGCACCTCCGGCACGATGGGGATCTCGGCCGCCAGGGCAAGGAACTCGCTGACGTCGGCCCGCGTCACGTTGGCAACGCTCTTGATCTCCCGTTCCTGCCACAGGTGCGCCGGGTAGTCGAGGCCCAGCAGAGCCTCCTTGTCGTGATCTTCCTTGCGGATCGCGTTGATCACCAGCCGGCCGCCCGGCGCCAGGCTGCGCAGCGCCTCGACGATGGGCCGCCAGACCGGCGTCGTGTCAATGATGCAGTGCAGCGGTTCCGGCGTGCCCTCCGTCGTGTCGCCCGCCCACGCCGCGCCCAATTCCAGGGCGAAGGACTGCTCGGCGGCCGTCCGGGAAAATACGTACACCCGGCTGTGCGGATAGCGATGCCGGGCCATCTTCAGCACGAGATGCGCCGATGCGCCGAAGCCGGTCAAGCCCAGGTTTTGTCCATCCCGCAAGCCGCTCAGCCGCAGCGATCGGTAGCCGATGGCCCCCGCACAGAGCAGCGGCGCGGCCTGCGCGTCGCTGAAAGCGTTGGGGATGCGGTAGGCGAAACGCTCCGGCACGACCATCAGCTCGGCATAGCCGCCGTTCGCGTCGCGGCCTGTGGCCCGGAACTCCGGGCACAGGTTCTCCTGGCCCGCACGACAATACGCACACTGCCCACACGCTGAGAAGATCCACGCCACCCCCACGCGCTCGCCCACCGGAAATAAGCTCGCGCCTGGCCCCAACGCCTCAACCCGGCCCACGACCTGGTGGCCCAGCACCACCGGCAGCCGCGGCGGGGGCGTGCGGCCCTCGATTTCGTCCAGCTCGGTGTGGCACACGCCGCACGCCGCCACGCGCACCAGGATCTCGCCGGGGCCCGGCTCAGGATCGGGCAGGTCGGCGAGCTGGAGCGGTTTCGGGTTCTCGTCGAGCCGGCACAAGGCCGGGAGGATCATCGCACGCATGGATTAATCCCTGTTGTTCAACAGCTTCTCCGCGATCTCCGCCACGGCCAAGCTGACTGCCGCGTCCGGGGGCAGCTCGACCAGCGGCCGGCCCGCGCCGTCGAACTCGACGAGCTGTGCGTCGTACGGGACCGCGGCGAGCAGCGGGACGCCCATCGCCTCGGCCTTGGCCCGGATCGCCGGGGGCATCTCGCCGATGACGCGGTTGACCACCAGGTAGGTGTTGCGGATGCTGATCTCCAGCTCCCGGCTGAGCGCCAGCATCGCCTCGGCCGCGGCCATCCCGCGCAGGCTGGCGTCGCTCACCAGCAGCAGGTGATCCAGGTCGCGCGTGGTGCGCCGGCTCAGATGCTCCATGCCGGCCTCATTATCCATTACGACATAATCATAACCCGCGTTGATGCCGTCCATGATGCTGCGCAGCATGTGGTTAGCCGCGCAGTAGCAGCCCTGCCCCTCCGGCCTGCCCATCGCCAGCAGGTCGCAGTCGTCCCCTTCTTCGACGGCCATGCGCACGGCGTAGCTGAGCCAATCCTGCCGCGACTGGCCGGGCGCCACTCCGGTGCGCGCATCCTCACGGATGTCGCCGACCGTCTGCGTCAGCGGCAGGCCGAGCACCAGGTTGAGGTTGGCGCTGGGATCGGCGTCAATCGCCAGGATCTTCTTCCCGGGATGATTCTGAATCAAATAGCGAACCAGCAGCCCGGAAAGGGTGGTCTTGCCTGTGCCGCCCTTGCCGGCGACGGCGATGGTGATGGTCATCTATCACTCCGTCAAAAATCTTCCGCGTGCCGCTTCAGGAAATTCACCAGCACGACCATGTCCAGCGTCTCGCCCTCCGGAGTCATGAACAGGTCTTTGAAGGCGAATTGGCGCTCGAAGCCAAGACGTTCGAAGGCGTGGATCACCTGCGGCCGGCTTTCGACGACCTCGGCGAGCACCTGGTGCAGGCCCAGCTTGCGTGCGATCTCAAGCTGACCCTTGATCATGGCCGCGCCGAGGCCGTGGCGCCGGAACTCCTTGATCAGGAAGATGCGGATTTCGGCCGTGTGCCGGGTGAACCCCTTGCCCAGGTGCAAGGTCGAATTGCCGACGATCCGGTCGCCGACCACAGCCACCAGCGGAAAGACGTTGGCGTAATTCGGCTGCTCGGCCCACCTTGCCACCACATCCGGGTCCGCGATGTTGCTGCGGAAATATTGGGTTTCCTCCGCGGGCAGGTTGCTGAAAAGGGCGATCAGCGAGTCCTTATCCTTCGGGGACAACGGCCGCAAGACAACCCGCAGGCCGTCCGGCAGGGTGACCAGGTGGCGGTAGAGCATCAGTTGTTCGACCCCTGCGGTTGGCTTCGTGGTATCCATGCAATCCTCCTTCAGCGCGCCTTCTTCAGCGCTGCTGCGACCGACGGAAACTGTCCGATGTCGGTGTGCGGCAGGAACAAGGCTGAGGTAAACGCATCGTAGAAACTGTTATCGGCCGATAGCTCAAGATAGGTCATCATGCCCGCGATGTCCGACAGGTGAGCCCGCACGTCGCGGCGCAGCAACGCCATGTACGCGCCGCGGATGGACGTGTTGCCCAGAAAACGGAAGCGATCCCACGGCGATGCGCTGCCCGGCGGCGCGGGCAGGTCGGGGAGCAGGCCGATCTGCACGGCCTTCTCCACGTTGATGTACTGGCCGAACGAGCCGCCGATGAGCATCTGCGAGACGTCGGCTAGATCCACGCCGACGCTCTGCGCCATCACGGTGAAGCCGGCGTAGATGGCTGCCTTGGCGCGCATCAGGTTGTCCACATCCACCTTTGTGATGGCAATGTCGCGGCCGTGCGCGGTCTCCGCCGCCGAGGCGATCACGTACTCAGGGCCGTGTTCGCCCTCGCGGATGCGCGGGGACGCGCCCACGCGCAGGTTGCCTGCCCGGTCGGCCACGCCGGTGACGAACATCTCGGCCAGGAGCGACAGCAGGCCGGAGCCGCAGATCCCCTTGGGCCTCTCGCCCTCGCGGCCGATCACGCGGTAAGCCGGCTCCAGGGTGTCGTCGTTGATCCACACCTCTTCGATGGCGCCGGTCGTGGCGCGCATCCCGTGTTCGACGCCCGCACCCTCGAACGCAGGGCCGGCCGAGCACGCACAAGTGACGAGCCAGTCGGCGTTGCCCAGCACGGTCTCGCCGTTCGTGCCCACGTCAATGAACAGCGTCAGCTCGGCGGCTTCGTCCATCCTGGTGGAGAGCACGCCCGCGCTGATGTCTGCGCCGACGTAGCTGGCGACGCCGGGCAGGCAGTCCACGATCGCTTGCGGATGCGCGGCCAGCCCCAGCATGCCCGCAGTCAGGGTCGGCATGTGGTTCACGACCGGGATGTAAGGCGCCAGGCGGATGGATTCGGGCGGGATCGCCAGCAGCAGGTGCGTCATGGTGGTGTTGCCCGCGACGGCTAGTTTGAAGACCTCATCGGGGCTCGCACCGACCTGCCGGCACGCGGCTTCCAGCAGCCGATTGATCGTGCCGACCACCAGTCCTTGCATCTCGACCAGCCGCTCGTCGCGTTTGGCGTAGATGATGCGGGAGATCACATCCTCGCCGCGGGCGATCTGACCGTTGTAATCCGCGGCCTGCGCCACCACCTGGCCGCTTTCCAGGTCCACCAGCCAAACCGAGACCGTTGTGGTGCCAATGTCCACCGCGGCGCCGAAGTTGCGGTCGGATTGATCGCCGGGCAGCAGCGCCAACAGTTGCGGCGGGCCATCGGGTCGATCCCAGCTATCCAGCGCAACGACCGCAGTCACCTCCCACGGCGCCGGCCCTTCGTCCCAGATATTCTTTTCGGGCGGCTCCGGCGCGGCGGCGCAATTCTCCCCGCGCAGAATGTTCGGCATACCTCGCAAGACGTCCAGGCTCGCCTGGGGCCGCGGCACGCCCAATGCCGCGAGTGCGCGGGTCACGCGCGCCCAATCGTCGGTTTGATCGGCCAGATCGGGCGGGTCGAGGCGCAGGAAGTAGCGTCGGACGGACTGGTGACGCCGGGGATCGTAATCGAACGGGACCTCGACCTTCGCCGCGGTCTTGTGTGTGACCAGCCGTCGCTCGATAGCCTCCTGCGGCGGCACCGTGACCCAGCTATCCCCCTCCACCACCGTCTGGCAGGCCAGCGCATAGCCTGCAGCCACGTCGTCCGGGTCGAGGCGGATGGTCGAGCGCCGGCGGACCGAGGAGCGCGAATCGTCCACGATCACTGCACACCGGCCGCAACGCCCCTGCCCGCCGCACGGCTGGTTCAGGTCAAACCCGGCCAGCCGCGCCGCCTCCGACAGCGTGGAGCCGCCGGGGACGGTGACGGTTTTGCCACCGGGAGAGAAATGGACCGTATAGGTGGTCAGGGTCAAGTCTCCGGAAAGATTGGGGATCAGGGATTAGGGATTATAGCCAGTACGACAACCACGCCTTGTCATTCTGAGGAGCGGAGCGACGAAGAATCTCGTCTGTCGTTTGAGAAATCCAGTGGGCGGAAGACATTCTTCGCTCCCGCTGGTCACTCAGAATGATATCAAGCGCGAAATACGGTTGTAGTGCCAGGAAACAATCTCCAATCCCTGATCTCTATCCAACATCGAACAACGTCTCATCCATCAAAAACGCATGGATATCCGCTGCGGCGCGCTTGCCGGCGCCCATCGCAGAGATCACGGTCGCTGCGCCGGTCACCACGTCGCCGCCGGCCCAGACGCCGGGCTTCTTGGTGCGACCGGTCGTCTCGTCGGCCACGACGGTGCCATGCTTGGTGCGCTGGAGCCCCGCGGCCTGGTTGAAAACGATCGGGTTCGGGCTGGTGCCCAGCGCAAAGATCACCGTGTCCACCGCCATCTCGAACTCAGAGCCTTCGATGGGGATCGGCGAGCGGCGGCCCGACGCGTCCGGCTCGCCGAGCGCCATGCGGATGCAGCGCAGCGCCCGCACCCGGCCTTGCTCATCGCCCAGGATCGCCACCGGGTTGGTGAGGAAATCGCAGATCACGCCTTCTTCCACGGCATGGTGGAACTCTTCCTCGCGGGCCGGCACCTCGTCGCGCGAGCGGCGGTAGACGATGTGCACCTCGCCCGGCGACAAACCAGGTTTCTCCGAGAAACCTGGTTTGTGCGCCTGCAGCATCTGCAGGCGCAGGCTGCTGCGCGCGGCGTCCATCGCCACGTTGCCCGCGCCCACGACGGCTACCTTGCGGCCCACCTTCACCGGTGTGTCGTACTCGGGGAAGCGGTAGCCCTTCATCAGGTTGACGCGGGTCAGGAATTCATTGGCCGACATCACGCCGTTCAGGTTGATGCCGGGGATGCGCATGAAGCTCGGCAGGCCCGCGCCGGTGCCCATGAAGACCGCGTCGTACTCGTTCAGCAGCTCGTCCAGCGTGTAGGTGTTGCCGATGACGTGATCGGTGCGGATCTCGACGCCCAGGGTGTCGGCTGCGGTCTGGATCTCGGCCCGGATGATGCTCTTCGGCAGGCGGAATTCCGGGATGCCGTAGACCAGCACGCCGCCCGGCACGTGCAGCGACTCGAAGATCGTCACCTTGTGGCCCAGCTTCGCCAGGTCCACCGCACACGTCAGGCCCGATGGGCCGGAGCCGACCACGGCGACCTTGCGGCCCGTCGGCGCGGCGGGCGGCTCGGGCTTAAGCTGCTCAGCCAGGGCGTAGTCGCCCACGTAACGCTCCAGCCGGCCGATGGCGACCGACTGGCCCCGCTTCGCCAGGATGCAGTTCGCCTCGCACTGTGTCTCTTGCGGGCACACGCGGCCGCAGATCGCGGGCAGGTTGTTCTTCACCTTCATCGCAGCCACCGCGGCGGGCAGATCACCGTCACGCAGCGCCTTGATGAACTGCGGAATTTGTACGCCGACCGGGCAGCCGTCCACGCAGTGCGGCTTGGCGCATTGCAGGCAGCGCTCGGCCTCTGCCAGCGCGTCTTCCCAGGCATAGCCCAGGGCGACTTCCTCGAAATTGCCCGCGCGCACCTCCGGCTCCTGCGTCGGCATCTCGTGCCGCGGGATCTGCATACGCTCTTTGTTGGAAAGCGGAGACATACGTGTTTGCTCCAAAGTTACTTGATTACCCCAAGCTTCTGCATCCGAAATAGGCAGGATAGCATCCTGAGGATCAAGAGATGCTTCGACACTCAATCCAGAAAAGTCAAGCGATTGTCATCCTGAGCGGATGGGCCAGCAAATCGGGTGAGCGCTTTGGTCCGCCCGTGCCTCAGCATGACATTCAGACGATTGAAGATAGCGCGAAGGATCTCGTTATGCCGGTACCTTCTCCAGGTTGCACTCGTGATCGCGCACCCGCTGCCAATGCTGCACGGCGGCCTGCTCCTCATCCCGGTAGTACTGGACGCGGGAGAGCAGGTTGCCCCAGTCCACCAGATGGCCGTCGAACTCGGGGCCGTCCACGCAGACGAACTTCGCGCCGTCGGTCATCGCGACACGGCAGCCGCCGCACATCCCGGTGCCATCAATCATAATCGAGTTCAAGCTCACGATCGTCGGCACGGCGAACGGCTGCGTGGTCGCTGAGACGAACTTCATCATGATCGTCGGGCCAATGGCCCATACCTTGGCGATCTCGCCGGGCCGCGCCTCCAGGAGCTCCTTGAGCGGCTGCGTCACCAGCGCCTTGCGGCCGTACGAGCCATCGTCGGTACAGACGACCAGTTCATCGGAGACCGCCCGCATCTTGTCTTCCCAAAAGAGCAATTCCTTGTTCCGCGCACCCATGATCACGATGACATGGTTGCCGGCCCGCTTCAGGTCGCGCGCGATGGGATACATCGGGGCGATGCCCACGCCGCCCGCCACGCAGACCACCGTGCCGTACTCTTCGATCTCGGTGGGGTGGCCCAGCGGCCCGGCGACGGAGTAAAAGCCATCACCGACGTTCATTGTGCCCATCTGCAGCGTGGACTTGCCCACTTCCTGGAAGATGAGCGTCACCGTGCCTGCGACGGGATCATGATCCGCGATGGTGAGCGGGATGCGTTCGCCCTGCGCGTCGGTGATGACGATGACGAACTGTCCCGCCTTCGCGTTGCGCGCCACATGCGGCGCTTCGACCACCATCAGCTTCGTGACGTCGCTGAGGACTTGTTTTTCGAGGATTTTGTACATGAACACTGTTCCTTCTTACCACGCCGTCTTCAAGAATCGCGGCAGATCCACTGCCTCGCGCGGCCCCACCTTGATCTGCCACCCGGGCAGCTCTTCTTCGAGCTCGCCCATCAGCACCGCGACGTGGCCGGGGATCACCACCTTGCGATGGCTCACCTTCTCAGCGATGCCGGTGGTCTTCACCGTCTTGGCGATCTTTTCGGCGTCGAATTTGCCCGCGGCCCAAGCCGTGAGCACGCTCATCCCCTCCGCATCGGCGACCAGGAGCCAGGCTGGACGGCCGGACGATTCCATCTCGTTCGCGACCGCGAAATAGGTGATCGAGAAGTTGGTTGTGACGAGCACCGGCGCGTCGGCGTCGGGCTTGTTGATCGGGTAGACGCCCGGCTCCACCTGGATCGGCTTTTGCGGGTCGGTGAAGAGGTTGGCGCGCAGCACCATCAGCGGGTAGGCCGCGGCCGGGTCGAATTTGCTCAGCACGACGAAGCCGGCGTACTTGGCGACCTGCTGCTCCGCCAGCAGCAGCTCCAGCGCCGGGTCGGCCGCGCCCAGGTAGGGGAAGGTGATGACCGGGTAGCCGACCGGCCGGAAGTTCTTCTTCAGCGCCAGGCGGCGGATCTGGGTCAACGCAGCCAGCGAGCCGCCGAAGCCGCGCACGGCCGGATCGAGCACCAGGTCCTCAACGCCGGCCGCGACCAGCTTCTCAGTCAGCTCGGCCAGGCCGGCGACGGAGTCGGCGCGCACGGCCAGCGGTGCCTTGGCATCCTTCGCCAGCTTCGCCATCGCCTCCCAGTTGGCCGCGGTCGCCGCACAGAGCAGCGGTGCGCCGCCGGTCGCCTTCGCCAGGCCGGCGGCCATCAACGCCGGGTCTTCGGTCACCAGGACCAGCGGCAGGCTGCACGCCCCGCGCGCGGCCGCAACGGCCGCGGCGAATTTGCCGGCGTCGCCGGAGGCCGCCTCGACCGCCAGGCCGTTCAGCTTGAGCGCCATGCCGACGTAGTCCACCTTGTAGTCGGCCACGGCCTTCGCCAGCGCAACGATCTCGGCCTCGGTCAGCGTGTCGGGCACGCGGACGAGCAGCGCGGTCGGGTGGATGAAGGTCTTCTCGTGCCGGAAGAGCACTGTCTCGTTGCCCACCTCGACCTTGTTGCCGTCGGCCGAGAGGGTGATCAGCCGGATCGGCGGCGCGGCCGCGGCCGAGAGCTTGCCCTTCGCCTCGTCGCTGACATACTTGCACGCGGCCAACTCGGCCTGCTTGGCGGCCAGCTTCATCGCAAACGCCAGGCAGGTGGGGAACCCGCATTCTTTGCAGTTCGCCTTGGGATGCGGCGGCTTGATCCCGCCGGG
Source organism: uncultured Anaerolineales bacterium (assembly GCA_964647255.1). Classification (GTDB taxonomy): domain Bacteria; phylum Chloroflexota; class Anaerolineae; order CG2-30-64-16; family CG2-30-64-16; genus CAWJEL01. The sequence continues at coordinate 15,121 of CAZYGI010000005.1, read as the reverse complement.
GAGCAGTTTGTAGATGTCAAGACCGGAAAGGGCCATTTTACGCCTCCATCAATTCGCCAATCACCTTCTTCACCCGCGCCACCGCCTCCGGATGCCGCATCACGACGATGTCGGCGCCGGATTCGACCAGCGCGGCCGCAGTCATGGCCTCCCAGTTGACGGCCCGGCTGGCCCAATCGCCCCAGGTCGCGGGCACGCCCTCGCCCACGCGGGCTTCCTTGGCGCGCCACGCCTCTTCGCCGGGGGTGACGATCATCGGCTGCTGGGTCATGCCATCCCCTTGCAGGCCGGCCAGCCGCAGACGCTCCATGACGCTGTAGCCGTATTCGATGCCGTAGCCCAGCGCGCCGGTGGTTGGGTCGGTGATGATCCGCTCCATCGGCATACCCATGTCATGCACCAACACGGTCAACTGCTTGGACAGGTTGACATCCATCGGCGTCTTGGCGGTGACGATGTGGCCGTGGGCCATGGCTGCGGCGACGATGGTGCGGTAGTTCTTGTCCTCGCAGGGACCGAGCACCAACCGCTCGCCCACGCCTTCCTCGGCGCATGCCACCAACATTTCGTTGTCCAGCTCGGCCTGGCCGATGCCGAAGACGATCACGGGGAGGCCGGTGGCGCCGAGCACCGCCCGCAGCGCTTTGCGCGCCTGTGCGCCGGTCATCTTTTGTCCTGTGCGGTCGGTCATCGTCAATTGCAAGAGGACCAGGTCGGCGCCCGCTGCTTCAGCGGCCGCGGCCCAGGCGGCGATGTCGCCCATGGCTGCGCCCCACGCTTTGCTGAGCGGCTCCGGCCACTCCTCAGCGGGATTGATGGCACGGACCTCAATGGCGATGGCGGGCCGATTGGGCGCTTTGCCCTCAAAGCCCAGGAAGGGCAGGGTGGTCTCGCCGCCGACCGTGACGACATGGCTGCGCGTGCCGCCGTCGGCCGCAGTGGCCCCCAGAGTGACTTGACGGATGCTGCCCGGCCATTTTTCAACGGGGATTTCGACATTTACGGGCATGTATGGGCCTCCTTTGCATGGTGCGTAACACGTGAATTCGTGTTGCATGATTACTTACTGCGTATTGCGTAACTGCCTTTGCGGACACTTCACCGCTTTGGCTGAGTGTTGCTTATGCCTGGTGACTTGTTTCCTTATTTCCTTGTCTACCAGTCCACCGATCTACTAATCACCAGTACCGCTCCACATGAATCTGTCCCGCTTCCTTCTTCGTCTGCTCCCTGAATCCCTCTTGCCCGAGCAAAGCCACGGTGTCGTCAATCATCGCCGGCGCGCCGCAGAGGAAGAAATGCGTGTTCTGGGGCGTCGGCCGGAAACCCCAGGCCTGTTCGAGCACGCCATCCCGCCACAGGTCTTGCACGTAACCTATCGCGCCCACCCACGGCGCAGGTTCTTGCTGTGGGCGGCTGATGACCGGCACATAAGTGAAGTTGGCGCACAGGTGCTGTAATGTCATCAGTTGTGATCGGTAGCCCAGGTCCCACGAGTGGCGCGCCCCGTGCAGGACGGCGACCTTGCGCGGCCCCCCGCACAGCATGTGCGTGCTCAACATGCTCATGTACGGCGCCAGGCCGGTGCCCGTGGCGATCATCACGACGTTGGCGTCGGCCGGCACTTGATCAAAGGTGAACATGCCGGTGATCTTTGGCCCCAGCCAGATGCGGTCGCCGATCTTCAGGTTGAACAGCCGCGGCGTCAGGCTGCCGGTGGTCACCAGCGCAACGTAAAACTCCATGAACTGGCGGGCGAGCGACGACGAGGCGATGGAGTAGGCGCGGCGAATCAGCTTGTCCGGCGCCGCCGGCGGATCTTCGGGCTCCGACAACGCACAGCGCGGCGTCGAGCCGGGCAGCCCGATCACGGCGAATTGTCCGGGCGCAAAATCGGGCAGCGTCCAACCGTCGGCCGCGACGCGTAGGATCATCAACCAGGGGGAAATCTCATCTCGCAAGGTGACGATCGCGTTCAGGTTAGGTTCTGACAAGAAGATCCTCCCTTGAGGTAACTCTCACCAAAGTCAGATAGCTTGCCGGATTATACTCCGATTCGCGAAGACATCATAAAGGGTCAGGCCTGACAGGAGTATGAGACCGGTCAGGTCTGGGCGGGAGTTTTCACTGTTTGCCCGGCAACCCGTGCCGCTGCCGGAACAGATCCATCGGCGTCGGCCGCGCGGCGTGCATCCCCTGGTTTATGAGGTATTCCGGTCCGGCCAGCGCCTTGACCACGTCGCGCAGGTTCAGCACCGATGCGGGCCACGCCTTCCCTGCCGCGTGGTGCATGAAGAAGAGATGGTCCACGCCCAGGTCCGCCATGATCTGCACCGTCGCGGCCAGCGGGATATCCGCGGGCGCGTCGGGGACATTTTCATCCATCACGTCCGCCGCAACCAACTCCTCCACCCGGTCACCTACGGTATAGGCCAGCGCCAGCATCCGCTCGTTGACCCACCCGCGCGCGTCGCCGTCCTCGTCCATCACGACGACCGCGGTCCATCCCTGCTCGATCATCTGCCGGGCAAGCGCGGTCACGGAATCACCCAGCTTGCACGTCGGCACGCCGATACGCATGACATCACGGACGAGGAGGGGTTCACTCATCGTCTGCGTTCTCAGCGTTATACTCAGCATGCTCCTCTGCCACCGCTCGCGCATCGGCCTCCACCGCATACGGTTCCGCTTGCCGAATCGAGAGGCGCAGTCCCAGGCTTCGTAGCAGCGTCGTGAGACTCGATAGTTGCGGATTGCCGTTGAGCGATAGAATCCGATACAAATTCTCGCGATTCAGACCCGCCTCTCTCGCCACCTGGCTCAAACCACGGGCTTCAGCTACGTCACGCAACGCCAGCAGGAAGACTTGCTGGTCTCCATCCTCCAATGCTGCATCTAGATATCCAACAGCATACTCTGGATTAGCCAGATCCTTGAGCAGTCTGATTTTATAGTCTACGGCTGGTTCACTCATGCCGCCCTCCGCAGGTAATCCGCCCAGTACTCGTGCGCCTTTCGAATATCAATGCTCTGAGAACTCTTATCGCCTCCACAGAGCAACACGACAACTCGATCACCCTTCCGACCGAAGTAGACCCGGTAGCCGGGGCCATACGGTATTCGTAGCTCACTCACTCCCTTGCCAACAGCCCTGGTATCACCGAAATTACCCATACGTATCCTTCCTACTCGCACGTCTATTCGGTAGGAGGCCTCTCGGTCGCGTAACCTCAACAACCATTCACTGAAGGGTTGGTGGCCGTCTTCAGTTTGGTATTCGAGTACCTGGGTGGAGGTCTCTGTCATGAGTGTAGTACAAAAGCTACAGATTGCAAAATCATGGTTGTGCCGCTATTCGCGGTGTTCACGAAGTCTTGTCGGCCAGCACCACCAAATCCGTCTCTACTACTGACCTGATTTGGACACTCGTTTCGCGATTTCCCAGCCTTGCAAGACATCATCGCTGGTCTCATTGAGAAAGTTGCACAACTGAGAGAAAGGAACATCAAGCGTTGGAGGCACCGTTACTGCCACAAGCTGTTGGGCTGCGCTCTCATAGCTGCAACCGACCGACACAAGTTCATCCAGGACGTGTTGCGCATCCGGTGATTGAGCGTCACCGAAGAGGAGGCGGATCGTGCCATTGCCGCCATCCTGCATCATGCCGACCACCTCGTCCCAGCCATCCTGCTCCACACAACGCACGATGTCACCCTCCGCATAACCATCTACTGCAAAAGGGATACTCAACAGGCGACATTGCCCCTCGGCTATCGGCTCTGCCCATAGAGTTTCACCTGCCGGGCCGGTCGGATCTGACAGCTTGAAACGAATCTTAACGGGCGCGATCCTGGCAGAATCGTTTGGCATGATTTGGCCTTTCAGCATGATAGAACCACGGAAGACGCGGACCCCACGAAAAAGAAGATAGGCTCATCCAATATATTTCGTGTTTTCCGTGTCTTCCGTGGCTATCTCGCTTAGAACATCGGCTCCATCATCAGCGCCGGATGCCCCGTCGCTTCCAGGTGCGCGAGCAGCCCGTCCACGTCCGTGCAGATGGTCTCATCCGCGATCTTGCTCAGCAGGTCGGGGTCGCCCTCGCGCTCGCACACGGCCTGCAGCTCCGCGGCCATCGTCTGCTTCAGCACGCTCGACATCCACACGACCCGGCTGAACCCGCCATCCGCGGAGATGAACTTCGGGCTGGTCAGGTAGTACTTGCCCACGCCCATCACGCCGGGGGTCTGGAGGCCGCCGCCGGCCATGCCCGCCAGCGTCGAGAAGGTCATGCCGGCCGGGGTCATGCTGGTGTCCTCGCGGCTCACCACCATCACACCGTTCGCTTCGGGGATCAGCATCACGATGCACTCGAAGCAGCCGCACGCGGTCATGGGGTTGTTCATGATCGAGTACATGGACACTTCTTGCACCGTGCCGTTGGACTTCTGGATGGCGATCTCGTTCAGCCCGGTGTAGACGCCCTTCTCGGCATCAAGCACGCGGCCTTTGCGCACCGGCTGATTGGGCCCGGTGGGGTTGATCTGGTAGCTCGCGGCGCAGTCCAGGTAGTTGTACGCGCCGCACAGCCCCAGCCGCTGCGGGCTGACCAGGCACAGGTGGGTCGGCGCAAACGACTGGCACAGCGTACAGGTGTAGAATTCTTCCACCGCTTCGTCGGTCATGTCGGCCAGGCGCCGGTTGCGATAGTCGTAGGCCGCCCGCGCCTTTGCCAGCGACTCCTGGAACAGCGCCGGCTCGGTCACGATCTTCACCTGCACCTTGTCCACGATCGCGCCGAAGTCGGCCATGAAGCGGGCGTGCAGGATTTCGCCGAAGTGCTTCAGGTTGAAGCCCTTCTCGGCCGCGGCCTTGCTGATGCGGATCCAGGTGATGTCGCGCTGGCCGATGTGCTGGATGCCCGACGCGCCGTTGACGAAGTAGTGGATCTGGCGTTCGAGCACCGGCTCGAAGTCCTCCTGCATCTTGCGGCCGGCCACCTCGACCAGGATGCCCATATCCATCGCCTTGCCCTCGGGCAGATCCTCGAAGCTGGGGCCGATCACCTCGATCTTGCCGTCCTCGACCTGGTCCATTGGGATCATGCGCAGGTACTCGAACGCGCGGCTGTACTTGCCGCCGAACTCCGCGCGCATGTCGGCCTTGCGGACGACCTCGCCCTCGAACGCTGACCCGTAGGGCACCGGGATTGGGACTTCGGTCAGCTTAATCTTGACCCCGCGGGTCTCGACGCATTTCTGCACCAGCTTCTCGGCGCGTTCCAGGTCGTCCTTGCCCTCGATCTCGTTGAACGGCATCGAGATAACGTGCTCGTAGGTGGTGACGCCCGTCGGGAGGATCTGCGGGATGCGCGTGTCTGCGATGACCGGGAAACCGTAGTTGATCGCGCCGGCCGCGGCCGCGTACTTCAGGTCGTCCACCTCGCCCAGCGCCAGCACGAATGCAAACACGCGCTGCCGGTTGTAGATCAGGATGTCCTTGGCCTGGCCGCCCTTCATCCCGCCGAAGGTAAGCGCGGAGCGGGTGGCGAAGCCGAGCGGGTAGATCGCGGAGAGGGTGTCGAGGCCGAACGGCACGATGTAGGTGTCGTAGCCCATCTCGACGCCTTCCTCCATGAGCTGGTGGATGACGGAGCGGCCGTTCACGTTGCCGCAGAGGAAGATCAGAATGTTGCGCTTCTGCAGCTCGCGCACGATCTTGACCGCGACCTCGTTGCTCTTGGCGCAGCCGACGATCGCCGCGAAGCCGGGCATGCGGCCGTCCACCAGTTGGATGCCCCAGGCGCGGAGCTGGATGTCGTCAATGGGGCCGTTCAGCCGGCCCGCACCGTTGCCGTTGCCGCCGGCCATGTCAGGGCTGGTGAAGCTGCCGTCCGCGCCATGGAAGCCAGCGATCGAGCCCGGTTCCTCGCCGTAGACGAAGCGCACCGCCTCAATGATCTCGGCTGCCAGCAGTGTCGCGGAGCCGGAATCGAGCGTCTCGCCCAGGTAGGGGGTCCAGCATTGGGCCGACGGCACGGGGTGCAACAGATCCTTGGCGTGCGCCAGCACGGGGACCAGCTCACCCAGCTTGGTGATTTCGCGGCCGGTGAAGCCGAGAATGACCGGCAGATAGTAGGCGGTATTCGGGAAAGCCACCGGCGTCTCTGGCCCCTTTTCCTTCAGGGCCTTGTTGAGCAGCGCCTCAGCTTCTTGCACAATCAAGTTCGCGCCGCGGATGGCGCGCGTGGCAATGTATCGTGACATGTGTGTTCCTCCGTTGCACGTTTACACGTTTACACGTTAGCACGTTCCACCGTTCAAACGTGATAACGCGTAAACGTTCAGCCGTAAAGCTCCGCCATCTGTTGTTCCACCGGGAGCTCGACGAACGCTTCCATCGCGGCGTCACCGGAGGCGCCGAAGTGGGTCGGGTCGTAGGCGGGCAGCTTGAGCGCGGCGCGCTTCTTGTCAATGTGCTCCAGCGTCTTTTTGACGATCTCCGCCGGCTCGACCACGAACTCCAGCTTGCCGCCGTAGTTCTTCTCCCATTCTCCGGAGAGGATGTCGGTCACCGCGTCGGCGAACTCCACCGGGTTGCGGACGCCCATCATGACGTAGGCGCCGGAGCCGACGCAGTACGCGGCGATGGCCAGCGCCTTCTCGCTCATCCATTCCGGCGCCAGGCCCACGGCCGGGATGTCGCTGATGTCGTCGCCCAGCCCACCCTCGGTTGCCATCTGGCTCAGCACGGTCAGAATGCGGCTGTTGTCCACGCACGAGCCCATGTGCAGCACAGGCGGGATGCCGAGGGTTTCGCAGATCTCGCGCAGCCCCGGGCCGACCTTGTCCAGGCCAGCCTCGCCCTTAAGGTAGCCGTACTTGCCCGCTGCCAGCGCGCCGCAGCCGGTGCTCACGACCAGGACATCGTTCTTCAGCAGCTCGGTGATGACGTCCATGTGCGCCTTGTCCTGGGTCATGCCGGGGTTGTTGCAGCCCACGTCGGCCGCCACACCGCGGAGGCGGCCGGTCGCGATGGCCTCGTTCAGCGGCCGGAACGACTGCCGGTAGAAGCCCCCCAGCATGTAGTTCAGGTACTCGTGGCTGAAGCCGGGCACCACCGCTTGGGCGCTGTCTTTGGGGATGCGCGTGTCACCGCGCCGGGTGTAGTTGTCGCACGCGCGCTTCACGATACTCTTGGCGATATCCAGCGCGTGATGCTCGTCGAACTCGATGTGCGTCGCGCCGGTCATCTTCACTTTTGGGCTGGTGGTGATGATCTCGGTGTGGAAATGGCTCGCCACGCCGGTCAGCGACTGCATGATGCACTGCACATCCACCACCATCGCCTCGATGGCGCCGGTGAGGATCGCCAACTCCTGGTTGAGGAAGTTGCCGGCCGACGGGATGCCCTGGCGCATCATCACCTCGTTCGAGGTGCAGCAGATGCCGGCCAGGTTGATCCCCTCCGCGCCCTTGCTCTTGGCGTAGGCGATCAGCTCGGGGTCCTGCACCGCGGTCACGATCATCTCGCTGAGGGTCGGCTCGTGGCCGTGGACGATGATGTTGACCTGCTTCTCCTCCAGGCAGCCCAGGTTCACTTCGCCCACCTTGGGGCTGGGGGTGCCGAACAGGATGTCGGAGATGTCGGTGGCCCACATTGAGCCGCCCCAGCCGTCGGAAAGCGCGGTGCGGATCGCGGCGTTGAGGATGTGGCTGGCGTCCTGGTCGTCGCCCATATGCGTGCGATGCAGGATCTCGACGACCTCGCGATCAATGCCGCGCGGCATGACGCCCTGCTCCTTCCAAATCGCCTGACGCTTGGGCGGCGCGACCGAGAGATAGCTCAACTGGCCGCGCTGCTGGCCGAACTCGCCGATCGCCTTGTTGGCGACGTCCAGTGCGATCTCTTTGTCGCTGCGGCCCCTGGTGGGGATGCCGTGCTTGGCCGCGACCGAGTAGAGCTTGGCTGTGTCGCGCAGCTCATAGCCTTGGGCCTCGCCCAGCCCAACGGCCTGCAGGGTGAAGGCCAGGTCGCGGCCGTGATCTGAATGCGCGGCCGAACCCGCGGCGATGGCGCGCGCGAGGTTGCGCGCGGCGATCGTCTCCACGGTCGCGCCGCAGATGCCGACCTGGCCGTCCTTGGTGATGCGGCATGGGCCCATGTAGCAGTTCTTGCAGCACACGCCGGACTGCCCGTTGCCGATAGTGCAGGGCTTGAAATCGGCCGCGCGGCTGAACGAAGTCTGGATGCCTTCGGCGCTGGCCCAATCCAGGATGCCGCAGGCGGCCGGATCAATGCTCGGAACCATAGTGACTTTTGCCATGGGTGATTGCTCCTGGTGATTGGCAACTGGGTAGATTAGTAGATTGGTAAACTGGTAGATCGGTTGGCTGGCAATCTGGGCGCAACAAGGCACCAAGTTACTAAGCTACCAAGTCCCAATCTATCGTTTGGTTTTCAAATCCCGCTCGTCCGTTTTGATCTGACGCATGCCGAGGCGGGTCCAGGCCGGATCGCGCTTGCCGTCGGCCACGGGGACACGGTCGGCCACGATGTTCGCGCCGTCGGTGGCGATGGGGTAGCCCGCGTCCTCAAGCTCGGCCATGATCGCGCCGGGGCTGATGAGGGCCGGGTCGTAGCTCAGCGCAACCATGCGGAAGGCCGAGCTGGCAATCACATCTTGCACGCCGGGCAGCGCGGTCAAAACCGCTCGCACCTTGAGCACGTGATGATCTGCCCACAGGTCGGGGACGTTGAGTTGTAGTTTCTCCATAGTCGCTGCACCTTCTCCTTTGATGTGAATCGGCAGCCGCACCGCCAGTGAGGCTGCGGACGTGCCAGGGGTTGCTACAGATTTAGCGTTCGTGTTGAGCAGTTCGGCGATCTCTCGCCGGTGTTCGAGATAGAGAGGGCAAAAATCGCAGGTGACGTGGATCGGCGCGCAACAGCATGGGGAGCCGCTGCACTGCTCCCAGCAGGACACCTGATGGCCGAAGAGCCCGCACTCGGCGCACCCCATGACCCAGGCGTTCTCGGCCGACTGGCCGGCTGGACCTGAGTGGCCGTTACCGGGAATGAGTCCCTGTCGGATTTGCCAACAGCTTCGCACGAAATGCTCCGCATTGGACGAAAGACGATCGGCAAACGATGTTTGACGAACAGGCTCTTCGTCGTTGGTCGCTCGCCCTTCGTTGGAAAACATAAACGCCTGCCCCTCGCGCACAGCGAAATGGGCAGGCGTTCACCACCTGTATTCGGGTGCAGGCCAGCGTCAGCCTGCTGGGCTATTGAACTATGCCAGTATGTCAGAGAGCGGATGATGAGACAATGATGTGGGTCATGTTTTCTCTATAACAGCTGATTCGCCACCACGATCGCCTCCGCCACCTGGGCCAGCTTGCGGTTCGACTCCTGGCTCTGTCGCTGCAGGCGGCGGAACGCCTCATCTTCGCTGAGGTTGAGCCGGCGCATCAGGATGCCCTTGGCTCTTTCGATCACCTTGCGCGCTTCCAACGCTTCGCGCAGGTCGGAGACTTCCTGCCGGAGGGCCTGGAACTGCTTGAAGCGGATCAGCGCCAGGGTGATCGCGGGCAGCAGATCTTCTTCGGAGACGGGCTTCATCAGGTAGGCGGAGATGTTTGCCTGCGCGGCACGCTCAACCAACTGCGCCTCACTGTAGGCGGTGAGCAGGATGATGGGGATGGGCCGCGCCTGCGTGATGCGCTCGGCGGCCTCGATACCATCCATGCGCGGCATCTTGATGTCCAAGATAGCCAGGTCGGGGTGCTGGCTGGCGGCAAGGGCAACTGCCTCTTCGCCGGTGGAAGCCTCCGCGATGACCCGGTGGCCGAGCGCAGTCAACTGCGCGCGCAGGCTGAGCAGCCGGATGCTTTCGTCGTCAGCGATGAGGATCTTGAGCGCGTCCATGCCGATTCTACTTGAAGAAAGTCAAAGTGGCCTGGGTGCCGCCTGTGGCGGTGTTCTGCAGTCGCAGGTTCCCGGCCAGGTCTTTTTCGACCAGGGTTTGCACGATCTGCAAACCCATGCCCCGCCGTGCCGCCAGGTCGAAATCGGGCGATAGCCCGCGTCCGTTGTCGGTGATGGTCACGGTGACCTGCGCGCCGTCTTGCGCTGTGTTGATCGTCAGCCGGCCGTCGCTGCCGTTTGCGCTGAACGCGTGCTCGAGCGCATTGGCTATCAGCTCGTTCATCACAAGCGCCAACGCGGTCGCCTGTTTCGAGGGCAGGTAAATCGCAGGCCCGGTGATTTCCGCGCTCACCCGCCGGTCGGGGCGCACCAGGTGCTTCAGCGAAATGTCGCACACCTGCCGCGCCAGCTCGGTGATGTCGGTGAGTCGCAACTGCTCCAGCGAGAGTAACTCGTGCACCGCTGCGATGCTCTTGATCCGGCTGATGCTGTCGCGCAGGCTCTTGCGCGCGGCCGGGCTGGGGCTGGCCGACATCTCCAGGCTCAGCAGATCGGCCACGGTCTGCAAGTTGTTCTTGATCCGGTGGTGCATTTCCTGGATCAGGGTGGAGAGGGCCTCGGCGCGGCGGGCCTCTTCGCGGAGGCGCATATTCTCCACCGCAATGCCGATCTGCGCGGCCACCGACCGGAGCAGCGCCAGGTCGGCGTCGGCGAACGCGGTTCCGGGTTGGCCGATCACGTGCAGCACGCCCAGGACGCGATCTTTCGCCGGGATTGGCACGGCGGCGCAGGGCTGTTGGTCGTAGTCCGGTCCGGGGCCGGTCCGGCGCTCCGCGCTTCCGCAGCTTATTGCCTGTTGCGGATCGCCCTTTGCGGCTGCCAATACGCATGGGCATTCGCCCGGCGTGTCGGCGGTTGCCGGCTCGGCGCACGAAGTCGCCTCATCGTACGCTGCGGCCAAGATTAATCGGTCAGCCTCCGGGCTCCATCGGTAGATTTCTCCACCAGCGAGGCCGGCCACCTCGGCCACCTGGCCCAGCGCCGCGGACAACGCCTCGTCTTCGTTCAGCGCCTGGCCCATCGCGGTCGCAACGGCGTGCAGCGCCACCAGTTCAGTCGTTCGGCGGCGATCTTCAGCCATCAGCGTTTGAATTCGCTCAGATGCGGCGCGGCGTTCCACCCTATCCCGCGCGAGCTGCCGCAAGAGATACCACGCCGCCAGCGGGCCGGCGACGCCGAAAACCAGGAGCTCACCCCAGAAGGCCGCTGGCGGTCGCGCAGGTAGGACGGCTGTTTGGCGGATCACCAGATAGCCGATGACCAGCAAGCCAACGCTGATCGGCAGCGCCCAAGCCAACCGGCCCGACCATTCAGGCCGGTTGTGAGATGGTGCGTTCATGGGGTGCATCCGTCAACACGGCGTGGTGCGCGTCGGAGCCTCGCAAGGAACCGCGAAAGCGTGCTACGACCAGGAAGACCCTGGCGGGAGCGAGGCTTTATTTTTGCTCGTTTGGCGCGTCCTTGGGCTTCTCCTCCGTCGTGGTGTCTTTAGAGGCGTCCCGGAATTCCTTGACCCCTTGACCGAGGGCACGGAACAGGCCGGGCAGCCGGCTCGCGCCGAAGATGACCAGGACGATGATCAAAATGATGATCAGTTCAGTGGGACCGAGATTGGGCATGGGAGCTACTCCTAATCAAATTGGAAGTTGAAAGCGGGAACGTTTCTGTTGCGGAACACTGATCAGGTCCGCCTGATCGGCGTGCTCACCGCGGCTATGTCAAGGCTGATGCCGATCAACCGACGCACAAAAAGCGACTCTGCCGGTGGGGTCACGGCCAAATGCTCGCAGAGGGCGGACGCCAGGTCGGCCGCTTCCGGCTGGCCTGCCAGGGACAGCCAGCGCGTCATGGCGTCAAGGCGTCGCCCGTAGCCGGCGCTCGTCGCCTGGCCGAAGTGCAGCGCTGCGAGCTTGGCGATCGTGCTGGCGCGTGCCGCAGCGCTGGGATGCAACCCTAGATGCCTGGCCGCATCCACTACTGCTTCATCGCGCCAAAACCAGCCCGCGAAGGCCGGGTGATCCAACAACGCGGCCAGTACGGCCGGAGAGTGCTCGGCGACCGGCAGCCGCGTCTCCTCCTCGGTCGGCTCTGGGGCGTTCCAAAGCAGCGCGTTCCAGAAGCGATACGCCAATGGCGGAAACGTGCCGTCCGCCCAATGGCGTGCTAACGCCGTGCGCACCGCATGCCGTCCGGCGTCGAACGACGTCTCCACCAGATGCAGCGCAGGGCCTCCGTCCGCCATCGGCAACGTTGACACGCTGCCGATGGGCCTTTCCGGCGGCAGTTCTGCGCCGGGCGCCTGGTGCGCACCGTAAAAGGCCACGATGCCTTCGGGGTCGCGCACGACAAAGGTCAACTGCGCCTCGGTTATCTGCTTCTGCGCTGGCCTGATGAACCAGATCACCTGTACGCCGGCGCCGTCCACGGGAGACAGCAGCGTTCGCCAGCGCGCCGTCGGCGCGTCAGCCGCGCACATCCCGCTCATCCGCAGCTTGCGCGCGGCGCGGTTCGTCAAGCGGCTCAAGGCCAGGGGCAGCGTCGGGGTGAGCGTCTCAAGCGCTACGAGGGCTTCCGGCATCCGCAGCCGGCCGAGCTGTTCAATCGCCTCTTGGGCGCGCCGCGGATCCGTGTCCTGTGCGAAGACGCGCAGCAGCGTTATCAGGTGACGGTGCGGCGCCATCCGCGGGATGGCCGCCAGGATCAGCCCTGGCGTCTCCGGCGGCTGCGCGGCAAGCTGGCTCAGGTATTCGAGGACGGCCGTCTCGTCGTCCTCCATCGCGGCGATCAGCTCGTTGAGCGATCGGATTGCCACCGCCTCAGGATCGCCGAGGCCCATCAGCGCCGACTCATCTATCGGCTCGCCCAGATACCGGTCGAGGATCGTCGCGGCGCTCAAGCGGGCGATTTGGCTGCGCTCACGCGACCGCAGCACGCCCTGCAAGGCGCCGACGACCCCCTCGCGATCCAGCCGTTTTGCCACCTCGCCGAGCCCGCCGCGCAACTGCGGGTCTTCCGTATCCAGCCGGGCAATCAGGATCGGCAGGGCGGCGCGCGGGGATTTGGCGATCTCATCGGCCTGGTGAGCCAACTCCGCCGCGCTGGTTGCCTCGGAAAGCGCCGTGAAGCTTGCTTCCAGCGCCCGCCGCTCCATCAGTCCGGTCAGGACTTTCGAATTGCCGGTCATGCCGAGATTATAGCACAGGCCAAAGGAAGGCGAGAAACGCCGGTCGCGGCGAGTTGCGGCGAATCCTTCGTCTATGGTACACTGCCGCGGCAACTTCTGAAAGTGGGCTTTCGATTTCGGAAAGCGGGCTTTGTTTTTGGAGGATATCCATGGCCGCGCAGGCCCTCTATCGCAAATGGCGTTCCCAGTCGTTCGACACCGTCGTGGGACAAGAACATGTCACCGTAACCCTGCGCAACGCGTTGCGTGAAGGACGCCTGTCGCATGCCTATCTCTTCACCGGACCGCGCGGCACCGGGAAAACCAGCACCGCGCGCATCCTGGCAAAGGCGATCAACTGTTTGGCCCCCGATCCCGCGGCGCGACCGTGCAATCACTGCACCATTTGCGTTGCCATCACCGAGGGTCGGCAGCTTGATCTCATTGAGATCGACGCGGCCTCCAACCGGGGCATTGACGAGATTCGCGATCTGCGCGAAAAAATTGGTTTCCGCCCAAACGAGGCCCGGTATAAGGTTTACATCATTGATGAAGTCCACATGCTCACCAAGGAAGCCTTCAACGCCCTGTTGAAGACCCTGGAGGAGCCGCCGCCGCACGCTATTTTTGTTCTTGCCACCACCGAGCCGGATCGCGTCCCCGAGACCGTACGCTCGCGGTGTCAACGGTTCGACTTCCGGCGGATTCCGACCGCAGAAATCGTCGAGCATCTGCAGGAAATCCTGACCAGCGAAGGCGGCAAGGCCGAGACGGACGCATTGGTCGCCATCGCCCGGCGTTCAACCGGGTGCATGCGCGACGCAGTGAGCCTGCTCGATCAGCTCCTCTCCTACGGTGACGCCGTGCTGACCCTGGATCGCGTTGAACGCGTTTTGGGCCTGGTCAATGCAGGCACGGTTGGCCAGTTGGTGGATCATCTGGCCGCCAACGATCCTGCGGCTGGCCTTGGGCTGATCAATCGTCTGGTTGCGGATGGGGCGGAGCTGGGACAGCTTCTAGATCAGATCATCGCCTACCTGCGCGGCGTGCTGTTCGTGCGTATGGCGCGCACAACGGAGCAGCTAGATTTGCCGCAAGACGTGGTCGCACGGATGGTGCGGCAGGCGGACCTGCTGGCTCCAAGTGCGCTTTTGGCCGCGCTGCACGAATTTGCGGAAGCGCGCGGCGCGCTGCGGGATCAGGTGCCGGGGGTGCCGCAGCTTCCGATCGAGTTGGCATTTCTACGCGCCGCATTGTTCGCAGCGCAGCCGGCGGTGCAACCGGTCGCGCAAAACCCTGGTCCTATAGCTCAACCCGGAGGTGCGCCCGGACAAGGCGCACCGACCGCCGTTTCTCGGCCCCAGTTTGCCCCGGCGGCGGTGATTACTTCGGCTCACCCTGCGTCCGCCGAGCCTGCGCCGCCGGCAAGATCGGTGCCGGGGGGAGCCGCAACCCCTCAACCCGCTCCGGCCGCCGCTGGGGAGGCGGCGCCTCAGGTGTCCCCCCAGGCGCCCGCCTCCGCGCTGTCGGACGGCGATTTACTCAACGCGGCCCAGGCCGCGTGGGAGCGGTTCATCCAGGTGGCGGGCAAACGTTGCGGCATGAAGGTGCAGGCGGCGCTGCGGGGCGTCAAACACCTCGACGCGGCCGGTGGCGCATTGGTGTTGCAATTCTCGCACGCGTTCTCGCGTGATCTGGTGAGCGGCGGCCAAAATCGTGCGCTGGTCGAGGCGGCTTGGGCGGAGACGCTCGGTCGTCCGGTGACGGTGCGCTGCTCCCTGGCTGGCGAGGCCCAACCTGCAGCGGCCGCTGCCATCACCGCGGCCGCTGCGCCCCCGGCGCACATCAACGATGATGAGATCCTGTTGGAAGACGCCCGAAAGTTGGGCGCAGTAGTCAAGCAGATGGTATGATCAATACCTTCGCCAAATTGAATTAACGTAAACGGGCTTTCGTAGTAGAGTTGGT
>CAZYGI010000004.1:2754-103538 GCA_964647255.1 uncultured Anaerolineales bacterium | reverse complement strand
GAAGGCTCGATGAAGGGCGTCATGAACGGCGTCAAGGAAACCGGCAAGGAAGGCAAGATCGTGATGATCGGCTACGACGCCGGCAAGCAGTTGAAGGATGAAATCAAGGCCGGCATCGTGGCGGGCGCCATCAGCCAGGATCCGGTCGGCATCGGCTACAAGTGCGTCGAGGCCGCGGTGAAGGCGCTCAAGGGCGAAACGCTGCCCAAGATCATTGACACCGGCTACAAGTGGTACGACAAGACCAACATTGATTCACCGGAAATGGCGCCGCTGCTCTACGATTGAGCCTGAGCGTGCGGAAATGACATAAAGTCGGGGAGGGGCTGTCCACTATCCAGGGCAGCCCCTTTCTTTTTTGGGAGAAGAGATGGCTACAACCTACATCCTCGCCCATGACCTGGGCACCACCGGCAACAAAGCGACCCTCTTTGACGCCGAGACGGGCGCCGCGGTGGCGACGGCGTTCGAGCCCTACACCACCGCCTATCCGCACCCCAACTGGGCCGAGCAGGCTCCCGCCGACTGGCGCCGCGCGGTGATCCAAGGCACGCGACGGCTTCTGGCGCAGGCGGCGGAGGCGGGCGTGAGGCTGGGCGATGTTGCGGCCGTGAGCTTCAGCGGCATGATGAACGGCGCGCTGCCGGTGGATGTGGACGGTGCGCCGCTGCGTTCGGCCATCCTGTGGGCCGATCAGCGGGGCATCGCCGAGGCGCAGCTTCTGGCCGACCGCTGCGGAGCCGAGCCCGTCTACCGGGTGACGGGCAGCCGCGCCACCCCGTCGTGTTCGGCCGCGAAGTTTTTGTGGATTCAGCGTCACCAGCCGGAGGTGTACGCTCGCACGCAGGTCTTTCTCCAGGTGAAGGACTACGCGGCCTTCCTGCTGACCGGCGTCTTTGCGACCGACTACTCCGACGCCTCCCACACCAATCTATTTGACCTGGAGGCGCGGCGGTGGGCGACCGATTTGATCGCCGCCGTGGGACTGGATCCGGCCAAACTGCCGCCGGCCTATCCCTCCGCCACCGTAATCGGCCGCGTGACGCCTGAAGCGGCCGGGTTGACCGGGTTGTTAGCCGGCACCCCGGTGGTGATCGGCGGCGGCGACGGTGCGTGCGCGACGGTCGGCGCAGGCTCGGTGCGCGCTGGCGACGCCTACACCTACATTGGCTCGTCGTCCTGGATGGCGGTCTCAGCGGCCCGGCCGCTGCCCGACCCGGAGATGCGCACCTTCAACCTGGCGCATCTGGATCCGGCATTGGTGATGCCGCTGGGCTCGATGCAGGCTGCGGGCGGCGCGTTCGATTGGCTGGAGCGCACGCTGCGCGGCGGCGCCGAGGCGCAGCTTTACGACGAGCTGTTTGCCGCGGCGGCCGACGTCCCGCCGGGCGCGCATGGCCTGCTGTTCCTGCCGTATCTCCTCGGCGAGCGCAGCCCTTACTGGAATCCCCTGGCGCGCGGCGCGTTCATCGGCCTGACGATGGCGCATGGCCGGCCTGAGCTGGCGCGCGCGGCGCTGGAGGGGGTCAGCCTCAACCTCCGGTTGATCCTGGACGCGTTCCAGGCGCAGGCCGCGGGCATCACCGCGATGCGTCTGATCGGCGGGGGCGCACGCAGCGCGGTCTGGCGGCAGATCCTGGCCGATGTCCTTGGCCTGCCGCTCCTCCTGCCGGCGCTGATCACCGAGGCGACGTCGCTGGGCGCGGCGATTGCCGGCGGCGTCGGGGTGGGGCTCTATCCCGATTTCAGCATCAGCCAGCGCTTTGTCCGCGCCGCCGAGGCCGAGCGTCCCGATCCCGCGCGGCAGGAGCGCTACCGGGAGCTCCTGGGCGATTTTGCAGGCGTCTATCGTGCCTTGGAGCCGACCTTCGCCCTCCTGGCACGAATTTGACAGACGCTCATCGCTGTGTTATGTTATCCATAACATGTGTTATGGATAACATGCTGATTTAGAATCAAATGGCTTCAGGTGAGTGACCGATGAGCACCATCCGCGATGTGGCCGAGCGGGCCGGCGTTTCCACGATGACGGTGTCGCGCGTCGTGAATCGCTCAGGCTACATCAGCCAGGAGGCGCGCGAGCGGGTCGAGGCGGCCATCGCTGAGTTGGGTTACGTGCCGAACACGCTGGCCCGCAGCCTCCGCTTCAAGCGCACGAAGACCCTCGCGCTCGTGCTCACCGACATCACCAACCCCTTCTTCACCACCCTGGCGCGCGGCGTGGGGGATGCGGCCAACGCACACGGCTTCAACGTGATCTTCTGCAACACCGACGAATCGGAGACCGAGCAGGCCGAACAACTCACCGCCCTGGTGCAGAAGCGAGTTGACGGCGTGCTCCTGGTGCCGGCGTGCAGCTCCGCCGATCCGGTCACATTTCTGCGGGACCAACGGGTGCCGGTCGTTGTGATTGATCGCCGCGTGCCGGATTGCTCCGTGGATTCGATCCGCTGCGACTCCGAAGCAGGCGCCTACGAGCTGGTGAAGCTGCTGTTAGCGTTGGGCCATCGCCGGATCGGCATCCTGAGCGGCCCCGAAAGAGTCTCGACGGCCCAGGAGCGCGTGGCGGGCAGCCGGCGGGCGCTGGCGGAATACGAAATCGCGGCCGTCCCCGACTTGCTCATCCACGGCTCTTTTTCGCAGGAGGGCGGTCGCGCCATGGCCGGCGAGCTGTTGGCGCGGTCGCCGCGGCCCACGGCGTTCTTTGCCGCCAACAACTTCATTGCCATCGGCGCCTATCAGGCGCTGCGCGCCGCCGGGCTCCGCGTGCCGGAGGAGGTGGCGCTGGTCGCCTTCGACGATCTGCCCGCCTCAATGGTCATCGAGCCGTTTTTCACGGTGGCTGCCCAGCCCGCCTACGAGATGGGCCGGCGCGCCACCGAGCTGCTGTTGGATCGGCTGCACGGGGACAATCCCGATGCCTGCCGGGAGATCGTGCTGCCGTTCGAGATTATCGTGCGCCGGTCGAGCGGGGGCCGCGTGTCTGAACCCAGTAGGATACACAGAGCATTTTGAGGCAGTACGGCGGGCGGCAGGACCATGACAGTTTTGTTCAGGATGCTCACCGTCAGCCATAATATGGCTACATCTTTCAGGAAGGGCCACATCACATGACCGAAACCATCCTACACCTCACACCGGCCTTTTTTTCCGAGCGCGAGCGCGTCCTGGTCGAACACGGCTCGCTGACCGCCAGCGCGTTTCGTTACGACAGCGGCGTGTGTGCGCTGCGGCTGAAAAACGAGCTCGGCGAGCTGATCATGCTGCCGTTCCAGGGCCAGCAGATCTGGGCGGCCGAGTTCGGCGGGCGAAACCTGACCATGAAGTCCATGTTCAGCCAGCCCAACGCGACCCGCACCTACCTGGAAACGTACGGCGGCTTCCTGATCCACTGCGGCGCGACCGCGATGGGCGTGCCCACCGGCGCCGACACCCATCCTCTGCACGGCGAGCTGCCCAACGCGCCGTACCAGAAAGCCTGGCTGACGGTCGGCCAGGACGCGTGCGGCGCCTACCTGGCGCTGAGCGGCGAGTACGAGCACACGGTGGCGTTCAGCGACCACTACGTCGCGCGGCCCAAGGTGCGGCTTTACGCCGGCTCGTCGCTGTTCCCGATCTCGATCTCGATCTCCAACTTGAAGAAAACCCCGATGTCCCTGATGTACCTGGCGCACGTCAACTTCCGGCCGGCCGATTTCGGCCACCTGATCTACAGCGCGCCGTGCACGCCAGAGAGTGTGCGCGTCCGCCGCAGCATCCCGTCGCACGTCCATCCGCCGGCCGGCTATGCCGAGTTCCTGGATGAGCTGGCAGCCCACCCGGAGCGGCACAACGTGTTGGCGCCCAGCCTGGCCTTCGACCCGGAAGTGGTGCTGTACGTGGATTACGTCGCCGACGCAGACGGATGGGCACACACCCTGCAGATGCACGGGGATGGCTCAGCCGACACCATCGCCCACCGTCCCGCCCAGCTCGACCACGGCGTTCGCTGGATCTGCCGCACGCCCGACCAGGATGCGCTGGGGATGGTGCTGCCCGCGACCGCGGAGCCGGAAGGGTATCACGCCGAGCTGGCCAAGGGCAACGTTCGCAGCCTGGCCGGCGGCGAATCTGTCTGTTTCGAGATGCAGGCCGGCTATCTGGCCCCCGTCGAGGCGGCGCAGATGGCGGAAAAAATCAACGCCCTATTGAAAGGGTAATCCGGGTAGACAAGCAGACCGGTAGGCAAGTAGACAAGGGCCTTGGTTCCTTGCCTCCGCGTCTACTCAACTCATGGAGGTTCATTGTCATGTCCAAGGCAATTGCACTCTCGGATAGCACGAAATACGAACGCAACACACCGGCCATCGGCGTGTTTGTCCCGGGTGATCCGCGCATTGATGAGGACAGCCGCCAGCGCTGCCGCAACATCGGCCGGATGGTGGCGGATACCCTGGCCGCGCGCGTCAAGCTGCCGGATGGCTCGCCGGTCAAGGTGGTATGGGCGCCAACGCTGGTGGACGGCGAGCCGCAGGCCGATATCGTCGCCAAGCAGTTTCAGGATGCCGGCGTGAAGGTGTTGGTCTGTGCGCCCGACACCTGGGCGTTCCCGCAGCTCAGCGTGATCTCGCTGCTCCAACAGTTCCCGAAGGACACGCCGATCAACTTCACCTGCGGCAACAGCGGGCCGAAGCCGGGCGTCGTCTTCGCGCATGCGGCCAACGGCGCGCTGGCGCAATACGGCCGGTTGTCGCACCTCAACGTGGGCTCGTGGGCCGACACCGGCCTCAACCCGGTCATGTCCGAGGGTACCGCGCAAGCGTTGGTGGATTGGGCCTACGCGGCCGTGGCGACCCAGGCCCTGAAGGGCCGCCGCGTGGTCATCTTCGGGCACGACAGCATGGGCATGGAGACCGCGCTGGGCCACGTGATCCCCACGCGCAACCAGTTCGGCGTCGAGATCACCCGGCTGGACATGAAGCTGCTGGCCGACATGCTGACCAAGCAAGCCTACGATCCTGCGGAGCTCAAGGCGCTGCGCGCGTTCGTGGATGGGCACCTGGGCGCGCGGCTGGCGCTGCGCGATGAGGTGGACTCGCATCGCTTCGACCGCAGCCTGGCGCTCTACCTGATCACGCGCGATCTGCTGCGGGATCTCGACGCGGTGGGCGGCGGGTTTATGAGCCAGCTCGAATGGGGCTCCGACAAGCGCGGCCTCCCGCTGCCGGTGGCCGACGCGATGGAATCGTTCTTCAACGCCACCTTCGACCACAACGGCCGCAAGGTGCCCACGCCGTTCGCCACCGAGGCCGACGTGCAGGGCTTGCTGACCATGCTGTTCATGTCCGCGCTCACCGGCGGCAATCCACCCCTCTTCATGGATTTCCGCAAGGTGTGGGAGCGCTGGGAGCTGGAGGCGCTGGCGAAGAAGCTCAACACCACCCTGCCAGAGGGCGAGCTGTGGGCGCAAAAAGGGCTGGTGGATGGCGACAACTCCGGCAGCGCGTCGCTGGACTGGGCCGCCGCGCCGGGCGCCAGCGTCGCAGAGATCATGTCCGGCGTCTCGATGCCGCTGGCTGACCCGGATTACTTCCCCGGCATGGGCAACTCCGTGACTTTCAAGTCGCCGGGCGGGCTGGCGGGCATCGCAGGCCGGCTCACCTACAGCAGCCTGTCGGGCCTGTTTGGCCTCGTCTGGGACGAGGCCGCTACCGCCGAGGTGCCCGAGCCGCTGGCCTCCGCGCTCTGCGATCTGACCAACGCCACCTGGCCGCACACCTTCGTGGTGCCCAAGTATGCGACGATGGGCGAGTACAAGCACTATCCGCCCGCCAACCACCTGCACATGATCCAGGGCCTGAGCCCGGCGCGGCTGGAGTACTGGCTGGATCTGAATAACGTCCTCTCGATCACGCCGTGGGCCGCGCGGCCGGCGTTCATTGAAGGGGTGGATCGCCCAACGCCGCTGCTTTACCTGGCGAACGGCGGGGAGAACAACGCCAAGCTGATGTTGGGGAAAAAGCTGTAGTTTGTCAGATACAGATTGGGGAGTTTGCCCCCGACCAGAGGCTTTAGCCGGTTTTCTGGACAACGATAGGCACCGGCTAAAGCCTCGAGTCCAGAAGATCAGGAGATCACCCATGTCCAACAAAGCTCTTGAACAAGGTGAAGGCATCCTCCGCCTGGCGCCGGCGTGGGTGCCGCGTTCGTTCTGTATCCCCGGGAAGCGCATCAAGCTGCACCCGGATGATTATTACGCGTTTGGTGCACACCGCGGCGGCATTGATGAGCGTTGGTTCTCGTCCACCACCAAAGCCGACAACGGGCCGGAGACCACGCCGGATGAAGGCCTGAGCTACGTGATCTGGGGCGACGATGCGCATCCGCAGCGGACGCTGTTCCGGGACATGATCGCGGAGCTGGGCGCCGATTTGCTGGGCGAGGCGCTGTGGAATGCGCACCACGCCTGGCCCATGTACGCCAAGTTCTTCGACAACAAGGGGGCGCTGCCCCATCACATCCACCAGATGGCGGAGCATGCCCGGCGGGTGGGCCAGGCGTCGAAGCCGGAGGCGTACTACTTCCCGCGCCAGTTGAACAACTACGGGGCGGACGCGCCCTACACTTACTTCGGCCTGGAGCCGGGCACGACCCGTGACCAGGTGCGCCACTGCCTGGAGATCTGGGATCAGGGCGACAACCGGATCACCGATCTGTCGAAGGCCTACCGGCTGGAGCTGGACACCGGCTGGTACGTGCCGGCCGGCATCCTCCATGCGCCCGGCAGCCTATGCACCTACGAGCCGCAGTGGGCCTCCGACGTGTTCGCGATGTTTCAGTCGCTGGTCAACGAAGTGCCGATCGGGTGGGATCTGCTGGTGAAGAACGTCCCGCCGGAGCATCATCACGACCTGGACTACATCATCTCGATGCTCGACTGGGACGCCAATGTCAACCCGAACTTCAAGCGCGATCACTTCCGGCCACCGCGGCCGGTTAAACCGGTGGCGGAGATGGAGGCTGAGGGTTACCTGGAGCACTGGATCGCGTACGGCAGCCCATACTTTGCCGCGAAAGAGCTTACCGTGCTTCCGGGCCGGACGGTCACGATCCGCGACGCCGGCCCGTACGGCCTGATCATGCTCCAGGGCCACGGCAGCCTGGGCGGCTGGCCCATCGAAACCCCCGCGCTGATCCGCTTCGGCCAGTTGACGCACGACGAGTACTTTGTCTCCTGCGCGGCGGCGCACGCGGGCGTGAAGATCACCAACCTGAGCACGACCGACCCGATCGTGATGCTCAAGCATTTCGGCCCGAATCCCGAGGCGCCGGCAGCGTGAGAATAGACGGGGAGACCAGAAGATCAGGAAACTGGGAAACAAGGGATTCTTGACCTTCTCTACTTGTTTCCTTGGCTACCATTTACCAAGAGGGATCCTCATGACCCACAACTACCTCGCCCTTGACCTCGGCGCTTCCGGCGGCCGCGCCATTGTCGGTCGCTTCGATGGTGAGCGGTTGGCGCTGGCGGAGATGCATCGTTTCGCCAACGGGCCGATCGCCTTGCCGCGAGCGGGCGGCACGAGCCTTCATTGGGATGTCCTGGACCTCTTCGCCCAGATCAAACGTGGGATGGCGGCTGCGGCCGGCGGCGGGCTGGTCAGCATGGGTATTGACACGTGGGGGGTGGACTACGGCCTGCTGGATCGTGCCGGTGCGCTGTTGGGCAACCCGTACCACTACCGGGATAACCGCACCGATGGCATGATGGAGGAGGCGTTCCGGCGCGTGCCGCGCGAGGAGATCTTTGCGGCGACCGGCATCCAGTTCATGCAGCTCAACACGCTCTATCAACTCCTGGCGATGGTCGTGCGGAACGACCCGCTGCTGACCGTCGCGGAGACTTTGCTGATGCTGCCCGATCTGCTTAACTACTGGCTCACCGGCCGGATCGTCAGCGAGCGGACCATCGCCAGCACCAGCCAGTGCCTCGATCCGTTCACCGGCGGCTGGGCCCAGCCGCTGCTGGCGCGCCTGGGCATCCCCACGGGCCTCTTCACGCCGGTGATCGCGCCGGGTGTTGTGCTGGGTGAGCTCCTGCCGGAGGCCGCCGCCGAGACCGGCGCCCCGGGTCTGGCCGTGGTCGCCGTGGGCAGCCACGATACGGCCAGCGCGGTCGCCGCGGTGCCGGCGGAGGACGCGGATTACGCCTATCTCAGCTCGGGCACCTGGTCGCTGATGGGCATCGAGCGCGACCGGCCGGTGGTCAACGAGCGCAGCCTGGCCTTCAACGTCACCAACGAAGGCGGCGTGTGCGACACCATCCGTCTGCTCAAGAACATCGCCGGGCTGTGGACCATCCAGGAGTGTCGGCGCACGTGGATGCAAGAGGGCGTCAAACTGTCCTGGGATGAGATCGTGCAGCTGGCTGCGGTCGCGCCCGCGTTCACTGCGCTGATTGATGTGGATGCGAAGGACTTTGCCGCGCCGGGCGACATGCCGGCCCGCATCCGCGCCTATTGTGCCCGCACGGGGCAGCCTGTGCCCCAGGACCGCGGCACGGTGGCGCGCATCGTGTTCGAGAGCCTGGCGCTGAAATACCGCCGCACGTTGGAGATGCTGGACGAGCTGGCCGGCCGCCGCCTGGCCGTCCTGCACATCGTCGGCGGCGGCGCCCAGAACAGGCTGTTGAGCCAATTTGCGGCCAACGCCATCGGCCGGCCGGTGATCGCCGGCCCCATCGAGGCCACCGCGATCGGCAATATCCTGATGCAGATGTTAGCGACCGGCGCGATTTCGTCGTTGGCTGAGGGCCGCGCCGTTGTGCGCGCATCCTTCGAGACGGAGATGTTTCTGCCGCGCGACATGGATGCCTGGGATGAGGCGGCCGCGCGGTTCGCAAAACTGGTTTGATCCACAAAAAGTGAGTGGGCGGCGCCGTCGCCCACTCACTTGATCAGGCTCCCCCGTTTTCCTTCTAAAGAACGCGCCCCAGATGCGCCAGGGCAAAGAAAAGCGAGCAGCTCCCAGTCGAGCCCCGACGCCCGATGATCCTGCGACATGACGCTCCGCCTATTCGCAGAGGTTGCATTCCAGCGGAGTTGCCGCGGGCCGCGCCGCGCCCGGATGCTCGGGCCGGCTCGAATGGCGCTCGGCCAGCCGCCACCCGTTCGCTTGCTTGACCCAAATGTCGGTCAGCGCAAACTGTGCGCTCCGATCGGCCCCGTGCAGCGACGCCTTCTGCCGCCACAACATGGACACCACCGCGACCTCACCGTACATGCGCACATAGATCTGGTCAATTCCGGCTTCCGTGATCTCGTAATCTTCCAGGCTCTCAAACCAGGCGTTGCGCGGGACGATCTGCAATCGCTCGCCCTGCACCGCGATGATCAGTGCATACCCATCCGCAAGATAACGCTGCATCTCAGTGACATCTTTGTGCTGGAAGGCGGCCGTCCAGCGCCGCTCAAGGTCGGCAATCTGGGCCTCAACCGGGAGTTCTGACACGTGGTTCATCGAAATCACTCCTATCACCGTGAACTAAAAAACCACTCCAACGATACCACATCTTGGTCAATCCGCCGAATCGCACGGGGAAGAAAAACGGTCGAAGCTCCGTCCGGCCATTTGACAGGCTGGCCGTTCGTTTTTATAATGAAAGTAATCGAAAGTCAATGTAAAGAAGTGTAACTCTATGGTGCGACTTTTTTCCGCAGTTGAACGCCGGCAGGCCATCCTGCGCACGCTGGAACGCTCCGGCCGGGTGGAAGTGTCCGACCTGAGCCAGAGCCACGGCGTGTCTGAGGTGACGATCCGCGGCGATTTGCAGGCGCTGGCCGACGCCGGGCTGCTGGTCCGCACGTACGGCGGTGCAGTCGGGACCGGCGGTGGGCTTAATGAGCTGTCCCTGGCGCTGCGCAGCCACCAGCAGGTGCAGGAGAAGGCGCACATCGCGGCCGTGGCGGCCAGCCTCGTGGCCGACGGGGACGCGGTGGCGTTGGACGCCAGCAGCACCGCCCTGGCAATCGCCCGCCTCCTTAAATCGCGCCGCTATCTCACGGTGGTCACGAACGGCCTTGCCACGGCCCAGGAATTGCTGGACGCGCCGCAGGTGCGCGTTGTGTTGACCGGCGGCGTGTTGCGCCGCGAGGCGGCTTCGCTGGTCGGCCCGGAATGCCTGGACGTCCTGGCCCAATACCACATCCGGATCGGTTTCTTTGGGGCCCACGGCATCAGCCTGCCGGAAGGGCTGACCGACGTCAGCGCCGAGGAGGCCGAAGTCAAGCGCGCATTGCTGGCCCGCTGCCGGCAGGTTGTGGCGGTGTTGGATGCCACCAAATGGGGCCGGATCGGCCTGGCGGCCTTCGCTGCACCGCACCAGATCAGTCAAATCATCACCGATGCCCATGCACCGGCCGACCTCGTGGCCCAGGCGCAAGCAGCCGGCATCGTCATCACCCTGGTCTAAAGCATCTGCTGCCCGGTCGGCAGCCTATCAACGGAGGTTTCAGTGTCGTACCCTACGCCTTTGCCCCCCCTTGACACCGCCGGTGTCTCGGCCTTGATCGAAGAACAGGCCCTCACGCGTGAGGACCTCATGAACTCGCTGCGCCAGATCATGGAGATCCGGGCGCTGGAAGAGAGTATTTCGAGCCTGCTGACCAAGGGCGTGCTCAAGGGCGCCTCGCATCTCTATGCCGGCGAAGAAGCCGTGGCTGTGGGCGCCATCTCCGCGCTGCGCGACGACGATCTGATCACCAGCACGCACCGCGGGCACGGCCACGCGCACGCGCACGGCGACAAGGCGGCGAAGACGTCCGGGGCCAAGCAGGAGCACTACAACAAGATGATGGCCGAGGTGATGGGGAAGGCCACCGGCTATTGCAAGGGCAAGGGCGGCTCCATGCACATCGCGGACGTGGAGCACGGCAACCTGGGCGCCACCGGCATCGTCGGCGGCAATTTGCCCGTGGCCGTGGGCGCGGCCCTGGCTCAAAAGCTCATGGGGACCGACCGGGTGGTGGTGTGTTTCTTCGGTGACGGCGCGTCCAACGAAGGCAATTTCCACGAGGCGCTCAACATGGCGAGCGCGTTCAACCTCCCGGTGGTGTTCGTCGCGGAGAACAACCAGTACGGCATGTCGGTGCCGTGGAACCACGTGACCAGGCTGCCCGACATCGCCGACCGGGCCAGCGCGTACGGGATGCCCGGCGAGGTGGTGGACGGCATGGATGCGCTGGTGGTGCGCGAGGCGGTGAGCCGGGCCGTTGCGCGGGCGCGCTCCGGCGAAGGGCCGACGCTGATCGAAGCCAAGACGTACCGCTATTTTGGGCACTCGCACTCCGATCCCCGAAAGTATCGCACCCGCGAGGAAGAAGCCGAATGGAAGGCCGCCGATCCCATCACCCGGTTGAAGGCCGATCTGGCGCTGGTGGGGTGGTT
Source organism: uncultured Anaerolineales bacterium (assembly GCA_964647255.1). Classification (GTDB taxonomy): domain Bacteria; phylum Chloroflexota; class Anaerolineae; order CG2-30-64-16; family CG2-30-64-16; genus CAWJEL01. The sequence continues at coordinate 92,114 of CAZYGI010000004.1, read as the reverse complement.
GGGCGATGAGGAGTTCGCGGCGCTCGACCAGACCGTCCAGAACAAGATGGCCGCGGCGATGGCGTTCGCGAACGCTTCGCCCGAACCGACTCCGGATGAGGCGCTGACCGATGTCTTTGCCCCGGCCAAGACGACCGCGGCCGATGTGGCCGCCGAGGCGGCCCTGCGGGAGCGCGTGCGCAGCACGCCCGACATGCGACAGATTACCTATGCTCAGGCGCTCATCGAGGCCGCGCGCGAGGAGATGACGCGCGATGAGCGCGTCTTCATTATGGGCGAGGACGTGGGCCTGTACGGCGGCGCGTACGGCGCCACGCGTGACCTCTACAAGGAATTCGGCGACTGGCGCGTGTTGGACACCCCGATCTCGGAAGCGACCATCGGCGGCGCGGCCGTCGGCGCGGCCATGGCCGGCATGCGGCCCATCGCCGAGATCATGTACGTTGATTTCACCCCGCTCGCTATGGATCAGGTCGCCAACGTAGGCGCCAAGAACCGCTACATGTTCGGCGGCAAGACCAGCGTCCCGATGGTCATCCGCACCGAGGGCGGCGCGGGCCGGGCCATCGCCGCGCACCACTCGCAGAGTCTGGAAGCGCTGTGGACGCATTTCCCCGGCATCTACGTCGTGATGCCCTCGACGCCCTACGACGCCAAGGGCTTGCTCAAGGCCGCGATCCGGGACGATAATCCCGTGATGTTCATCGAGCACAAGATGCTTTACGGCACCAAGGGCCCGGTCCCGCCCGTGGGCGAAGACTACATCATCCCGCTGGGCATCGCCGACATCAAGCGCCCCGGCAAGGATGTCACCCTGGTGACTTATTCGCGCATGGTGCAGCGCTCCCTGGAAGCCGCCGAGCTCCTGGCAAAGGAAGGGATTGACGTCGAGGTGGTAGATCTGCGCTCGCTGAAGCCGCTGGACACCGAAACGATCATCAATTCGGTGAAGAAGACCGGCCGGCTGGTGGGCGTCACCGAGGCGTACGAAAACACCAGTTTCATCAACGAGGTCATGGCGGTGGTCAACGACTACGCCTTTGACTACCTGGATGCGCCGATGGTGCGCGTGGCCGCGCTGAACGTGCCGGTGCCCCGCGCCGAGGTGCTCGAAGATCAGGCGATTCCGAACGTCGGCCGGATCGTCGCCGCGTGCCGAAAGGTGGTCAAGTGATGGCAACCGAAGTCTACATCCCCAAGTTCGGCCAGACGGTGGAGGAGGTCAAGATCGTGCAGTGGATGGTCGAGGATGGCACCGAGGTCAAGAAGGGCCAGGAGCTCCTGGAGATCGAGACCGACAAGACGACCTTCTTCGTTGAGGCCGAGGGCGCCGGCACGCTGCACCGGGGGCCGTACCCGGTTGATCAGACCGTCCCGGTGCTGACAGTGGTCGCGATCATCGGCGGGAAGGACGAGCAGTTCGGCGCGACAATGTTTCCGGCCGTTGGGGCGATGGTTGAAGAACCACACGAAAGTAGCGCGGCAGCACCTGATCGCCGTGTTGCCGTATCGCCCAGGGCGCGCAAGCTGGCGGGCGAGAAGCACGTTGATCTGGCCACCGCGGCGATTGTTCCGACGGGCGGCGAGGGCGTGCGCATCGCTGAGCGTGACGTGGTGGCGTATCTCGCGTCCGCCGCCTCGACAGAACTCCGGGCAGGGCCGAAGGCTACGCCGGTCGCACAGAAGGTTGCGGCGGAAGCCGGCGTTGATCTACGCGCCGTGACCGGCAGTGGCCCCGGCGGGAAGATCACCAAGGGTGATGTCGAACAGGCGGTCCGGCCTGCGGTGGTTACGCCATCTGCCCCGCAGCCCCTCCTCCCCTCTGCGCCTCTGCCCGCCGTCGAAGTTACCGAGCGCATCCCGCTCAAGGGCGTGCGCGCGGTCATCGCCGAGCGGATGGGGACCAGCGTCCATACCACGGCCCGCGTCACCCTGGTCAGCGAGGCCGACGCCACCGAGTTTGTGGCGATGCGCGAGCGGCTGAAGGCGAAAGTGAGCGAGGCGTGGGGCTTCGCACCCGGCTACAACGATCTGCTGGCGCTGGTCGTGGCGAAGGCGCTGCGCCGGCATCCGTATATGAACGCCCGGCTCGCGCCCGACGCGGTCGAGCTGCTGGCGCACGTCAATCTGGGCATGGCGGTGGACACCGAACGCGGGCTGCTCGTCCCGGTCATCCCCGACGCGGACACGAAATCGCTGCGGCAGTTTGGCGCCGAGTTCCGGGCGTTGGTGGACCGGGCGCGCAAAGGTCGCTCGCTGCCCGACGACCTGACCGGCGGCACCTTCACCATCACCAACCTGGGCATGCATGACGTTGACGCCTTCACGCCGGTGATCAACCTGCCAGAGGCCGCGATCCTGGGCGTGGGACGGATTCAACCCAAATGGGTGTACCGGCCCGAAAGCCCCAACGCGCCGGTGCTGCGGCAGATGTGGACGCTCAGCCTGGTGTTCGACCATCGCCTGGTGGACGGCGCGCCCGCGGCCCGGTTCCTGCAATCCATCAAGGGGCTGATCGAGGAGCCGTATCTGCTGATCGCGGCTTAGTGCGACAACCGTTCTTTGTCATTCTGAGCGGGCTGACGGCTCAACGCCCGTTACGACGAGGCGCCAGCGAAGAATCTCGTCTCGGCGCCGCATGCACAGTCGAGATCAGTTTTCGAATCGAAACGGAAGGTGTCTCATGGATGCGCATCGCACCCAACTGATGACTCAGCTCAACAGTTTTGACGCGGGGGTGCGCCGCGCCGCGCTGGCGCAACTCGTTGAGCTGGCTCAGGGTGAAGTCGTCCAGCCGGCCCAAACCGCCGCTGCCAACATGCACTGCCACACCTTCTTCTCGTACAACGCCTACGGCCATTCGCCATCGTCACTGGCGTGGCTGGCGCGGGAGCAGGGCTTCGTCGCGGCGGGCATCGTGGATTTTGATGTACTGGATGCGGTGGACGAGTTCCTGGGCGCCTGCGAGCTGATCGGCGTGCGCGGTTCGGCGGGCATCGAGACGCGCGTGTTCGTCCCGGAGTTCGCGACGCGCGAGATCAACTCGCCGGGCGAGCCGGGCGTCGCGTATCACATGGGTATCGGCTTCACCGCCAGCCGGGTCGCTGACCCGGAGGCGGCGGCGATCCTGGCCGCGATGCGTGCGCGGGCCGAGCGGCGCAACCGTGAGATGTTGGCTCGGCTCAACGCCCATCTCGCGCCGGTGACGGTGGACTACGCGCGCGACGTCCTGCCCCTGACCCCGGCGGGGAACGCCACCGAGCGTCACATGCTCGCCGCGATCATCGGGAAGGTGGCGCATGACCTGACTTCCCCTGCCCCCCCTTCTTCACAGGAAAGGGGGGAGTCAGGCTCCCCGCTCCGGCCAGGAGAGGGACCGGAGGTGAGGTCGTTCTGGGCTGAGAAGTTGAATGTTCCGGCCGACCAGATCGCGGCGGCAGGCGACGACTATGCCAAATTCTCCAACCTGGTGCGCGGCAAGCTGATGAAGCGGGGCGGCGTCGGCTATGTGCCGCCGATCCCGGAGGCGTTTCCGGCCGTCGAGGACTTTCACAAGTTTATCCTGGCGTGCGGTGCGCTCCCCTGTTTCGCCTGGCTCGATGGGACGTCGGCCGGCGAGCAGGCGATCCGCGAGCTGCTGGGGTTGATGGTCGCGAAGGGCGTCGTCGCGGTCAACATCATCCCCGATCGCAACTGGAACATCGCCGACCCGGCGGTCAAGCGGGCCAGGCTCGCCAGGCTCTACGAGATCGTCGCGCTGGCCGCGGAGCTGGATCTGCCGCTGAACGTGGGCACCGAGATGAACAGCCCCGGCAACAAACTGGTGGATGATTTCGATGCCGCCGAGCTGGCTCCGGTGCGCCAGGCATTCCTGGACGGCGCGCACTTCATCTACGGCCACACGATCATGCAGCGCAGCCTGGGCCTCGGCTACGGCAGCGCATGGGCCGCGACGCATCTTCCGTCGCGCCGCGAGCGCAACGCGTTTTACATGGCGATCGGCTATCGCGTGCCGCCGGGAGAAGCCGGGCTGAGGCAGCTTCGGGCTATCAATTCGCATCTGTCGCCGGATGAAATCCTGGTCGTCTTGTCATCCTGAGGCCGAATCCCTGACCGGAGTGAGCGACGCAAGATTGCCAGGCCGAAGGATCTGGGCCGAGGTTTCTTGAAAGCAGGTTAATCGCGCCGCGAAACCGCGCGCTGGAACGGGATCCTTCGCTCCTGTTTCCGGCGGTTGAACCAATTGTCTGAGACAAGGTGTGTACATCGGAGGGGAGCAACGTCCTGAGCGAGTCCGCTCAGGATAACAGCAGTTGCTTTTGCTACCGCCGATCTGCGATGATTGAAAGGAACATGTCCCGTGACCGACAAACTGACCGCCTATCGCAACCCATCCGCGGCACCCGCGGGGGCGAACCGCCTGTGGCCGCTTTACGGCGCGGGCCTGGAAAACCTGGGGCAGGAAGGCAAGCCCATAGACGTGCCGATGCCGGCCTATGGGCCTGACGAGCTCCTGGTCCGCCACGACGCGTGCGGCCTCTGCTTTTCCGACATCAAGGTGATCAAGCAAGGACCGAACCATCCCCGGATCGCCCGCGACATGGTGAAGGAGCCGGTCGTGCTGGGGCATGAAGTCTCGCTGACCGTCGTGGGCGTGGGCGAGGCGCTGCGCGACCAATACAAGGTTGGTGACCGTTTCATCGTCCAGGCCGAGATCAACGTCAAGGGCTTCAACTACGCTTATGGTTACCGCATCCAGGGCGGGTTGTCGCGCTACGGCGTGGTGGATCAGCGCATCCTCAACGGCGACGACGGCAACTACCTGATCCCGGTTAAGCCGGACACCGGCTACGCCGAAAGCGCGTTGACCGAGCCGTGGGCCTGCGTCACCGCGGCGTACGGGCTCAAGTATCGCACCGGTTTGAAATCCGGGGGGACGGTGTGGATCGTCGGCGCGAGTGCGGGAGCGGCGGACCGGGGATACACGATCAGCCGGGGCTTCGACGCGTCGGCGCATCCCGCGCGCGTGCTCCTGACCGATGTGCCCGCCGCGTTTGCGGCGCGACTGGCCGAACAGGCCGCCGCGCTGGGCGTCGAGGTCGTCCAGATCGCCGCGGCTGACGTCACGACGCCGGTGGACGATCTGATCCTGCTGGCGCCGACGGCCGAGCTGATCGAGGCGACCAGCCCGCACCTGGCCGACTTCGGCGTCTGCGCGCTCCTGGGCGAGCAGCCGCTGGCGCGCAAGGTCAACGTGGACGTGGGCCGCGTGCACTACAACCGGTGGGTCTACGTCGGCGGCACGGGCCCCGACATCGCGGCCGCTTACCGCGACGTGCCGGTGCGCTCGGCGTTGAAGCCGGGCGGCCGGGCGTGGTTCATCGGCGCGGGCGGACCGATGGGCCGCATGCACATCCAGCGCGCGATCCAGGTGGACGCCGCGCCGGCGGTCATTGTGTGCAGCGACGTCAGCGACCTGCGCCTGGCCGACCTCCACGACACCTTCGCCGGTGAAGCGGCGGCCAAGGGGATCGAGTTCATTTGTCTGAACCCGATGAACCAGGCAGCCTACGCCGAGGGGATGGCCCGCTTCCGGGACGGCGGCTTCGATGATGTGGTCGTGCTGGTGCCCGTCCCCGCGCTGATCGCCGACGGCGCGACCTGGCTGGCCCCGCGCGGCGTGATGAACGTCTTCGCGGGCGTGGGCCGCGGCACGATGGCCGCGCTGGATCTGGGCGACGCCTACCTTCGGCAGACGCGCGTCATCGGCCACTCGGCGTCGAGCATCGAGGACCTGCGCTTCATGCTGCACCAGGCGGAAACCGGCACGCTGTCGCCTAATCGCTCGGTGGCCGCGGTCGGCTCGCTCGACGCAGCGCGCGACGGCATGCAGGCGTTGATGGACACCACCTACCCCGGCAAGGTGGTCATCTATCCGCAGATCAGACCGCTGCCGCTGACCGCGATCACCGACCTGAAGGACGTGCTGCCGACGGTCTACGCACTGCTGAAAGATGGCCGGGAGTGGACCAACGAGGCGGAGGTGGAGTTTTTGCGGTTGATGCTGGAGTAGACTCACGTTGGCATGTTGGTGCGTTGCGCGCATCGCGTTCGGGGAGCATTTCATGTCAAGAACACTGGAAGACCGCGTCGCCCTGGTCACCGGCGGCGCGCAGGGATTGGGGCAGGCCATCTGCCGGCGGCTGGCGTCGGAAGGCTGCCACGTGGCGGTTGCCGACATCAACCTGGCGCAGGCCGAGGCCACGGCAGCGTTGATCGGCACGACCACCGACCGCCGCGCGCTTGCGGTGAAGATGGATGTGACCGACGAAGCCTCGGTGCAGGCCGGCTTTGGCCAGACGCGGGCGGCGTTCGGCCGGCTGGACGTCATGGTTGCCAACGCCGGCATCCTGATCGCACACGAGATCACCGAATTCCCGGCCGAGAAATGGCGTGCCGTGCTGAACGTTGATCTGTTCGGCTACTTCCTCACCGCAAAGGAGGCCGCCAGGATCATGAAGGCGCAGCGCAGCGGCACGATCATCCAGATCAACTCCAAGTCGGGCAAGAAGGGCAGCTACAAGAACTCGGCTTACGCGGCCAGCAAGTTCGGCGGCATCGGGCTGACGCAGAGCCTTGCGCTGGAGCTGGCGGAGCACGGCGTGCGGGTCAACGCGATCTGCCCCGGCAATCTGCTCGATTCGCCGCTCTGGACGCAGGGCCCGAACGCCCTGTTCAAGCAGTACGCGCGCAACCAGGGGATCACCGAGGCGCAGGTGCGACAGAAGTACATTGATCAGGTGCCGATGAAGCGCGGCTGCACCTACGACGACATCTGCAATGTCGTGGTCTTCCTCGCGTCCGACCAGTCGAGCTACATGACCGGCCAGGCGATCAACGTGACCGGCGGCCAGGAGATGCGCTGACGCCGAGGCAAATCCGAGGCCGTGCAGCTTGACGGGCAGAACCCGGGACGTCAGGTTCAGAAGGATCAACATGCAGATCAGAGTCTATGCAGCGTTGCGCGACATAACGGGCGGGGCCAGGTTCGAGGTCTCGCTGTCGGAGCCGATCAGCGTGGGTGCGGTGCTTCAGGCGTTTGCCGCCCAGCATCCGGGCCTGGCGCCCAAGTTGTGGGATGAGCAGGGCGGGCTGAAGCGGGGTTTTATGTTCGTAATGGTGAACGGCCGCGCAATTGACTTCTTGCAAGGCCTGGCGACCCCGATCAGCGATGCCGACACCCTCAGCCTTCTCCCACCGGCGGGCGGCGGCTGAACCCTCGCCGATTCCCAGATTTTCGAATTTCGGCTGCTCCTACGGGCACTGGATGACTCCCTGCGCCCACAGGCAGCCACCGCACGCCGGCAGCACGTTGCCGCGGCAGTCTCCCAGGTTCGCCTCGGCCCACTCGCACCCGCCGCAGAAGGTGCATGGGGCGAACTCGAAGTCCTGCACCCGCTGGCGGAAGGCCACGTAATCGGGGTCCAGCCACAGATCGCGCAGGCTGCGCGCCAACACGTTGCCCACCGCATGCCGGTAATTCACCCGCGGCTTGCCGTGCAAATAGCTGGTATGCGTGTGCATCAACGGCCAGCACGGGCTGACATCGCCGGTCCACACCACCGACATCGTGCCGCCGTGGATGTAGGTGCACGTATTGCTGGCCTCGGCCCAGTTCTGCCCGGCGTAGCTGACGTTGTATCCGGCCTGGAACGCCTGGAAGAGCGCGTCGCGCGTGAACTCGTCGAAGTCCATCCGGGGTAGACTGAGGTGCGGCACGGTCGTCGAGTCAATGTAGGTCAGCGCGTTTCTGGCGCGGGTGTACAGCATCTCATCCTGCAGCTCCGGCGTCACCGGCAGCACGTTGCTGACCGAGAAGTGCTTGGCCCCCAGGGCGAGCCCCATCTGCAGCACGGCGGGCAGATCCGCGATATTGCGCTTCATCGCCACAAACGCGATGCCGATCTCGGGATGGGGGTGATGGCCGCCCCGGCGCAGTTTGCTGAAACGGGCCAGGTTGGCAAGAACCTGCGGCAGTTCAGCGCCCAGGCGCACATCCGCGTAGCTCTCCGGCCGCGCGCCGTCAATGGAGACCCACAACAGATCCAGCCCGCCATCAATCAGACGACGTGTGACCTGTTCGTTCAGCATCATCCCGTTGGTGATCAGCTCCGTGCGCGCGCCCAGTGCGTGGGCCTGGGCCACCCACTCGACCGTCCGCCGGTGCGACAGCGGCTCCCCAATCCCGCCGAAGTAGACCGTCGGCAGCGGATCGAATGCGCCCAGGCCGTCCAGGATGGCCGCGTAGGCCGCGTCGCTCATCCGGCCGATTGGCTCATCCCACCCGTGGCGAAAGCAGGTGGCGCAGTCCAGGTTGCAGGCATTGGTCGGCTCCACGTACAGCTTGGCCAGATGCGTCACGGGGCGGCGCAGGCGCAGACCATCGCGCGTCGGCTCCACGCGCACGCGCGCGCCTGTCTGCAGCCCCAGTTGCGCCGCTGCCTCGGCCGGCAGCACCAGCCGGCCCTGCTCGTCCACATAGGCGTGTGAACCCTTCGACGGCGATACGGGTCTGCCCATGAAGAACACACGGGGATCAATGACCATGGCAACTCCAGCAGACAAGACCACAAAAACGCGGGCGGCAGGGTGATCCCACCGCCCGCAGATCAATAGGGCTACTTGCCCGACCGCTCGTCGAGGGGCGCGCTGGAGCTAGATGATCTCCAGTTCCTTCAGCTTTGCCTCTGGCGCGACGCCGTCCACCCAGCCGCGGGCCTCGTAATACTCGGCCAGCATCTTGTCCAGCTCGCAGACGTGCCCCTTGGAACCCCCAAGGGTGGAGGGCTCTTCCAGGAAGCGCTTGGGCAGGGTGTCGGCCTTGCCGTCGAAGCCGTTCAGGTTGTTATAGTGGCGTTCCAGGTTGTAGACCCGCTCGCCCACTTGCAGCAGATAGTCCGCCGTGCAGGGCGCACCGGTGATGGCGGCAAACTGCATTGCGAACCCATCCAGTGACTCGGAGAAGGTGGAGAACTTGCACACATCCAGGCAGTCAGTCATGGCGTGCACGTTCTGGAAGATCATGATCAGCTTGCCCTTGCCCTCGACGGCCAAGGGATCAACCACCGTTGAGGGGCCAAGCACGTTGCCGGCAACCTCGGCGGCCGGGGTATAGCCGCGCAGGTGGCATGCACCGCGATTCGAGGTGGCGTAGCCGATGCCCATCCCTTTGATGCCGCGCGGGTCGTAGGCCGGGATGCCCTGGTCCTTGACCGCCATCGCCAGCTCCGGATAGCCCAGCTTCTTGGCAGCCTTGCCAGTCCCCTCGGCCAGGATGTCGCCGATCCCTTCGCGGTAGGCGACCATGCGCGCCAGCCGCACCATGCCGTGGGTGTCCCCCCACATCAGTCCCTCGCCCGCCACGGCGTGGCCGCGCTGCGTGTATTCCATGTACATTGCCAGCACGGTGCCGATCTCGATGGCGTCGAACCCGTAGTCGTTCGCGCGGTCAATCATGTAGGCGACCGCGCCGATGTCGTCGTTGCCGCAGAACGCGCCCACGGACCAGGCCGGTTCGTATTCAACGCTCTCCATACGCACTTTGAACGGGCCTTCCGTGACCTCGACCTCTTTCTTGCACGCGACCGGGCAGGCATGGCAGGTCGGATCGTCCACCAGGATGGTGGCCTTGACGTGCTCGCCGCTGAGCAGCTCAGCCTTCTCGCCGAAGGACGTCTCCTGGCCGTTGCGCACGGGCAGCCCACCCAGGTTGCTGGTGATGTTCATCAGCACATTGGTGCCGTAGACTGACAGGCCGCCCTTGCGCGGCGCGGTCAGCACCCGTTCGTCCATCAATTCTGCCAGCGCGCGCTTCTGTGCAGCCTTCCAGCCCACTGGGTCCACTGGCCGGGGCCGGTTGGCATGGTCGCCCCGGATCACGATCGCCTTCAGGAGTTTGCTGCCGCCCACGCAGCCGGTGCCGCCGCGCCCGGAGGAGCGGTCGTTTTCGTTCATCCAGTTCGCGAACTTCACCAGGTTCTCGCCCGCGGGGCCGATGGTGATGACGCTGAGGTCTTTGGCGTCGCTATGCCGTTCCTGTAAGATCTTGATCGTCTCGTGGACCCGTTTGCCCCACAGATCGCTGGCGTCGTGCAGCGTTACCTGGCCATTCTCCACATAGGCGTAGACCGGCTTTGCGGCCTTGCCCTTGAAGACCAGGCCGTCGAACCCCGCCCACTTGAGCCGCGCAGCCGACCAGCCGCCATGATGCGAGTCGGTGACCGTGCCCGTGAGCGGCGATTTGGTGACCACGGCCATGCGGCCGCTCAGGTTCACATCGGTCCCGGTCAGCGGGCCGTTCATAAAGCACAGGATGTTGTCGGGGGACAGGGGTTCGACTGCCGGCCCGTTGTCGAAGACGTACTTGACACCCAGGCCGCGCGCGCCGATGTACTTGCGCGCATCCTCATCCGCGATCGGTTTGTATTCGATCGCGCCGGTGTTCAGGTCAATCCAGGCGACCTTATTGGCATAACCACCGAGTTGCATCGTTGCTACCTCCTTCGTTGAGTGTGTTGCCGTGCGCTGTCGCGAAGTCGCGCTTGCTGCGCGAGTCAGTGAGAGAATCGGCGACAAAGAAGCCGGGAGACGCTATGTTCTCTCTTCATAGCGTCTCCCGGCTGTTGAAGCCTGAGAGGACTGAAGCATCCCAGGTCTGTTCGTTAGCGACAGTGGGAACAAACAATCTGGCATGGCAACTATTCTGTCGGCTGCCGTCAAAGACGTAAGAAGACGGTGATGCCGTAAGCTAACCTACATCCTGCATTATACGCGGGAATCCCCAGGACGCAAGTTGCGCCCGGAGGCACCAGGAGCCTTAGGCGAACGTCGCGCGAAATCGCTCATCCAGGTGCGCTTCCACCTCCTCTGCCAGCCGGTCGAAGCACGTCATCATTGCGATGCCCGTGGCCGTCAGTCGCGCTCCGCCGCCGCCCGCGCCGCCGACCTGGCGCTCGATCAGCGCCAGCCCCAGCCCCTCCTCCATCTCCTGCAAGCGCTCCCAGGCCAGGCGATACTGGATCCCCATCTGTTCGGCGGCCGCGCTGATCGAGCCGGTCTCCCCGACCGCGCGCAGCAATTGCACGCGCCACGCGCTGAGCACTACCTTGTCGTCGTGTTCGATCCACAGATTGACGTGTGGGGTTAAATGGTTGACTGGCATAAGCTACTCCCGGTGGCCGGGTCGTCTGGCCGGATGGGCGGCAGTATACCATAGGCGCGCCGAGGCTGTGAATTGACTATTGACAAACTCCAACAACTGTGATATCCTCAAATCGTCAATATTCGTCAATAATCCTCAAATTTCAACAATCGTGATAGGCGTTTAGTGACCACGTTCGAGCGGCGCCAGCGCATTTTGGGTTTGCTTGCTGCACAGCCGGGCATCAAGGTGACCGAGCTCGCGCAGGCTTTGTCTGTGTCCGAGGGAACCATCCGCAATGACCTCTCTGCGCTGGAGGACGACCGGCTGTTGATTCGCGTCCGCGGCGGCGCCGTCATTGCCGAGGATCGGACCGTCAGTCATCCGTCCTTTGCCAGCCGGGTACGCGTCAATGCGCCGGCCAAACAGGTCATCGCTCGTGCGGCCGCCGGCCTGATCGAGGACGGCGACGCGATCCTCCTGGATGCCAGCAGCACCGTCTATACCCTGGCGCGCTTCCTGCAGGACCGCCACAACCTGACCGTTGTCACAAACGGCATCGAAGTGGCGCGCGCGCTGGCGAGTGATCCCTCCAACACGGTGATTCTCGTTGGCGGCGTGCTCAGCGTCGAAGGCACCTCGGTCACCGGCCTGCTGAATGAGCAGCTCCTGAAGAACCTCCACATCAAAACCGCGTTCGTCTCCTGCTACGGCTTCTCGCTGGCCGGCCTGACCGAAATTGACATCCACGAGGCGCAGATCAAGAGCCGCATGATCGCCTCGGCCGGGTCGGTGGTGGCGCTGATTGATGCCGGCAAGTTTGGCCGGTTGGACCTGGCGCCGTTCGCCCGGCTCGACCAGATTGCCCACATTTTCAGCGACGCCAGTCTGGCGCCGGCGTGGATCGAGCAGTTGCAGCGCAGCGGTGTGCGCCTGACGGTTTGCGATGAGAACACGACCTCGACGTTTGCGCCGTGTGACCGGGAGGGGCGGCGCTACCGGATCGGGTTCGCCAACCTGACCGAGCGGATGCCGTTTGCCCTGCAGGTGCGCCTGGGGCTGGAGGCGGCCGCGGTCGGCCAGAAGGACATCGAGCTGCTGATCCGGGATAACGACCTGGATCGCGGGCGGGCGCTGGACAACGTGGAGTGGTTCATCGCTCAGGGCGTGGACCTGGTGATCGAGTACCAGATTGACGCAGAGGCCGGCAACGTGATCATGGACCGCTTCCGCCAGGCCCGGATCCCGGTCATCGCGGTGGACATCCCGCTGCCGGGTGCGATCTTCTTCGGTGCGGACAACTACCGGGCGGGATTCATGGCCGGCGAGGGGCTGGGGCGGTGGATCCGGGATCGCTGGGGCGGTCGCTTCGATCGTCTGGTGTGCCTGCAGGATCTGCGCGCGGGCGCGACCCCGGCGGCGCGGCTGCAAGGCGGTCGCGACGGGCTGGAAGCGGTGCTCGGCGCGCTGCCCCACGAGTGCGTCGTCATGCTCCCCGCCGGCACGTTGATCGAGCAGGCCGAGGCCGCGATGGCCGGCTACCTGATGGCGGTTGCGGCCGGAACCCGAATCGCGCTGCTGGCGGTGAACGACGACGCCGCGCTGGGCGCGCTGGCCGCCTGCGAGAAGGCGGGCCGGCTCGGCGACGCGGTGGCGGTGGGGCAGAACGCCGACCGCCTGGGCCGCGCCGCGCTGGCGCGGCCGGGTTTCCCCTTTGTCGGGTCCACCAGCTACGCGCCGGAGCGCTACGGCAGCCGGTTGATTGAGCTCGCGCTGAAGATCCTGCGCGGCGAGCCGGTGCCGCCGGCCGTCTATATCGAGCACACGTTTGTTTCGGCGGATCAAAAACAACCATAGAAACAGGGATCACATGGTCACACCCATCGTAAACACGCCACCGGGCCCGCGGCAGACAAGCGCCACGGCCCTGCGCCTGACGAACATCAGCAAGAGCTTTGCCGGTGTGCATGCGCTGCGCAACGTCCAGCTCGAGCTGCATGGGGGTGAAGTCCATGCGGTGCTGGGGGAGAACGGCGCGGGCAAATCCACCCTGGTCAAGATCATCACCGGGGTGCATCAGCCCGACGCGGGCGAGATTTACCTGGGGGATCAGCGCATCCATGTGACCGATCCGCGGGAAGCGACGGCGCTCGGCATCGCGGCCATTTACCAGGAGCTGAGCATCTTCCCCGACCTGGACATCGCCGAAAACATCTTCATCGGCCGGCAGCCGGCTCGAGGGAGCGGGCTGCTCGACTGGCCCAAGCTGTACCGGGAGGCGGAGCAGATCCTGGATTCGCTGGGGGTGCACCTTGACCTGCATACGAAGGCCCGCTACCTGAGCGTCGCCCAGCAGCAGATGGTTGAGATCGCCCGGGCCCTGTCCGTGAACGCCCGCATCCTGATCATGGACGAGCCGACCTCCGCGCTGACCCTGAACGAGGTCGCCGACCTGTTCCAGATCGTCCGCCGCTTGCGGGACAACGGCGTCGCCATCCTGTTTATCTCGCACCGGCTCGAAGAGCTGTTCGAGATCGCGGATCGGGTCACGGTGCTGCGCGATGGCGCGTACGTGGAAACCCGGACGATGCGAGACGTGACGCAAGATGAGCTGATCCGCTTAATGGTCGGCCGGACCGTGAGCGAGCTCTTCCCCAAGGCGGCAGTGGAGCGCGGGGAGGTGATCCTGCGGGTGAAGAACCTGGGCCGCGCAGGCGCTTTCCGGGATGTCTCCTTTGAGCTGCACCGGGGTGAAATCCTGGGCATGGCCGGGTTGGTGGGCGCGGGGCGAACCGAGGTGAGCCAGGCGATCTTCGGCGTGGCCCCGGCCGACGCCGGCACGATCGAGATTGACGGCCGGCCCGTGCGCATCACCAGCCCCAACCAGGCGATGCAGCACGGCCTGGCCCTCGTGCCGGAGGATCGGCAGCACCACGGCCTGGTCTTGCCGATGGACATCACCGACAATATTACCCTGCCGACCCTGACGCGTTTCGTCAAGCGGGGCTGGCTGGCGGCGCGCGCCGCGCGCAAGGCTGCCCATGAAGCCGCCACCCAGATGGAGGTTAAGGCAACCACCGTCTGGCAGAAGGCGCGCGAGCTGTCGGGCGGCAACCAGCAGAAACTCGTGCTGGCGAAGTGGTTGTCCACCCGGCCACGCATCTTGATCCTCGACGAGCCGACGCGCGGGATTGACATCGGGACCAAGGCGGCGGTGCACAAGCTGATGAGCGATCTGGCCGCCCAAGGGCTCGCCATCCTCATGATCTCCTCGGAGTTGCCGGAGGTCCTGGGGATGAGCGATCGCATCCTGGTGATGCGCGAGGGCCGGGTCACCGGTTTGTTCGACCGCGCCGCGGCCACACAAGAGGCCATCATGAAGGCAGCCACCCAGGCGATCTAGCGGATGAGGAAACGGGGACAGGAAGCAACATGACCACTCGCACTGTTCGCATAACATCTTCCCGGCCCAGCCTGTTGTCGGTCTTCGCCCGCTTCCGCGAGCTGGCCTTGATCGGCTTCATTGTGCTGCTGGTGGCCGTCATCGGCCTGCGGAACCCGCATTTTCTCACGCTCACCAATTTCCGGGACATCCTGATGGATATCTCGATCCTGGCGATGATCGCGTTGGCCCAGGCCATGATCATCATCACGCGCGGCATTGATCTGTCCGTCTCCTCGATGCTGGCCCTGGTGGCGATGATGGTGTCCTTCATCGTGCGGGCTTTCCCCACGACGCCGATCCTGCTCTGCGTCCTGTTGGGGATCGCGTTGGGCAGCGCCCTGGGCAGCCTCAACGGGCTGATCATCACGGTGGGCCGCGTCCCGCCGATCATCGCCACGCTCGGCACGATGAGCATCTATCGCGGGCTGGTCTTCTTGTACAGCGGCGGCACGTGGATCAATGCATTCGAGATGCCCGCGAGCTTCAAGCAGTTGGCGAAAGGCGCGCCCTTGCTCCTGCCCAACCTGGTGCTGATCGCGGCCGGCGTCGCGGTTATCGTCTTTGTCTTCCTCAACCACACGCGGTCCGGCCGGGACATCTACGCCCTGGGCACTAACCCGGATGCCGCCAGGGTGGCGGGCATCCGTACGCAGCGGGCGACGTTCATGGTGTACGTCATCGCCGGCATCGTGTGTGGGCTGGCCGGCGTGCTGTGGGCCTCGCGCTATGAAGCCGCGCAGACCAACACCGCGCTCGGCTTCGAGCTGCAAACGGTGGCGGCCTCGGTGATCGGCGGCGTGAGCATGATGGGCGGCATCGGCACCGTGCCGGGCGTGTTGCTCGGCGCTTTGACGCTCGGGATCATTCAGAACGGCCTGATCCTGTCCGGGATTTCGCCGTTCTGGCAGCTCGCTGTGCAGGGGCTCTTGATCCTGCTGGCGGTCATCTCCGATTCGCTCATCCAGGGCCGGATCAAGGCCACGCGAGGGGCAAAATGACTGTGTCAGACAAAACCAGCACAACCAAAATCGGCTTGAATCCGCCGCGGCGAGCTTTTCTGGCCCGGTTCTTGCGCTGGGAGTGGTTCCTGGTGGCGCTGGTGGCGTTGGTTGTGGTCGTCAACAGCCGCCTGTCGCCTTACTTCCTGGATGTCAAGAACCTGTTCCGGGCCTCGTCGGATTTTATCGAGATCGGGCTGATGGTGCTGCCCATGGTTTGGATCATCGTCACCGGGAATGTGGATCTGGCGGTGGCTTCGACGCTCGGCATGACCGCGTCCTTCATGGGCCTGTTGTTCAATAGCGGGGTGAACATCTGGGCGGCGGCCGCGGTCGCGCTGGTGCTCGGCCTCCTGGCGGGCATGTTGAACGGCTTCTTGATCGCCCGCCTGAGAGTGCCGGCGCTGGTGATCACCCTGGGCACGTACGCCTTCTACCGCGGCATGGCCTACGTGATGTTGGGCGACCAGGCCGCGCGCGGCTACCCGGATTCGTTCACCTACCTCGGCCAGGGGAATATTCCGGGGACGCCCGTGCCGTTCTCGTTGGTCCTCTTCCTGGTCCTGGCGGTGATGTTCGGCCTGGTGCTGCACAAGACGGTATTCGGCCGCTACCTGTACGCCATTGGCAATAACCAGGATGCGGTCATCTATTCCGGCGTCTCGGTTTTCCGCGTCAAGACGATCATCTTCATGGTGTCCGGGGTGATGGCGGCCCTGGCGGGCCTGGTGTTGGCCGCCCGCTACGGCAGCACCCGCCCCGACATCGGCAACGGCCTGGAGCTGACCGTCATCACCATCACCGTGCTCGGCGGGGTGGACATCAACGGCGGCAAAGGCAGCATGATCGGGGCCGCGCTGGCGTTGGTGTTGGTCGGCCTGCTGCGCTTTGGCATGGGCCTGATGAACATCCAGGGCCAGGTCCAGAGCATCGTCATCGGCATCTTGCTCATCCTCTCGATCCTGTTGCCCAACCTGCCGGTGATCCTGCGGGGCGGGCGATCGCAGGTGAGCAGGCGCACGCTGTTCCTGATCGCGCTCGGTGTGCTCGTTGCGATTGCGTTCGGCTGGTTCTTCTTCTGGTCGCGCGCGGTCGTGTTCTCGCTGTCGTAGGAGGCGCACTCTCAGGCTGCAAAGGAGGTGAACACTGTCTGACACAGCCAATCTCGTTTTCCGATCCGAACCATCCAATCCGTTTCTGACTTCAAAAGGAGAAAACTCATGAAAACCCGTTCCGTCTTCACCGTTCTTGCAGCCGTGCTGTTGCTCAGCATGGTGCTAAGCGCGTGCGTCCCGCCGGCCGCACCGACCGCCGCGCCCGCGGCGGTTGAGCCGACCAAGGCGCCCGCGGCTGCCGCCGGCAAGGTGTATGCGTTGGTGCCCAAGAACCTCGGCAACCCCTACTTCGATACGGCCAACAAGGGCGCGCAGGAAGCTGCGAAGGAACTCGGCGTCACCGTGAACTACACCGGGCCGGCCACGGCCGATGCCACCCAGCAGATCCAACTGTTGAACTCGCTGATCGCGCAGAAGGTGGCCGGCCTGGCGATTTCGGCCGATGATTCGGACGCGCTCGTCCCGACCGGCAAGGACGCCATTGCTGCGAATATCCCGGTCGTGACCTGGGATTCGGCGATTGCCAAGGGCGGCCGCACGGTGCACGTCAACCAGGCGGTGGCGGCCGGCATCGCCGCTGTGCAGATCAAGATGGCTTCTGACCTGGCCGGCGGCGCGGGCAAGATCGCCATTCTGAGCGCCACTTCCACCGCGCCGAACCAGAACGAATGGATCGGCCTGATGAAGGAAGAGCTCAAGAAACCTGAGTATGCCAAGCTGGAGCTGGTGGACACGGTCTACGGCGACGACGAGGACACCAAGAGCTACAACGAGGCGCAGGGCCTGTTCAAGAAATACCCCGACCTGAAGGTGATCATCGCACCGACCACGGTCGGCATCGCGGCCTCGGCCCGCGCGGTGCAGGATGCCAACCTGATCGGCAAGGTGTTCGTCACCGGGCTGGGCACGCCGAACCAGATGCGCGACTACGTCAAGAGCGGCGCCAGCCCGCAGTTCGCTCTGTGGAACCCGTCTGACCTGGGCTACCTCGCCGTCTACACGCTGGACGCGATCGCCAGCGGCAAGATCAAGGGCCAGCCGGGCGACAAGTTCACCGCCGGCAAGCTGGGCGAGTACACCATTGATCCTGATGGCGTCGTCCTGCTTGGCCCGCCGACCGTCTTCAGCAAAGACAACATTGACAAGTTCAACTTCTAATCGGCCACACGGATAGTTTCCTGCGGAGCGCGCGCCCTCGGATGCGCGCTCCGCAGCGAGCGGTGGTGCGCTGAGCCAGCCCTCCACAAGAGGCTGGCTCAGTGCTGTAACCGTCTGGCGGCGCGGCTCGCGGTGCGCGCGAGCGTGTCTTTCCAGGCCTTCGCCACCGGGAGTTTGAGGGGCCGTAGGGGCGATCGCGAAGCATCCCTGCGGGACTGCGCCAGGGTTGCAGCGGTTGCTAACCGCCCGCCAGTGGGGCCTGGCATTACTTGACCGACGTTCCAGGTTACCCATGTTGCGGCAGCGTGTGCCCACCAAAGACAGTCATTGCGAGGGCGAGAACTTGAAGCCGATTCTTGGCTACTGGCAGGAGAATGAAGCATGAGCATGCAACCGACGGAGAAAACCATTCGTGAAGCCTATGCTCTGGCGCGCGAACGGTACGCCGCGCTAGGCGTTGACACCGATGCGGCGCTGGCCCGGCTGGGCAGCATCCCGATCAGCCTGCATTGCTGGCAGGGCGATGACGTCAGCGGGTTCGAGGGCAGCGGTGAGCTCACCGGCGGGATCGCGGCCACGGGCAACTACCCCGGCAAGGCCCGCACCGCGCCTGAGCTGCGGCAGGATTTGGATCAGGCGTACAGCCTGATCCCCGGCACGCACCGGCTGAACCTGCACGCCATCTATGCAGAAACGGGCGGCGCCAGCGTGGACCGGGATGCGCTGCGGCCGGAGCACTTCGCCGGCTGGGTGGCGTGGGCCCAGGAGCGCGGGCACGGCCTCGACTTCAACGGGACCTTCTTCTCCCATCCCAAGTCCGCCGCCGGTTTCACCCTGGCCAGCTCCGATGCGGGCATCCGCCGTTTCTGGATTGACCATGCCATCGCCTGCCGGATCATCGGCGAGCACTTCGGCCGCGCACTGGGCACCCCCTGCGTGACGAACATCTGGATTCCTGATGGGCTGAAGGACACGCCGGCCGACCGCAAGACGCCGCGGCTGCTGCTGAAGGATTCGTTGGATCAGATTCTGGCGCATCCGGTGGACCGGCGCTACAATCTGGATGCGGTGGAGGGCAAGCTGTTCGGGATCGGCTCGGAAAGCTACGTTGTCGGCTCGCATGAGTTTTACCTGGGCTACGCCGCCGCCAACAAGACGCTGGTGACGCTGGACAGCGGCCATTACCATCCCACCGAGACCATCGCGGACAAGCTCTCGGCCGTCTTCTCCTTCGTGGACGAAGTGCTGCTGCACGTCAGCCGCGGCGTCCGGTGGGACAGCGACCACGTGGTGACGCTGACCGACGACCTGCAAGCCATCGCCCAGGAGCTGGTGCGCGGCGACTACCTGGGGCGGGTGCACATCGGGCTGGATTACTTCGACGCCAGCATCAACCGGGTCGCGGCCTGGGTCATCGGGACGCGCGCCATGCAGCGCGCCCTGCTGCGCGCGCTCCTGGAGCCGTCCGCCGAGATGGCCGCGCTCGAGCGCGAAGGCGACTACACCGGACGCCTGGCGCTGCAGGAGGCGCTCAAGGATCTGCCCGCAGGCGCGGCCTGGGATGCCTTCTGCCTGCAGCACGATCTGCCGCTGGACACCGCGCTGATGGCGGAGATCAGGGCGTATGAGGCCGAGGTGCTGGCGAAGCGGTAATGAGCCTGTCACTGTCATGCTGAGCGGGTTAACGACTCGAGGTTCGTTTCGGAGAATCAACAGCGAAGCATCCCGTTGCAGGAGTTCAGGTGAGGAAGTACTACATTCACGGCGAGATACAACATCACCAGGTTGGTCTGCTATGAGGCAACGAACGACGTCCGAACCGCGATCGGCCGCGAGAAGCAGATCAAAGGGTGGGTACGGACGAAGAAGATCGCGCTGATCGAGTCTGTGAATCCGAAATGGGATGACTTAAGCGCCGAGTGGTTGGAAGCCGGAGCACGAGATTCTTCGCTGGCATCTCGTCGCGATCAGGGTTGAGCTGTTAACCCGCTCAGAATGACGAAATACAAAGGAGCATTATGCGATTTCACCTGCTTCACCCGCGCGACCAACTGGTCGCCATCATGAACCGGATCTACCGCAACGGGATGACCACCCTGTCGGGCGGCAACCTGTCCATCCGCGATGAGGACGATAACATCTGGATCACTCCTGCCGGCGTGGACAAGGGCAATCTGCGGCCGCAGGACATCATCTGCGTCAAGCCGGACGGCGCGGCGATCGGCCCGCACATCCCGTCGTCCGAGCTGCCGTTCCATCGCGCGATCTACACGCTGCGGCCGGACCTGCGCGCGGTGGTCCACGCGCACGCGCCGGCGCTGGTGTCGTTCAGCATCGTGCGCGAGACGCCCAACACCCGCATCATCCCGCAGGCGCACCGGGTGTGCGGACCGGTGGGCTATGCGCCGTACGCGCTGCCGGGCAGCGAGGCGCTGGGCGAGAGCATCGCCAAGACCTTCGCCCAGGGGTATAACGTCGTCCTGCTGGAAAATCACGGCATCGCCGCGGGCGGCCTCGACCTGTTGAGCGCCTTCCACCGGCTGGAGACGTTGGACTTCTGCGCGCGGACGCAGATCAAGGCGCTGGGGCTGGGCAAGATCAACAGCCTGACCGAGACGCAGCTCCTGCCGTTCGATGTGCAGTACAACCTGCTGCCGGAATTTCAGCACGCCTCCTTCTCCAGCCGCGAGCGCGAGCTGCGTCAGGAGATCGCCGAGATCGTGCACCGGGCCGTCGAGCGCTATCTGATGATCAGCACCGAGGGCGTCGTCTCGGCGCGGCTCGACGGGACCAGCTTCCTGATCACCCCCACCGGCTGCGACCGCGGGAGCGTGGAAAGCGAGGACGTGGTGCTGATCCGGGACGGCAGGCGCGAGGCGGGCAAGCTGCCCAGCCGCTCGGTGCGCCTGCACGACGCGATCTACCGCACCCACCCGGAGATCAACTGCGTCATCACGGCCCAGTCGCCCCACGCGACAGCCTATGCGATCGCCGAGGAGCGTTTCGACACCCGCACCATTCCGGAGTCGTACATCCTGCTGCGCGACATCCCGGTGATCCCCTACGGCGTCCAGTTCCGGGAGCCGCAGCGGGTGGCGGACGCGCTTTCCGAGGCCGTGCCGGTGCTGCTGATCCAAAACGACGCGGTGATGACCACCGCGTCGAGCATCCTGAAGGCGTTCGATCGGCTGGAAGTGGCCGAGTTCAGCGCCAGGGCGCTGCTGGACACCGCGCAGATCGGCAGCCACGTCCCGATCGGTGAGGCGGAGATCGCCGATCTCAAGGTGGCGTTCAAGCTGGCAGAGGAGGATTGAGCGATGTCCGAGCAAACTGTTCTCGATCAACTGGTCGCGCTGTCGAACACCCTGGGCCGGCCGGAGCTGGACTACGTCATCCTGGGCGAGGGCAACACCTCGGCCCGCGCCGACGACGCCTCTTTCTGGGTGAAGGCCAGCGGCACCGAGCTGCGCACCATCACCGCGGCCGGGTTTGTCCAGGTGGCGTTTGACCGCGCGCTCGCGCTGGTGGAGCGGCCGAACCTTACCGACGCGGATGTGAAGGCCGGGCTGGCTGCGGCGAAGGTGGATCCGACCAGCAAGGGCCATCCCTCGGTGGAGACGCTGCTGCACGCGCTGTGCCTGCAACTGCCGGGGGTCACCTTCATCGGCCACACGCATGCGACCGCGGTGAACATGCTGACCTGCTCCGCCGGGTTCGAGCAGGCGTACGCGGGCCGGCTCTTCCCCGACGAGATCGTGCTGTGCGGGCCCGCGCCCGTGCTCGTGCCCTACACCGACCCGGGCCCGCCCCTGGCGCGCGAGGTGTGGAACCGGATTCAACGCTACCAGGATCAATACGGCGAGCAGCCCAAGGTGATCTTGCTGCAGAACCACGGCCTGGTCGTGCTCGGCAAGAGCGCCCAGCAGGTGCTCGACGTGACCGCGATGGCGGTCAAGGCTGCGCGCGTCCTGTTGGGCACGTTCGGAGCCGGCGGCCCGCGCTTCATGTCGGAGCGCGACGTCGCGCGCATCCACACCCGCCCCGATGAGCTCTACCGCCGGCAGCAGTTGGGGCTGGAAGGGAAGGGGTAGGAGCGACCGGACACGGATGAACGCAGATGCACGCGGATTCTTGCTGTGGGCATCTGCGCGAGTCTCCTCTTCATGGCCCGCGGGACGAAGCTGTCTTGCGGGCCATGTGTTCTGAGGCGCGAGGGCTGTTCGCTCACAGAAAGGTATGCTTGGGCGCGTTCTCCGCTGGCAGCAGCGACCCGGCGTCCTGGTCCACGACGGCAGTGGCCTGGCGCACGATGACGTCCAGACTGTCGCGTATATGCGCATCGCTGGTGATCTGTGGTGAGCCAACGAATACAAAAAAGCGCCCCAGCACCGACATGAGTCCAATGCGGTAGTCGTACAGGCACTGCTCGAAGCTGTAATCCCGCACGCCGCCATCGAGCAGCCGCCGGTGGTAGAGGGCCAGCCAGGCCTCCTCGTGCGCCCGGCGGTCGGCCGTTGACACGTTGTGGCTCAGGAAGAGCGCCACATCATACGGGCCCCGGCCGCGCCCAACCATTTGCCAGTCCGAGACCACCAATTCCATCCCCCCGTTGCTCTCATCGAAGAACAGGTTGTCCATCTGGTAGTCGTTGTGGATGATGGTGAAGGGCGGCCGCGCCAACTGGGTGTGCAAGAACGGCAGGGACCGCAGGAGCCGCTCGCCGATCGGCAGGATCGCCGCGGGCAAGCTATCGCCGAGGTGGCGGCGCAAGCGCTGCCAAATGTCGGAGTAGGGATGAGGCGGTTCGCTCCACGGGGGCGTGTCCCAACGGAACAGCCAGCCGAGCTCGGCCAGCTCAGGCCGGCCCCACCAGGCTGCATGCAGCGAAGCGATCTCCCCGATCGCCAGCTCCGCTTCCGCCGGCGTGCTGCCCAACCGCGTCCGGCCAACACAGAGGCGTTCCAGGTCTTCGAGCAGCAGCAGGCTTGCACCGGCGGCCGGATCATAGGTGCTGAAGTAGCAACCTGGGATGCGCACCCCGGTCTTGCCCGCGAACAGCCGGTAGAAGGTGGCCTCACGCTCATAGAAGCCCAACGCATTGAGGTTGGCGCGCGCGCCGGGATCGGGGTGCGGCAACTTCGCGATCACCGATAGGGGCGCTCCCGGCGCGGGGCTGTCGTACTCCAGGCACAGGCGCGCAAGTTGGCCGGTGATGCCCTGGCCGGTGGCCAGTGGCTCGATCCCCACCGCACGCACCGCAGAGCCGTCGAGCACGCCTGCCTCGCGCAGCACATGCGTCAGCCATGCCGGAGTAATCCCAGCCAGGGTTGCAGGTGCGTTCATCAAGGTGACCTCCCAGGAGATGGTGCCTGTCGCTCGGAGCGATCGGACGAACTATAGCTCATCCCTGCGCGCCAACGTGTGGCTGTGCTTACTTTAGGTGTACATTCTGTGCAATGGTATTGCAGACGGTGTACCAAGTGACAGGAAACTGACGGCCGTGGTCTCAGGGCGATTTCATGTTGCGGCCAACGACATCGGCCGGCAGTTGAAACTGCGCCTACCGCTGCAAAGTCCACCTACGTGGACTGGGCTCCAGTCGGCGCAGGCCGACTTCGCAAAGGCAGCCGCAACTTCAGTTGCCAGGCCCGGCGCCCGCCACACAATGACTTCGCCCTGGCCGTGGTCTGCTCCGGCCTTGCCCGGAGGCGACGCATGCGGTAAAATACCGGCGACAAAGCTGAATGCGAGAAGTGCAATCGTGCTCCTGCCTACTGACTGACCGCCTATGCCTATCCAAATCGCCTACACCGAAGTCGAGCGCCTGATCCGCAAGTTCAAAGGCTTGTCAGCGCCGGCGCGCAAAGCCTACAACGAGGACAACACCCGCAAGGACTTCATCCTCCCGCTCTTCCGCGCGCTGGAATGGGACACCCAGGATAGCGCCCAGGTGAGCGCGGAGGAGAAGGTTTCGCGCGGCTGGGTGGACTTTTCATTCCGCATCGGCGGCGTGCCGCGCTTCTTCCTGGAAACCAAGCGGATCGCCGAGGACCTGACCCGGCCGCAGTGGGTGCGCCAGGCGATGGACTACGCCTGGACCAAAGGCGTGACCTGGGCGCTGCTCTCCGATTTCGAAGGACTGCGGGTCTTCAACGCCGAGTGGAAAGAGGACAACCCGCTGCGCGCGCAGTTCATTGACTTCGGCGTGGACACCTACCTGGCCGATTTCGAGCGGCTGTGGTGGCTCTCGCGGCCCCAAACCGCCGCCGGCACGCTCGACCGCGAGGCCGAGAAGGTGGGGAAGAAGGCCCGCCGCGAGCCGGTGAGCCAGCACCTCTTCGATGATCTGAAAACGTGGCGGCAGTTCTTGTATAAGAACGTCCGGGCCTCGAACCCGCTGTGGTCGCCCGCGCAGCTTGACGCGGCGGTGCTGCGGCTGCTCAACCGGCTGATCTTCCTCCGCGCGGCCGAGGATCGCCAGGTCGAGCCGCCGCTGCTGCGCCCACTGCTGCGCGAGCTGCGCGATCAAAAGCGGCTGCGCGACCTCTGGCCCGAATTGGAGAAGATCTTCCGCCGGGCCGACGCCATCTACGACTCCCAACTGTTCGAGATCGGGCTGGTGGACAACCTCAAGTGGGATTCTTCGCCGCTGGAAGTCTTGATCGAGGGGCTGTACGGCAAGCAGTTCTTGCTCTACAACTTCAACGCCATTGACGCCGACGTGTTGGGGACCGCCTACGAGCAATACCTGGGCCACATCATCACTGACACGCCGGCGCCGCTCAGCCTCAGCCTCGGTCCAGCCGAGGCCGCCGAGGTGGTGGAGAAGCGCGCCAAGCGCAAATCGCAGGGCATCTTCTACACGCCGACCTTCGTCGTCAAGTACATCGTGAGCCAGACGTTGGGCCGCTACCTGGACGAACACGGCTACAACCCCGGCCGGCCCGTGCGCATCCTGGACATGGCGTGCGGTTCCGGCTCGTTTCTGATCGAGGCGTTCGACGTGCTGGATCGCCACGTGGCGGAGATGCGCGGGGACCTCACCCCCCGACCCCCTCTCCGCGCAGGAGAGGGGGAGGCGGCCGCGGCGATGGATTTTCGCGACCACGCCCGCCAGATGGAGCTGTTGACCGGCTGTATCTACGGCGTGGACAAGGACGAGCAGGCCGTGGCCGTGGCGCGGCTGAACCTGCTGCTGAAGGCGCTGCACACCCGCGACCGGCTGCCCATGCTGGCGAACATCCGCTGCGGCGACAGCCTGGTCTCCGGCACAGCCGACGAGCTCCAAGCCGCGTTCGGCCCCGACTGGCGCGACAAGCGGCCGTTCAACTGGGGGGAGGAGTTCCCGGAGGTCTTCTCCCCGCTCCCGAAATCGGGAGAGGGGGCAGGGGGTGAGGCCGGCTTCGACGTGATCATCGGGAATCCGCCGTACATCCGCGCTGAAAATATGCCGAGAGATGAACGCGACTACTACATCAGTAGCGGCAAGTTTGAAGCTTCGTACGGACGTTTTGACATTCACGTCCTCTTTGTAGAACGGGCGATCAAACTGCTGAAACCGGGCGGACGCTTGGGTTTCATCATTCCCTATGCCGGATTGAGCCAGAATTACGGTCAAGCGATGCGGAACCTTATCCTCAATACGTGTGTTTTAGAGACCATTGTTGACTTGTCCGACTACCGAGTCTTTACAGATGCGAGTGTTGCTACGTGCATTGTCATTCTCCGGAAGGAGTCGGACGAACGTGCACGAATTTCCAATCAGGTACGGATAATCAAACAAGAGACTTATGACTGTGGAATTCTCAGCGAAGCTAGCTTTCTAGATCAACGCGTGTTTTCTGAAACGCCCCATTCGACCTTCAGGCTTGATTTAGACGCAAGGACCTTGCGACTCCTGCGGAAGATAGAGGAGACAAGCTTAGACTTAGGCGACATCTGCTATTTGATCACCGGAGCTGTCCTACACGATCCTGCAACAGGGGCGTCCAAGGAAAGACTCATCCACCGAGAGTTCCAAGAAGGCTACAGGCCTTATATTGAAGCAAAAGAATTGTCTCGCTATTTGCCCCCTAAAAACCAGCGCTTCTTGGACATTAGCAAACCGAGCGAGATGCACCGCCCCAAGTTCGCAGAGCTTTTCGAGAATGAAAAGCTGATGATCGCTCGGATTGCGAGTCAGGTTACCGCAACGCTTGATAGCTCCCATCTCTACACCGATCATACGGTCAACCTTGCTGTCAGGAAAGATCATCTGCTTGGAATTAAGAATCGTAGCGTAAGCATTTCTGAGAAGGAAGCCAAAGATTCACGCGAATATAGCCTCAAGTATCTCCTCGGCCTGATTAACTCGAGCTTGGCCACCTTTTACCTACGTCGTCTGCTGGGAATGGCGATCGAGATCAATCCAGAGACAGCAAGACGTTTGCCCATCCGCTGCATTGATTTTTCTAACCCCGCCGACGTCGCGCGCCACGACCGCATCGTCGCGCTCGTGGACGAGATGCTGGCATTGCAGCGCGAGCATGCCGCGGCGCAGCGGGCCTTCGGCGATGCCAGGGAGGGCCTGGCGCGGCGCATCGCGGCCGTGGATGCGGCGATTGATCGCGAGGTGTACGCGCTGTACGGGCTGACGGAGGCGGAGATCGAGATCGTGGAAGGTAGGTAACGCGATGCGGCGGGTAGAACTGGCTGTTTTCCGCCGCTGCGTATGGGGAGGCAATATGGCGAACAAGGCGCGGAAACCGCCGCAGTCTGCGGGGACCGAACGCACCGCACCCCGAGGACCGAAGCCGAGATGTGGGTTGTGCGGCAAGACGACGCGACTGACCAAGACGGAGTGCTGCGGCCAGTGGATCTGCGATGACGAGGACAAGTACGTGGTGTTCTCGTATGCTCACGACAGTTGTTATCGCAATCATCGCCGATATACCTTGTGCGGCCACCATCATGCCGAAGGGCACCCTGGAAGATGGCAGGATTGTCCGACGTGCAGGGCAGATATCAACACGGAGATGTACGTCTACTTCGGGACAAACGAGTACAACTTTGAGAAGCTGGCGAATCCGCCGGCCTACGAGCCGACGAAGTGCGCCCAGTGCGGCAAGGTGATCGTTTTGAGCGAGGGAGGCTACTCGATCAGCCGTGGCGAGTACCGGTGCGAGGCGTGCACCGCGGTGGCGTACCTGAAGGATGCCCGGCGGACTTGATCGGTCATGGTGCAGCAAAAATGAGCATTGACGAACAGACCCTCCTTTGGGCGTTGGAGACCAGCCTCTTCCTCGTGCCGGCGCTGCCGGACCGGGTGGAGCGGCTGGACGTGCCCGGCGTCCAGGGCCGCATCACGGCCGACTCGGACCCGTTCGCCAACCTGGTCGGCGCGGCGACGCTGGACGAGGGCAACGCTGACGAGACGATCTGGCAGGTGCGCGAGATCTACGCCGGCTGGCGCAAGGAGTTCGGCTGGCTGGTCGGCCCGCTCTCGACGCCGTTCGATCTCCCCGGCCGGCTGGAGGCCGCGGGCCTCGTCCGGTCGGTCGAGATGGCCGGCATGGTCCACGCCGACCTGGGCCGGCCCATCGCGACCAACCCCGCGGTCTACGTCCACGAGGCGACCGGCGAGGACCTGGAAGCCGCGATTTACACGCTGGCCGATGCGATGGAGATCCCTGCCGAGCGCACCTTCGCGATGACCGAGGCGCTGTTCCTCAGCCCGGAGCCGATCATGCGCCGGGTCTACCTGGCGTTCGTCGAGGGGGTGGAGCACCCGGTGGCGACCGCCGGCATGCTCTACATGCCCGACCTGCCCGTTGCGCTGCTGTTGTCGGCTGCGACCCTGCCCGATTTTCGCGGCTACGGCATCTACACCAGCCTGCTGGCGCGGCGGCTGGCCGATGCGCGGCAGGACGGCCTCGAGGCGGCCATCATCCAGGCCGTGCGGGCCACCTCCGCGCCGATCTGCCGCAAACACGGCTTTGTCGAGATCGCGCCGATGGCGCTGTACGTCGGGTATGCGGAGGATGAAGGCTGATCCGATAACGAGCAGCCTCAACGAAAGGAATACGGCGATGAAACCAAGCTTGCCACTCAGCCTGATCGTGGTGCTCGCCTGCGGACTGCTCTCCACCGCCGCTTCGACCCGCCATATCGCGCCCGATCCGGCGCCGCCGGCGCCGGCCAACGTCAGGGCCTCCGACGGCACCTATTCGTACATGGTCAAGATCACCTGGAACGCCTCGGCGGGCGCCACGGACTATCGCATTTTCCGCGCCAACAGCCTCGATGGGAATAAGACCAGCCTCGCGCTGGCGGCAGCGACGTTCTACGAGGACTATAGCGCGTGGGGCGGGCTTCAGATCCACTACTACTGGGTCATCGCGTGCGTGAACAGCATGAGTTGCACCGATCTGGACGAGGCGACGCCTGACTCCGGCTTCCGCGGCCTCGATACGCCGACCGTCAGCGCCAGTGATGGCACTTATTCCGACAAGGTGCGGATCAACTGGTCATCCGTTCAATCAGCTACCTCCTACACCCTTTATCGCGGAACCAGCGACGCGGGCTACAACACATCCATCGCTGATTTGACGACGACCAGCTACGACGACACCAACGCGCTGCGCGGGACGATCTATTACTATTGGGTCAAGGCCGTTGCGCCCATTGATGAGAGCCATTTCGGCGGGCCGGATACCGGCTACCGCAACTTTGCACCGCCGTCGGGGGTCACGGCCTCCGACGGCACGTACACCGATAAAGTGCGCGTCACCTGGTTCGGGTCGGCCAACGCTTCACGCTATCAGATTTGGCGCACGCCGACCACGGGCGGCGGCGCTGTGAAGATCGGCGCCGCTGCGAGTCCGCCTTTCGATGATCCGGGCGCCGCTCCGGGCGTGTCGTATGCGTACCAGATCAAAGCCTGCAACAGCGATGAGAGCATTTGCAGTCAAGACAGCAGCCCGGACAACGGCTACCGCGCGTTGACCGCGCCGACAGGCGTTCAGGCCAGCGATGGGACCTATCCCGACAAGGTGCGCGTGACCTGGAACGCGTCCGCCGGCGCCACCTTCTATTCGGTCCTGCGCGCCCTTTCACCGGCGGGCGCCCGAACGGAGGTGGCGACGCCCGCGGCCACCCTGTTCGATGACACGGGCGCTTCGCCCGGCGTGCCCCACTACTACTGGATCAAGGCGTGTACAACCGGCTTTTGCAGCGAGCCGAGCCTCAGCGAGCCGGGATATCGCAGCAGCATGACCCCGACGCCGACGGCCACGCGCCCAGCCGCGACGCCTACCGCCACGACCACGCGTCCCGCTGCGACACCCACCGCCACGGCCACGCGCAATCCGGGGCGGCCGCCGCGGACCTACCTGCCGCTCGTGCTGAAGTAGAAACGTATGGCGGGTTTGACGGATGGTTGAGCGCCCGCACGTCAGCTCAACGGCAGGCGTCTCGCCTCAGCAGGCGCCGGGTGCGCCCGTCATAGCCGCAGGACATACATGCCAGCGTATCGCCGCCACATGTTTATCGTGCTGTTCGTTCTCTTGTTGGCGCCCTGTCTGAGCGCGTACCCTGCCGGGGCCGCAGGCGGCGCTGCGGCTCCAGCCGCCGATCCCCAGGACACCTGGCAGATCTCGATACTGGATAGCACGGGTGATGTGGGCTACTTCACTTCCACCGCGGTGGATAAGAACAACAAGGTCCACATCAGCTATATTGACAACACCAATCATGTCCTGAAGTATGCCACCAATACAACCGGCGACTGGATGACCACCAGCGTCGGTCCTGCGAGCGGCCTGGACAACACGGCCATTGGGGTGGACTCCGCCGGCAAGGTCTATATCGCCTACTTCAGTCCCACCAACCCGCGGGTCGCCATCCGCGATCTCACCGGGGCCTGGACCACCCAGTCCATCGGTTACAGCCCCACGCCCGCCGGTGGCATCTCGTTGGCGGTTGACAAGAACGATGTGGTTCATGTGGCCCTCCCGGTCGTCTACCGGTCGGGATACGTGTATCACCAAATGTGGTACGCGAACAACAGCGGCGGATCGTTCCAGGTCGTGACGACCGAACTGCCCACTTGCATGACGGGCGCGATCACGCTGCGTTCCCCTTCCGTGGCGACCGACGCCAACAACAAAGTTTACGTCGCCTTCAACGTTTCGGGCAACCTGGCGTATGCGACGAACAAGACCGGGACCTGGGCGTGCAGCTACATCCAAATGGGCGGCGCGCAGCCCGTGTACTACAGCAACCGTTACCTGGCGGTTAAGTCCACCGGACAACTCGTCGTGGCGGTGCTCAGCGGGACGGAGTTCATGGCGCTGGCCGTGGACGCACAGGATAAATCGCACATCGCGGGCCTGCAGAACAGTTGTCTCCGCTATTTCACCGATGCGTCCGGCTCGCTGCAAGCGGCCTATCTGGATTGCATGTCCGCCAAAGTGGGCGAATACGGCTCCATTGCTGCGGATTCGCAGGGCAGAATCCACATCGCATACTTTGACCGGACCAACGGCGACTTGAAGTACGCCACCCAGGGTTCCGCAGCGCAGAAGCGCAAGGCGTACCTGCCGCTCGTCCTGAAGCCGATCCCGTTTGCCCCGTCGCCCAGCGCCACGCCCACGGCGACCCAGGCTGCCGTCACCGGCACGCCGACCGCGACGCCGACGGCCACCCGCACCTATACACCGGCGCCGACCGCGACGCCGACGGCCACCCCCACCACTACAGCCACGGGCGCCATGGTAGACGTGCCCGCCGGCGCGTTTCAAATGGGCTGCGACCCGGCGCACAACGGCGGCTGGTCGTGCTTTTCCGAAGAGCTGCCGTTGCATACCGTCTATCTGGACGCCTACCGCATTGACCGCACGGAAGTGACCAACGCCCAATATGCTCAGTGCGTGGCGGCAGGCGGCTGCACGCCGCCGGCGGACAACCGGTCCGCCACTCATGCCTCCTACTACGACAACCTCGCGTATGCCAACTACCCGGTGATCTATGTCAATTGGGACCAGGCGGACGCGTACTGCCGGTGGGCGGGGAAGCGGCTGCCGACCGAGGCGGAGTGGGAGAAAGCGGCGCGCGGGGCGAGTGACACCCGCGCCTATCCGTGGGGTGACGAAGCGCCGACGTGCGCGTTGACGAATTACCACGGCTGCGGCGGCGACACCCGCGCGCTCGTCAGCTGGGCCGGGGCCAGCCCGTACGGCGCACTGGACATGGCCGGCAATGTGTACGAGTGGGTCAACGATTGGTATGACAGCCGCTATTACGGCAGCTCACCCGCCAGCAATCCGCCCGGACCGGCGGCCGCGACTTGCTGCAAGGTGTTTCGCGGGGGCGACTGGGGCAGCTACAACATCAACTTGCGCGCGGCGGCCCGCACCAGCGAGTTTCCGGCGCTTCAGGCCGATTTCATCGGTTTTCGGTGTGTGGCGGCCCCGGGAAGGTGAGTTGGGAGCAATGCACGATGTTCGAGCTACCTGAGTTCGTGACCCTGGCCGGTCAAATCAACGCGACGCTGGCCGGCAAGACGATCCGGCAGGGGCGCCTGGGCAACTCGCCTCACAAGTTCGTCTGGTACAACCGGCAGCCCGACGAGTTTGCGGCGCTGGCGGGGGGCAAGATGGTCGGCGCGGCGCGCGCGGGGGAAGTGGCTGTTCATCCCGCTTAATCCCGGCTATGTCCTGCTGTTCGGCGAGTGCGGCGGCAAGCTGCTCTACCATCCCCCCGCCGCGGCGCTGCCCGGCAAATATCACCTGGTGCTGGCGTTCACCGACGGGTCGGCGCTGACCGCCATGACTCAGATGTGGGGCACGATGGAGCTGCACGAGGCGGGCCGGGAGCTTGAGCGGCAGTACGTCAAAGACATGCGGCCCACGCCCGTCGAGCCGGCGTTCACCTTCGAGTACTTCTCCGCGCTCATTGATTCTCTCCTGTTGGGAGAAAAGCGGAGCGTCAAAGGGCTGCTGACGCAGGAGCAGCTCATCCCCGGCCTGGGCAACGCCATCAGCCAGGACATCCTGTTCCGCGCCGGCCTGCACCCGAAGCACCCGATCGGCGATCTCAGCGCGGATCGGCGGCGCAGGCTGTACGACGCCATCGGGCTGACCGTGGCTGCGGCGATCGCCGGGGGCGGCCGCAACGACGAGACCGACCTCTTCGGCCGGCCGGGCGGCTACGTCCGGCTGATGGACAGCAGGGCCGTCGGCCAACCGTGTCCCGTCTGCGGGGCGTCGGTCGAGAAGATCCAGTATCTCGGCGGCGCGTGCTACCTGTGTCCGCGCTGCCAATCCGAGACGGTGCATTCTGTTTGAGGGATGCCGCGCCTTTCGAGACACTTGCGACTGTCACTCTGAGACCCCAGGCCGCCCGTGCGGCATGTTCTGGCCAAGCAACTTGCTGTGTCATCCTGAGGCCGAATTCCTAACCGGAGTGAGCGGCGCAAGGTTGTCAGGCCGAAGGATCCGTCTCGCAGTTTCTTAGTAGCGGGCTAACGGCTCGACGTCGGTCCTGACACAACGTCAGCGAAGAGTCTTGTCGCTGAACGAGATGCTTCACTGACGCCTCGCCGTAACGCGCCTTGCGCCATCAACTCGTTCAGCATGACAGACGATTTCCTGTTAAGAATCAAGGAGAGTCTATGACCCCCAGACAAATCCTGATCCTGAAAAGCAGCCCTCGCAAGCGGGCGAACAGCTCGCTCCTGGCCGATCAGGTCGCGGCCGGCGCGCGGGATGCCGGCGCCGCGGTTGAGAGCTTCGACCTGCACGCGCTGGACATCCGCCCCTGCGATGCGTGTGACTTCTGCCAGGGCGCCGCGGAGTGCGTGATCAACGACGACATGCAGATGCTGTACCCAAAGCTGCGCGCGGCCGATGCCATCGTGATCGCCAGCCCGATCTATTGGTTCACGCTCAGCGGCCAGGCCAAGCTGTGCATAGACCGCTGGTACGCGCTGCAAGGACCTGACGGCAGCGCGCTGGCCGGCAAGCAATTCGGCCTCCTCCTGACGTACGGCGACAGCGATCCCTATACCTCCGGTGCGATCAACGCGATCCGGACGTTCCAGGACATGTGCCGCTACCTCAAGGCCGATGTCGCCGGGATCGTCTACGGCAGTGCGTCGGATGCGGGCGAGATCCAGGGCCAGCCGGAGCTGCTGAAGCGCGCGTATGCGTTGGGGTGGAAACTTGGCGAAGCAGAGGCAGAGGGCGACCGAGGTCGCGCCTGAGGAGCCGGCGGCTGCGATGTCGGCCTCCGCCGACTGCTGATCCGGGGCGCGTCCGTACAGACGCCAGCAAAGATACGCGTGAAGGAGACAAGCGATGACACATCCCCTCGTGCTGCAACTGGGCTTTGCGCGCAGCGAATTCCGTCGCGGCCTGGCGGACGTGACCGACGACGAGGCACGGCGCCGCTTCATGCCGATGAACTGCATCGCCTGGAACGTAGGCCACCTGGCGTGGCAGGAGCAGCGCTACTGGCTCCACCGCGGCCAGGGTTACCTGCTGCTGCCCGAGATCAACCAACAGTTCGCCTACGGCGCGGCGGCCTCCACCCCGGCGCTGAGCGAGGTGTGGCCTGCATGGGAGGCGATCACCCGGGCGGCCGATCCGTGGCTCGATGGCCTCACCACCGAGGCGCTGGACCGGATCATCGAAATTCCTGGCTGGTCCAAGACGCTGCGCTTCGGGTCGCTGCTCCTGCGCACGATCTACCACTACTGGTATCACACCGGCGAGAACCAGGCGGTCCGGCAGCTGCTGGGCCACACCGGCCTGCCCGACTTCGTGGGCGATATTGACGCCGAGGCCCCGTACCGGCCGGAATAGCGTCTGAACACAATGCTCGTGGGTCGTTTGGTGCGGCTCTTGCCGCTATGGCAGCCAGTCGTTGTGTCATGCTGAGCGGTTTTTCGACTCAAAGTGCGGTACTCCGAGTCACCAGCGAAGCATCTTCCTCTTGCTGCGTAAAGAGAAGTAGCGTATGTCGCAAATCCGAGAGTCTATCGCGTACGTGGGCGCCTACACGCAGCGGCTGCCGCACGTGGACGGCCACGGCGAGGGGATTTATCGCTTTCGGCTCGACGCGGACGGCGCGCTGACCTTCGACGGGCTTGCTGCCCGCCTGGTCAACCCGACCTTCCTGGCGTTCGATCCCCTGCAGCCGCAGCTCTACGCGGTCAGCGAGGCGGACGAGGCCGCGTTGCATGCGTTCGCGGTGGACGCGGGGCCGGACGGCGGCGCGCTGACCCTGCTGAATCGGCAGCCCACCGGCGGTGCGGCGTCGTGTCACGTCGCGGTGGATCGCGCCGGCCGGTGCGCGCTGACCGCAAACTATCACAGCGGCGACGTCACCGTGCTGCCGATCGGGCGTGACGGCCGGTTGGCGTCCCTGACCCAGTTGGTTCCGCACATCGGCGCCGGCCCTAACCCGGCGCGCCAGGCCGCGCCGCACCCGCACGGCGTCTATTTCGATCTGACGGGCCGACACCTGCTTGTGCCTGATCTCGGCAGCGACCGGGTCTGGGTTTATCGTTTCGCGGCCGGGCAGCCCGCGTTGGCGTCGCACGATCCGCCGTGGGCCGCCATCCATCCCGGCGCTGGGCCGCGCCACCTGGCGCTGCATCCCGGCGGCCGTTGGATCTACTGCGCCAACGAGCTCGACGCCACGGTGTCACTGTTGGCATTCGACCCGGACACAGGCGTGCTGGCCGAGCAAGGCTGGGTCCCCCTGCTGCCGGACGGTGTTGACGGCGACGGCTCCGAGATCGCGCTCGACGCGGCCGGACGCTTCCTCTATGCCTCCGTCCGCCGGCACGACAGCATCGCGCTCTTCGCGGTGGCGCCGGACGGCAGCGCGCTGACGCTGATCGGGCACGAGCCGACCCGGGGCCGCACACCGCGTCACTTTGCGCTCAGCCCGGACGGCCGGCTGCTCGTCGCGGCCAACCAGGACAGCGATTCGCTGGTCACATTCCGAGTCGATGCCGAGACGGGCAAGCTGACGCCCACCGGGCACAGCGCCGCCGTGCCGTCGCCCGCGTGCGTGCTGATCGAAGCCTGCTGAATCCTGCCCTGCGTTTTGACCGCAGCCCGGTCGCGGGCGATAATGTCGCGCAGGGAGGATTTGCATGAAACCACAACCACAGTTCTCACATGATGTCCATGAATTCATCCGCCGCCGCTGGAGCCCGCGCGCCTTCTCCAGCCGGCCGGTTGACGAGAAGACAGTTCTGACGCTCCTTGAAGCCGGGCGCTGGGCCGCTTCGGCGAACAATGAGCAGCCGTGGCGCTTCATCTACGCGCTCAAAGGCAACGATGAGCGCTATCGGAAGCTGTTCGACTGCCTGTTCGAGGGCAATCAGGCCTGGGCTGCCAGCGCGCCGGTCTTGATCATGACGCTGGTCAAAACACACTATGAGGCGTCCGGTAAGCCAAACAAGTATGCGCAGCATGATCTGGGCCTGGCGATCGGGAACCTGACGACCCAGGCGTCGGCGCTCGGTCTGTACGTGCACAACATGGGCGGCTTTTCGGCTGAAAAGGCGAGGGAGCTGTTCAACCTGCCGGCCGACGTCGAGCCGGTGACGATGATTGCGGTCGGCCACCTGGGCGACCCGGAGCAACTGCCGGAGCCGTTCAAGCAGCGCGAGTTGGCCCAACAGCAGCGCAAGCCGCTTGCGGAGCTGATCCTGGGATAGGTTTACAGTATCGCAAAAACCGTCAATCTGTCATTCTGAGCGGGTGGCCAGCTCAACTCTCGTGACGGCGGGGTTTCAGCGAAGAATCTCGCGTCCGAAACGCGACCCTTCGCTGGCGTTGAGTTGTCATCGGTGTTGTCCTGTTGACCTGCTCAGGTTGAAAATCAGGAGGACGTCACAATGAATCAACCCTGGTGGAAGGAAAGCGTCGTCTATCAGATCTATCCGCGCAGCTTCTGCGACAGCAACGGCGACGGCATCGGTGATCTGCGCGGGATCATCGGCAAGTTGGATTATCTCAAGGCGCTCGGCGTTGACGTCGTCTGGCTGTCACCGGTCTACAAGTCGCCCAACGACGATAACGGCTATGACATCAGCGACTATCAGGACATCATGGATGAGTTCGGCACGCTGGCCGACTGGGAGGAGCTGCTGGCCGGGCTGCACCGGCGCGGCATCAAGCTGGTGATGGACCTGGTGGTCAACCATACCTCCGACGAGCATCCCTGGTTTGTCGAGGCGCGCAAGGCGAAGGACAACCCCTACCGCGACTACTACATCTGGCGGCCCGGCAAAGACGGCCGCGAGCCGAACAACTGGGCGTCGCACTTCAGCGGCTCGGCCTGGCAGTACGACGAGGCGACGGGCGAGTACTACCTGCACCTCTTCTCGAAAAAGCAGCCCGATCTGAACTGGGAGAATCCCGCAGTGCGGGCGGAAGTTTTCAAGATGATGCGTTGGTGGCTCGACAAGGGCATTGACGGCTTCCGCATGGACGTGATCAACATGATCTCCAAGGCGCCGAGGCTGCCGGATGCGCCGGTCGCGGGCGGTGAGCGCTACGTCTACGGCGGCCGCTACTTCCTCCACGGCCCGCGGCTCCTGGAGTTCTTGCGGGAGATGAAGCAGCAGGCGCTGGCCGGCCGCAGCCTCCTGACCGTGGGGGAGACGCCGGGGACGTCGCCGGAGCAGGCAAGCGAGCTGACGGCCGAGGAGACCGGCGTGCTGAGCATGGTCTTCCAGTTCGAGCACATGCACCTGGACCGGGACGAGGCCGGGGCGGCTTCAGGCTGGGGCAAGACGTGGAATCTGCATGATCTGAAGCAGGTGATGACGCGCTGGCAGAAGGGGTTGGAAGGCCGGGGCTGGAACAGCCTTTACCTCAGCAACCACGACCACCCGCGGTCGGTCTCGCGCTTCGGCGACGATGGCCGTTACCGCGTCGAGTCGGCCAAGATGCTCGCGACCTTCCTGCACCTGCAGCAGGGGACGCCGTACGTCTACCAGGGCGAAGAGATCGGCATGACGAATGTCGCGTTCGAATCCATTGACGATTACCGGGACATCCAAACGCTGAATCGGTATCGGGAGGCCGTAGGGGCAGGGTGGATTGATCCGCAGTCCGCGCTGACGATCGTCCATGCCCAGAGCCGCGACAACGCCCGGACGCCGATGCAGTGGGACGACGGCCCGCAGGCGGGCTTCACCGCGGGCGAGTCGTGGATCAAGGTCAACCCGAACTACCGGACGATCAACGTCAAACAGGCGCTTGCCGATCCGGACTCCATCTTTTACTACTATCAGAAGTTGATCCGGCTGCGGCGGGAGAATCCGGTCATCGTCTACGGCGCCTACGACTTGATCCTGGCCGATCACCCGCAGATTTATGCCTTCACCCGGACGCTGGGCGACGACCGGCTGCTGGTGATCTGCAATTTCAGTGCGGAGACGCCGGTTTTCGAGCTGCCCGCCGGCCTATCTTGCACCGCGGCGGAATGGGTCATCGGCAACTACGCGGCCAAGCCGGCCGACGACCTCCGCCGGCTGCCCCTGCGGCCCTACGAGGCCTGCGTCTACCGGCTGCGATAACCGTTTCGGGAGCCTGAAACCGCGCCGGCGCCAACCGTCTGCCGCCCGCTCTCCTGCCCACCGCCGCGGTTCGGGTGGTCAGGAGAGCGGGTTGGGGGGAGGCCTAGCGTCCGTAGCCCTGCGGGTTCTGCGATTGCCAGCGCCAGGCGTCGGCGCACATGTCGTCAATATCGCGCGTCGCGGCCCAGCCCAGCTCCCGTTGCGCCTTTGTCGGATCGGCATAGCTCACCGGCGCATCGCCGGGCCGGCGCTCCAGGATGCGGTAGGGGATCTCGTGGCCGCAGGCGCGCTCGAAGGCTGCGTGAACCTCCAGCACGCTGTAGCCGCGGCCGGTGCCGAGGTTGTAGGCCACCACGCCGGGATGCTGGCTCAACCTCTCCAGCGCCCGCAAATGTCCCAACGCCAGGTCCACCACGTGGATATAATCGCGGATGCCGGTGCCGTCGGGCGTCGGATAGTCGTTGCCCCACACGCGCAGGAACGGCCGCTTGCCCACCGCCACCTGGGCGATGTACGGCATCAAGTTATTCGGGATGCCGTTCGGGTCCTCGCCGATCTGGCCGCTGGCATGCGCGCCCACCGGGTTGAAATAGCGCAGCAGAGCAATGTCCCAGCTCGGGTCGGCCACGTGCAGGTCGCGCAGGATCTCCTCGATCATCAGTTTGGTGCGGCCGTAGGGGTTGATTGCACCCAGCGGTGCATCTTCCACGAGCGGCATGACGCCGTTGGCGCCGTAGACCGTGGAAGATGAGCTGAAGACCAGCGTCTTCACCCCGCGGCGCTGCATCACGTCGCACAGGTTCAGCGTGCCCGTGACGTTGTTGTGGTAATAGCGCAGCGGCATCGCCACCGATTCGCCCACCGCCTTCAGACCGGCAAAGTGGATCACCGCAGCCACCGGCGCAGCGTCGAAGACGGCATCCAACGCGGCGTGATCCAGCAGATCCACCTTATGGAACGTGACCGACTTCCCCGTCAGCGCCTCCACGCGGCGCAGTGACTCCTCGCTGCTGTTGCTCAGGTTGTCCACCACGACGACGTCATGGCCGGCATTCAGCAGCTCCAACACGGTATGACTGCCGATGTAGCCTGCCCCACCAGTGACCAAAATCCTCATCTCTGGCTCCTTGTGTATGGATGAAACGGTCACGCCTTCAGCGCAGCCATCTGCGCCAAGAGCGTCTGCAAGTTGCGTTCTTTGCCCTCACCGCGCAAGGCCCGGGCGGCGGCGGTGTGGTAACTGTGACGCCGGTAATAGGCGATTTGGGTTGCCAGCCACTCGGCGTCGGTGAAGGCCTGGCCCAGGTGGACCCGCTCTGCGCGCAGCGCCGCGCCCCGCGCCGGGGCATCCTCCCGGCCGAGCTGATCCAGATCGGCGTCGGCCAGCAGCGCCTCCAGGAAGGTGTGCGGCCGCTGCGCCGGCCGGGTCGCCAGGATCAGCCCCTGGATCGTGGTGATTTGCTCGGCGGCAAACCTAAAGCCGGGCAGCGTCCGGCCGGCGATTTCTGCGCCGATGAACTCGTGGTCCTGGCCCTGGACTACCCAGCCGATGTCGTGGAACGCCGCACCGACTTCGAGCAAGCGGACGTCTCCCCCGCGCAGCCCGCTCAGCGCGGCCAGGCGCTGCGTTGCAGGCAGCACGTCATCGCGCGTGTGCGCCAGGTTGTGATAGGTCAGCTCGTACGGCAGTTCCTGTGCCAGCCGCTCGAAGGCATACGCCAGCGCGCCGTCGAAGTGGGGTTGGGCCGAAGTCACGGTGATGGGCCTCGTGCGTTTCGGGATTGCGTGGCGCCACTGTAGCACATCCTGAACGAAGACACAACCTGAGGATGATTGAGAATTGCTGTCGTGCTTCCATGTCTCTTGACCGCCTTCTGGCTTTGCGCTATGATCGAAACCGCAGGGCGGGTTGCCGACCCGCCCCACCAGGCCAATTGCGAGACGATTTATTCCATGCTGATTGATGCCCACATCCACTACACCCCGCCATCCCTGGCCGCTGACCTGGACGCTTTCATCCGGGCCGAGCCGTTCTGGGGCCTGATGCTGGCGCCCGGCCCCGGCCGGAAGAGCCTTCAGGGATGGGCCACCGCCGAGCGGATGATCGCGGACATGGACGCGGCAGGCATCGCGCGGGTCGTGCTGATGGGCGAGTACCGGCGCTCGCATGAGGCGTGTATGGCGCGCAACGACCAGGCGCTGGAGATCATCCGCCGCTGGCCCGACCGGGTGAGCGCGTTTGCGCTGCTCCAGCCCACGGCAGGCCAGGCGGCGCTCGATGAGCTGGCGCGCTGCCTGGACGGGGGGATGACTGGGGTGGGCGAGCTCGGCCCCTATGCGCAGGGCTACCGGCTGGACGATCCGGGCTTCCTGCGTCTCGTTGAGGCGTGCATCGAGGCGGATATTCCCCTGAACCTGCACAGCAACGAGGAGGTCGGCGGCTTCTATCCGGGCAAGGCTGCAACGCCGCTGCGCGACTACTACCGGCTGGCAGCGCGCTACCCTGAGCTGAAGCTTGTCCTGGCGCACTGGGGCGGCGGGCTGTTTTTTTATGAGTTGATGCCGGCGGTGCGCCGGGCGCTGCGCAACGTGTGGTATGACACCGCGGCCTCGCCGCTGCAATACGCGACGCACGACATCTTCGCGGTGGCGCTGCGTTGCGTTGACCACCGCAAGCTGCTCTACGCGTCGGATTACCCGCTCCGGCTCTACCCGCGACGGCAGGCTGAACCCGACTTCCGGCCGTTCCTCGCAGAAATCGAAGCGTTGGGGCTCGCGCCGGACGTCCGGGCCGACATCCTGGGCGGGAACGCGGCGAGGCTGTTGGGGCTGGGTGATGCAACTACCGTAGCGGAGCATCCTGAGCGGAGCGGCGGTGTTGTTCCCACCACGCAGTTGAAGGATGCGGATCGGCTAGCCCTAGCGACCGCCCCTTCGACTCCGGGCAGCATCCTGAGCGAAGCGCAGCGCAGTCGAAGGACGCGGCCCTCCGCTCAGGATGCTTTTGGCCGGCCGGCGATCGTCGCAACCATGTCCACCCTGGCGGTGGCCGAAGCCTGGCCTGAGACGCGGGCGGTCTTTGCCCGCCACAGCATCCCGTGCGAGGATCGTCCGGTGTCGTTCTGGGAGCCGATCAGCCAGGCGGCCGCGGTGCGCGGGCTGAACCCGGATGGGCTGGCGCGCCTGGTGGCCGAACTGAACGAGGCGGCTGGCCGCCCTCTAGACGAAGAACCGGAGACCGGGGCGTGATGAGCCACCCGACGCTTTTCATCACCCAGCGCGGAGAGCGCCATCAGATGGCCGCGTTGGCTGCCGCGCCGGCAGAGTTGGCGCTGACCCTGGTGCGTTCGCCATCTCGGGAGCAGGTGCTGGCCCTGCTGCCCGGCAAGGAATTCCTCATCAGCGAGCGGACCGGCGTCATTGATGCCGAGATGATCGCGGCGGGCAAAGCGCTGCGCCTGATCCAACGCCTGGGCACGCAGGTGTACGACATTGATCTGGCTGCCGCGCAGGCTGCGGGCATTCCGGTCTGCACCGCGCCGGTGTTGGGCTGCGTCCGGGTGGCCGAACATATGCTGCTCCAGATGCTGGCGTGCGCCAAGCGGCTGCGTGAAGCGATGGACCTCGCCCTCGCGACACCGGAGGAGGGTCGGCCGTCCAGCCGGTGCGACGAGGATGCCTTCGTCTATAATTGGACCGGCCGCCAGGACATCCGCGGCTTGTGGGGCGCCACAGTCGGCATCCTGGGCTTCGGTGAGATTGGCGTCGAGTTGGCGCGGCGGCTCCGGGGCTTCGGCTGCACGGTTCTGTACACCAAGCGTCGTCCGCTGCCGGCCAGTGTCGAACTCGAGCTGGACGTCCGGTTCGCGGCCGCCGATGCGCTGGCTGCGCAGAGTGACTTCGTCTGTGCGTTGCTGCCTTTTTCAGCGGAGACCGAACAATCGCTGAGCCGAGATTTCTTCAGCCGGATGAAGCCGGGCGCCATCTTCGTTAGTTGCGGCGGCAGCGGCGTGGTAGACGAGGGGGCGCTTGCCGAAGCGTGTGCGCCGGGCCGGCTTTACGGTGCGGCCGTTGATACCTTCACCTTTGAGCCGATCGCATCGGACAGCCCGCTCCTGGCCGTGGCGCGCCGGCCGGGGGCGAACCTGGTGCTGACACCGCACATCGCGGCCGGGACCGGGGCGGCCGGCGCCGGGCGAAGCGAGGATTACGCCAATCTGTTGCGCCTGCTGCGCGGCCAGGCGTTGATCGGACGGGCGGCGTGACCGACGAGTGCCCGTGGTAGAATGAGCGACCCAGGCTCGGCTGCCGACCATTGGAAGGAGAGAAACGTGATGAATGCCCGTCATGCTGTGTTTGCAGCACTCGCCATAACCGCTCTGCTGCTCAGCGCCTGTATCCCGCTGTCGGCTCCATCTGCTTCCCCGCTCGCAGCCCAGGCGACCCAGGTTCCGGCGCCCGCGGGCTTTGTCACCTGGTTCCAATACGACCAGGGCAACGAGGACCCCGCGAGCGATGAGCGTGTGGGGAACGAATACCTGCGCAAGACAATTCCCCTCTTCGACCAGGCGTTCGCGGGGAAGTGGACCTGGGAGAACCGCTACACCCCGTGGGACAAGATTGAAGCCACCCTCATCGCGGCCGTTCAGGCCCAGGGCGAGGTGCCGGATCTCGTCGAGATCAACAGCGGCAGCGTTAATCAGTTTCACAAGAACGGAACGCTGCAAGACCTGACCGCGTGGGCCCAGGCGCAGAGTTGGTGGCCGGACATGGACCCCAGCGCGCTCAAGACATGCACCGGTTCGGACGGGAAGCTCTACTGCATCCCGATGGCCGAGCGTCCCGGCCTGGTCTTTGCCTGGAAGGACCGCTTCCCCAACGGTTTCCCGATCACGCCCGAGCAGTTTCTTGCCGAGGGTGAGCGGCTGAAGAAGGAAGGTCTGTACGCCCTCACCTTCTTCGGCTCGACCGACTACGACGGCGACGGCGTGCACCGCGGGGTGTGGACGACCATTGCCTCGTTCGGGGGCACGTACGATGACGGCAAGGGCAGGCTGCTGCTGAACACACCGGAGAACGTCGCCGCGATCGCGTGGCTGCGCGAGATGGTGCAGCGGGGCTACGTGCCGGAGGTCGCCTTCGCCGGCCAGTTTGCCGAGGAGGCGCCGTTCCGGGACAGCACCGCGGCCGCATTCCCCACGGGACTGTTCGGCTACCGCTATATCAATCCCTTGACCGCGCCCAGCGGGAAGAAGTACGAGACGAAAACCGAGCAGGACATGCTCGACGCCATTGCGGCCGGCGACATCATTTTGCGACCTATGGCGGCGCCCGCGGGAAAGAAGCCTGGCTGTCAGATCAGCGCGCCCGGCTTCGGCATCCCGGTCGGCGCCAGAAATCCAGCCGCAGCCTACGATTTCATCAACTGGCTGTTGGCCCCCGAACAGAATCCCGCGTACGTGCTCGGCCCCGG
Organism: uncultured Anaerolineales bacterium; assembly: GCA_964647255.1. Taxonomy (GTDB): domain Bacteria; phylum Chloroflexota; class Anaerolineae; order CG2-30-64-16; family CG2-30-64-16; genus CAWJEL01. Next base: position 49,143 of record CAZYGI010000004.1, on the reverse strand, counting down.
CGCCGGCTTCCCGGTGTTGAAGAGGATTCAGGCGCTTCCGCAATTCCAAACGCCGCTCTACCAGCAGGCCGCAGCGGCGGTGAATGCCAGCGCATGTCGTCCCTGGTTCGGCTCGTTGGAGAACCCGGCGGCCGCCAAAAAGGCGATCATGACTGTGGTGTACAAGCTGATCAAGCAGGATCCGACCGCGGACATCGCCGCCGCGCTCACCCAGGCCCAGGATGAGTTCAACAAGCAGCAGTAGCGCCTCCCCGCAGCGATGCTCAGCCAGGCTGCTTCCGTTTTGGCTGATCCTGCCGACGGTGCTGGTGCTGCTGGCCGTCCAGGTTTATCCTGCGCTCTACACGGTCGCGCTCAGCGTCCAGGAGCGGCGGCCGGCCGGCTGGGTTTTCGTCGGCCTGCGAAACTTCGGGCGGCTGCTGGACTCCGCCGTGTTCTGGGAGAGCGCCGGGCACACCCTCGTTTTTCTGGTCGGCTTCACCGGGCTGACCCTCGGCCTGGCGCTCGGCATCGCGCTGCTGCTGAACCGCCGGCCCAAGCTGACCGGCGTCTATATCACCGCGCTTTTCATCCCGTGGGTCCTCGCCGATCTCATCGTGGGGATCGTGTTTCGGCTGCTGGTGCTGCCGGACTATGGTCTCCTCTCCGGCATTTTGCAGAACCCGGCGCTTTTCCCGCCGCACGGCCTGTCCGTCCTGACCGCCGATGCAGGCCGGCCGTGGTTCGGCAGCTTCCCCTTCCCGCCGGCGCCCGCCATGATCTATCTGATCCTGGCCGCGACGTGGCGCGCGCTGCCGTTCACCACGCTGCTGCTGCTGGCCGCGCTGCAGACGGTCTCGCATGAGGTGATCGAGAGCAGTCGGATAGATGGCGCCAGCGCGTGGCAGACCATCCGCCACATCACTATCCCGCTCATCCTGCCGACGCTGGTCGTGGCGCTGTTCAGCCTCACGCTGAGCGGCATGAACGGCGTCGGCATGGTGTTCAGCCTGACGCGGGGCGGCCCCGGCACCGCCACCGAGGTGCTCAGCTATCTGCTGTATGCGATCGGGTGGGATCGGCTGGATTTCGGCCGGGCGGCCGCCCTGGCGCTGATCATCGCGGCCGTCAACCTCCTGCTCATTGCCGGCACGTTGCGCGTCACGCGGGTGCAGCAGAGGAGCGTCTGAGATGTCCCCTGCGCCGACCGGGCGAAGGCTGCGTCTGCCATCGCGTAAGCAACGCGGCGGGCTGCTAACCAACGCCGCGCTGATCCTGATCTGTCTGGTTGCGCTGGCGCCGATCGCAGCCACGCTGTTGATCTCGTTCAAGCGTGAGGAGGACGTGACGCGCAAGCCGCCGGTGCTCTTCCCCTGCGACACGCCGATGGCCGCATTCGATCTGTCCGCCTGCCGATGGTCCGTCGAGGGCTACGAACGCGTCATCCTCGCCACCCCGTCCGATTCCGCGCCGCTCGGGTTTGAGCTGCGCGGCCGGATGCTGCGCATCTACTTGCCCAACACCGCGCTGTATGCGGTCGGCACGGCGCTGTGCGTGGTGCTGCTGGCGAGCGCGTCCGGCTATGCCTTTTCGCGCTATCGTTTTCGCGGCCGCGATCTCCTGATGACCGCCATCCTTGGCATCACCGGGGTGCCTCTGCTGACCAACCTCCTGGGATTGTACCAGATGGGCGTCTCGCTCCGCCATCTGCCCGGGCCTTTTTTCGATGACCGGCTTTTCATTATTGCGGTCTACACCGGTTTCTTCCTCCCGCTGAGCGTTTGGATCGCCAAAGGATTCTTTGATGCGATCCCGCGCGAGCTGGAGGAGGCCGCTTTGATTGACGGCTGCAGCCCGGTGGGTGCGCTGGCGCGCATCTTTCTGCCGCTGGCCGTGCCCGGCATGACGGCTATCTTCCTGTTGACGTTTGTCGGCGTTTGGAACGAGTTCATCGCGGGCTATCTGCTCATCAGCAAGAACGAACTTAAACCGGCGATGTTCGGCATGTACGACTTCCTCGGCCAGAACATCATCAACGCCCAGCTCATCGCGGCCGCCTGCGTCATCGTCGCGCTGCCGGTCATCGCGGCGTTCCTGTTTGCGCGGCGCAGCTTTTTCCGCGCGATGGTCGAGGGCGCGATCAAGGGGTGAGTTGGATGGTTTCCCGGAGGTGACACGTGGCCGAGCCGTCCGTTATGACCAAACAAGAGGTTGAGCAGGTTTTCGAGGGTGCGGCCGCGACCTATGACCGCGCTGGCCCCAGCCTGTTTGCCGGGTGGGGCGGCCGGCTGGTGGATCGGCTGGCGCCGCCGCCGGGGGCGCGGCTGCTCGACGTCGCTACGGGCCGCGGTGCGGTGCTCCTGCCGGCCGCGCGGCGGATCGGCCCGGCGGGTGAGGCCGTCGGGGTGGATCTCTCGGCGGCGATGCTGGCGCAGGCCCGGGCTGCGGCGGATGCTGAACGGCTGGCGCACGTCACGCTGCGCCGGATGGACGCCGAACACCTGGCGTTCCCCGATGCCGCGTTCGACGTCGTGACCTGCGCGTTTTCGCTCTTTTTTATGTCCGATATGGCTGCCGCGCTGGCAGAGATGCGCCGGGTCTGCAGGCCGGGCGGCCGGGTCGGGGTCACGCTGTTTAGCCGGACGCCGCCGCCGTTCGATCCGGGCTGGCCGCTCTTTGCCCAGCAGGCCGCGGCCTACGGGATCGCGATGCGGACGCCGCAGCGGGTGGCGCACAGCCCCGAGGAAGCCGCGGCATTGCTGGCCCGCGGCGGGTTTTGCGATGTCGAGACGCAGATGGAAACCGGCGAGGCGATCTTCGGGGATGAAGGAGCGTGGTGGGCCTTTCAGCTCACCCTGGGGGCACGCGCCGCGATCCTGCGCATGGATTCGGAGACGCGGGACCGCTTTAAAGCCGAGTACTTGGGCAAGCTGCGGCCCTGGTTTCGGCCCGATGGCCTGCATCTGGCGGTGGGGGTGCTCTATCTGCTGGCGCGGGTGTGATCGCAGCGAGCCAGCGCCAGCACGAAGCCGGCTTCAGCTCGCCACCAGGTGGTGACGCAGGGCGCAGCGGGCAAAATCAGCGCAGAGTCAAGCGCGATGGTGAGCGGCGTCCACGCCGTCGGCGCGTCGATGAACGCTGGAATGCGACACGTCATGCGCCGCGTGTCGGTGCGCAGCAGCCCCAGCCGTAGCGCCTTGAGCGCCGCCTCCTTCAGGCTCCACAGCGCGGTGATCAACGTGTCGCGTTGGACCGGCCCCGCGGCGTACACCGCGGCCTGCTCCTCCGCGGAGAAGAACAACGCCGGAAAAGAGGGCTCGCGCGGAGCGATCCGTTCGATGTCTGCGCCCACGGCCGCCGGCCCGTCGCACAGGGCGCAGAATGCGCGACCGTCCGTATGGCTGATGGACAGGCTGACCGGCAGCCGCACCTCCGCGTCCCCCGCGCGCTGCGCCGCGTACGGCGCACCCTCACGGTCGGTGCAGATCAGCAGCGTCTCCAGCCCGGCAGGTGCGTCCCCGCGTTCCGCCAGGCAGCGCTGCACCAGGCGTTTCGCAGTCCACCGCCCTAACAGCCATTCCTGCCGCCGCGCCGGCGCGGTGAACGCCTGCGCCTGCGCCTGTTCAGCGGCCGACAACCAGGCCGGCGCCGCATCGGTTGCCAGGGCAGGGTGGACGGCTGCACTTTGGAGCAGGCAGCGGATGCCGGACCCGGCCGGCGCGGCGTCGAGCGCGGTCATCGCGGTGCTGCCACCGGGAGCGTGAAGGTAAAGACTGTGCCGCGGCCCGGCACGCTCTCGACGGCGATGTTGCCGCCGTGGGCGAGGACGAGTTGTCGGACAATCGCCAGCCCCAGCCCTGCGCCGCCGCTCGCGCGGGCGCGTGACCGATCGGCGCGGTAGAAACGGTCGAAGATGTGCGGCAGGTGCTCGGCCGCGATGCCTTCGCCCGTGTCGCGCACCGAAACCGTGACCCGATCGTCCTGGCGTGCAGCCGAGACGCCGATCTCGCCGCCTTCGGGGGTGTAGGCGATTGCGTTGTTCAGCAGGTTGCGCAGCACCTGGCCGATGCGTTCAGGGTCAATATCCAACTGGGGCAGATCATCCGGCAGATTCACGCGCAGGGTGATGTCTTTGGCATCGGCCCGCGGGTGGAGCATGCCGATCGCCTGCTCCACCAACGCAGCCAACGCAGTCGGCTGGCGGACGAGCGTCAACTGGCCGGCTTCTGCCTGGGCGAGCTCCTGGAGGTCGGTGACCAGCCGGCTGAGCAGCATCGTCTCCTCGTAGAGGTTGTCCACGAGCGCAGTGTCGGGCGTGATCAGCCCGTCACGCGCGGCCTCCAGATAGCCGCGCAGGTTAGTGAGCGGCGTGCGGAGTTCGTGCGCCACGTCGCCCACCATGTTGCGGCGCAACTGCTCCTGTTCGCTGAGGCTGCCCGCCATCGCGTTGAACGCGTGCGCCAGTTGGCCGATCTCGTCGTTGGAATTCGCCGGCACGCGCACCGTCAGGTCGCCCTTCTCCATGCGCTGCGCGGCCGCGGTGAGCTGTTCGACCGGCCGGAAAATCCGGCCGGACAGAAACAGGGCGATCAACACAGCCGCCAGTCCGACGGACAGCGCACCGAACAGTAGCGAACGGTTCACGTTGGCGAGAAAGGCGAGTTGGGCTTCGTTGGGGTCTGTGCGCGGGCCGACGTAGAGCGCGCCCACCCGGATGTCGCCGGCCAGGATCAGCGCCGATGGCGCGAGCCGCGCGGCAGGCCAGTTGGCGCCGATCGGCTTGCCGATCAGCTTTTGCTCGGAGTCGCCCACGACGGTGCCCTGGGCGTCCGTCACGACGATGCGGCGATCCGTGATCTGGCCCAGCCGCTCGATCTCCGCCTGGATGTCCTGCCAGCCCTGGGTAGGCGAATACGAACGGGCGAGGACGAAGGCGAACCGGCGGAAGTCCCCCTCGTCGCCGGTGGCGATGAACCGCTCCAGCTCGCCGCTGGTGCGCCGGAAGGCCACGAAGGCGGTGACGCTGACCGCGACCAACACGACCAGGATGACGGCCAACAGCAGGCGGACGCGCAGGCTTCGCCACACCCTAACCGGGGATTTCATCGCGGCGCCCCTCGAAACGATAGCCCAACCCAGGCACGGTGATGACGTAGCGCGGGCTGGTCGGTTCCGCCTCAATCTTCCGCCGCAGGTTCATGACGTGCACGTCCACCGTGCGTTCCAGCCCCTCGTAATCATAGCCGAATGCCCGGTCCAACAGATCAGCGCGGCTGAAGGCCCGGCCGGGCTCCCGCGCCAAGGTCTCCAGCAGGCGGAATTCAGTCGGGGTCAGGTTGACGGCGCGGCCGTTGACCCGGACTTCGTGGCGCACGAAACTGATATGCAGCGTGTCAAACTGGAGATCCTGCGGGGTTTCTTCCTCGGGCAGCGAGCGGCGCAGCACCGCGCGGATGCGCGCCACCAGCTCCCTCGGGTTGAACGGTTTAGTGACATAATCATCGGCGCCCAGATCGAGGCCGATAAGCTTGTCGTCATCCGTGCTGCGAGCAGTCAGCATGATGATCGGCACGCGTGACTCGCCGCGCAGCACGCGACAGACCTCGCGGCCGTTCATCTCGGGCAGCATCAGGTCGAGGACGATCAGGTCGGGCTGCTTCTGCCGCGCGATTTCCAGCGCCGCGCGGCCATCGTAGGCGGTCAGGATGCTGTAGCCTTCCCGCTTCAGATAGAGCGATACCAGTTCAACGATCTTTTTGTCGTCGTCCACGACCAGGATGCGGCGATTCATAGGCCTGGTGTCACTTCAACGTCTTCTGGAAGCCGGCGATGAGTTGCGCTTTCTCGTCGGCGGTCAGTTTGGCGGTCGGGTGCAGCGGTGTGTAGAAGAAAGGCGGCATCTCGCCCCGTTCGATGTTCCGCACGATCTCATCGAGGTTCCGATTGGCGCGCGTGCTCCATTGCGACAGGTTCATCCGGTCGCGCCCCTCGTTAACATCGCGCGCCAACAGCCAGGAAACGGGCGCAATGTTGCTGTACCAGGGCCAGGTCGTTTCGTTGCTGTGGCAGTCGAAACAGGCGCGCTTGGCAAGATCCCGCGTAGCCTGGGAATCCCAGTTGGGCTCCTGCGCCACGGGGGGGTTGGTGTGCGTGTGGCCATATGGCACAAGCTGAATCAGGCCGAACAAGACTACGGCAGCGATGATCGCGATGAGGACGGGACGTTTGCGCATGACGAGACTCCTTGTGTGTATGATGTTGAGCAGGCCGGGGTTGAAAGCGAACTTCAGGGTGCGGGCGTGCCGCCGGGCTGCCCGCCGGCCGGCGGTTGGCCCATGCCGAACCGCCCTGCAGGCGCCACCTGCACCGAGCGGGCGGTGATAGCGCCATCTGTGCCTTTCGACCCTGAAACGATCACCGTTTCGCCGGCCTTCAGGTCCGACAGCGCCACCGATGCGTTCTTTTCGATCAAGGTGGTATCGGTGACTTTGACCTGGGTCTCCTTGCCGTTCTGGTCTTTGATGACGAGCAGGCCATCCCCCACTTGCTGGATCTCGCCGAAAACGCCGCTGCCGCGGTTGGCGGCGCCGTTAGCCGTGCCCTGCCCCGCTGTGCGCCCGCTCTGACCGTTCGGGGCGCCTCCGAAGAAGGCTCCGCCCGGCGCCCCTGCGACGAACCGGGATTGCGCCTGGCCCTTGCCGTAGAACATGCCGCCGACAAACCCACCTGCGGCGACCGCGATCAAGGCGACGATGCTGAGGATGATACGAGTTGTGCGATTCATAGGTCTTGTCCGTTCCTGTGAGAGTCGTGTTTTCCGCTTTTTGGATTGAAGAAAGGCAATCTCTCTTCGACCCGAAGCAATCTATCATATCGGCGTGAAGAAAGAATGAAGATCAGATTAAGGTTTTCGCGCTCTGCCAATCAACAGGGGAACGGAGCACTTCGGCGTTCTCCTCATGCTTCAGGCGAGCACCCGTGTGAGGTGATGAAGGATCGGTCAAATTTCGGTTGTCAAACGGGATGATGTTTTACCGGCTATGCATTTGGTGGTAAACTGCGGCCGGTTTCTGCCCTTTGGTCAGATCATGATCTCAAGCAAGCAGGTACAGGCATGAAGAAAACCTCTGGTCACCGCGCGGCGGTGATCGCGGTCTGGGCACTCGTCGTGTGTTACGCGGTGCTGTTCAGTTGGCTGTCGCTCACGCGCCATTGGGCGCTTGGCACGCTTGCCTATGATCTGGGCAACGTGAACCAGGCCTTCTGGAACACGGTGCACGGCCGGCCGCTCTACTTCACGAACTGGCGCGGGGTCGAGCTGAACCTGGCGACCGACAACCGGCTGGCGATGCACGTTGAGCCGATTTACCTCCTGCTTGCGCCGGTTTACTGGCTCTGGCAGCGGCCCGAGACGATCCTGGTGCTGCAGACCGTCATCCTGGCGCTGGGCGCGTGGCCGGTCTACTGGTTGGCGCGCGAGCGGCTGGAGAGCGAGCTGGCCGGGGTGGCCTTTGCGGCTGTCTACCTGCTCTTCCCCGGCCTGGAAGCCGCCAACCTGTGGGAGTTTCACGCGGTGGCGCTGGCTGCGCCGCTCCTGCTCTTCGCGTTCTACTACGGCCAGGCGCGGCGCTGGGGGCTTTTCTGGCTCTTTGCGCTGCTGGCGATGGCGACCAAGGAAGAGGTGCCCCTCACGGCCGCGCTGATCGGGCTGTACCTGGCGCTGCGCGGCTTCCTGGCGGGCGCGCGTTTGCCTGGGGTTGAGGCTCCAGCCGGTCGAACCGGCGACCCGGGGAACCGGCGGCAGCCGCGCGGCCGGGAAGATGGTTGGCGTGCTCGGCTGCGGCGGCCCGCGGTGCTTCACGGCGCTGCGCTGGTCGGTGTGGCCGCGCTTTGGTTTGCCGTGGCGGTTTTCGTTGTCGTCCCGCACTTCCAGGGCAGCGGCTCCCCCTATCTGAAATACTACAGCGACATGGGCGAGGGTGCGGGCGGCATCGCAAAAGCGGCGCTGGCCGACCCGGTGGGGACCCTGAAGAAGCTCCTCGCCGCCCGCAACTTGCTCTATCTGCGCGATCTCTACACGCCGGTTGGCTTCCTGTCTCTCCTCAGTCCGCTGACGATGGCGTTTTCCGCGCCCGACCTGCTGATCAACCTGCTCAGCGACCATGAGCCGATGCACTTCGTCGAGAAGTATCATTACGTGGCGCCGCTGCTGCCGGGTATTATGATCTCGGCGGTGCTCGGCGCAAGCTGGCTGGCGCGACAGGCCACGCGCCTGCTGCGGACGCGGGTCGCCTGGTCCGCGCTCATCCTGACCGCGGGCGTGCTCATCCTCACGGGTTACTATCACCACTACCACGGCTATACGCCGCTGGCGCGCGCTTTTGCGCCGTACGAAGTCACCGCGCACGACCGGCTCGTGGAGGAGATCGCCAGGGAGATCCCCGGCGACGCGGCCGTCTCGGCGCAGCCCAACCTCACTCCGCACGTCAGCGGCCGGAAGACGCTGTATCGCTTCCCGTACATCGGCGATGCGGAATACATCCTGGTGGATGTGTCCACGCTGGAGAACGTCAGCAGCCAGTATGACTTGATCCAAAAGCTGCTGCGCGGCGGTGAGTTCGGCCTCGTGCGCGCCCAAGACGGCTATCTGCTGCTGAGGCGCGGCGCGGCGACCTCAGCCCTGCCGGCGAGTTTCTATGATTTCGCCAAGGCAACGCAGGTCGAGGCGCCGCAATATCCGGCAGCGATTGACTTCGGCGACGCGGTGCGGCTGGTCGGCTTCGACGTGTCGTATCCTCGTCGCACCGAGATGCCGGACACGCCGCTGCGGTTCCTACTCTACTTCCAGCCGCTTCGCCCCATCACCGAGGAACTCCAGTTCGCGCTCTATCTGCTGGATGGGCAGCGCCAGGTGCTCGGCAGCACGGACGTAGGGATGAAGGCTGGGGTGCAGTACTGGTATCCGACCACGCGCTGGCAGCCGGGCGAGACGATCAAGATCGAGTTTGCCGGGATGCCGTGGTGGACGGCGCAATACCATGAATACAGTGTGGCGGTCGGCGTGGTGCGCGGCGATGACGCCTGGGATGTGGCGGCGCGCCTGCGGCCCACGGTCGGCCCGCTGTCGTCAGCTCTGCCCTACGCCGGCGACCGCACGCTGGTGGACCTCCAGGGCTTCCGCACCGATCCGGGCGGCATGCCGGACCCGGTCCCGCACGCGCGGCTGGCGCACCTGCCGGCGCGCGCGACGCCTTTCGCGGCTGCCTGGCAAAACGGGATCGAGCTGCTCGGTTTTGAGCTGCCCAGCGGCCCGGCGCGGCCCGGGGAAACACTCACGCCGCTCTTCTACTGGCGTGCCACCGGTCCGCTTGCACAGGATTACACCGTCTTCGTCCATCTGGTGCAGGAGGGCCCACCGCCGGCGCAGCATGATGCCATGCCCGACCTGGGCGGGTTCCCGACCTCGGAGTGGCAACCGGGCGAGATCGTGCCCGACCGCCACCCGGTGGTCCTCCCGGCCGATCTGCCGTCCGGCGCCTATCGGATCGTCGTCGGCCTGTATGATCCGAACACCCGCGACCGGTTGCGCCTTGGGGATGGCAGCGATGCGGTCACGTTGCCGGTCGGGGTGAACGTCGCCGCCCGATAGCCGCTCTCACGAGCGAACATCAGTGCTTTGCCACCGAAAATGTGCCCGTCGTGGCGAGCGCACAGCACCCCGTGGGACTTCAGTCGTTCGTTGCCGACCAAAGAGCGACTCAAGGCGCCACCACGACCCTTCAAATTCTTGGTGGCGAGGTTACTAGATCGAAACCAAGAGACGCAAAGGCGCGCTGTCGGATAATCCTGCATGTTCGCGCCTCTGCGTCTTTGCGTCCCTCCCCGCGTCATCAACCGGATGTGAGGCTGACCGGCCGCTGGCCCAGGGTAACGGTGACAGTGCGTTGCTGGCCGCCCGCACGGAGAACGGTGAACTGCACGGCCTGCCCCGGTGATGTGTTTTCTTCCAGATAGATCAGGAGGTCGTCCATTTTGGTGATGGACTGGCCGTTGACCGCCGTGATCAGATCGCCGCCGGACTGAAGGTAACTCGGCGCACCGGAACTGTCCACGGCGAGCAGCACGTTCGTATCCTGGCTGCCGCCGCGCAGGCCGGCGGCGGCAGCCGGGCCGCCCCGCACTACGTTGAACAGATAGGCGCCGTGGGCGTCCGCCGGGTGCCGCCGCTGATCCCCAGGTAAGCGTGCTGATAGACGCCGGTCTTGATCAACGCGGGCACGATGCGCTGCACCAAGCTGATGGGGATCGCGAAGCCGACCCCGCTGTTGCTGCGCGTCGAGGATTGAATCTGGGCGTTGACGCCGATCACCTGTCCGCGTTCATTCAGCAGCGGGCCACCCGAGTTGCCGGGATTGATCGCGGCGTCGGTCTGGATCGCCTCCGGGATGCTGAAGCCGGTGCTGGCCGGGATGCTGCGCCCCAGCGCGCTGACGATGCCGGTTGTCATCGTGCCGTCGAAACCGAATGGGTTGCCGATGGCGATGGCGCGCTGGCCGACCTTCACCGCATCCATGTCGCCCTGCTCCACTGGGACCAGGTTTGCCAGCTTCGGGTCCACCTTGAGGACCGCGATATCACCGTTCGGATCAGTGCCCACCAGTTCCGCGTCCAGGATCATGCCGTCGGCAAGGGTCACCTGGAGCTTGTCTGCGCCCCGGACCACGTGATCGTTGGTGACGATGTGGCCGGCCGTGTCCCAAACGAAGCCGGACCCCTCGCCCTGCGGCACCGCATCGGAGGACGAGCCGCTGTTGACCGACGAGAGATTGTCAACCCGAACCACTGAGGGGTTCACTTTCTGATACACGGCCTCGATCAATTCGCTTTCTGTGTCGGCGCCGGGCACGATGTTAATGACCGTTGCTGGATTTTCGTTTGCCGCGGCCGCCGGGGCGGTGGTGTTCTGCGCCAGCGCCGTGGTGCTCGCCGAGGCCGTGCGCACACCGGTCAGCTCCGCCGAGATTTGTTGAAACGCGTTTGAGACGCTGGCGTTTCCGGTGACAGCGCGCAGCCCGACCGTCCACGTGCCAGCCATGACAGCCGCGGTGACCGCCACAGCCACCACGGCGAGGATGAGTGTTGAACGTTTCATCTTCGTTATCCTTCCACCTTGACAACCATCGCCTGCGGGCGGCGGAGCTGGGCTGGCCGACGGCCGGCGCCCGCAGTCAGAATCCGATACAACGTCAGGAACAGCACCGAGCTCCCGGCCAGCACGTACATCGCCTGCATGAGCCGGGTGTTGCTATCGGTGCCCAGTGCGATGCCGTGGATCGTCACCCCGACAAAAACCAGGAACGAAAGGTAATGGATCGTGCGCCAGGCGCGACGGCCGATTCGTTTCTGCAAATAGAACGTGACCGACACAACGAGGGCCAGATAGAGCGACAGCGTGCCCAGGCCGGTCAGCGCGGGTTTGTAGTCGGCCGCGAAGGGCACCAGCAGGCCGGCGGCGGTGAACGGGACGACCCGATCGCCGAGCAAGGCGAGCGCATGCAACGCAGCAAAACCGATGCCCAGCCAAGAGGTGATGTTGTGGGCGGCATAGGCGAGCGGTTTCGTCACCAATCCTGCAGCGCCGCGGAGGCTCAGCAGCACACCCCAGGCGGTGGATCCCCACAGCAGCAGATAACCCACGATGGCGGCGGCCCGGCTCACGTACCAGAAGCCCGGCGCCTGCGCGGCCATCGCCGCCAGCAGTCGGCTGAGCGCCAGCACCCCCAACAGCGCACCGGCCAGGCTGCCGGCGCCGAACAACGCAACCTCCGACCACGTCAATTCATCCGCACGCTTCTTCATGACTTCCCCCGCTATGTCTCAATGGACGACCGTCGCCGACCTTGACCAGGCTAGATCCTTCGCCAGGCCGGGCGTCTGGATGACCTGCCCGTCCGTTGTCACTAACAATGCTTCGACGCCCCGTTGGCGAACCAGCCAGGCCCGGCCCGCCGTCGTCCCCAAGATCAAGACGACCTTGGCGGCGATCTCGGCCTGGGCTGCGGTGGCCGCGGTCGCGCTGACGCTGACCAGATCCGTCTCTGCTGGCCGGCCGGTGCGCGGGTCTACCAGGTGGTGCCCCCCGGCCCAGCGCCGCGCAGCAGTGGTTGACGTCGCCAACGCGCCCTCGCGCGCCCACAGCCAGACGACATCGGAGCCGGGCGACGCCGGATCGTCCACGGCTGTCAGCCAACCCTGGCCGGCCTCCGCGCCGGGTTGGTCGCCCCAGGCGCGTAGATCGCCGCCAGCGTTCACCAGACCCGGCCCGAAGGATTTCAGCATGGCCGCAGCGCGATCAACGGCCCAGCCCTTGGCGATCCCGCCGAGATCGAGCCGCACACGCTCCGGCAGCGTCACCGTGCGCATCTTGGAGTTCACCTCTATGCTGCGCCAGCGCCCTTGCGACACCGCCCGCGCATCCGCCGGAGCGCGCACCTGCGTCCCACGGCTGCGGATCTCCTCGATGCTGCGGTCGTAGCCGGCTGCCTCCAGCGCGTCAATTACGGTGGGATCGAAGATTCCCTGGCTGGCCCTGGCCGCGGCTATCGCGCGTTCCACCAGCTCGTATAGCTCCGGGGAGACTGGCGTTGGGCGGCCGGCTGAGCGATTCAAACGCGTCAGTTCGGAATCATCCCGGAAGCGGCTCAAGCGGGCCTCGACATCGAAAAAGAACTGCTCAACCGCGGCCAGCGCCCCAGCCGCCACACCCGCCTGTTCAGTGCGGAGGAACAGCTCGATTTCGGTCGTCATGCAGCGGAAGCTGCTGGAGTGCAGTTCCGGAGCGATGTGCAAGTCGTTCATTGGCGGCTGTCCCGATCAGGAACCCCGGCTGCGCGTCATCGGACGGAATCCCGTCATCGGCAGCCTGTTCGTGTTGATTTGGCCGAGACCAAGCTGCGATTGGCCGGCGGGCTGTTGAATGACCTGGACGGCCTGGTTGGTCTGTGAGGTCCGTCCCGGGTTCGCAATGGCGACGCCCGCCAAACTTGCGATGAAGGTGACAACGGATAGGATAATCGCCATCAGTTTGATGCGCGCCGGCGAGACCTGGGTTGAACGACCGGCGTTTTGTGTGTTGGCCATGGTTTCACTCTCTCTGGAATTGAAATCTCAATCGGACGGCTCGATCGGTACAGGCACGAGGTTGAGGCCCAGGCCCCGGCTGCGGCTGCGAAGTCCGTTTCCTGCCGACAGAACCTGGATTTGATCATACGCCTGCTGGAGCGCCGCGTATGCTTGCTGCAATTGCTCACGGTCCGCGATGACCTCTGCCTGGAGCGTGCGGACATCTGTGCTGAGGCCATCGTTCGCACTGACCGCCGCCTGCTCGTTCCTGGTGGCCGGTGCTGCTTGCGCGACCTGGCCGAGCTGTCCGGATGCGATCAGCAGTCCCAACGTCAACACCAGCGCAAAGGTCGTGATCACTCCGGAGACGATCAGCGCCATGTTTCTTCGCATCAATCCAACTCCTGTCTCTTAATTAGCGTCTGTCTCGTGTCGGACCGTCCCGTCCGACGGACGTAATCTAGCAGAACGCCGTAAAGACGCGATGAAGATTCCATGAGGCTTCGGTTAACCTGCGCCAAAAAAGAACGGGCCCCGGCGCACACTTGCGTGTCTGCCGAGGCCCGTCCGTTCTCGCTGTTTGCGCCGGGACTGCGCCGGCGCGTGGTTGGACGCTAGTTAATGCTCAGCGAGTAGTTCACCGGCGCCGCGTTGTTATTCGTGACGATGATGTAGTACATCCGGGCGTAGGTGCGGCCAGGGTTCGTAGTGACGACTTTAGTCGTTCCGTCCGGCGCCAACGACTGAAGTCGTTACTACCAACCCCAGGCGCAATTTAGCCGGCGTGTAGTAGTATGTTTCCGCGGTGTCGAAATGGTCGGTCTAGGTCAGATCGCCGCCCGCATACTTATTAGCAGGCTGGGGTGAAGGTCCCATCACAAAGGAATTACGTTTCGGTTACGATCTGAAAGGACTCGAATGCGCGGCAGGAAGAACAGAAGGAAGGCCGGTGTTTTTTGTGGTCACGACGCGCCAGGCAAGCGCTCGGCGCGTTCGATCCATGTCGTCGAACGCCCTGGGATGGGGAGCGAGTAGTGACGACTTTAGTCGTTCCATCCGGCGCTAATGACTGAAGTCGGTACTACCGAAACCCAGGCGGACTTCAGCCGACGTGGACTAGGCGGTATATGCCTGCACGGCTGCGGCAACACCGACGCCGCGCTCAAAGGCGTAGCCGCTTCCACGCAAGCCCACCTCAATGGCGCCCAGTGCGGCCAGCACATCGTTGAGGGTCATCGGCCCCATGTGCCCGATGCGGAAGTACTCCGCACGGATGGCCGGATGGAGGCCGCCGGCCAGCGTCACACCCGCGGCGCCGATTCGTTTGAGCAAATCCGGCCCGCTGACGCCCGCAGGGAAGCGCGGGGCCGTCATGGTGTGTGCGGTGACTTCGGGGGCCAGCGGAACCTGGCTCAACCCCAGTGCGGTGATCCCGGCCCGGCACGCCTGCGCCAACCGGACATGGCGCGCGATCCGCGCGTCCATCCCTTCCGCCAGGATCTGGCCCAGGCTCACGTTGAGCGCGCAGATCAGATTCACCGGCGGCGTGCCGAAGTAGCCCGGCTTGCGCGCCTCGTAGGCTTCCATGATCGGCAGCCAGTTGGTCCAATCCGAGTAATAGCTGCCGACCGGCATCTTGCGCCCCCGGAAGGCTGCCAGCGCCCGCGGCCCCGCCACCACCAGCGCCAGGCCCGGCGGGACGCTGACGGCTTTTTGCGACGCGGTCAGGGTGAGATCCACGCCCCACTCGGCCATCCGCAGCGCCTCTCCGGCGACTGAGCAGACTCCATCCACCACGACCAGTGCACCGTGTTCACGGCCCAGCGCGGCGAGCGATTTGATATCCGCCAGCACGCCCGTGGAAGTGTCCACCTGGGTGATGGTCATCAGCTTGAACCCCTGCGCCAGCGCCGCCTCGACCGCTTCGACGGTGGGCGCGGCGCCGAGTGCGGCGCGCACATGCGTCACCGCGGCGCCGTAGCGTTCCAGGATCGTGCCGAACCGGTCGCCGAAGTAGCCGGTGTTGACCACCAGCGCCTTGTCGCCCGGCTCAATCAGATTGCTGGCTGCCATGTCCATCGCCAGCGTGCCCGATCCGGCGACGACGAACGGCTGGCTTTCGGGACACAGGAAAACCTGGCGCATCCGTTCCAGCGCCTGGCCGAACGTCTCGATGAAATCCGGCGCGACATGGCTGTCGGTCGGCGCGGCCAGTGCAGCCAATACGGCGGGCTCAAACTCGATGGGACCGGGGATCATCAACAGGTTGCGGTTTTTCATGGTTCACTTGCCAAGGCGGTGCTGCTGCGCACGATGAGTTCCACAGGCAGGCGGCGCGTGTGGGGCGGGTTGCCGAGCTTGTTCTGGGTCAGGTTAAGCAGCATCACTGCTGCCTCGCTCCCGATCTCGTCGGTGGGCAGGCGCACAGTGGTGAGCGCGGGGTTCAAGTAGGCGGAGCTGTGGGTGTCGTCGTAGCCGACAATGGAGATGTTGTGCGGCACGGAAAGCCCGCGACGCTGCACCGCATACATGGCGCCCAGGGCCAAAACGTCGTTGTGTGCAAAGACGGCGGTGGGCGGGGCGGGCAAGGCCAGCAGGCGGTCCATTGCCTCGCAGCCGGCCGCGTAGCTGTCGTCGCATTCGATCAGCAGGTCGGGGTTGTGGGGTAGCCCGGCGGCCGCCAGGCTCTGGCAGTAGCCGTCCAACCGCAGCGCGCTGGTGGCTGTGAACGATCTACAGCGGATATAGCCGATCCGCCGGTGGCCCAGCGCCAGTAGATGCTCGGTCGCCAGCCGGCCGCCCCGCAGATCGTCCACCACGATGCAGTGCGTGCCGGTCAGGTCGTTCTCCAGCACCACGGTGGGGATGTGCGCCTGGCGCAGCAGGGCGACCAGTGCACCGGGGTCATGCGAGGGGATCACCGCCACGCCATCAACCTGTTTGGCGCGCAGCATCTGCACGAACCGCATCTCCAGCTCCGGGTCGCGGCCGGTGCTGCACAACAGCACGAGATACCCCTGGTTCAGGCAGACTCCCTTCAGACTGTTGGCGATTTGCGCATAGACAGGGTTGTTGAGATTGGGGATGATCAGCCCGATCGTCATGCTGTGCTGCATCCGCAGCCCGCGCGCCAACTCGTTCGGGTAGTAGCCCAGCTCGCGGATGGCGGCTTCCACCCGCGCACGTGTCTCGGCTGCGACCGGCCGCGGTCCGTGGTTGAGGACGTAGGAGACGACCGCCGTGGAGACCCCTGCACGGGCGGCGACATCCTGGCGGGTGATACGACCTGTCGTCATGCGGCACGCATCCTGCATCGTGGATTGCCCGATGCAGTATAGCATCGAAGCCCGACCGGTCACAAGCATAACAAAATCATTGCACCTTGAAATGCGGCAACAGGATCTTCAGTGCGGCCTGTCGGGCCGTCTTCGCCACCTCCAGCGGACTCCAGCCCCAGTACTCGGGGCGGAACAGTTCGATGGAGCAGACGCCATCGTAGCCGATGCCGCTCAGGCGCCGGCAGATTTCATCCAGCGGGATCACGCCCAGGCCGGGGAACAGGCGCGTGGCGTCGCTGATCGCCTCCTTCGGGGTGTCCTCCAGGTCATCCAGATGGAACGCGAAGATGCGCGCCGGGTCGAGCAGGTCCAGCTCGCTCATCAGGCCGCCGCCGCCGAAGAAGTGCGCGCAGTCCACCGTCATGCCGATGTTGGGGCGGTCCACCTGCTGCACGATTTCCAGCGCGGCGCGCGGGGTGCGCACGGTGCACCAGCCGAAGCCCAGGAACTCGAAGGAGAGCTTGACGCCGTGCGGCGCGGCGATATCGGCCAGGTCGCGCAGCACCGTCACATACTCTGCGACCACGGCCTCCCACGGCATATTGCGGTCGGGCGTGGGGCTGGGCACCACCACCACGCACGGGTTGCCGATCTGTTCCGATAGCTCGCACAACTGTTGGCACCGCGCCCGGATTCCGGCGTAGTCTTCCGCGCTCCGAAACGCGATGAACTCGATCGAGTTGATGCTCATCGGCGCGACATGGTTGTCGTCGAGCAGCGCTCTCAGCTCTGCCACCGAATGCGTGGTCAGATAGCGGTCGAGCTTGCCCGCCCACAGCTCCAATGCCCGATACCCTGCCTGCGCCGTCACGGCCACATCGGTCTCGATGTCGCTGGTCAGGGTGGTGGCGCCGTGAAAACCTAGTTGCATGGTGTCCTTCCTTGTCTGTCTTTTGGCGATAGGCATCCGTCACAACCGAGATGCCGTCGAAGGCAGCAACTTCAACCGGTCTCCTGGCTCTTGCGAGGAGAATCGGCTGAAGCCTCGATTCCAGATGGCTTCTGTAACGCTCACCCGACCTCGCTCAGCTTCACCGGTCGGCCTTCGAGATACGACTTCTTTGCGGCCAACCCCATCGCCACCGGCACGCGGCCGTCGTGACCTGCGACCGGCGTGGGTTTGTCATGCAGCACGGCGTCCACGAACGCGGTCACTTCGGCTGCGAAGCTCTCGGTGTAGCGATCCATGAAGAAGTTCAGCGGCAGGTCGCGGCGGACGCTGGCGCCGTCGCTGACCGTCGCGGCGTTGGGGTAGTTGTTGGACGTGGCGATGGCGCCCTTGCTGCCCAACACCTCAACGCGCTGGTCGTAACCGTACGACGCGCGGCGGCAGTTGTCAATCGTCCCGATGACGCCGTTGGTGTATTTCAGCATGATAATGGCGGTGTCCACGTCGCCGGCTTCGCCGATGGCCGGGTCAACCGTGATGCCGGCCTGCGTGTAGATCTCCTCCACCTCCGCGCCGATCAGGAAGCGGGCCATGTCGAAGTCGTGAATGGTCATGTCCATGAACATGCCGCCGGAGACTTTGACGTAGGCGATGGGCGGCGGGCCGGGGTCGCGGCTGATGATGTGCAGCAGCGCGGGCGCACCGATCTCGCCGCTGGCGATGGCCTGTCGCACCCGGGCGAAGTTGGCGTCGAAGCGGCGGTTGAAGCCGATCTGCAGCTTCACGCCGGCCTTTGCGACCGCGGCCAACGCGCGGTCAATCACGGCCAGGTCGAGCGCGATGGGCTTCTCGCAGAAGATGTGCTTGCCCGCCGCGGCCGCGGCCTCGACGAACCTGGCGTGGGTGTCGGTGGACGAGCAGATGAAAACCGCCTGGATGTCCCGGTTCTCGAAGATCGCCGTGGGGTCGTCCGTGGCGACGGGGACGCCGAACTGCGCGGCAACCTGCTTCGCCGCTTCGCCGTTGACGTCGGCGATGGCCGCGAGGCGGGCTGTGGGGATCCGATAAGCCACGGTGGCCGCATGGACTTTGCCGATGCGCCCTGCGCCGATGACGCCGATGTTGAGGATGTTAGTCATGGATAATTCTCTCCTTTGCGCTTTGTCACGCGATTCTCCGATTGAAACACCTTGCAGCGCAGGTGCAGATGTCGGAGTCTGATACGACCGGAAACCTGCTGAAGCAGGTTGGGCGAGCGGATCGAGGCTCCGTCAGTGCGTTTCAACGCACTTGGTGTGCCAGACGGTCATTTCAATGACGGGCGGTCTACAGCCCCACGCTCCGCAGATACTCCCGGTTTCGTCGCGCGCACTCCTTGGGCTTGCCCATGCCGGGCAGCACGTCCTGCTCTACGATGCCCCAGGTGATGTCGGGCCGCGTCTCCAGCCATTGCGCCACGCCCGCGAAATCCACGCAGCCCTGGCCCAGCTCGCAGAAGATGCCGTGGCGCAGCGACTCGAAGTAGTCCCACCCCTCGGCGCGCGACCGGGCGGCGACCTTAGGATGGCAGTCCTTGAAGTGGAGGTACCAGATGCGGTCGGCGAAGCGCCGCAGCCCGTCGGGCACGGCCGCGCAATCGCCTGCGCCGAAGGCGTAGTGGCCGGTGTCAAAAACCAACCCCAGGACGTTCGGATCGGTCATGCTGAGCAGGCGCGCGATTTCGTCCGGGGTCTCGACATAACCGGCGCAGTGGTGATGGAACACGGTGCGCAGCCCGGTCTCGTCGTAAACCGCCCGCGCCACTTTCTGCGCGCCCGCGGCGAAGACCTCCCACTCGGCGTCCGTGAGCCCCATCGCCGGGGTCACGCGGCCCGCATTTTCGCGGCGGACCGGCACCGAGGTGTTGTTATCGGCCAGCACCAGGTAGGGCAGGTAGCCGGTGGTGCGGTCGGCGGCGGCGCGGAGCAGGCGAGCCACCTTCAGCGCGGCCTCGATGCCGGGCGCGTGCGCCGTCGGGTCCTTCAGCGCCACGGGCACGAACGCACCGAGCATGGTCAACCCGCGGCTGTTGAGCTCGACGGCCAGCGCGTCCGGGTCGGTGGGCATGAAGCCCCAGTCGCCCAGCTCGGTGCCGACATAGCCGAGTTCCACCATTTCGTTCAGGACCTGAGTGCAGCCGGCCACCTCCCCTTCCAGGCCAAATTCCAGGACGCCCCAACTGCACGGGGCGTTGCCGATGCGGATATGAGACATGATTCCTCCTGGTTTCCTGTGCATTTCTATTTCCGACATCGTCATTCTGAGCGGGTTGATCCTAACCGCGTATCACGAGATTTATCCAGCGAAGAATCTCGTTCTTCATGAGAGATGCTTCGCTGGCGTCTCGCCGAAGCGTACTTTGCGCCGCCGGTCCGCTCAGCATGACAGTCCGAACTTACTGGTTCGGCATCGAGATCGTGCCGTCCCAACTGTTCAGCACGCGGCCCTCGCGCGCCTCTGTCTCGGAGAACCAGCGGGTAGTGATGCTCTTCAGTTCGGTGAAGAAGCGCACGCCGTCGGTGCCCATGGTGTGCAGATCGCCAAAGAACGAGTTCTTGTGCCCGGTGAAGCCGAAGATGCCCAGCGGCACCGGGATGCCGACGTTAACCCCCACCATGCCGCCATGCGTCCGCTTGGCGAACTCGCGGGCGTAGTAGCCGCTCTGCGTGTAGATCACCGAGCCGTTGGCGAACTCGCTGGCGTTCATCAACTCGACGCCTTCTTCAAAGTCCTTCACGCGCTTGATGCACAGCACCGGCCCGAAGATTTCGCGGTTGCCGATGCTCATCTCGGGCGTCACGTGATCAAACAGCGTCGGCCCCAGGTAGAAGCCCTTCTCGTAACCCGGCATCGTCACGGTCTGCACCTGGCGGCCGTCGAGCACCAGCGTGGCGCCTTCCGCCACGCCTTTCTCGATCCACTTGATCACCGACTGGCGGTGCTCGTCGTTGACCAGCGGCCCGAGCTGGCTCAGCTTGTCGTACGCCGGCCCCATCTTGAGCTCTTTCATGAGCCGCGCCAGCGTCGCTACCAGCTCATCGGCGATCGCCTCCTCGACGACGACCACGGGCAGCGCCATGCACCGCTCGCCCGCGCAGCCGCACGCCGAGTTGATGATGCCGCGCGCCGAACGCTCCAGCGCCGCATCCCGCAGCACCAGCGCGTGGTTCTTCGCCTCGGTGAGCGCCTGCACCCGCTTGCCGGCCGCGGCTGCGGTCGAGTAGATGTGCTTGCCGACCGCGGTGGAGCCGACGAACGAGATGCCCTTGATATCCGGGTGCTTGAGCAGGATCTCGGCCTCGTTGCGGGAACAGGTGACCACGTTGATGACGCCTTTGGGCAGCCCGGCCTCCATCCACAGCTCGGCGATGCGCAGCGAGGATTGCGGCGTGAAGCTGGCGGCCTTGATCACCATCGTGTTGCCGGTGGCGATGCACAAGGGCGCCATCCAGCCCATCGGAATCATGGCGGGGAAGTTCCACGGCGCGATGCCGGCGAAGACACCCAGCGGTTCCATGGTTTGTACGGTGTCGTAGCCAGGGGTGACGTTCATCAGCGCCGGGCCCTTCAGCATGTGGGGGATGCCGCACGCAAACTCAACCACCTCCGTGACCTTGAGCACGTCGCCCATTGCCTCGTCCCATACCTTGCCGTGCTCCTGCGCCACCAGGTAGGTTAGCTCGTCCAGGTGCTCGTCGAGCAGCGCCTTCATCCGGAAGAGCACCTGGGTGCGGCGGGAGGGCGGGGTATCGGCCCAGGCCGGAAACGCGGCCGCGGCCACCGCCACCGCCTCTTCCACCTCGGCGACCGTGCACTGCGGCGCCTGGGCGATCACTTGGCCGGTGGACGGATCGTAGCAGTCCATCCATTTGGCGGTTTGGGACGCTTTCAGCGTACCGTTGATAAAATATCCGAGTCTTTTGAGCGGCATAAGTATCTCCTCTGTGTCCACTTTACCCGTGTCATTGGGGTCTACCAATTCAGCAATCTACCAACCTACAAAAACAGCCGTTCCTGCGCCCGCATCTCCTCGTACTTCACGCGCGCCTCCTGCACCGACGCCAGCGTGCTGACCTCGGGCACGGCCACGTCCCACCAGCTCTCGTAGCCGGGCACGCCGTGCAGCCGGTCGTTCTTGATGACGACGACTGTGGTGCGGTCGGCCGCCTGGGCCGCCTTCAGCGCGGCCACGTAGTCGTCGCGGGTGACGCACTCGATGACGTTCGCGCCCAGGCTGCGGGCGTTCATGGCGAAGTCAATCTGCAACGGCGCCACCGCGTCGCCGGCCGAGTCGCCGACCAACACGCCATCTTTGGGTTCGATGAAGCGCGTGCCGAAGCCGTCCAGCCCCAGCGAGCGGCTGAGCGAGCCGATGCTCTTGAACCCGCCGTTGTCCCAAATGAGGACGATCAGTTTGACGCCGAGCTGCACCGCCGTCACCAGCTCCGATGACAGCATCAGCCAGGTGCCGTCGCCGATGATCACGAAGACGTCGCGCTCCGGCGCGGCCAGCTTGGCGCCCAGGCCGCCGGCGATCTCGTAGCCCATGCACGAGTTGCCGTACTCCAGGTGGAAGTTCTTCGGGTGCGTTGTTCGCCAGAGTTTGTGCAGGTCGCCCGGCATCGAGCCGGCTGCGTTAAGCATGATCGCGTCCGGGCCGGAGAGTTCGTTGATCGCGCCGATCAGCTCGCCCTGGCTGGGCAGCGGGCTCAGGCGGATGTTGTAGATGCGCTGCACCTCGCGATCCCAGTCGTCATGCAGTTGCTGTGCCGCTGCGCGATACGCCGGAGCAACCGCGTAGCCGGTCAATAACTCGCCCAGCTCCGCCAGCGCCTCCCGCGCGTCGCCCACCACGGCCAGCCCGTGGTGCTTGCCTGCGTCGAACTCGGTCACGTTGATGTTCACAAAGCGGACGTCGGGGTTCTGCCACGCAGTCTTGGACGCGGTGGTGAAGTCGCTGTAGCGGGTGCCGATGCCGATCACCAGGTCGGCGTCTCTGGCGATGCGGTTGGCCGCCAGCGTGCCCGTCGCCCCGATCGCGCCCAGGTTGAGTGGATGATCCCATCGCAGGCTGCCCTTGCCCGCCATGGTCTCGCCGACCGGGATGCCCGTCGCGTCCACGAACTCGCGCAGGACTTCGGTCGCGTCCGCGTAGATCACGCCGCCGCCGGCCACGATCATCGGCCGCTTGCTTGCCCGGATCAGCTCGGCGGCCCGCTGCAGGCCGGCCCGATCCGGTCGGTTGCGCATGATGCGCCAGACGCGCCGGCGGAAGAACTCGACGGGGTAGGCGTACGCCTCAGTCTGCACGTCCTGCGGCAGCGCCAACGTCACCGCGCCGGTTTCGCTCGGGCTGGTGAGCACGCGCATGGCCTCGGGCAGCGCGGTCAGGAGCTGGTCGGGCCGGTTGATGCGGTCCCAGTACTTGCTGACCGGCTTGAAGCAGTCGTTGACCGAGATGTCCTGGCTCCCTGCGGATTCGAGCTGCTGGAGCACCGGCGCCACGTTGCGCCGCGCGAAGATGTCGCCCGGCAGCAGCAGCACCGGCAGCCGGTTGATGGTGGCCGTGGCCGCGCCGGTGATCATGTTGGTGGCGCCCGGCCCGATGGAGGTGACGCAGGCGAAGGTCTGCATCCGGTTCTTGACCTTGGCATAGGCTGCCGCCGCGTGCACCGCGCCCTGCTCGTTGCGCACCTGGTAGTAGCGGAAATCGGGGTTGGCGAGCAGCGCCTCGCCCACGCCGGCCACGCAGCCGTGGCCGAAGATGCCGAAGGCGCCGGCAAAGAAGGGGGTCTCGGCGCCGTCGCGCTCGACGACCTGGTTCTTGAGGAATTTGATGAGTGCTTGCGCCATGGTCAGGCGCTCGGCTTGAGCTGTCATGTATAGCTCCTTTGGTTTTTTGACGCACGCCAAGACGGAAAGAATGCCAAGAACACCCTGTCTGCGCCTATGCGTCTTGGCGTGAGATTCTCTACGGCACTGCGTAAATCGGCACCCGCGGGTCAACCGTGCGGTAGCTGTCCTTGACCCAAGCGTACTGCGGGTCGTCCTTGCTGGCCAGGCTTTGCGCACTGCCGGCCAGGACGTTGAGGTAGTACGCGGTATAGCCGACCGGGCTGGAAACCGGGTGGTAGCCTTCCGGGATCAGCACCACGTCGTCGTTGCGGGCGATCACGGCCGCATCAATGGGATAGCCGGCCTGGTGCAACGGTGATTCCGCATCGGTGTAGACCCGCTGTAAGGCGAAGCCCTCAGGCCGGTCAATCTTGTAGTAGTAGATCTCATCCAGGTCGGCCTGGGCCAGGCTGCCATCCGGTGCAACCGTGTGCACGTCATGTTTGTGCGGCGGATAGCTCGACCAGTTGCCAGCGGGCGTGTAGACCTCGACGACGACCAGCCGTTGGCAGGGGAAACCCGGGGGCAGCATGCGGTTGATTTGCCGGGTAGCGTGGTCGCCGCCCCGGATTTCGATGCCGACTTCGGCCGGAGTGACCAGCCGCGGCGCAAATTCCCGGTCGGCCGCGACCCAGGCGGCTGCGAATTCGCAGGCGGTGGCGGCGGCCACCGTGAAGGTTGTGTCAAGCGGCAGATAGAGCGCGTGCGGGAGCCCGGCGAAGACGTTCGCCCGCCGGCCGATCCCCTGCCACTGCCCGCGGTTTGAAGTGACGTCGAGCGTGCCGCTCAGGACCACCAGCGCCAGCTCGTGCTTGCCGGTCTCGAAAGTCCACGTGCGGCCTTGGGCCAACCGGCGTGACTGAAAGTGGAGGGTGTCCCAACCGGCAGCCTCCGGCGTGACCTCAACGATGATGTCCGGGTCAGCCGAGGCGCCGGGGTGGATCACCAGGTTGTCCGCGGTGTATTGGCGCATTGATCATTTCCTTCTCTGGGAGGGGCGCGGTCCCGGCGGGCGCCTGCCAGGGATCGCGCTGATCTTGTGTCAACAAGGCAGCCGGCTTGACAGCTCGGTGCCTGTCGCAAGGGTAAAAACAACCGGCGGCGCGGCCGCAGTGCTGCAACGCACCACCAGTTCCAGGGGCACCAGTTGGTCCTTCACCGGCTGATCTTCCATCAGGTTCAACAGCATCTCCATGGCGAGTTGGCCCAGCCGGAGCTTGGGCTGATGCACCGTGGTCAGCGGCGGGGTGACGTACTGGGCCAGCTCCACGTCGTCGAAACCGATGATGCTTACCTGGCCCGGCACCTGAAGCCCCAGCTCCCGGCAGGTCATCAACGCACCGATGGCGTGCATGTCGTTGTAGCAAAACGCCGCCGTGATGCCGGCCCGCAGCGCTTCCAGCATCAGGCGCTGTCCGTCGGCCACGTCGTCGGAGTAGCTGCGGCGTTGCGGCGGGGCTTCCTGGATCCAGCCATTTTTGATTGCGATGCCGGCTGTTTGCAGGCCGTCGCAGTAGCCCTGCATGCGCTGCCGGTTCGATTGCGGCCGGTTCGTTGCGCCCAGATACGCGATGGCCGAGTGGCCCAGCCCCAGCAGATGCGCAATCGCCTGGCGCGCGCCGCCGTAGCTGTCCACTTGCACGGTGCGGAACTGCGCGAGATTCCCTTCCGACTGCTGGTTGATCAAGACGACCGGCACTCCGATGCGGGCCAATTGATCGGCGTGCTCGCTTGTCAGCCGGGAGGAGGCCGAGATGATGCCATCCACCCGCCGGCGGTGGAACGACTCGATGACTGCCAGCTCCTGCTCCGCGTTGTTGTATGATACGCCCAGGAAGACATCCATGCCGGCCTGCTTGGCGATCTCATCCACCCCGCGAACGAGGCGGCCGTAGAACGGGTCGGCGATGGCGGTGACCACCAGGCCGATGGTGTTGCTGCGCTTCCCCTTGAGGCTTTGGGCGACGGCGTTGGGTGTGTAGCCCATCTCATTCGCCAGCCGCTGGATATTCTGGCGGACTTCGACGCTGATCAGCGGGTTGTCACGCAGCGCCCGCGACACTGTGGCATGCGATACGCCGGCGGCCTGGGCGATATCCTGGATGGAAATCGAGCGGCGCATCAATGGGTCACTCCTCTCGCTACTTCACGTCGGGGTTGGGCAGCATGTAGTCGCGTACGATGCCGGTGAGCTCGTGGACGGCCGCAATGAAGCCGCGCAGCGTGCGCACGGTTGCACCGTAGGTGTCGAACTCTGCCGGCGTCAGCCCATCTTCGTCATAGGCTCGGCGAAAGTCGGGGATCTTGGCGTAGAGTGCACCAACGATCGCGGGGTCCACCGGGTTGTTCATCCGCACGACTACGGGGATGTCGCAGGCGTTGATTTTCAGCGCCCATTCATACGGGATGGTCTGCACGAGGTCGCCGCCGATCAGCTCGGCCCAGTGGCCCAGGTGCCGGTAGGCGGCCGACAACGGGCGGGTGCGGTAGCCGCGTTCCCGGTAGATGCCGCAGGCTTTCTTGAAGGCAGCGATGCCGGCCCAGTCCAGATACGCCGGGTCAATCTCGATGCCGTCGCGCTTGACCACGACCTTCATCCAGTCGTCCAGGCGGCCGATCATCATGGTGCATACCGGCGCCATGCTGGAGACGTCCAGGCCCTCGGCCTCGCGCCGTTTGAGCCCGCGCTCGATGGCCTCGCCGACGGCAAGCATCTGCGGCACGGTGAAGGAGACGGTGGCGTTGATGCTGACGCCGTGATAGGTGGCTTCCTCGATGGCCTGCACGCCCGCGGCCGTTACCGGGGCCTTGACCTGCATATTCGGCGCCAGCGTGTTGAAGTAGATCGCCTGTGCGGCGATGGCGTCGGCGTTGCGGTAGTTCTGCGGGTTGGTCTGGATGGAGAGGCGGCCCTTCTTGCCGTGGTGGCGGTGGTAGATCGGCTCCAGCAGCCTTGCGCCGCGCACGGCCATTTCCTCCACCAGCCGCCAGGTGATCTCGTTTTCTGACCAGGTCGGGTTCTCCGAGATGATCTGGGCGATGCGAGCGTGCCAGAGATGGCCTTCTTTCTTGAGCACCGCCACCACAATCTGGGGATTCGTGGTGGCTCCCACCGCGCCGTGCTGGATGCCGTATGTCAACTCCTCGACAGAACAGGAGTCGTTCCAGTAGTCAGTGGGCGTTTCGACCGTTTGTTGCAACGGGCTTGCACCGGTCTTGAGCATCAGCGTATCTCCTTGAAGGGCGCAGGGTCCCCTGCGCGAAATGAAGTAGCGGCTGTTATCTATTCGAATTGCGCACTCGTGTGCATTATAAGCGGAGGGCCGCGCGTCTGTCAAGGGGCTATGCGCAGGCGCGCTTGAAATCCTGCAATTTTTAAGCTCACAGAGATGACAGTCTCTCAGCATCCGCTCAGCTTTCGCTTAGGGTTATCTCAGGCGCGTGCGGGACAATCCATCGTGGCAATCAGGCTCAGGCGTGAAGTGCCAGCAAGCATCGGCGGGATGCCGCGTGGCTGTTGTTGCGTTGGCCCGTCCGGCCGGTGTGATGATCCAGAAGGAGGCGTGATCATGAGTCACGACCAGGCTCTGATTTCGATTGAAGATGTAACTAAGGTCTATCGTATGGGCGATTTGACGGTGGAAGCGCTGCGCGGCGTTTCGCTGGAGGTATATCCCGGCGAGATGCTGGCGATCATGGGGCCTTCCGGCTCCGGCAAATCCACGCTGATGAATATCCTCGGCGCCCTGGATGTGCCGACGGGCGGCGCCTATCGCCTGGGCGGTGAGGATGTCGGCCGGATGAAGGAAGACGCGCTATCGGATGTGCGCAACCGCAAGATCGGGTTCGTGTTTCAGAGTTTCAACTTGCTGCCGCGCACGACCGCGCTTGCCAATGTCGAGCTGCCGCTGATCTATGCCGGCGTGAGCGACGGCCACGCGCGCTGTGTGGCTGCGCTGGAGATGGTGGGGCTGGGCAACCGGCTGCACCACAAGCCGAACGAGCTCTCAGGTGGGCAGCAGCAGCGCGTCGCGATTGCCCGCGCCCTCGTGAACAATCCCAGCCTGATCCTGGCCGACGAGCCGACCGGCAACCTGGATTCAAAGGCCGGCGAGGAGATCATGGGTATTTTTCAGGAACTGAACGAAAAGCAAGGCATCACAATCATGTTCGTGACCCACGAGCCGGACATCGCCGAACATACACGCCGGATCGTGCGGCTCCAGGATGGCTTGATCGTGAGCGACGCGCCGGTGTCGGCCCCGCGGCGGGCTGCGCGCCAGCTTGTCACGGCTCAACACGCCGATGCCCCGGCGCGCGAAGGCGTTGGGTTGGTTGCACCGGCGCCGGCCAGGTAGGTGGGCAGGAGGAGAAACGTGAAAAAGACGATTCGTGTGATCCTGATCGCAGCGCTCCTCGTGGCAGCGGCCGGCGGCGGGTATTTGCTCTACAAGAGCAAGACCGCTTCCAAGTCCGCAGCGACCACGACGACGTATACCCAGGTCGTGAAGGTGACGAAGGGGACGCTGGACGCATCGGTCAGCGTTGTGGGCCAGTTGGAGGCCGAACAAAGCACCTCGCTGGCATTCGACAAGATGACCGGTACGGCCAATCTTTTGACGCTGGCAGTGCAGGCGGGCACCGTCGTGTCCCAGGCTCAAGTGTTGGCGACGATTGATGCCGAGCCGTATCAACAGGTGCTTGACCAGGCCAAGAGCGATTTGCAGGCCGCCGAGCAGACCCTGGCCGACCTGAAGACACCGGCTACCGCGCTCCAGATTGCGAAGGCCGATGTCGCCGTTTCCAAAGCTCAGGTCGCGCTTCAAAAGGCGCAGGACGATCTGGATAATCTGATCCATCCCGACATCGCGAGCCTGGAGTCGGCGGTGGCAAGCGCCAAGAGTGCGTTGGCGAAGGCCCAGGCGAACGTTCTCGCGCAACAGCAGGACGCCGCCGACAAGACGGCGCTCGATCGCCTCATCTACGCCGAATCAACCCCGACCGCCGAGTACAACCGCCTGGCGGGCGAAACCTATTCCGATGCGTATTATCAAGATCGGCTGGAGCTGGCGTACAACAAGATGATGGACGCCCAGGATGCGCGCGTTACGAACCAGTTGAACAGCCAATCCAGTGCGCTCCAGGCGCAGATGTCGCTTCGCAAGGCGCAGGCGAGCCTGGCGGACGCTGAGCAGACGCTGGCAGAAGCGCAGGCCGGCGGCAACAAACTGAAGGTCGCCTCGGCCCGGGTTGCGGTGCACCAGGCCGAGGTAGATCTCGAAGCGGCGAAAGAGGCGCGCGCCGAGTTGGACAAGGGCGCGGACGCGACCGACATCGCGACGGCCCAGGCGGCCGTGGATAAGAAGCGGCTGGCGGTGAGCGATGCCGAGGCTGCGCTCGCGGGGACGCAATTGATGGCGCCGTTCGACGGCACGATCCTGGAAGTCAACGTCAGCAAGGGCGACCTGGTGTCGGCCAACAAGACGATCCTGACGATGGCGAATTTGAACACGTTGGACGTTGTTGCTTCGGTGGACGAGACGACGATCCGGCAGGTGAGCGCAGGGCAGGATGCCACGATTACGTTCGACGCCTTCCCCGGTCAAACGCTGACCGGTAAGGTGCTTGCGGTGCCGCTGCAGGGATCGCTGCAAGGCGACGTGATGACTTACAGCGTCCCGATCTCGTTGGCCGGCGGTCAGAAGCTGGCGCTGCGGGTGGGCATGACCGCCAACGTGGAGATCGCGGTGGGCCAGACAACTGAAACCCTGCTTGTGCCGACCCTGGCGCTCCAACAATCCAACAACATGTACCAGGTGCAGGTGCCGAACACGGCCGACCCCAACGGGACGCCCGAGACGGTGCCGGTGGAGATCGGCTTGAGCGACGGGACCTACACGCAGATCACCAAGGGCCTCAACGAAGGCGACCAGGTGCTGGTGAAGATTTCGACGAGCACCAATCAGCAGCAGATGTTTGGCCCCGGCGGCTTTGATATGGGCGGTGGGATGCCGCCCGGCGGTGCGCCGCCAAGCGGCAGCAGCTCACGTTCGAGAACGGGCACTTCATCTACAGGGCGATAGAACACAAGACGGGCAGGGGGCAGTCTGTCTGCCTCCTGTCCGAAGTCAGGGCGGCGGATGTAACCGGCTCTGGGCTGAAAGCCGCATCTGAGGATATTTGTTGAGGCTGAAGAGATGAAATCTATCAAGAACATCACCCTGGTCGCGCTGTTGATTGCCGTGATCGCGGGCGGCGGCTATTTCTACTACCGGAATCGGACGACGGGCACTGCCAGCACCGGCTCCAGTTCCAGCACGCACACCTACACGCAGGTCGTGCAGGTGAAGCAGGGCGACTTGAGCTCGACCCTGAGTGTGGTGGGCCAGTTGGAGGCCGAACAGAGCGCCTCCCTTTCGTTCGATAAGATGAGCGGCACTGCCAACCTGCTGACTTTGACGGTGGACGCGGGCTCGGTCGTGACCACGGGCCAGGTGCTGGCGACCATTGATCCCACACCGTATCAGCAAGCGCTGGATCAGGCGACCAGCGACCTGGCGGCCGCGGAGAAAACCCTGGCCGACTTGACGGCGCCGCCCACGGCGCTCGACATCGCCCAGGCTGACGCCGCGGTCTCAACAGCTGAGCAAACGCTCGAACAGGCCAAGTCCGACCTGGCCGATCTCACCGCTCCCGACTTGACCGATCTAGAGAACGCAGTCAAAAACGCACAAGATACTATTGCGCTGCTGCAGGTTCAAAGCGACCTGGCCGAGCGCGACGCCCTGGCGAAGAGCGAGCGCGACCTCCGATACACCGTGAATTGGCTTGGCCGGCGTATTGAGCAGATCAAAGCCCTCAAGAATCCCAACAAAGAGCAGACGGCGGAGCTGGCGGACGATCAGACGAAACTGAGCGAAGCCCAGGCCGATCTCGACCGGGTCTTTGCCCAACGGGTGCTGGCACGGCAGGCCAGGGCGGACGAGCTGGCCCAGGATCAGGCGGTGCTGGCGGACGCGCAGGTGGCTCTGGCGAAGGCGAAGGCCGGCGGCGACAAGCTCAAGGTCGCGCAGGCGCAGCTCGCCGTACACGAAGCTGAAGTTAACTTGCAGTCGGCGCAGGAGGCGCGGAAGAACTTGGACACGGGCGCGGATGCGACGAAGGTCGCGACCGCCCGGGCTGCGGTGGACAAGAAGCGGCTGGCGGTAAGCAACGCCCAGGCCGCGCTGGCGGGCACACAACTGATGGCGCCTTTTGATGGCACGATCCTGGAGACGGGCGCCAGCAAAGGCGATCGGATATCACCCAACACCACCATCCTGACGATGGCAAACCTGAAGACGCTGCGGGTTGTTGCCTCGGTGGACGAAACGACGATCCGGCAGGTGAGCGTCGGGCAGGAGGCGACGATCACGTTCGACGCTTACCCGGGCCAGACATTTACGGGCAAGGTGTTGGCGGTGCCGCTGCAGGGGACGCTGCAAGGTGACGTGATGGTCTATAGCGTGCCGGTGTCGCTGATCGGCGCAGAGAAGCTGTCGTTGCTGGTCGGCATGACTGCCAACATCGAGATTCAGGTCGGCACGGTGAAGAACGCGTTGCTGGTGCCGACCCTCGCCCTGGCGCAGTCCAACAGGATGTATCAGGTGCTGGTGCCGAACACCGCCGATCCGAACGGCGCCCCTGAGGCGGTGCCGGTGGAGATCGGGCTGAGCGATGGCACGTATACGGTGGTCACAAAGGGCCTCAATGTGGGTGACAAGGTGCTGGTGACGCTTGCCACCAGCAGCACCAGCAGCACCAACAACTTCCGCCGCACCACGGGCGGCGGTATCATGGGCGGCCTGGGGGGCATTTTTAGATGAGGGCAAAGGCCGGTCGGGTTCTGCAAAAACCTGACCGGCTTTTCCCGCGGAGGGATGACGATGAAAAAGCTGATGATGGTATTCCGGGTCGCCCTGAACTCGCTGACCATCCACACGATGCGTACAATTCTGACCATGTTGGGCATCGTGATCGGCGTGGCGGCGGTGATCGCGCTGGTGGCCGTGGGGCAGGGCACGCAGGCCCAGGTGCTCAGCCAGTTCCAGTCGTTGGGTTCCAATCTGCTGACGGTCTCGACCCAGCAGAACTTCGGCTTCCGGCCCGGCGGTCAGGTCCAGAGCACAGCTAAGCTGACGATGGCCGATGTGAAGTCCATCGAGGCGCTGGCCGATGCGGTCAGCCTGGTGGCGCCGGTGTACAGCAGCAGCGCCACCGCGACCTACGGCGGCAAGACGACGCGTGCCAGTGTCACCGGCGTCACCGCGGCGTACGCCACCGTGCGCAACCAGGGGGTGTCGCTGGGCCGTTTCATCACGGCGGAGGACGACAGCAACACGGCGATGGTTGTACTGCTCGGCTCGACCGTGGTGGAGAACCTGTTCGGCAGCACCTCGGTGAATCCGGTCGGTGAGACCATCCGCATCAGCCGCCAGAACTACACCGTGGTCGGCGTGCTGGCCTCCAAGGGCAACGGCGGCGTGAGCAACCAGGATAACGTCATCATGATGCCGCTGCGAACCGCGCAACTGAAACTGGGCGGGGCAGGCACCACCACGGTGAGCACGATCAACCTACAGGCGCGCTCGAGCGCGGACATGGGCCTGGCGCAGGCGCAGATTACCGCCATCCTGCGGACGAAGCACGGCCTGGCGGCCAGCGCGGAGAATGATTTTCGGGTGCAAAACCAGGAGGATCTGATCACCAGCGTCTCGCAGACCACCGGCACATTCACGACGCTGCTGGGCAGCATCGCGGCGATCTCGCTGTTGGTGGGCGGCATCGGCATCATGAACATCATGCTGGTTAGCGTCACCGAGCGCACGCGCGAGATCGGCCTGCGCAAGGCGGTGGGCGCCAAGCGGGGCGACATCCGAATTCAGTTTTTGATCGAAGCGATCGT
Source organism: uncultured Anaerolineales bacterium (assembly GCA_964647255.1). Lineage (GTDB taxonomy): Bacteria > Chloroflexota > Anaerolineae > CG2-30-64-16 > CG2-30-64-16 > CAWJEL01. The sequence goes on along the minus strand of CAZYGI010000004.1, from coordinate 16,937 downwards.
CATCAGCGCGCTGGGCGGCTTGATCGGCGTGGTGCTTGGCATTGTGGGCGCGCAAGTCATCACGCCGCTGCTGGGCAGCAGTAAAGCGGTGGTCACCGGGCAAAGCGTCGCCCTGGCCGTGATTGTGTCGCTGGCGATCGGCATCTTCTTCGGTTTCTATCCCGCCAACCGGGCGGCCGCGCTGAACCCTATCGAGGCGCTGCGGTACGAGTAAGCTGCCGGAGTTTCAGCATTCAGGAGCCAGGCCTCTCAGGAGGCCTGGCTTTTTTGCGCCTGGGCCTCCCCGGTTTTCGCATTTGCGGATGCGCCTTCGTCATTGGCCATGATCTCCACCGCCCCTCCACTCTCAGTCCCCGCTCAGGTGCTTCACAGGACCAACTCAGTCTCCGGGCCGATAATCAGCAGGGAAATCAAAAAAGGGGTTGTCCTCACCAGGTTTTCCCCATGGGAGACGCAAAATGAAGAAAGCGATCCGCAGACTCTTGATGGTCTTGCTCCTCGCAGCCGCCGCCTTCGGCGGATACCGGATCTATGAGGCGAAGTTTGTCGAAACGGCCGCCGCAAGCACGACGGCCTACACCCAGGTCGTTGAGGTGACGAAGGGCTCGCTCGCCGCGACGGTCAGCGTCGTGGGCCAGTTGGACGCGCAACAGGCCGCATCCCTGGCGTTTAAGACGATCAGCGATAACGCGAGTTTGCTAACCCTCGCGGTGCAGGCGGGTGCGGTTGTGACGCAGGGCCAGGTGCTGGCGACTATTGATGCCACGCCGTACCAGCAGGCCGTTGACCAGGTGGCCAGCGACTTGCAGGCGGCCAAAGAAACGTTGGATGATTTGCAGACGCCCGCCACCGCGCTCGAACTTGCGCAGGCCGATGTGGCCGTCGCCCAGGCCAAAGTCGCGCTGCAGAAGGCGCAAGCCGCGCTGGACGATCTGACCGCCCCGGACATCTCCAGCCTGGAATCGGCGGTCGCAAGCGCCAAGAGCGCGCTGGCGAAAGCCCAGGCGAACCTCCTGGCGGAGCAGCAAGACGCCGCGGCCAAGACGACCTTGGATCAATTGACCTATGCGGAGTCAGTCCCCACCGCCGAGTACAACCGGTTGGCCGCCGAAACCTATTCCGATGATTTCTACCAGGATCGGCTGGAGCTGGCGTACAACAAGATGCTGGACGCCCAGGACACCCGCGTGTCTTACGAGCTGAACCGGCAGGCCAGCGCGCTCCAGGCGCAAGTCTCGCTCCGCGCTGCGCAGACGGATCTGGCCGACGCTCAAGGAGCGTTGGCCGACGCCCAGTCCGGCGGCGATCCGCTGAAACTGGCGCAGGCGCAGCTCGACGTGAACAACGCCCAGGTCAGCTTGCAGGCTGCGCAGCAAGCGCGCGCTGAGTTGAGCGAAGGTACGGACGCGACGGTCCTTGCGGTGGCCCAGGCGGCCGTGGCTGCAAAGCAGTTGGCGCTCGACAAGGCGCAGGCTGCCTTGACCGGTACGCAGTTGGTGGCGCCGTTCGCCGGCACTGTCCTGGAAACCTACGTCTCCGCGGGCGACCAGGTGACAGCCAACACGGCGATCCTGGACCTGGCGGACATGGATACGCTGCAGGTGGTCGCCTCGATAGATGAGACCACCATCCGGCAGATCAGCGTCGGCCAGGCTGCGACGATGACCTTTGACGCCTTCCCGGAACAGAGTTTCACCGGCCAGGTGCTCTCGGTGCCGCTCCAAGGCGCGCTCGAAGGCAACGTGATGGTCTACAGCGTCCCGATCTCGCTCGAAGGCGCGGCTGACCTGGCGCTGCGGGTAGGTATGACCGCCAACGTCGCGATCCAGGTGGGCCAGTCGTCCGGGACGCTGCTGGTGCCGACGCTTGCCCTGACGCAATCCAACGGGACCTACCACGTGTTGGTGCCCAACACCACCGATGCGAGCGGGTCCCCCACGGCGGTGGCGGTGGAGGTCGGCCTGAGCGACGGCGCCTACACCGAGATTCTCAAGGGCCTCAGCGAGGGCGACCGGGTGCTCGTACAGCTTTCGACCAGCACACCGGGCGCCTCGCAGACGGCGGGTGGCCCGGGCGGCGGCATGGACATGGGCGGCGGGTTGCCGCCGGCGCAATGACATATGACTCACAGCCCCTGTTGGGCGGAGGGCGGCCGCCCGTCCTAGGGGGCTGAGCGGCCCGGTGGGATAAACGTCCCTTCGACTCCGGGTCGCAACCGACTGCGACCCTCCGCTCAGGGTGCTCATACTGACTTTGAATAGATTCCAACCAAATGAGGCGAAAGAAATGAAACGCACACCAGCACTGCACTTCTCTATCAAGAAACTCATCGTGGCCGCCCTGCTCGTCGCGGTGATCGGCGGCGGATACTTCACTTATCAGAGCCGGGCGGCGAGCACAACCGGCGCCGCCGGCGTAGCGACCCGCACGCAGGTGGTCACTGTGACCCAGGGTGACCTGAGCTCGACGTTGAGCGTCGTGGGCCAGTTGGAGGCCGAGCAGAGCGCCTCCCTCGCGTTCGAGAAGATGAACGGGACCGCTGCGCTGCTGACCCTGGACGCGACCGCCGGCAACACCGTGGCCGTGGGCCAGGTGCTGGCCACGATTGACTCAGCGGGCTATCAACAGGCGCTGGACCAGGCGAAGAGCGATCTGCAGGCCGCCGAGGAGACGCTGGCCGACCTGCAAGCCCCGGCCACCGAGTTGGAGCTCGCCCAGGCCGACGCAGCGCTGGCGCAGGCCAAACAAACGTTGGCGCAGGCCCAGTCTGACCTGGCCGACTTGAGCGATCCCGACCTGACCGCCCTGGAGAACGCCGTCAAAAACGCGCAGGATAACATCACGCTATTGGGCCTCCAGACCGAGCTGGCTGAACGCGGAACTTTGGCGAAGAATGCCCGCGATCTGCAATACAGCGTCAACTGGTACGGCCGCCGGGTCGAACAGCTCAAAGCCTTGAAGAACCCCAATGCCGAGCAGACCGAAGAGCTGGCGGAAGATCAGACGAAGCTGAGCGAAGCCCAGTCCGACCTGGCCCGGGTGCAGGCGCAGCTTGCGCTGGCCGCCGAGTCCCGCGCCGCGGAACTGGCCCAGGCAAAGGTCACATTGGCCGAAGCCCAGCAGGCCCTGGCCGAGGCGCAGGCCGGCAGCGACGCTCTCGCAAAGGCGCAGGCGCAGCTCGCCGTGAGCCAGGCCGAGGTCTCGTTGCAGGCGGCGCAACAAGCCCGGACCGCGCTGGACGAAGGCCCGGATGCGACCGATCTAGCGACGGCGCAGGCCGCGGTGGACAAAAAGCGGCTGACGGTGAGCAGCGCCCAGGTCGCGCTGGCGGGCACACAACTGGTGGCGCCTTTTGATGGCACGATCCTGGAGACGAACGTCAGCGCCGGCGACCAGGTGGCTGCCACTACCACGGTGCTGGCCCTGGCCAACCTGAAGACCTTGCAGGTTGTCGCCTCGGTGGACGAGACTGAAATCCGGCAGGTTAGCGTGGGCCAGGCCGCGACAATCACATTTGACGCCTTCCCCGGCCAGACTTTCACCGGCCAGGTGCTCTCCGTGCCGCTGCAGGGGACGCTCCAGGGGAACGTGATGGTCTACAGCGTGCCGATCTCGCTGACTGGCGCCGAGAACCTGTCACTGCTGGTGGGCATGACTGCAAACGTCGAGATCCAGGTGGCGCAGGCGACGAACGCCCTCCTGGTGCCAACCATGGCGTTGACGCAATCCAACGGCGCGTACCAGGTGTTGGCGCCCAACGCATCCGATCCGGCGGGCGATCCTGAAGCTGTGCCGGTGGAGGTGGGCGTCAGCGACGGCACGTACACGGTGATCACAAAGGGGCTCAGCGCGGGCGACCAGGTGCTCGTCCAGCTCAGCATGAGTTCTGCGAGCAACAGCGCATCGAAAATGGGCAACAGCAACCTCCTGATGAACGCCTCGCGCGCGCTGGGCGGGTGAGGCGGGGAGCGTGGAGTGGGGAGCGGGGAATTTGCGCTATGTTCTGCGCTACATGCTGGCCTGAAAATGGCATGACTGAGCATCCTGAGCGGGTTTATGGCTCAACGTGCATGATGATGAAAGGTCAGTCGAAGGATGCGGATATGGGCAATGGCCGCTCCGTCTCTTCGACTGCGGGCCACTGCCCTCCGCTCAGGGTGCTTGGCTAAGGATGAATTCAAGGAGAGATTTTCATGAAAAAGCTAATGATGGTCCTTCGTGTCGCAACCACTGCGCTGACCGTGCACAAGATGCGGTCCATCCTCACCATGCTGGGCATCGTGATCGGCGTGGCGGCGGTGATCGCGCTGGTGGCCGTGGGGCAGGGCACGCAGGCCCAGGTGCTCAGCCAGTTCCAGTCGTTGGGTTCCAATCTGCTGACGGTCTCGACCCAGCAGAACTTCGGCTTCCGGCCCGGCGGCCAGGTCGAGAGCACAGCCAAGCTGACGATGGCCGATGTGGAAGCCATCGAGGCGCTGGCCGATACGGTCAGCCTGGTGGCGCCGGTGTACAGCACCAACGCCACGGTGACCTACAGCGGCAACACCACTTCGACCAGCATCACCGGGGCGACCGCGGCGTACGCGACCGTGCGCAACCAGGGGGTGTCGCTGGGCCGTTTCATCACGGCGGAGGATGACAGCAACACGGCGATGGTGGTGGTCTTGGGTTCGACCGTGGTGGAAAACCTCTTCGGCAGCACCTCGGTGAATCCGGTCGGTGAGACCATCCGCATCAACCGCCAGAACTACACCGTGATCGGTGTGCTGGCCTCGAAAGGCAGCAGTGGCGGCGCAAACAACCAGGACAACGTCGTGATGATGCCGCTGCGCACCGCGCAACTGAAGCTGGGCGGGGCAGGCACCACCACGGTGAGCACGATCAACCTGCAGGCGCGTTCGAGCGCGGACATGAGCCTGGCGCAGGCGCAGGTCACTGCCATCCTGCGGGCAAAGCACGGCCTGGCGGCCAGCGCGGAGAACGATTTCCAGGTGCGCAACCAGGAGGATCTGATCACCAGCGTCTCGGAGACCACCGGCACATTCACGACACTGCTGGGCAGCATCGCGGCGATCTCGCTGTTGGTGGGCGGCATCGGCATCATGAACATCATGCTGGTCAGCGTCACCGAGCGCACGCGTGAGGTGGGCCTGCGCAAGGCGGTGGGCGCCAAGCGGGCCGACATCTTGATCCAGTTTCTCGCCGAGGCGATCGTCATCAGCGCGCTGGGCGGGCTGGTGGGCGTGGCGCTGGGCGTGGGCGGCGCACAGCTCGTCTCCTCGCTGCTGGGCAGCAGCCAGGCCGTGGTGACGGGGCAGAGCATCGCGCTGGCCGTCGCCGTCTCGCTGGCGATCGGTGTGTTCTTCGGCCTGTACCCGGCAAACCGGGCGGCCGCCTTGAACCCCATCGAGGCGCTGCGGTACGAGTGATCCCAGCTCAGGCAGCGATGTCATTTCGTTAACCCGCTCAGTCACGGGCGATGTGATTTGGGAGAGTGCCTATCGTGGCGATCAAGAGACTGGAGTGCAAAAGACAATGGCCCACTTCCGCCGCGGGCGCCAACCGGAAAATGAGCCTGGCGCAGGGTCAGTCTGGCAACACACCGGAATCTATACCACATCGTGGAACCGTGATCTGTCCTATGCTTGCACAAGATTCGTTTCTTTACCGGGAGCCGAGTCAGAATGGACCAAGGAGTCACGATGACCACATATTTACAGGCAAAACCGGCTGGCACACCTACCTGGAGCGATTTGCTTGCGCCGGATGTTGACGCGGCGCGCAGGTTCTACCAGGCCGTGTTCGGCTGGGAGTACGACATTGCCGGCCCCGAGTTTGGCGGCTATACGACCGCTCGATCGGGAGAACGGATGACGGTCGGCATGGGGGGGTATCCGCCTGGCGCTCCGGCCATGCCCGCTGTATGGGGTTTGTATTTCGCCACTGAGGATATCGAAGCCGATGTGGCGCGCGCGGTGAAATTGGGAGCCAAAGTGTTGAACCCGCCCATGGTCGTGGGTGACTTCGGCAGTATGGCGACCTGTGAGGACCCCACCGGCGCGGCGTTCAGCTTTTGGCAGGCCAAAAGGCATGTAGGCTCACAGGTGACCGATGAGCCGGGTTCGACGGCCTGGTACGAGCTGTATACGTCCGATGCCAAACAGGCGCGGGATTTCTACACGGCGCTGCTCCGCGCCACCGCAGATCCGATGCCGGGGGGCATGGAATACTACGTGCTCAAGCATGGCGAGGAGATGCTCGCTGGCATCATGCAGATTGACCCCGCGTGGGGCGAGTTTCATACGCAGTGGATCATCTACTTCTCGGTAGCCAACGCCGACGCAACCGCGGAGGCCGTCATCGCGCATGGCGGCAGGGTGATGGGCAAGGTAGAGGATTCGCCGTTTGGTCGCATTGCCGCCCTGATGGACCCGAGCGGCGCAACGTTCAAGATCGTCCAGCCCCCGGCAGGCTGAACGGGGACCGGAATGGGTCCGACAGACAGGGGCACAGCATGGCGAATCGTTCGACTGCCAAATCCGTCAACGAATACATCGCGGAATTTCCGCTGGAAACGCAGAAAGTGCTGGAAGAGCTGCGCGCGCTGATCCGAGCCGCCGCGCCGGACGCGACCGAGACGATCAGCTACGCGATCCCCACGTTTGATCTGAACGGGAAGCACCTGGTGCACTTCGCCGGGTACGGGCGGCACATCGGCCTCTACCCGACCGGGAGCGGGATCGAGGCGTTCGCCGAAGAGCTCAAGCCCTACAAGCGCGGCAAAGGCTCGGTGCAGTTCCCCCTTGGCCAGCCGCTGCCGCTGGATTTGATCCGCCGGATCGTCGCATTCCGGGTTGCAGAGAACACCAGCAAGATGGTGAAGTAGGCGCGCGGCCGCGAGCCTACTTTAAGGCGCTGCCTCGTAAAAGAGATCGCCGTGCACCTGGGCTCTTTCCCGGTCTATCTGCTCGGGGGTGGCGCCCAGGCCGGCCAAGACGAACTCCGTTATCGCCAGCGCCACTTCGCCTTCGCCGGAGAAAACACGGTCGGCGCCTGCGCTGCGCAGCGTGGGGATGTCGGCCAGGTACCGGGCGCGCGTCAGGATGCGGCTCTTTGGGTTGATTTCGCGCGCCAGGCGGATCATCTCCTCCGCGCCTTGCAGCCCCGAAGCCGTGACGACAAAAGTCCCGGCCTGGCCGACGCCCGCTTGTTCGAGGGTCGTTCGCAGCATCGCGTCGCCGTAGAATGCGTTCACCCCCTCGGCTCGCAGTTTCTGAAACGTCGCCAGGTTCATTTCGATGATGGTGGGTATGATCTCCTGCTCCCGGAGCAGCCGCGCCACGGTGCGGCCCACGGGGCCGTACCCGACGATCACGGCCCGATGCTGCGGATCTATCTCTGGCCCAGCAGGCTCGGCCGCGGGAATTCCGGCGGCTGGCCTGCGTGGGTGTGCGTTCAGCAGGCGCCACAGGCGGGGCCGCCGCACGAGCTCCTGCTCCAGAGGTTTCACCGTCCGGTAGATCAGCGGGTTCACGGAAATCGAGACGATTGCTGCCGCAACCAGGCCGTTGGTGGCGGCGGCGGGCAAGACGCCCAGCTCTCGCCCCAGCGCAGCCAGGATGAAGGAGAACTCGCCGATCTGGCCCAGGACGGCTGCAACCGCCAGTGCGACCCGGCTGGGGTAGCCCAACACCGTTGTGATCCCGAAGGCCGCCAGCGGTTTTCCGAGCAGGACGATGGCCAGCGTGAGAAGGGCGACTGCCGGGGATTTCACGAGCGCGGCCGGGTCGAACAACATGCCGACCGAGACGAAGAAGAGCACCGCAAACGCATCCCGCATGGGCAGCGCCTCCGACGCGGCGCGCAGGCTAAAGTCGGAGCGGCCCACCACCATACCGGCCAGGAACGCACCCAGCGCCATCGAGACGCCGAACACTTCGGCCGCGCCGACCGCGATGCCGAGCGCCACCACCAGGATCGTCAGGGTGAAAAGCTCCCGCGAGTGGGTCTCGGCCACACGCCCCAACAGCCAGGGGATCGCGCGGCCGCCCACCAGGAAGGTGAACGCGACCAGGGCGGCGATCTTGACGAACGCCAGCAGCAGCTCTACGGCAACGCCGCCCGGCGCAGAGGCCCGCGACCCAAACAAGAGAGGCAGCAGCACCAGGATGACGACCGTGAAGAGGTCTTCCATCACGAGCCAGCCCACGGCAATGTGCCCGGTCGCCGTATGGAGGTCGCCGCTGTCCGAGAGCACCCGGACGAGCACCACGGTGCTGGCCACCGAGATCGCCAGCCCGTAGACGATGCCGGCCGTCCAGCCCCAACCCAGCCAGTGGATGAGAACGGCGGCCAGGGCGCTTGCGGCGAGGCTTTGCACCACCGCGCCAGGGATCGCGATGCGCCGCACTTCAAGCAGCTCTTTGACATGGAACTGAAGGCCGACGCCGAACATCAGGAGAATGATCCCGAGCTCGGATAACTGTTCCGCCATCGCCCGGTTGGCGACAAAGCCCGGGGTGGCCGGGCCGACGGCGATCCCGGCGAGGAGATAGCCCACGATAGGCGACAGGCCCAGGCGCTGCGTCACGTATCCGAAGGCCAGCGCCGCGGCCAGGCCGCCGGCAAGGGTCAGGATGAGATCGAGGTTATGCATGGCTTCTTCTCATAACTTGTTCAAGATAGGCGTCAATTCGGCGCCTATTCTCTTCCGGCTCAATCCTGTCGAGGCCGAAGTGCGCCCACGGCTCGTAAAAGGTCGGCTGCGGGAGACACATGTCGAGCACGGAGTCAATATCCCAGTAGGGATCGTAGATGAACCCCTCGGCGGCGGCAAGATAGGCGTCCAGGAACTGATCCGCGGCGTCCGGCCCGTACATTTGGGCCAGGTTGGTCCGGCAGTGCGCCACATCCACGCCCGCCGGGCCGCGGCACGCGTTGATCCAGTCCACAACGCCGCTCACCGCACCTCCGCGCCACAGCACATTCGTGGGGTGGTAGTCGCGGTGGATGAAGACCGTGTGGGACGGAACGCCACCCCGCCCAATATCGAACCAATACGCGATGGCGCGTTCCCAAACCTCGGGCACGGCGGTCCAGGACGGCACGGCCAGCGCAGCCCGGTTCACCCAGGAGCGGAAGCCCCAGGGGAACGCATCTGCCGGGCGCCGGTGGATCGTCGCAAGCTGGCCGGCGAGTCCAGCCAGCCAGCCCCCGAAATCTGGCGGCCGCAACTCGATCTGCCCCTCAACGAATGACATCAGCAGGGCGGGCGCGCCGAACCCCACGTCGGCCTCGCTCCAGGCGATGAGGTGCGGCGCGGCCAGGCCGGCGCGTTGCGCCTCATCCAGCGCTGCCGCCTCGTGGCGGATCAGATCGGGCTCCTCCGCGAGCCATTCCCGGTTGTCGAGCACGCGCAGCACACACCGCCGCGGGGTCCCGTCGCGCGGAACGGTGATGAGGAAGAGCGAGGAAGAAGTCGCGCCCGGCATCGGCTCGATGCTGAGGTCCGCGCGCGCGGGGCTGATCGCCCGGCTCAGCCAGGCGAGAGCCTCATCTTGAAAGCTTACACGCACGGTGCATCCCTGTCCGGCGAACGCAATCCTCTTACGGCGGCTGGGCAGTACACCACGTCAATCTCCATATCCTGCTTCTCTCGATACCCACTGGTCCGAATATCGGCCTTCTTGTGGGCAAGTCAATCTCCGTTTGTGTTTTTTTGGGATGACTCCTACCCTTGCTGCGCGTCACGCCGTGCGCGGCTGACCTACCGCAGCGGCATGGCGGCGCACAAGCACCTGCGTCAGTTCGGCGCCGAAGAAGAAGATCTGCGCCGAGTAGTAGACCCACAACAGGACGACGATCAGTGAGCCGGCCGCGCCGTAGGCGGAGCCGACGGTGAAGTAACCGAGATATAGCCCGATGACCTGGCGGCCGATGGCGAACAGGAGCGCGGTCGCCGCGGCGCCGCCCAGCACATAGCGCCATGCGATCCGGATATCCGGCAGATAGCGGAAGTTGAACGCAAAGATCAGCAGGGTGAGCAGGAAGGCGGCAGCCTGCGCGGCGACCCGGTTCAGGGTGCCTGCCCCCAGCCGCGCCGCACCTGCGGCCAGCCACGGCGTCAGCACGATCGACGCGAGGAGCAGAACGCCTGTCGCGATCACCAGCAGCATGGACACCCCGCGGTTGATCAGAAACTGCATCAGATGCCACCGGCCCGTGCGCCGGGGTGGCACGCCCCACAGATCATTCAACGACGATTTGAGCACGGTGAACAGGTTCGATGCGCCCCAGAACAGCATCACCGCGCCGATGACGGTGGACCACGTGCTCGCGGCCGGCCGCGCGGTCCGGTCGAGGATGGTCTGGACGAGCCCGGCGATTTCCGCGCTGCCCGTATACTGGAGCACCTCCGCCACGAGCCGCTCGCGCGTGGCGCTCGGCCCCAGCACCATGCCCGCGATGCCCACGATGATGACGAGCAGCGGCGCGATGGCAATGAGGGTATGATACGCCAGCGCGGCCGCGACGCGTGAGACGCGATCCGCATGCCACTTGATGACCGTGGCCTTGAGGATGTCGAACGGAACGCGGATGAGGGGTGGCAGCGTCATTGGGTTGCTTCAGGTCGGATCCGGCTTGTTCTGGGGCCCGCGCTTGCCGCCGGCGGAGCGCGTAACGGACAGTTCAAGCATGATTGCCCCGATGGCCGCGATTATAGCCGACTTCCGTTCGCGACGCCAACGGGCCCTTGACACATCGGTTTCTCGGCCCAGGAGTTTTGTGGTATATTCTCGTTCCGGGATGCGCGCCACTGTGCAGCGATGCAAGATGCCAGTGGTGAGCGGCTCACCGATTCGAAATCACAACTATTGATTGCACCAGGAGGAAAGGCATCATGCGATCTGCCCGCCTGTTGTTTCTGATGACGGCTTGCCTTTGTTTGGTCGCCTTCCTGGCGGCGTGCGGGGGTCATGCCAAGACCGCCGCCCGCACGGCAACGGTGGTGCCGGTCACGCCCACCCCGACGCCGGTGATCTACACGTACTACGAGGTGCAATTCGGCGACACCCTGGGAGTCATCGCCGAACGCTTCAAAGTGCGCGAGTCGGTCGTGGTCAGCCTTAACCACCTCAAGAACGCCAACGAGATCTATGTCGGCCAGCGCCTGCGCCTGCCGCCGGGATCAGTGGCGTCCACCCCCGTGCCCGTGCCGATTGAGAACGTGCGCGTGCCCATCCTGATGTATCATCATATCGCCTTGCTGAACGCGAACGCCGGCAACGAGTGGTACGTCACCACCGTGACGCCCGCGGCTTTTGAGGAACAGATGGCCTATCTGGCCTACAACGGCTATCACACCGTCGCCATCTCGGATCTGGTAGCGGCGTTCCAGGGGGGGCGAAAGCTGCCGGAGAACCCAGTGGTGATCACGTTTGATGATGGCTGGGATGAATGCTACGACGCCGCTTTCCCCGTCCTACAGAAATACCACCTGAAGGCGACGTTCTTCATCATCGTCAGCTCGGTTGGCGCCGGCGCGACCATGACCTGGGATCAAATCGAGGCTTTGAGCAACGCGGGCATGGAGATCGGCAGCCATTCGATGACGCATCCGTATCTTACCCAGTTGGGCGCCGACACGCTGACCTGGGAGCTTCGGAACTCAAAGGCGGTGCTTGAGCAGCATATCGCCGGCTCAGTCGAGGCGCTGGCCTATCCCTTCGGTGCATACGATAGCAATGTCATCGTCCAGGCCCAGACGGCCGGTTACCGCGCGGCCGTGACCATCCAGGATGGCCTGTTCAACACCAGCGATAGCTTCTTCGAGATGCCCCGCTTCACCGTGCCCTACGGCGGCACGCTGAGCCAATTCGTATCGTTCCTGGGCGAATAAACTTGATCTTATCAATCATGGTGCGTCATCCAGATCAAAGATCAGTGCTCGCATTCTCATCTCCTGCCACGGGCAGAATCACGGTAAACACGCTGCCTTGCCCTGGTTGGCTTTCCGCTGCGATTGTGCCCCCCTGCGCCTCGACCAGCTCTTTGGCGATGGAGAGCCCAAGCCCCGCGCCGCGGCCGGTGCGCGAGACCTGCCCGCGGTAGAAGCGCTCGAAGATGTGGGACAGGGCCTCTGGGTCAATGCCAGGGCCACTGTCGCGCACGCTGAACGTCACATGCGTCTCGTCCGCTGCAGCGGTTAGCGCGACCGGCGTCCCGGCGGGGGTATGGGTCAGGGCATTGTCCACCAGGATCAGCAGCACCTGCTTCAACGCGTCGCGATCCCCTTGCACCAGAAGATCTTCCGGCGCTTCGCAGTGTATCTGGGTCCCCGGGGTCAGGGGCTTGGCCTGCCGGCACACATCCTGGATGAGCGTCCGCACCGGGATCGGATCGGCCCGCAGGGCGCGGCCGGCATCGGCCCGGGCCAGCGCCAGAAGTTGATTGACCAGGCGGATCAGCCGGTCTACTTCCTCGGTGGTGTCGCTCATGATTTCAGCGCGCTCGTTGGCGACGACCGCTGGGACGCGTTTCAGCAGCTCAATGTTGCCGCGGATCGTGGTCAGCGGGGTGCGCAGCTCGTGCGAGGCGTCGGCGACGAAGCGGCGCTGCGAGTCGAGCGCGTTTTCGAGCTGGCGATAGGCGGATTCGAGCTCCGCCAGCATGTCGTTAAAGGTGACGGCCAGTTGACCGACTTCGTCGCTGGGCCCCTGGTGCACCACACGGCGGCTGAAATCGTGCTCTGCGCCGATGGCCTGTGCTGTCTGCGTGATACGGTGGATCGGACTGAGCGCGGCGCCGGCCAGCACCCAGCCCAGCGCAAACGCGACCAGGATTGCCAGCGAGTTGCCGACGATCAGCATCAGCCGCAGCATGTTCAGGCTGTGCTGGGGCTGCGCCAACGGATAGGCCACCTGGACGATCAGGGCCTCGCCGGTCGGCATCGCGTGCTGCACGCTGTAGATCAGCAGCGGTTCACCGTCAACCTGCACGGTCTCGAACCAGTTGGCCCCGCCCTGTACGGCGGCCAGCCCCTTCTCGCTGAGGGGCAGGGTGAACCCGCTGAGATCGAAGCTCTGCCCGGTGACTGTGCCCGTGATGCTGCGGGTCTGGACCCAGCGGCCCGGGAGCGTGCCGCTGAACGGATCCAGCGTCCCTGCCGTGGTGGCGGTGCTCTGCTTGTCCGGCGCGGGGGCGGTGTTGATGTCACCGGGCGGCGGGCCGGGAATCCGTTCGACACGGGGGAACCGGTTCGCCTGGCTCACCAGGTTGGCCCGGATGTTGTCGTAGGTCGTCCGCGTCTGCGACACGTAAAGAAGCGAGCTGAACGCGATCAGGGTCAGCGCCAGGATGGCGCTGTACAGCAGGGTCAACCGCAGCCGGATGGACATGGCGCGCATCAGACATCCTCGCGCAGCACATAGCCCACGCCGCGCACGGTCTGGATCAGTCGCGTTTCGCCGCCAGCCTCGGTTTTCTTTCGCAGGTAGCCGATGTAGACCTCCAGCACGTTATCTTCGCCGCCGAAATCGTAGCCCCACACCTCCTGCAAGATCTGTTCGCGGCGCAGCACCTGGCGCGGGTGGCGCAGCATGTAGTGCAGGAGGTCGAATTCCTTGGAAGTCAGATCGAAGGCCCGGCCGCCGCGCCGGGTCTCGCGCGTGACCGGGTCGAGCGAGAGGTCGGTGTAGCTCAGCGCTTCGTTCTTGGCTGCGGCCGCCGGCCGGCGCAGCAGCGCGTGGATGCGCGCCAGCAGCTCGGCCGGGGCAAACGGTTTGACCAGGTAGTCGTCCGCACCGGTTTCCAGCCCTTCGACGCGGTTTTCGACCGCATCGCGCGCAGTGAGCATCAGCACCAGGGTCGGATCGCCTGCGTCGCGCAGGCGTTGCAGCACGCCGAGACCATCCAGCCCCGGCATCATCCAGTCGAGCACCACAACATCCGGGCGGCGCGCCTGCATTTCCGCCAGCGCCTCATGGCCGTCGGTGGCGCTGGTGACGTGGAAGCCCTCATACTCCAGCGTGCGCCGCAGCATCTTCAGCAGCCTGGGATCATCATCCACGATCAGAACGTTTGCCATCGCCTGCCTCTCTCGACTCGATTGAAATCATCGCGCTGATTATAGCATGGCGTGCCTGAGACAACCCTGTGTTAATCCTGTGGGGAAGCTGAGAGGC
>CAZYGI010000004.1:0-2654 GCA_964647255.1 uncultured Anaerolineales bacterium | reverse complement strand
CTCCAGCCCGCGCGGGATGACGCCCATCTCGTGGACGGCCTCCGCGCCGACCATGAGGCTCACCACCTCATCGGGCGTGGTCTCCTTGGCGATCAGTTCGCCCACCTTGCGGCCGCGGCGCATCACGACGATGCGATCCGATACCGCGAAGACGTCCTGCATGTTGTGGCTGATGATGACCACCGGCACGCCCTGAGCACAGAGCGTGCGCACCAACTTCAGCACTTTGCGCTGCTCGGCCACGCCCAGCGCCGCGGTGGGTTCGTCCATGATGACGAGCTTGGCGTTCCAGTAGATCGTGCGCGCAATGGCGACGGCCTGCCGCTGGCCGCCGGATAGATTGCGGATCTGTTGGGTGAGGGAGGGGAGGGGGATGTCCAGCCGGTCCAGGATGCCGGCCGATTCGGTGCGCATCTTGGGCCGGTCGAGCGTGTGGACCAGGCCGCCCAGGTAGGGCCGCTTGATCTCGCGGCCCAGAAAAATGTTCGAGCCGACATCCAGGTTTTCGGCCAGCGCCAGGTCCTGGTAAATCGTCTCGATGCCCAGGTCGCGCGCCGCGCGCGGGCTGCTGAACTCCACCTTCTTGCCGTCGAAGAGGATCTCGCCGTCGTCGGGCTGATAGACGCCCGCGATCATCTTGATGAGCGTGGATTTGCCCGCGCCGTTGTCGCCCACCAGCCCCATCACTTCGCCGGTGTTGATGTCGAGGCTCACCTGATCCACAGCGGTCAGGCCGCCAAAGCGCTTGGTGAGGTTGACTGCTTGTAAAAGTGTCGTCACGCTGATCCCTCCCTCATTCACCCAAGCCGCGGCCGAACTGCTCTACCACGACGGCGATGATCAAGACGATGCCCACGGCGATATACTGCCAGAAGGGCAGGACGCCCAGCACGACCAGTCCGTACTGAATCGTGGCGATGATGAGCGCGCCGACGATCGTGCCGATCACCCGGCCCTCGCCGCCGAACAGGCTGGCCCCGCCGATCACGGTTGCGGCGATGGCGGTCATCGGCGTTGTCTCGCCGCCGTTGTACGCGCCGCTCGTGAAGCGGGCGGCCCACACCACGCCGGCGATGCCGGCCAACACCGACGCAAGAATATACACTTTGATCAGCGTCCGTCGAACCGGGATGCCGGCGCGCAGGGCCGCCTCAAAGTTGCCGCCGATGGCGTACAGATGCTGGCCAAACTGCGTCTTGGCGAGGATAAACCAGCACACTGCCGTGACGATGATGGTGATGAAGACGATGTTCGGTATCAGCGGGATGTTGCTCTGTAAGTCGGCCTGCACGGCCGTGGGCGGGACGTTGAAAAAGGTGAACCACTTCCCCGGATTCCAGTTGATGAGCGAGCCGTTCCCTAATTGGCCCAGATAATCCGGCTGTCCTGCGATGGGATACCCCTTGCTCAGCAGGAGCGCCGCGCCTTCCACCAGGATGCCCACGCCAAGCGTGGTAATGAAGGAAGGCACCTTGAGGCGGGCGATCAAAATGCCGCTGACCAGTCCGGGGATGACCGTGATGAGGATGCCGGCCAGGGCGCCGGCGCCGATCACGATAACGGGCGGCGCGGCGGTTTGATTGAGCGCCTTCATCACCATGGCGGCAACCACCGAGGCAAAACCCAGCGTCCACCCGACCGACAGGTCAATCCCGGCGGTGATGATGATGAATGTTTCGGCCAGGGCGATGAGCAGGATTTGTGTTGTGTAGACCAGGATGCCCTGGATGGCCCGGGTGCTCAGGAAGTTGACATTGTTGAGCTGCTTGGATGCAAGGGTGAACGCCAGCACCAGCAGTATGAGGAAGACCCAGGGCCAGGCCAGGCGGATCCGCTCCAGATTCTCGGCCCGGTTTCGGCTCGACTTGCGGGCGGCTTGCCGAGCGTCCTTGTTCGATGCTACCGCCATGGGGTGGACCTCCCTGTCACGTGATGGATGAACAGACCTCGGAAGTGCTGCGAACGGTCAGATAACAGATTCTAGGTTGAGCGTGCGAGAATCGCAAATCATGGAGCCGGTGCAAACCCCCGTGTCATGCGTTGGGCCAGGAAGATCCCCTCCCTGGCCCAACCGTTGCGTTACTTCGTGTAGAAGAATCGGGAGATGTTGGGGTCGGTCATATTGTCGCGCGTGATGATCGCATAGCCCGTCGGGATATGCCGCGGGTAGCTCGTCACGCCGTTAAGATACGCCATGGCCATCTCGACCGCCATGTAGCCCATATCGCCCGGCTTTTGCGCGATGACAAGATCCACCGTGCCGCCCTTCAGCATATCAATGGCATCTGCGGTGGCGTCAAAGGCGACGACCTTGACCTTGCCGCTGAGATTCTTGTTCTTGACGACGGTGCCCGCGCCCTGGGCGCTGAACACGTTCGTCCCGAAGATGCCGCCCAGGTCGGGGGTCTTCTGCAGCATCGCCTCGACCTGCGCCTGCGCCTTGGACGGGTCATCGCGGGCGTCGGTGCTGCTGATGCCGCGCTTGACGTTCTGGATGTAGACCGAACCCTTCTTGCCCAACGCCTCCGCCAGCGCGCTGCACGCGATCACGCCGCCCTGTTTGTTGTCGGACGCGATGAAGGACAACGGGAACGTGACCGGGCCGTTGACATAGTCGCCGTCGCCGATGTAGGTATCCACCGTGATGATCGGCA
>CAZYGI010000003.1:23765-119371 GCA_964647255.1 uncultured Anaerolineales bacterium | reverse complement strand
TGCTGGACACGCTGGGGCTGGGCGCCGCGCTGCGCGCCCTGGCCGAGGATTGGTCGGCGCATCACGGTGTGGCTGTTCAGCTCGACTTGCCTCCCGGCGCCAGCCTGCGCACCTTGCCGGAGGAAGTCGCCGTCAACCTGTACCGCGTGGTCCAGGAGGCGCTCTCGAATGTGGCGCACCACGCCCGGGCGCACCGCGTGGATCTCCGCCTGGCCTGGGATGCGGGCGCCGGCCGTCTCGATCTGGTCGTGCAGGATGACGGCTGCGGCTTCATGCCCGCTGCCATCCGGGACCTGGCCGCCCAGGGCCATTTTGGCCTGGCCGGCATCCGCGAGCAGGCCGAGCTCATCGGCGGCGAATGGCGTCTGGACTCGGCGCCGGGCCAGGGCACGACGGTGTGCGTGACCTGGCAGAAGAACCACCTCGTTCAGCTTCACTGATTCTCCTCAACCCGGTACCGCAGTACCGGGCGCCTCCGCGCAAAGTCGGTACTGCGCCCTGATGGCAACCGCGTTTCTTTTTGCTATAGTCTGGCTGCAATCACCGGATACCATCCGGAGCTGGTGCGAAGATAAATCGCGAATCCATTGCACCGGTTGTCGGCGTGCCATTTTGCCTATGACCTCTCACTCAGAAAGGACCGATCTGCTATGGCCACGTTCCAAGACATCGTCAAGGCATTTCAGGCTTACGATCTCGATCACGACGGGGTGGTGGAGATTCAGGTGCGGAATCTATCGGACAGAAACCCGCTGTTCGACAGATGTTCGGATCTGGTTGATTCCACCAGCAAGCTTGTTGCGGTCGTCGTAGAATCGCGACTCTTCGATGCGATCGATAAGAGCCGCTATAGCCCCAACGACCTCCTGAGTCACCTCCTTCGATATAAGGATGACCTGAATCAAGAAGGCCTTGACGCCAGATTCGTCGAGATGACGCCTTACAGCGGGGCGAATCGCCAGGACGGGAAGACCCTGTTGGCGATGCGAGAGTTCTTCAAGGCAATTCGCAATGCCTTCAGCAACTTCGCGGGGGCTGTGCTCGTCGGTTCCTTTCCCGAGGCGGCGATCGTTCGAACGTGGCCTCAAGGTACCGATGAGTTCTCTGGCCAATATCGCGTGGGCGGTCCCATCGGCGATTTCGCTGGGAGGCGGTTCGAGATGGTCCTGGCCGATCTCGACGGAAACTGGCGCGAACTATACTATCCGCAAGTAGAGGTCTATTCTTACGTCTTCAATGTCACCCCGTCAACCACCGTGTCTCAGGTCGGGACAAAAGTGACCTTGCAGAATCCACAGATAGAACCGGAGGTCCACCACCTGCAGGATGTCTTTTGGATTCAAGACGAGCTGTGTAGTGTTGCCGGCTCGAAAGTCGAACTCGACATGAAATGTCGTGACCCGGAAGTGGGCGCGGTTGACAAGCAGCAACCCAATCCGGTTGCGCGGCCCGACATTTGCGTGTCGAGAATCAATGCGCGCTCGATCGCCGTGCAACCCTCGAATGTCAAGGCCGCGCTGGATGCAAACGGGAAGCCACACGCAACCACCGAGCCCATTGACTATGACTACGAGCGCTGGGTGCGCGATGGAAATCTGGAGCGGACATTATTGATCGATTACTTCGACCGGAATCACGCCTTTCGGAGCGGCAAGTATGCGCAGCAGCCCTTCACCATCGGCCTGATCGAGTCCGCGCATCTTGGCACATATGATGCCGAACAGGGCCTGCAGGGATTGGAAAGCTTTGCGCTAGAGAAGCAAGTCGATGCCACGTTGTTGTACTTAATCAAGTGGCTGAAGAAACCCGCCATCTTCCGCGTCATTTCGGCGCACGCAGGCTGCGCTTCGACGGAGTTACTTCCTGAAAGTGCTGCTGACGACGTGCTGGCGGAGAGCGAAGCCGGGGGACACCCATGGCGCTGGGTTAATGAAAACGGGGTTTACACTCCCTCGTTCGCGGGGCAGACTACGGCGGATCTCATGGTCTTCAGAACACTCTGGGAAAACAAGGAACTGTCCAACCTTCCGCCAGCGCTGTTGATGCACGTCGGTTGTTCTGTGAACAGTGTCAGTCACCCCGAAGCACCTTACAACCAACCACCCTACGGCACTTTCCAAAACGCGGAGAGCCTGCTGTTTTACGCGAATGAGCTGGCGGTGCTTTGCCATGCAAGCGACTGGAATGTCGGGCCGATTGGCTTCGGAAGCGCTTTTGCGGCGAAAACGGCGGTGATGGGGGACGGCTGGAAAGCGATCTCGGAAGTCACCTCTCAAGACGCTGATCTGGCCAAGCATTCGACCCAGCGGAAGCAGAACTATATCTGGGGTGTCGTCGGCGACTGGACACTCCAGAAGTACTATGCTGCCCGCCCGGATCGCGACTACCTGGTGGCGAGCTCATTGGCCGCCGCCCGGAATGCCAACGGCTGGATCGTGCTCGTGTATACGCGGCCGGATCACAAGATCGCTGACGTCTGGCAGAGCAACGATGGCTGGGCGCGATCTGTCGTCATTGACCGGGGCAGTTGGGCGAAGCAGATCGCCGCTGCCAGTAATGCCGATAAGCGCCTCGAGGTCTTCTACATCGGCTCCGACAACAAGATTTATCACATCTGGCAAACAACGCCGAACGGCAACTGGTCGCAGTCGTGCGTCCTGGACAACGGGAGCTACGCCAAACAGCTTGTGGTCGGGGCGAATGCCGACGGGCGGCTCGAAGTGATCTACATCGGGTCGGACAACAAGCTCTACCACATCTGGCAGACCCCCGGCGGCTGGACGCAGTCGTTCGTGCTCGACAACGGGAGCTGCGCCAAGCAACTTGTGGTCGGGTCAAACGCGGACAAGCGGCTCGAAGTGATCTATATCGGTTCGGACAACAAGCTTTACCACATCTGGCAGGCCACGCCGAACGGAAGCTGGACGCCTTCGTATGTGCTCGATAACGGCAGCTATGCCAAACAGCTTGCAGTCGGGTCAAACGCGGACAAGCGGCTCGAAGTGATCTATATCGGTTCGGACAACAAGCTCTACCACATCTGGCAAACCCCCGGCGGCTGGACGCAGTCGTTCGTGCTCGATAACGGCAGCTATGCCAAACAGCTTGCAGTCGGGTTGAACGCGGACAAGCGGCTCGAAGTGATCTACATCGGTTCGGACAATAAGCTCTATCACATCTGGCAGGCCACACCGAACGGAAGCTGGACGCCTTCGTACGTGCTCGACAACGGCAGCTACGCCAAACAGTTGGTGGTCGGGTCGAACGCCGATAGGCGGCTTGAGGTCTTCTACATCGGGTCGGACGATCGGATCTATCACATCTGGCAGAACACGCCTAACGGTGGGTGGACCGGCTCATTTCCGCTCGAGGGGTAGGCGATGCCTCTCGTCGTCAACCGCTCAGACAGTTGACGACGAGAGGGATATTCTGCAGCGAAGGCGGTTCAGCGCCTCATGTGGGTTGAATTGCCTCAAACAGTGCAGGTTCGGTTTGGCGGGCGATCACCGCGGTGCCCAGATCACTGGCACAGGGCCGGGTTGTCGCGCAGGGGAGGCGGCGGCCCTGAACAGAGGTACAACCATGACCCGCGTTCTGATCGTTGACGACCAAAAGCTCACGTCCATCGTACATGGGCCAAAGGAGGATCTATGACGCTGAAAATCAGTCCCAGGGACATCCACTGGTGGTTCTGGGCCGTCACACTGGTCTTCATCATCGCGGCGCTGGCGGGTTGGCGCGCCGGCTATGATGTTGTGATGGCCATCAGCGGGATACAAGTCCTCTTTTTCCTGGTGCAAGAGAAAAGCTTTGCCGCGTTCCCGACCCAGATTCGCGTGGTCTACTTCGCGCTGACCCTTTTTGGGCTCTGGCCGGGAGTGCGCCTGTTCATCTACGCGATCCTCCTGCTGGGCACGGTCATGGTGACCTTCTTCGGCCGCTGCGTCATTGCGCTCATGCTGAAGGGGATGCCGTGGAATCGAGGGCGTGAGGTGCGGCCTAATTAGCAGGCTGGTCTTCCGCATGGAGGCTACCATGAAACGGCGTTTCACAGTTGTGGCGGCTGTTGCGACAGCGCTGGCTGTGCTGCTATCGTTGGCCGCGGCGACCTCGGCGGGTCCGATCAGCGGGGGCGCGCCGACTCTGGTCAGTTACCAGGGCCAGGTGACCGTGGGCGGCGTGGCCTACACGGGGACAGGCTATTTCAAGTTCTCGGTGGTGGATGCCAAGCCGGTCATCAGCGCTTACTGGTCGAACGATGGCACCGCGGTGCGCGGCAACCCGCCCACCAGCGCGGTTGCGCTCACCGTGAGCAACGGACTCTTCAGCGTGCTGTTGGGCGATACCTCACTGCCCAACATGACCCAACCGCTGTCGGCCGTGGCCTTCGGCGCCACCGATCGCTATCTGCGGGTGTGGTTCAGCAGCGACGGTACTACCTTCACGCAGCTCACGCCCGATCGGCGGATCGCCGCGGCGCCGTATGCGCTGCAGGCGCAGCAAGCTATGGATGCAGATACGGTTGATGGCAAACACGCCGCCGACCTCACGTACAGCGCGGGCACGGGGCTGAGCCTGACCGGCAACCAGTTCAACATCGTCACGTCCACTGTCCAGCAGCGCGTCAGCGGCGCGTGCGGCAGCGACAACGCGATCAGCGCCATCAACGCCGACGGCACCGTGACCTGTGCGTCGCCGGGCTCGGGATGGTCGTTGGGCGGCAACGCGGGGACGAACGTCAACAGCAACTACCTGGGCACCAGCGATGCAGTGAGCCTGACGCTGGCAACAGGCGGGACGGCTGCGGTGCGGATCGACACTGCGGGTCATGTCGGGCTGGACGCCGGCAGCCCGACCGAGCGCCTGACGGTGCAGGGCAACGCCCTGGTGCTCGGGGAAGACAACCCCGCAGCCCGGGGCTTCACCGGTACGAACCTGGCGTCGCCACAGTCCGTCTTCATGGCCGGCCGCTACGCGTACGTGGCGTCCTCCGGAAACAACCAGTTGGCGGTCTTCGACGTCGCCGACCCGAACAACCCCGTGGCGAAGGGCTTCATCAGCACCAACCTGTCCGGGCCGGTCTCGGTCTATGTGGCCGGCAGCTACGCCTACGTTGCGTCTTCGAGCAACAACCAGTTGGCGATCTTCGATGTTTCTGACCCGAATGTCCTGCTTGCCAAAGGCTTCACCAGCACGAACTTGGCGTCGCCACAGTCGGTCTTCGTAGTTGGCCGTTACGCCTACGTCGCGTCCTCCGGCAATGGCCGGCTCGCTGTGTTTGACGTATCCGACCCGAGCAACCCTGTGGCCAAGGGCTTCACCGGAACGAACCTGGCATCGCCCGCCGCGGTGAACGTTGCAGGCCGCTTCGCCTATGTCGCCGATAGCGGCAATAACCGGCTGGCGGTCTTCGACGTGTCGGACCCGAGTAACTTGCTCGCCGGTGCCTACACCAGCTTGAATCTGTCCGGGCCGGTCTCGGTCTACGTGTCCGGCCGCTACGCCTACGTCGTCAACCGGGGCAACAACCAGTTGGCGATCTTCGATGTTGCCGACATCAACCACCTGCTGGTCAAGGGCTACACCAGCACGAACCTCAACGCACCCTACTCGGTCTATGTCGCCGGCCGCTACGCCTACGTCGCATCCGCCAAGACCGGGTTGGCGGTCTTCGACGTCTCCGACCCGAACAACCCCGTGGCCAAAGGCCTCGCCACCACGAACCTATCGTCGCCCTTCTCGGTTTACGTGGCGGGCCGCTACGCCTATGTTGCGGACACCGGCAACAGCCGGCTGGCGATCTTTGAGTTGGATCACCTGGAGGCGCCCGCGGTGGAGACGGGCAGCCTGTGGAGCAGCGCGCTGCAGGTGAACGACAACGCGCTCGTGGGCAACAACCTGACCGTGCAGGGCGGGCTAAACGTGGGGCCGGGCGGCGCGCTGGTCGGCGGCAACCTGGGCGTGCAGGGCACGATTCGATCCACGGTCACGGGAGCGGCGCCGCTGGAGGTGGCTTCGTCTACCCGCGTGGACAATCTCAATGCCGACCTGCTGGACGGCGCCCATGCGGGCAACGCCAGCGGCAATGTTCCACTGAACAACGGCGTGCTGAACACCAATCTCAACGCCGACCTGCTGGACGGCCAGCATGCGGGCAACGCCGGATTCGAAGTCCCGCTGAACAATGGCCAGCTCAACCTCCTCCTCAACGCCGACCTGCTCGACGGCAGAGACGCCTACATGGTGGGCGATTTTCTGCACCGTTGGCAGCCGCCATCGGCCGTCTCACCCTTCATTGTGGATAGCGCAGGAGCGATCGGCTACTATACTTCGATCACGATTGGCATTGACGGCCTCCCCGTGATCAGCTACTTTGACGCCACTTCCGGACATCTGAAAGTGCTCCACTGCGGCGACCTCTATTGCGGGGCTGGCAATACAGCCACGACGCTAGACAACAGCGGGTCAATATCTTCGATCGCCATCGGCTTGGACGGTCTCCTTCTGATCTCCTACTACGACTACGCCAACGGCGACCTGAAGGTCTTCCACTGCGGGAACAATGCCTGCACCGCCAACAACACCATTACCACCGTTGATAGCGCCGGCAACGTCGGCATGTATTCCTCCATCGCCATCGGAGCGGATGGCCTGCCTGTCGTGAGCTACTACGATGCGAGCAACGGCGCGCTGAAACTGCTCCACTGCGGCAATGTGACCTGCAACTCTGCCAATACTACCACGACGGTTGACGCCACGGCGAATGTCGGGGCATTCACTTCAATCGCGATCGGAATGGACGGAATGCCCGTTGTCAGTTACTACGACAACGCAAACGCTGACCTTAAGGTGCTGCACTGTGCAAGCGCGGCCTGCAACGGCAGTGGGAACACCGTGACGACCATAGATAGCGCGGGAGATGTCGGCCAATACAGTTCCATCACCATCGGCGCCGACGGGCTGCCTGTGATCAGCTACTACGACAACACCCTCGACCATCTGAAGGTTCTGCACTGCGGAAACGTTCCCTGCGTGTCGGGCAACACGACATGGACCGGCACGTACCCCGGCGGGCAGTACACCTCGATCACCATCGGCGCTGACGGCCTACCCGTGATCAGCTATTATTCCGGCACTCAATCTGTGTCTGGCAGTCTGTGGGTGCTGCACTGCGCAACTGCCGGATGCGGCCCTTACCAGAACGTCCCGGTCAACGTGGACCCGGGAGCCGGCGTCGGCTTGTGGACCTCAATCACCATCGAGTCGGACGGTCTGCCGGTGATCAGCTACTTTGATAGCGCCAATGCTGACCTGAAAGTGCTACGCTGTATGAGCGTGAACTGTCTGCCCTATTTCCGCCGGCGGTGACCCATGAACAGGCGATTCACTGCGCAAGTTCTGCATCAGTCCGGTTCTCATGGCGAGACATTTTCGCACTCTCTGAAAGGATCCGGCCTATGAGACGTCAACGACTGACCATCATCGTCGTCTTCGTCGTCCTGCTATGTCTGGTATGGCTGGCAGGAGGGGTGGGCGCAGATTCCACAGACACAGCGGCCCCGGACGCGCCCCAGGCGGGCGCGCCGACCGTGGTCAGCTACCAGGGCCAGGTGACCGTGGGCGGCACGCCCTACACGGGGACTGGCAATTTCAAGTTTGCCGTGGTGGACCAGGCCGGGACGACCAGCTATTGGTCGAACGACGGCACGTCCACCGGCGGCAGCCAACCGGCCAATGCGGTGACGCTGGCGGTGAGCGGCGGGCTGTTCAATGTGCTGTTGGGCGACACGAGCCTGGCGAACATGACTGTGCTGCCCGCGACGGTCTTCGGCAACACGAGCAGCTACCTGCGCGTGTGGTTCAGCAGCGACGGCACGGCGTACACGCAGCTTAGCCCGGACCGGCGGATCGCGGCCGCGCCGTATGCCTTGCAGGCGCAAGAAGCAGCCAACGCGGACACGCTCGACGGGCAGCAGGGCAGCTACTACCAGAGCGCCAGCAACCTGACCGCCGGCACGCTGAACAATGCCCGCTTTTCGGCCCACAGCGATCTGGGCGCGGAAGGGTATCTGGGCGACGCGCCGGGCGACCTGGCGCAGAACAACGGCACGCTGCAGACCGGGCTCAACGCGGATGCGTTGGACGGCCATCATGCCAGCAACGCCAGCGGCGACATTCCGTTGAGCAACGACACACTTAACGCCGATCTGAATGCCGACCTGCTGGACGGCGTCCGCGCCGGCAACGGCAGCGGATACATCGCGTTGAACAACGGCATCCGCAACTTCAACCTCAACGCCGACATGGTGGACGGCAGCCACGCGGGCAACGCCAGCGGCAACGTCGCGCTCAACAACGGCACAGTGAACACGAACCTCAATGCCGACTTGCTCGACGGTAAGCACGCGGGCAACGCGAATGGGAATGTCCCACTGAGCAATAGCACGCTCAATAGCAACCTCAATGCCGATTTACTCGATGGCTACCATGCGGGCAACGCGAATGGGAACGTCCCCCTGAGCAACGGCTCGCTCAACACTAGCCTGAACGCCGACCTTCTCGACGGCAGGCATGCGTCAGATATCGATCCGCAACACCGCGCCAGCCCTCCTCAGGCCAACAGCAGATTCACCGCGGGCCCGGGCGTCGTCAGCTCGATCACCATCGGCGCCGACGGCCTGCCGGTCGTCAGCTACTGCGACGGGAATCACCACCTTATGGTGCTGCACTGCGGGAACGCGGCCTGCACGGGTGAGAACAGTGCGGTCACTGTGGACGGAAACGATTCCTGTGCCCATAACTCGATCGCGGTCGGGGCGGACGGCTTGCCGGTGATCAGCTACGGCGAAAATACCAACAACGGCCTGAAGGTGGTGCACTGCGGGAACGCCGGGTGTTCCAGCGGCAACAGCACTACGACAGTGGATGCTTCGGCAGGCGTCGGCTTTTACCCGTACCCTTCCATCGCTATCGGCGGAGACGGGCTGCCCGTGATGAGCTACTACGATATCGCCAACCGCGATCTCAAAGTGGCGCACTGCGGGAACGTGGCCTGCACGAGCGGTGACAGTTGGTTTGCCGCGGACACTGCGGGTGACGTCGGCATGTGCTCCTCAATCGCCATCGGTGTGGATGGGCTGCCCGTGATTGCCTACCAGGACCAGACAAATGGGCAGCTAAAGATCCTGAAGTGCGGCAACGCCACTTGCAATAGCGGCAACAGCATACAGACGCCGGTGACTTTCACCGGTGCGAATGCCGTCTTGGGCACCTCGATCGCGATCGGCGTGGACGGCTTTCCGGTGGTCAGCTTCGAAGTCGATCGGGTCATGTACGGGGGGCATCTGGAGATACTCCACTGTACGAACATGCAATGCGATCCCAGCCACGCTGCCGCTTATGCTCTGGGCCAGTCCGGCACCGACTTCACCTCCATCACGATCGGGGCCGACGGCTTGCCCATCGTTGCGTACTACGATGATGCAAACATGGACCTCAAGGTGCAGAGGTGCCAGGACGTGGCCTGCTTCTCACCCGATCCCGAGCAGGCGGTTACCGTAGACTCCGGGGGAGATGTCGGTTCAGCGCCAGCCATCACGATCGGCGTGGATGGCTTGCCCATCATCAGCTACTTCGACGATACCAACGACGTCGTGCAGGTAGCGCACTGCTCGAACGCCATGTGCAGCCCATACTTCCGGCGGCGGTGACCTATGAACAGGCGATTCATTGGGATTCTCATCCTGGCGCTGGTCGGGCTGACCCTGGCTGCTACGGTCGCACAGGCACAAAGCGGCGGGCCGGCGATCAACTGGGCGGTCATCGCAGGCGGCGGCGCGGCGTCGAGCGGCGGGGGCGTGAGCCTCAACGACACAGCCGTATCGCTGAGTGACACTGGTGTGTTACTCAACGATACGGTGGGCCAGCCGGTGATCGGGCCGGACGGTGGCGGGAACGTCGGCCTGGCCGCCGGCTACTGGGTTGGCTGCGCGGCCGCGGCGGCCATCGCGCCGGACGTCACCGCGGCGCGCAGCGGTGCGGACGTCGTGCTGACCTGGCCCGCGGTCCCGGCCGACGCGGGGTACCAGGTCTGGGTCTCGACCAACCCGTACTTGGACCCGGATCAACCGGGGGGCGTGACGCCGGTGATGGTCACCGGTACGATCTATACCGACACGGGCGCGGCCGCCAGCCTGGGGAACCGGTTCTATGTGGTGCGCGGGCTGAACGCCTGCGGCGCGGCGTCGGCCAACTCGCGGCGGACCGGGAAGTTCACGTATGGCCTGACGCCTGGGATGCAGTAGCGAGCCGCGCTTGAGAGTTTTGCGATGATCCGCGTTCTGATTGTTGACGACCAGCCGGCCTTCCGTACGCAGTTGCGTCGACTGCTGCACAGAGCGGGCTTCGATGTCGTGGGCGAGGCCGGCACCATCCCAGAAGCCGAAACGCAGGTGCGCAGCCTCCGCCCCGATCTGGCGGTGGTGGACGTGATGCTGCCCGGCGTCAACGGGCTGGCCGGGGCGCCTCGGCTCAAGGCCTTGCTGCCGGGGCTGCGGGTCATCCTGATCAGCGCCTACGCGGACCGGGCCGATGCGCTGCGGCTGGCCGCGCGTGAAGCCGGCGCAGAGACCTTCGTCGCCAAAGACGATCTGGATCTGCGCCTGGTGGAAACCTGGAAGACAGAAAGGAGTCGAACCATGTACCTTGTCGTCGGCGCCACCGGGGATCTCGGCGGCGCAATCACTCATATGTTGTTGGCGCAGCACCAGGCCGTACGCATCCTGGCGCGGCCTCAATCGCCTTACCAACCGCTGGTCGCCGCAGGCGCGCAGGTGGCGCCTGGCGACCTCAAGACGCGCACCTCGCTCGATCCGGCTTGCCAGGGCGTGGACATCGTCATCACCACCGCCAACTCCGCGCAGCGCGGCGGGCCGGACACTCCGCAGACGGTGGACCTGGCGGGCAACCGCAACCTGATCGACGCAGCCAGGGCCGCAGGGGTCAAGCAATTCATCTTCGTGTCGGTCAGCACGGCCGATCCCAACAGCCCCATCCCCTTTGTCGCGGCCAAAGGCCAGACGGAAGCCTACCTGCGCGATAGTGGCATGTCCTACACGATCCTGGCGCCGGACCCCTTCATGGAGTTCTGGATCGGTTTCTACATCGGCATGCCGATCCTGCAAGGCCGGCCGGTGACGATCGTGGGTGAAGGCAAACGCCGACACTCCTTCATCTCGGCGGCCGATGTCGCCGCGTTCGCACTGGCCGCGGGCGGCCATCCCAAGGCCATCAACCAGCGGCTCGTGCTCGGCGGGCCGGAGCCATGTTCGTTCCGCGATGCGGTGGCCGCCTATGAGCGCGTGTTGGGCCATCCCGTGACGGTGCAGAGCGTGCGCCCCGGTGAGCCGGTCCCGGGCCTGCCGGAAGCCGTGTGGGGCCTGGCGGTCGGCTTCGAGATGTTCGACTCGCCGATCAACATGACCGAGACCGCTCGCACGTTCGGCGTCCGGCTCACTTCGCTGGAGGAATTCGTCCGCCGTTCGGTGGCGCACGCGTAGCATCGCGAACGGCGAGCATGTGTCAGGCTGGGGACAAAATCAACGAGGCACTGAGAGGCAGGCCGATACACCCTGGCAGGGACGAACGGTCAACCGTTCGTCCACGGCAAGTATCCGGAGATCTGGCAGCGCCACGGTGAGGGCTGGCTGATCCGCCGCGATATTTGGAATACCAGCCAGCGTGACGCGGAGCGACTGAACGTCAACGCGTGAGCGCCGAAGTGTCTGTGCAGGGGGACAACCTGGATCTTTCCGTCATCCGCTCCTGGTCTGCTGAAGCAAATCACACCAATAGGGAGGCTGATATGTCAGTCAATCTTGTCGTGGGGGCAACCGGAATGGTCGGCAGTGAGGTATGCAGACGTCTCACTGCCGCAGGCAAGGGTGTCAGAGCGCTCGTCCGCACGTCATCTGACCCGAACAAGGTGAGCCAACTGCGGGCCATGGGGGTTGAGACCGTCCAGGGCGACCTGCGCGATCGAGCGTCGCTGGAGGCCGCTTGTAAAGGCGTCGAAGCCGTGATCACTACCGCTTCGTCCATGCCCTTCTCCTACGCGCCGGGCGAGAACGACATTCGCACGACGGACCTGAACGGCGAGCTGAGCCTGGTAGATGCCGCGAAGGCCGCCAAAGTCCGTCACTTCGTCTACACCTCATTCTCGGGCAATCTGGATCTGGACTTCCCGCTGCGCAACGCCAAGCGTGCGGTGGAGAAGCATCTGCAGCAGAGCGGCATGGTCTACACGATCCTGCGTCCGAGCTGTTTCATGGAGGTCTGGCTCAGCCCGGCGGTCGGCTTCGATCCCGCCAATGCCAGGGCTGTGATCTACGGTGATGGCAGCAAGCCGCTGAGTTGGATTGCGGTCGGTGACGTGGTCTCATTCGCCGTGGCAAGCCTGGAAAACCCTGCGGCGCGCAACGCCACGTTGGAACTGGGCGGCCCGGAAGCGCTTACTCCGCTGCAAGTGGTGAAGATCTTCGAGCAGGCGCATGGGAAAGCTTTCGACGTGCAGTTCGTGCCCGTCGAGGCCCTGGCCAGCCAGCAGGCCGCGGCTACCGACGCCATGCAGCAGTCGTTCAGCGGGTTGATGCGCTGCTATGCTGCCGGCGACCCGATTGATATGCGGGAAATACTCAAGACGTTCCCGATCACGCTGACCTCGGTTCGTGATTATGCCAGCCGCATGAACTCGTAGGGCCGGCCGCGCTGCATTCGATCGGCCAGCAGCCCTCGATTCCGAGTGGACATGGTTGTAGTGAGATGCCCGGCCGCGGCCGGCATCTCACTACGGCGCCCGGAGAAATCGGCGGTATTCACGATCAGGAGAGCTAAACTGATACCACGGTGAAATCCATGTTGCGGCTGGCTTCGTAGTGGCGACTTTAGTCGCCAGAAGCTCGCCTACAGCGGCTGAAGCCGCAACTACAAAGGATATCGCATGTCGGTTTCACTTTGGACTCAGTTTAGAATAAACAGGATCCTGTTGTTCCTCATTGTCGTTATGGCGCTGGCGGCCGGCTGCCAGCCCCTGCCGTCGTCCACTGCTCCGGCGACAGCCGCACCCGCTTCTGCAGCGATGCCCACCGTTGCGCCGTCCCCGGCGGCGACGGTAGTTGTCCCGGCCACGGTTGCAACATCCACCGCCTCTGTGGCGACAACGCCGACGCTGGCAGCCATGCCTGGCCCAGACGTGAAACCGGCGATGGATACGAACTTCCGGGACCCCGCTGAGCCGTGGTGCCAGGGCGGGTCGTACGATTTCGGTGACTTCTTCTGTCAGGACGGGGAGTATCATCTGATCAACAAAGGATATGCGAACCTCGCCACGAACTATGGGGGGAGTTTCCGCAACTTCGTACTTCAGGCTGAAATGAGGCTGAGCGGCGAAAACGAGCCCTATCTGGGTGTTGACTTTGAAATGTTGACGCCGGATATTGCGGCGAGTGAAGGTATCACCGGCACCCAGGGCGCTTTGCTCGGATCAGTTGTTGCCGGCGGCCCCGCCGCCGCGGCCGGGCTGAACCAGGGCGATGCAATCACGGCTGTCAACGGCAAGCCAGTGGACGACAACAACGATCTGGTTTCACGTGTGGCTGTATACAAGGCCAACGATGAAGTTCACCTGACGGTCGTCAAAGGAACTGCCAACGGCCCAACCACTCAGCGTGACGTCCAGGTGAAGGTGGGCCAACGACCGGCCGACCAGCCGTTCGGGGCCTATGGCGTCGTGTTCAGGGGAAATGGAGATCAGAGAAGCTTCTATATCTTCATGGTTCACCCGAGCGGTGAGTTTCAACTGATTACCTGGTCACCGGGTGCGATCCGGGTCCTGATCCCCTGGACAGACTCGGCCGCGATCAAGCAAGGCCAGGCGACGAATCTGCTGCAAGTGATCGCCCAAGGAACGCGTTTGACGTTGTTGGCGAACGGACAGCAGGTGGCAAGTGTCAGCGATGATGCCTATACGGAAGGGGTAGCCGGTCCGGTGGCCCTGGAAGACGGTCACGCCATTGTCAGCTCGTTCAAGGTGTGGGAGCTGCCATAGCCGGAAGGGGGGACAGGAGGATCGGAGGCTATGTATTACAGCGATCGGCCAGTTGGCCCTGTGTCACAACCTATTCTTTCACGGGAAAGGAGACGACCAAAATGACACTCAGTTTCTTCACCCACAACCACCAGATGACCTTCGTTGATTCGCTCGGAAACGCGGCGAGCGCGTCGGCGCTGTGGCCCGACGCGGATTACACCGTCTACTTCGTCGTCCAGAACGATGCCGCGGCCATCGCGCATCACGTCCAGATTTATGTGCAGCACAGCGCGTTCGGGATCGGGGTGCCGGGCGGCGCCAGTGGCATCGTCCAGCCCGCGGCGGTTGACGTGCCACCCGCGGGGCCGGGAGGGCCCGGCCTGGCAACCGTCAGCTTCCAGTTCCACACACCGCCGGGAGGTCACGGCTGTCTGTCGGCGCAGATCATGCCCAACGGCGCGATCCTGTCACAGAACACCGACATCGCCTCACTGCCGACAGGCGCGACGTCGGCCTACTCGTTCCTTGTCTCCAACCCGAATCCTGCGCCTGAGGTGATGATCCTTACGCTTGTCGAACGTTTGGAGTCGGGCGGAGCGGTGCCGGCGGCGCAATCCTGGCAGCCGCAGTTCGTCGCGCCGGCTGTCACCACCCCAGCGGGCAGTAACCCAACGGCCTACAAGCTGAATCTCGCGGCGGGAGGCTTCTATGTGATCAACCTCCAGGTGACGATCCCATCCTCAGCGACGCAGGCCCACGTCTTCCATGTGACCGGCTTGGTGAGCGGCCATGACGTTGGCGAGGTTGACATCACGGTACGGCCAGTTCTCGGCAGCTCTTGGATTGCGCCGGACCCGTACGTCCACGGCGGCTATCAGAGCCCGGACGTCATTCTCTTCGATCCTGTCACCCATCTCCCCGTGCCGTTGGGCGGCGCACCTGGTATGCCGTGGGACACGGTCCTGCGCCCCAACACCGACTATGACCTGGCAGCCCGGGTATACAACGCCTCCCCCACCCCCGCCGATAACACCGTCGTGCGGTTCTGGGAGTTTCCTGGCGGCAATTCGGCGCTCGGCATTCTGCTCAGCACTACGATGTTGGACGTGCCGCCATGCTCATCGGCCGTGGTGCATTCCACGAAGCCCTTCCGCAGCGGTCCGCGCGGCCAGCACAACTGTGCGGTGATCAGCATCTATAACTCTCTGGCAGGCACCTGCCCTGATGCCTTAACGTCCAGCCAGGTGCCGGATCCGTTGGCCAATGCGGGCCATAGCTGCTCCGCATGGCGCAACACCGAGAGCCGCATCATCGTCGTGGGCACGCCCTGGACGTTGAGTCTCGCCCTGCAGATGGAAGGCGAGGTGGCGCCACAGCCGATAGACCTCGAAGTGCAGCCGTACCATGTCAATCGCGAATGGCTGGCAAACGAGGCTGTGCGGCAGGCGCAGAAGATCCTGGCGGAGAGTGGAGCTGCGGCAGCTATGCCGGTCTATCTGATGAAGTCGCTGCGTCCGACGTTGCCGGTGGCGAAGACGCACTTCAAGCTCGAGACGCGCGGCCAGCTCGTTGAGCTGAATCCTCAGCCAGAGCCGCCGCTGCCCGCGCGTTGGCGCATCACTCCGGTGGCCGAAGGACCTACGCCGTTCATCCTGGCCGGTGAGCTGCCCGCCGCGGCAAAGCCTGGCGACGTGGTCCTAATTCTGGTCACGGCTCGCTACCCGGAGACCAAGCTCACGCCGAGCCGTGCCGTGGAGTTCCTCGAAATCCTGCACGTGGTGGATAAGAAGTATAAGAAGTAACCTTCCACTCCGATCGGGAGACGGGAGGAACCGCAAAGCTGGCGGCCGTCGAGGTGAACGCTCCATCGGCGGCCGCCAATGCGGCCTCTGTAGGATCCCGGCCCCAAGGAGGTAGGCAACCTGTGAAGCCGTCACGTTACAACTATCCCCATCTGCAGCCTGGTAGCGTCTACGGGGCCCAAAATGAATTCAGCTACCTGATCGCTCCACATCGGTTACTTTTCAAATGTTGGTCACATGCTGGAACCTGGCCGGCGGTTCGGGTGGCGCGATGAGCGGCGGCACCTACACCCTGGAAGGCAGCATCGGCCAGGGAGATTAGGGAGGCATCCGATCCTGCCTCGCCTACGGGAAGTGCGCACTGATCCAGCAACGCGGGGCTGCAAGCTGAACCGGGTATCCGGGTTGTCGGTTGATCTGCGCAGAGTCAAGGTCCTGGACGGCTATCTCACGCCCGTCCAGGACGGCTGGACGACGCTTCATCTGTCCTGCAGGGTACTTCTTGCGCGACGCCTCCCGTCAGCGGGCGCCGAACACTTCATACAGCAAGTTGTGTTTCTGTCGTCAGTTCATGAGCCTTGACAAGGAGGTCTCCGATGATGCGCCAGCGGTCTCTCTGTTCGCGATTCGTTATTCTCCTCATTGCTCTTGCCATCGCGTCGTCGGGCTGGTGGTCCGGGCCGCCGGCTGTGCTGGCCGATGCACATGAGGCCGCAGTTTATCCTGCGTCGCCCGGTGCTACAACCGTTACGCTGAACGCCATCGCCGACGCGTCGATTAAGAGCGGTCAGCCCGACACCAACTTCGGTTCGGCGACGTCGCTGGAAACGTACTGGGGCGGCGTGGAGCCGGTGGCTGAGCGGAACCTGATCAAATTCGACCTGGCCAGCCAGATCCCGGCCGGGGTCACGATTGATAACGCGACCCTCACGCTCTATCTCTCCTCCGGCAGCGGCCCGGGTCTATCGAAGGGAGTCACCGTGAGCGTTTACCGGGTGACGTCGAGCTGGACCGAAGACAAGGTGACCTGGAATCGCCCGCCGACCGTCGCGACCCTGGTGTCCGCCAACAGTTCGGTGGGTACGACAGCCGGTGATTGCACCTGGACTGTGACAGGTTTGGCCGGGGCGTGGCAGGCGGGTCCGAACTACGGGCTGGAGCTGCGCGTGCCGGAGAGCGGGACCGATTCTGTCCGGCGCAGTTTCTACAGCCGGGAGTACGGCGAGAAGCCACCCCGTCTGACGGTGACATACTCCATACCTACCTCGACGCCCACATACACGCCGACACCCGCGCCCACGCGCACACCGACGGCAACCTCCACGCCCACCCTCACGGCCACCCGGCAGGCGCCGACCCCAACGCGTACCGCCACACCGACCGCGTCGCCGACAGGACCTGCAACCGGGGCCGATCTATCGGTGAGCAAGGCCGATGCGCCCGATCCAGTGGAAGTGAGCAGCACGCTGACGTACACCATTACGGTGACCAACAACTCGCGCAGCGGCGCAACGGGCGTGCAGTTGGCGGATCAGCTTCCTGCGCGCGTCACGTTCGTTTCGGCGTCGCCGGGCTGCACGCAAGCGCGCGGGGTGGTCACCTGCGCGCTGGGCGACCTGGCGGACACCAGGCCAAAGCAACGATTGTCGTCACCGCGCCGGAAGGCATGGGACGCATCACTAACACGGTGAGCGTGACCGCCAACGAGCCCGACCCTATACCGGCCAACAACCGCGCCGAGGCGATCACCCTGGTCGTCGAACCGCCGCAGAACCTTGTTTCCGATGGCGTGGTCAGCTACGCGGTGGCCGAACCCAAGATCTTCTACCACACGCTGCCCATCTGCGCGGCCGCGGCCGACGGGGCAGCCGGCCCGGACCGGGAGGGGTTCGAGACGATCGGCCGGGTGGCGACCTACGGCAGCCCGGTGCGCTCGCTTCGCCGCGAAACGCGTGCCTGCGCCGGGACCGGCGAGATCCTCTCCAACCTGGTCGCGGATGAGCTCTACGTCTACTGGGTCGGCGCGGCCGGCCTGATGCGGCTCTCCGTCAACGCCAACCCGGGCGATTCTCCAGGCTTGCTCAATACCGCGGTGAGGGGCAGTGCGGAGCTGGCCCAGGACGGTGCGAACCTGTACGCCAACGTTCTCGGCAGCGCGTCCTCCATCTACCGCGTGCGCAAGGCCGGCGGCGCATCGGCGCTGCTGCGCACGGTCGCGGGCGGCGCCCGCAGCCTGTCAGCAGATGGCGAGTTCCTCTACTGGTTGCGCGGGACCGACCTGCAACGCTATAACCTGGCCACCGGCGCCCTGGAGACCATTGCGACGGGCGTCACCGGCTACCGGCCCGAGGGGGAGCGGCCCTGCGCGGCCGGCGGCTGCGTGACCAAGTTCGTGTTCATCGCCCAAGGCCCGCGCGTGGTCCGTTTCAACAATGTGGATGGCTCCACCAGTGCAGCCATTTACACCAGCGAGTTTGGCGATGCCGAAATCTACGACCTCGTCAGCGACGGCGACGCGATCTTCCTCCTTGAGGAACGACCGACGCCGGTTCGCAGTGACACCGTGGTCCGCAGCGCGCGCTTCGGCGGAGACTCGGTGCCGCTCTACAAGGCCGGCAGCGGCGGCGTCCATGCGGCCACCCACCTGGATCTCGTCGGGAAGACCATCTACTGGCAGTACTCGAAGAAATTGATTTCGGCCTCCAAAGCCTCCGACTTCCCGCTGGCCACCAACCTGCGCGTCACCGGCTGGTCGTTGACCCAGGGGGTGCAGACGAAGAATAACACCCTTCAGCCGATCGAGGGCCGGCGCACCTTTGTGCGCGTCTTCGTCCAGTCGGAGGGCAACTGGGATGAGCCAGGCGTCACGGCGCACCTGTATCGCCTTGGCTGGTCGAGCGAAGTCATCGCCGGGCCGCTGGAACCTATCAATCCGAATAAGACGATTACGGTGAAGACTGCCCCAGACCGTCTCAACCTCAACGACAGCTTCCTGTTTGAGCTGCCGTTGGACTGGGTCACCGGCGCGCTGATCTTGCGGGCGGACCTGAACCCCTACCACTCGCCGGTCGAAAACAGCTATAGCGACAACTCCACGAGCGGGCTGTGGATCGTGCGGCCGTCGCCACGCCTCGAGACGGTGTTCGTCGCCTTCGGCTATGCGTGGAATGGCGTGGAATACTGGCCGCGCGCGGACAAGGACCTCGACCAGGCGCTCTCGTGGGTCCGCCGCGTCTACCCGGTCGCGAGCACCCCTGGCGGCCGCAGCGATCCGGGGCAAGGGCTTCGCGCCGACACGATGTGGATCTTCGACTCGGCCCTGGGCGGCCATGTCAACCGGACGTCGCAGTACTGCTACGACAACTACACTGCCAAGGGCCAAGCGGATCTGCTGGAGTACTGCGCCAGCTACTATACTAACGGCCAGCTTGGCGCCCTGCGCGTCCAGTACGGCATTCCCGAAAGCGTCTTCATGTACGGCATGATCTCCGATGGCCTGAAGTTCCCGCGCGGGCAGGCGGACGGCCCCGGCATCTCCAGCGGGCCGACCGGGCCGACGTCCGGCTGGGACACCGATGGCTCGTACGGCGACTGGTACGCGGGCCACGAGGTCGGCCACACCGTGGGCCGCGGCCATGTGCTCTGCAGGGGCGACGAGGCGGGCCCGGACCTGAAGTTCCCCTACGCCGGCGGCCGGATCGGTCCCGGCGATGGCACCGTGGAGGGCTTCGATGGGGGCGATGCTGCGCTCGGCATCCCGAGGGCCGTCTACGCGGATAGCATCTGGCGCGACCTGATGACCTACTGCGACTACCAGTGGATCAGCGATCTCAACTATGAGTGCATTTACAGCTACCTGACTACGGGCCACAACTCCGGCAACTGCGCGACCGACATCCTGGGCGCGAGGACCGTCGCGGCCAGCAGCAATGCGCGCGAGATGACCGCACCCCGGGCTGGCGACTGGCTGCAAGTGTATGGGCTCATCTTCTCCGACGCGGACAAGGGCAACATCAGCTACGTGCGCCGGCTGAGCGGTGTGGCGCACATCCCAGCGCTCACGCCCGGTTCCTACCGTCTGCAACTACTCGGATCGGGGGGCGCAGTGCTGGCCGAACACGCCTTCACGCCTTACCCGGCGGACGGTGTGCCGGGGCAGCTCAACTTCAATCAGGTGGTGCCCTTCATGGTCGGCACGTCCCGCGTCCGGCTCGTGAACAGCTCGGGGCGGACCTTGAGCACTGCTGCGCTCAGCCCGCATCCGCCCGTGGTCTCCAACGTGGCGCTGCAAGGCGCGGCCAACCCGGTCAGCGGCGTGGTCACCCTGGCCTGGACCGCCAGCGATGCCGACGGCGACCCGCTGCACTTCGACGTGCTCTACAGCCGGGATAGCGGCGCCACCTTCCTGCCGTTCCACCTGAATTTCGAGTCCACGAGCGTGCCGGTGGATACGTCGCTGCTGGGGGGCAGCGGCCAGGCTGTGCTGCGCGTGGTGGCCAACGACGGCTCGCAGAGCGCACAGGCCGACAGCGCACCCTTTGTGATGGCGACCAAGCCGCCGCAAGTGCAGATCCTTTCGCCGGCCGACGGCACACACGTGCACTACGGCCAGCTCGTCAACCTGACCAGCGAAGCCAGGGACCTGCAGGACGGTGCGGTGGCCGATGCGGCTCTGGTCTGGTCGGACGAGCGGGGGACTTTGGGCAGCGGCCCCTTCCTGGCGCTGACCGACCTGCCGGTGGGGACCGTCCGCATCACTTTGATGGCCACCAATACCGCCGGCCTTTCCGCCAGCGCCAGCGTCACCGTGACGGTGGACGACGATCTGAGCCTGCCCGGACCCACCCTGTCGGTCGGCCCGCAGCAGATCGGCTGGCAGGTCGCGGTCGGGACCACGCAGCTTCAGACCGCCGCCCTGAGCATCAGCAACACGGGCGACGGCGTCCTGACCTACACCGTCGGCGGCAACGCGTCGTGGCTGAGCGTGACCCCGGCCAGCGGGACCGCGCCGGCGGTGGTGGCCCTGACGGCCGACCCGACCGGCCTGGCCGGCGGCACGGTCCGCACGACCACCCTGACGATCACCGCATCGGGCGGGGCGGGGCAGCCTGACCAGATCGTCACGGTGCCCGTCAGGCTGGTGGTGGGCAGCGCCGGCAACGACCCCGGCAGCCGGGCGAAGGCCTACCTGCCGCTGATACGACGCTGATGCGCAAGTGGTCCGTGCGTCAGTAGAGTCGGTGCGGTAGGATAACGCGCAAGCGCCGGTCAACTCCGAGTTGACCGGCGCTTGTCACATTTCGTTTTTGCCGGTTCCCGTGATCGAAGAAGCCCCGGTATTTATCCTTCCCCGGCAAACTGCCATTTGAGAACCTCCTTCAACAAGAAGCTCTCCGTGAGGCGATGGATGCTGTAGCGGCGGCTGTGCAGGTCGCCGTCAATGCTCACCAGCGATAGGCGTTCCAACTCCCCCAGTGCGTCCAACAGCCGTTCTTCGGACAGCTCGCTGACGCGGCCGATCGTGGCCAGATCGGCGCCGCCTTGCGCAAAGAGCGGCATGAGCAGCAGCGTGTTGCGGCCATCCTCGGAGAGCAGCCGCCAATCCTCCCAATAGATGAAACGATAGAGCGCCTCAACCTGTTTGCCACGCGCTTCACGCAGGTTAGCGATGATTTGCGCCAACGTGAGCAGGGAACACTGCCCCGTCACTAGGCGGAGCGCCAGCGGATTGCCGCCGACGGCCGCGTAGAGCGGTTGGAGCTCTGCATCGGTGGCGTTCGCCACATGCTGCAAGCCGCGGAGCTGGGCTTCATTGCGGATGAGACGCAGCGCCGCGTTCTCCGGCAGCTCCGGGATGGCGAAGTGATGCGCCTCCGCGGCCCGCGCCACGGTCTGGCGCGAGGTGAGCAGAAACTTGGTCGGCTCGACGAGCCGCGCCAGGGTGGGCAGCAGGGTTTCCACATCGGCGACGGTTTCCAGGTTGTCCACCACAATCAGGCTGGGGACGCGGTGGAGCCGGGCCACCAGCGCCGCCAGGGCGCGCTCGGGCGTGGCCGGCACAGGCCCACCGTCATCTGTCAGGAGCTGTGTCGCCAGGCTGCCGATTAAGTTTTCAGTGGTAAGCGCCGGCTCCCCCAGCGGCCGGATGCCGCTCCCCAGAACCAGCGTTTGCTGCTGTGCGCTGACCCAGGCGTAGTCGGCGAAAGCGCCCGTGACGCCCGCTAGATGGCGGACGGTCGCGTGGGCCAGGGTGGTTTTGCCCAGACCGCCCAACCCCTCGATGGCGACCAGCCAGGGCGCTTCCGGCGCGGTCAGGATGCGGGAAAGATGCTCAATGTGTGCCTCAACGCCGACCAGCTCGGTGTAGGCAGCGGGCGGCAAACGCACGCTCAGCCGGTCGCGGCGGGCGGCGGCAGCAGGCTGTTCCTGCCCCCACAGGATCTCGGCCAGATGGCTCACGGCGCGGCGTTGATGGTTATACAAGGTGGATTCGGCGATGTTCAGCTCTCTTGCCATTGCAAAGGCGGACTTTTCATCGCGGAAGCGCGCTTCGAGCAGGCGCGCATCGGCCGGATGCTCAGCGGCCAGCAGATCGAGGCCGTGTTGGAGCACCCGGTTGGTGGTCTGGCGCAAATTGGCGCTGCCCTGCGCTAACGCCTCCTGCACCAGCATTGAACGCTCCAGCGCGTTACCTGCGTCAGGGGTCTTGTGCCAGTTTTGGAGTGCGCTGTGGACAGCCGTTTGGAATCTCTCGGGCGCAGCCGCGTGTGCCATGCCTCGCTTCTCCTGTGCACGATGGAGTCTTGTTATAGCTAGCCTGGAGTCAGGCTGTAGGTCACAAGTAGGTGATTCATGTTACTTTCTATCGTAGGAGGCACATTGTAACAGAAACGCGGCAATACTCGGAATCCTGCCTCAAGCACGATCACTGAGGTGAGATATGCATACAGATTCCCCCATTCTGGTGCGTCACCCCGCGGCAGATTTTGCGCTGCCCGCATTGCGCGCCGCGGCGAACACCGCGCTGCAGCAGCTTGCGCCAAGCCGGCCGGAGCTGGACCCGGGCCGGGACGCTGAACACTGGTTGGAGCAGACGGTTTCGCTTTTGGCGCATAGCATCGCAAGCGGGCGGTTGGCCCGCGTGCAGGACGCCTCGCCTGGCCTGGCGCTGGCGGATTACGCTGCGCAGATCTTGCGGGGGCAATGGGCCGACGGTGAACGGGTGGAGGCGTTCCGCAGGGGTGATGCCGCGACCTGGACTGCGATCGCCGAACGCCTGGAGCACCAGGCCTATCGGCGCCTCGCGCCCCTGGGGCGAGGCGGATGGGCCGCCGATGCGGCCTGTGATCTGGCCGCCACAACGTGCGCCGATCTTTGGGAATGGCTGCAAAGGCATCCGTTCCCTTTCGATGTGCCGTTTGACCGATGGCTGGCGCGCGGCCTCGTGAACCGGCTCTACGCCGGCGGCCGCGGACGCGCAGCCGGCCGCCGGTGGATCGAGGCCTCGCTCGACGAGCCGTTTGAGTCTACTGGCGCTACTTACGGCGATCTTGTCTCCACGCATGACATGGAGGCATGGCTTGAGCAGGAAATTCGCCGTGAAGACGTTCACTGGGCGCTTGGACGCCTGGCAGGGCGAGAGGTGCGGATCGTCCGGCTTTGGTATCTCGAAGGCTGGTCGGCCGCCGAGATTGCCGCGGCGCTTGGCCTCCCTGTGCGTCACGTCTACGTCCTGCGCAGCCGGGCGCTGGCGCGGCTCCGCACGTTGGCGGGCGCAACGTGACGCCGCGCCCCTCGAACCCGCGTCTCACCAACCCAACCAGACTGCGGTATGGTAGATCGCCGTCCCCAGCGCCACCGAGATGAGCAGTGGAAGCGCAATGCTCAGGGCGGTCCAGCTCCAGCTCCGCGTCTCCTGGCGGATTGCGGCGACCGTCGCCACGCACGGAACGAAGAGCATCTGCACCGCCATGAACGCGAGCGCGGCGGCCGGCGTCAACACACCGGCCAGGGTCGCGGCCAGCCCGCCCCCCGTGTGGCTGGCGCCGTACAGCACGCCCAACGTAGCGATCACGTTCTCCTTGCGCACGAAGCTGGTGACCAGCGCCACCATCATCTGCCAGTTTAGACCCATCAGTTTGCCCACAGGGGCCAGCAGCCGGCCGAAGGTTGCCAGGTAGCTGGTCTCGACCTGTCCGGTCGGCAGGTTGAGCAGCGCCCACAGCAAGACTGAGACGATCAGGATGATGCTGCCCGCGACGCGCAAAAAGTCAATCAACCGTTCCCGGATCGAGCGCAGGATGGCGCGACCGTCGGGCGGGTGGTAGAGCGGCAGCTCCATGATGAATGCCACATGCTCGCCGCCCAGGAAGAGCTCGTGGAGCAGCAGCCCCACCAGCGCCAGCACGATCAGCGCCAGCGCCATCAGTCCCAGCGCCACCCAGGGCGCGTTCGCGGCGAAGAAGATCG
Organism: uncultured Anaerolineales bacterium; assembly: GCA_964647255.1. Taxonomy (GTDB): domain Bacteria; phylum Chloroflexota; class Anaerolineae; order CG2-30-64-16; family CG2-30-64-16; genus CAWJEL01. The sequence goes on along the minus strand of CAZYGI010000003.1, from coordinate 95,014 downwards.
GCGCCAGGATGGCTACCACGCTCATGCGCGCCGGGCACGGTACGAAGGGCGCCAGCAGGATCGTCAGCAGCCGGGCCCGGGTCGAATCAATGGTGCGGCTCGCCATCACCGCCGGGACGTTGCAGCCGAAGCCGAGGAACAGCGGCAGGAAGCTCTTGCCGTGCAAACCCATCAGGTGCATGAAGCGGTCGGTGATGTAGGCCGCCCGGGCGATGTAGCCCACATCTTCCAGCACGCCCAACGCCGCGAAAAAGACGAGCAGGATCGGCAAGAAGGTGAGCACCAGCCCGACGCCGGAGATGATCCCATCGGCTATCAGGCTGCCCACCCAGGGCGGCGCTGCAGCCAGCGCACTGCGCGCCCACGCGGCGCTTGTGTGCACCAGATGGGTGTCCAGGAAGGCCTGCAGGGGTGTGCCGATCGCATAGGTTAACGCAAAGATCATGCCGAGCATCGCGGCCAGGATCAGCAGGCCGATCACGGGCTGCGTCGCCAGCCGGTCAATTCGGTCGGTGAGCGTCACCTGGCCGGCGCGGGGCCGGGTGACCGCCGCCCGCACCATCCGTGCGATCCACTCGTAGCGACCGCCTGCCACAGCCAGCACCGCATCTTCATGCTGCATCAGGATGGTGTGTAGCGGCTCCCAGCGCTCGCCCAGCCGCGGCCGCATGAGCTCCGTGATCTCGGCGTCCCCCTCGAGCAGCTTCAAGCCGATCCAGTCCACGGGATACGGCTCCGGGACGCGACCGGCAATCAGGCGGCTGACCTCTGCCAGCACCGCGGCGTGATCCGCCCGGATTTCGGGCCGCCGCGGCGCGAAGGTCTCCGGATGCCGCGCCATGTGGGCCGCTTCCACCATCAGCTCGTGCACCCCCTGGTTCCTGGCTGCCACCATCGGCACGACCGGCAGCCTCAGCGCGGCTGCCAGCACATGCGGCTCGATCTGGAGCCCTTGCTGCTCCGCCATGTCCATCAGGTTCAGACCCACCACGGCCGGCGCCGGCAGGTGCAACAGCTCGGCCAGCAGGTACAGGTTGCGTTCCAGCGCCGCGGCGTCAACGATCACGGCCACCACGTCGGGGCGTTCGTGAATGATGTAGTCCCGGGTGATGCGCTCCTCCGCCGAGTTGGCGGTGAGGCTGTAGATGCCGGGCAAGTCCACCACGCGCAGCATCGTGCCGTCGCACGGATACTCGCCCACGCGCGGTTCGCTGGTTTTGCCCGGCCAGTTCGCCACGTGCTGCGACAGCCCGGTGAGCAGGTTGAAGATGGCCGACTTGCCGACGTTGGGCTGGCCGACCAACGCCACCGTGAGCGGCCGGTCTTGGTTGGGGTTAGCTGACATCGCCTGCCTCTGCCGGGGCGACGAGCACATAGCCGGCTTCCCGCCGGCCCAAGACCAGTCGCGTATCGCGCACCAGCACGATCACCGGGCCGTGGCCGGGATTCTGCACAACCTCGAGGCCGACGCCCGGCGTCAGTCCCAGCGCAGCGAGCCGCGCGACCAGGGCGTGTCCGCCCGTCAGAGCAGCCACCTGAGCGGAGGCGCCGGTCGCCAGCCCGCGCAATGACGCCGGGGCATCGGCGGCCGGCGCATCGTCATTTTCATCTTCAGCCGGACGCAGAGACCGACGCAGACGGTCTATCACGCCATCCGCCGGCTTGACCCGGGGCTGCGGCCGCGCGAGGCTCGGTTCCGCGGCCGCCGCGGCGCGACACGCGGCGCACACGCCCAGCAGATTGACTTGGGCGTCTGAGATGACATAATCATATTCGTGCCCGACAGACGTTTCAAGATCCTGGATGAGCGGGCTGGTGAACTCTACCACTGCACCGCAGACGTTGCACACCAGGTGATAGTGCGTCGCCGGTGTCTTCAGCTCGTAGTGGTGGTGGTCCTCGCCCAGGTGCTGCTCATCCACCAGGCCCAGATCGCGCAACAGGCCGAGTGTGCGGTAGACGGTGGACAGGTTCAAATGTGGATCGCGCTCGCGAGCCAGACGATAGACTTCATGCGCGTCCAGGTGGCCGCCGTGCTCCTGAAGCACTTCGAGCAGCAGCCGCCGTTGGCCGGTCAAGCGCAGGCCGGCTTCGTGCAGGGTGTCGTGCAGTGGGGTTTGCGCGGGCATGAGTTCCCTCCGTTGGTTACAAATGCAACTTAGTTGCGATTGTATGCTCAGGCCGGTGCGGCGTCAAATGGAGCGCCGATCGAGCGCGCCCGTTGGGTCTGTCGAGAAAGGCGGAACGCTGGCGGGGGGCTTTTGACGCTGCCCTGCTCACCGCATATACTGCGGCGCAGATTGAGAAACGCAAACTCTCATCCCCGGAGGAAAACAAATGCATGCACTTTGGCCCGCGACCGCGACCCAGGACGCGGCCGGCGCATTGTGGCTGGGCGGCTGCTCTGCTGCGGTGCTGGCTGGCGCGTACGGCACGCCGCTTTACGTCTTCGACGAAGAGACACTCCGCACCGGCGCTCGCACGTATCAGGAGGTGCTGGCGCGCTGTTACCCTGGCTCGGCCCAGGCCGCGTACGCGTCGAAGGCGTACCTGTGCACGGCCATCGCACAGATCTTTGACCAGGAGGGTCTCGACCTGGACGTCGTCTCCGGCGGCGAGCTTTACGTTGCGCTACGCGCCGGCTTTCCTGCGCAGCGCATCCACTTCCACGGCAACAACAAATCGCGGGAGGAACTGGCCGAGGCGCTTGCCGCCGGCATCGGCCGCATCGTGGTGGACAACTTCCATGAGCTGGACCTCCTGGCGGAGCTATGCTCAACCGACATGGAGATGTCCCAGCGATTGAAATTGCGGCAACCGCTGCAAGGTCGGCCTACGCCGGCCGGGACCTCGGCCCCAATCACCGTCTGGCTCCGCCTCTCGCCTGGCATCGCTGCGCACACCCATGCCCACATCCAGACTGGACACCTGGACACCAAGTTTGGCTTCCCAATCGCCACCGGCGATGCGGAGCGGGCGGTCGGCCAGGTGATGCAGACGCCGGGCCTGGCGCTGGTCGGGCTGCACTGCCACATCGGCTCGCAGATCTACGAGCCGGAGGCGCTGGCGGACGCGGCCGCGGTGCTCATCGCTTTCGCCGCGGAGATGCACGATCGTCACGGTTTTGTGTTGTGCGAGCTGAGCCCCGGTGGCGGCTGGGGTGTGCCGATGACCGAAGAGGATCCCGAGGCGCCGGTGGGGCCCTACGTCGCCGCACTCAGCGCCGCGGTGGTCACGGCGTGCGCGGCGCACGGTCTCGATCTGCCGCACCTGGTGCTGGAGCCGGGACGCTCGCTCGTGGCCCGGGCGGGGGTGGCGCTTTACACTGTCGGCGCGATCAAGGAGATCCCTGGCGTGCGCACCTACGTCTCGGTGGACGGCGGCATGGCCGACAACATACGGCCGGCGCTGTACGGGGCAAAGTACACGGCGCAGATGGCGGGTGGCGAGCCGGGCCAGGCCGAGCGCCACCGTCCCGCGTCCGCCATCACCCTCGCGGGCAAATTCTGCGAATCGGGGGACGTGCTGATTCGGGACATCGCACTGCCGCGGCCGGAGGCGGGCGACCTGTTGGCGATCCCCATGGCGGGCGCGTACACGCTGTCTATGGCGAGCAACTACAACCTGGCCCGCCGGCCCGCGGCCGTGCTGGTGCGGGAGGGCCGCAGCCGGCTGATCCAGCGGCGGGAGAGCTACGAGGATTTGGTGGCGCGGGATGAGATGTTATGAGTCAGGGCTTGACAAGAGCACGAAAACTCGTCCCTGTCATCCTGAGTAGCTTGATAAACCGATTTCTGTCATTCTGAGCGGGTTAACCGCTCAACACCAGTTGCGGCGAGACCTCAGCGAAGAATCTCGTGGGGCTGGCCGAGATGCTTCGCTGCTCATTCGCCGCACTGAACCTTGGGCCGTCCACCCGCTCAGCATGACAGAAACTAACCTGAGACCAGCGAAGGATCTCGGCGCGCGGCGGCTGATTCTTCGCTGGTGTCATGCCGGGACGGAGTTATTGCTTCGGTTTTGCCCGCACCTGGCTAAGGAAGAAGATGGCCAGCACCATGAAGACCGTCGTGAGCGGCCAGATCGCCCGGTAGCTCGTCCAGTCAATCAACCGGCCGGCGGCGATGGGGCCGGTGATCGCGGCCAGCGATGAGGCGAAGTAGTACAGCCCGGTATACGCGCCGATGCTGCGCTTCCCGGCCAGGTCGTAGACCATCGGCAGCGAGTTGATGTTGACCAGCGCCCAAAAACCGCCCATTAAGGCCAGGACCACCAGCAGCACCGTGGTGTTCTGAACCTGCAGCGCCACCAGGCTGCCGATCGTCATGCCGCACAGCCCGGCGATGATCGTCGGCTTGCGGCCGATCCGGGTGGCGAGCAGCCCGCTGGGGATCGCGAAGATGATCAACGCGGCCGCGAACGCGGTCAACATCTGCGTGCCCGTGGACACCTTGACGCCAAGTACGTTGCGCGCGTAGAGCGTGAAGAACGCTTCCGTGGCATTCCACCCCACGAACCAGGCGAAAATTGCCCCGAGCAGGAACAAGCCGCTGCGATCGCGATCCGTGGCGACCTGCTTGACGTTGGCCCACAGGCCGGGGTCGGGTTCAGTCTCGGCGGCCGGCTGATCGTCCAGGTGGGGTTCCTTCACCTGCCACAGCACAATGGCGATGGCGATCAGCAGGATCGCAGCGCCGAAGATGAACGGCACTGGAACCCCGATTTTATAGAGCGCGCCGCCGGCAAACAGGGCGATAGCCCCGCCGACGCCGCCCATCAGGTTGATCACGCCGTTGGCCTTGCTGCGCTCATTTGGCTGGAAGAGATCGCCCAGGTAAGCGATCGTGGGCGACCGGAAGAGCGCCATCGCCAGGTTGGTGCCAAGGATCGCCAGCGCGATGAGCACGAAATTCTGGCGGACAAACGGTACCACGATGAAGAAGACCGCGGCCAGCGGCGCGCCGAGCATCAGCCACGGCTTACGCCGGCCAAACCGGGTGTGCGTGCGATCAGATCGGCTGCCAACGTAAGGTTGCAGGAACATGTTAATTATGTTGTCCCACGTCATGATGAACCCGATGACCGTGGCGGTCAGCCCGAGGTCCTGCAGCATGGGCGGGATCAGGCTGTTGAACAAGGGCCAGACAATGCTGATGCCAAAGAATCCGAAACCGAGGATGAAGGTCTTGCGCCAGGGGAAGGGTTGGTCGGCCATGGAGACTCCTCTTCTTTGATGGAATGCTGCGACGTACGGTAGACGGGGCTATCTTACCACAAAGCGCCCGGTGACTGAAGTTTCTGAACACCTAAGCAGGCCGGATCCGCGGCGCGCTCACCCCCCGAACGCCCGCCGCGCCCGCCACGCCAGCCACCCCGTCTGCGCCAACGTGGCTGCCGCCATGCCCGCCAGGCCCACATAGAGGCCGCCGAGGCCGCCCCAGGTCACGCCCCCGAATAACACGGCCACATCCACCGCCAGGTACAGCACCACCGACTCGGTGATCCCGCGCGTGCGCCGGCCGTGCAGCAGCGAGCCCTGATACCAGCTTTGCAGCGCGGTCAGCGCGGGCAGGGGCAGCGCCACCCACAGGCCCAGCCGCGCCATCGCAGCAAGATCGGCCGGCAGCGCCGACAAGCCCTCGAACCACAGCCGGCTCAGCGGCGTCGCGGCCAACAGCGCCAGCCCCGCGGTCGTGCCCAGGCAGAGCAGCCAGGTGAAACGGCGCAGCGCTGCGCGGGCGCCCGGCTCATCCAGCAGCGCCACTACCACCTCGTTGAACGCGATGCCCAGCCCGCGCGACATGAAGACCAGGCCGGAGACGACCGGCCACACGGCCAGCGAGGTGAGCGCCTGCGGCATGCGGCTCAGCGCGGCGCTGCCGATCGGATTGGCCAGCAGGTTCAGCAGCGAGGTCAGCACCAGCGGGATGTAGAACGCGAAGAACGCGGCGTAGGTCAGCGGCGGCTCGACGGCCGGCTGCGCGGTCAGATCATGCCTCAGCACCGGCCGCACGCGGATGCCCACGTAGAGCGCCTCGCTGAGCACCGCGGCCGCCATCCCCGCCGATGCCACCGCGACGCCCGGGACCGTCCGCACGGCGAGCCCGATCAGCAGCACCGTGAGATTCGCGGTGAGCCGGATCACCGTGCCCACGCCCACCGATTTGGAGTAGCCGAACCGGATCAGCACGCCCTGGTTGAAGCGGCGGTACGAAATAGCCCAGGTCCAGGGCAGCATCAGGATCAGGCCAAGGCGCGCCGGCTCGATGACCTGCTCCGGCACGGCCAGGATGCTGCGCGCAACGACGTAGTAGAGCGGCGTCAGCGCGACCAGGAGGTGCAGCGCGGTGAGGAGTGCGCCCGCGGCCTGCATGTAATTCCAGACCTTGCGGTACGAGGCCCAATCCTTGCTCAGCGCAGTGGACGCGGCGAGCAGCATGATGACCGGCGACTCGACGATCAAAGCCAGGGGGTACACCACCCCGCCGTACGCGGCCAGGTTGGTCTCCGGGTGGGGCAAGCGGGCGACGATGGCGCTGAGCGCGGGCAACTCCGCGCCCATCAGCAGCCAACTGGCCGCCAGCGGCCACCAGGCGCGGGCGATGCGTGAGAGTGTGAGAGACTGCGGTTGGGTCGGGTCAGTCATAGACGGGCGCCATTTTACACCTGGTGCGGCCGCAGCCGAAATGGCGGGCCCGGCGCCCTGGCTTCGTTCGTTTTGCCGGCCTTTTGGCGGACGGTTGACTGTGCTATACTCGATGCGCCGGGCGGTCCCTGTGGCCCCGCCTTCTCTCATGACGTCTCTGCCGCGGCGTTGCCGTTCGCACGGGTCATTCCGGCTATGTTCTTGCTGCAATGAGGTGCATGATGAAGAAACTCTGCCCAATGCTTTTCCTGAGCTTGTTGGCCGTGCTTGGGATCGCTGGCCTGGCTGTCGGCCGGCCGGCCGACGCATCACAGCCCGCCCCGGTCGAGCGCGTACCGTTGGCCGCAGCGGGAGCGAACGTCGCAAACCCCCTGACCGAGCCGGGCCGCTGGGAATGGGCCGGCGGCGGTTCGTTGAACGACATCTTTTTCCTGGATGACCGGACCGGCTGGGCCGCGGGCACGGGCGTCTGGGCGACGGCCGACGGCGGCGCCACCTGGTATCGGGCGCCGGTCTTCGCCCAGGGCGCCCTGCGCCGCGTGGTCTTCAGCGACGCCAGCCACGGCTATGCGATCGGGAAGCAGGCCCTCGTGCGCTCCACGGACGGCGGTGCAACCTGGACGCCCACCGGCAGCGCGGAGGATCTCCGCGGCCTGGCTGTTGCTGGCCCGGCGGGGGCCTGGGCCGTCGGCGCCGGACACCCCAACGGCTATTACGACACCACGGTCAACGGTCAATACCGCCGCTCCACCGACAGCGGCGCGACCTGGACGGCCGGCTGGCAAGGCGTCTCCTGGCAGCGTGCCGAGCTCAGCGATGTCGAGTTCGCCGACCTGGATCATGGCTGGATGGCCGGCTACGTGGCGGGCGCCGGCAGCGCGGATCAGGCGACCGTCTGGCGGACGACCGACGCGGGCGGGACCTGGCAGACCGTGATCCTGGGCGGCGCGCCGGGCGCGGCCGACCTTGCGTTCGGTTCGACGACGCACGGCTGGCTCGCGACCGGATCGAGCCTCTGGCGTAGCACCGATGGCGGTGCGTCGTGGACGGCTCAGCTCACCGGCGGCGCACCGGTGACGTGGGTGCAGGCGCAGGACGCGGATCGGGCGTGGATGGTGCGCGGGGAAACGTTGTGGCGCACGACCGACGGCGGCCTGGGGTGGACCGCGCTCGCGGCCGCGCCCCCCGATCATCTCCGCTTCCGCACGGCGAGCGAAGGCTGGGGCGTGACCGGCGGCGACATCTTCCACACCACCGACGGCGGCGCCTCGTGGCAGCGTGTCTTCAGCGTGCCCGCGCGGCCGGCGGAGTGGTACCTCAGCCCGCTGGTGGGCTGGCGCGCAGCCGGTGCAAAGCTGAGCCGCACCACCGACGGCGGCGGGACCTGGGCCGAGACCGACACTGGCCTCGCCGCGGTGGACGGCTTCCGATTCGTGGATGCGAACACCGGTTGGGCCTGGGACCGCGACACGCTGGCGCTGCGCCGCACGACCGACGGCGGCCTGACCTGGCAGGTGCAGACGACCGGCAGCGCACTCCTGGACGACCTTCAGTTCGTGGACCCGCTGAACGGGTGGGTGCGCGATGCCGGGAAGTACATCGAGCACACGACCGATGGCGGCGTCACCTGGCGCCGGCTGGGGCCGCTGCCCATCCCCCAGGACGTCCGGCATCTCGCCTTCCTGGATGCCGCGCACGGTTGGGCCTCGGGTCATGATTGCCAATCCGGGACAAGCTCGGAGATCTGCGCCGGCTACCTGGCGCGCACGACCGACGGCGGCTTCACCTGGCAAGGGCTGAGCGGCGGGCCGGGCGAGGCGACCTCTTTCAGCGATCCGCAGAACGGGTGGGGCCTGAGCCAATGGATTTCCGCGGGTGCGGGCGGCCGCTATGACTGGGAGTACACCGTGCAGCACACGACCAACGGCGGTGGGAGTTGGACCGCCCAATGGGAGAGCAGCGGTTTCGGCCAGTGGCTGCCCGGCTGGAGCCTGGCTGACCTGTATGCGGCGGATGGGGAGCGGGTTTGGGCGCTGGGATCGGCCTGGCCGTCCCTTGTCAGCGTGGACGGCGGCGCTACGTGGGAGACCCAGCGCGCCGAGGGCGCGAATCTCGGCAGCCGGCTGCGGTTTGACCCGACCGGGCTGGCCTACGCGTCCGGCGGCGAGGCGCTGTTCCGCTACCGCACCACCGAGGTCGCGGCTTATCGCGCCGGACAGCCGCCGGCCGTGGACGGCAACCTGGCAGAGTGGGCCGGCGTGCCGGCGTACACGCTCAACGCCGACCGCGCGTGGCGGGTGCTGTACGACGTGCCAGCGCCCCTCGACGCCAGCGCCACGCTTCAAGCCGCCTGGGATGATGCGGCGCTCTACCTCGCCGTGCACGTGTACGACGACAGCATCAAGGTGGACAGCGGTGCTAAGCCGTGGCTGGACGATGTGATCGAGGTCGGCCTGGATGGCCTGCACGATCATCAACGCGATTGGGGGGCGCAGGGCGATCGCCAGTTCACAGTGACTGCACTGGGCGGCACCTTCGAGAGCGGCCAGCCGGTGGCCGGCTTGACCGTCGCCCATGCGACCACGGCGAACGGCTATATCCTGGAGATAGCGATCCCCAGGGCGAACCTCGGCACCATCCCCGTGACCGCCGGCGGGGTGATCGGGCTGAACTGGGCGCTGATTGATGATGACGATGGCGGAAATGCGGAGAGCAAGCTTGAATGGACGGGCAAGGGCACCAGCGCCGCGGATGGGAGCTGGGGGCAGATGCGCTTCAGCAGCCTGGTCGCACCGTTTGTGATCCCGCCCCCGCCGACGGCGACCGCCACGCCGACGATCACGCCGACGCCCACCGTCACCGCCACGCCGACGCCGACCGCCACGCCGTTGGCGGGCAAGACGATCATCGCACCGCAAGCGGGCGTCCGGCCGGTGGTGGATGGCGACCTGACCGAATGGGCCGGGTTGGCCGCCGAACCGCTGGATGCGGATGCGGGCCACCATAGCTACATCTATGGTGACACGCCGAGCAAGACCGATCTGAGCGCGGGGCTGCGTGCGGCCTGGGCGCCCGAAGCGCTCTACTTTGCCGGTGTGATCGCCGACGACGTGCTGGTGGGGAACAACAGCGCCAAAATCTGGGGCGACGACATCATCGAGCTGGCGCTGTACGACGCCATCGCCGGCCATACAGATCAGTTCAGCCTGTGCGTGGACGGCCGGCAGGCGGAGGGCGGCGCGCCGATCACCGGCCTGACGGTATTCACCCGGACGATCCCCGGCGGTTGGGCCGTGGAGGCGGCCATCCCGGCGACGGTGTTGAGCGGCACCCTGGCTGCGGACCAGACGTACCCTTTCACCTTCGGGCTGTGGGACGATGATCTTTTCACCTATCCCGGCCAGACGCACATGATCTGGCAGGGCACTTCGACCAACACCCTTCAGCCGACCTGGGGCAACCTGCGGCTTGATCCGGGCGTCCATGATTTCCTGCCGCCGGGAACCACCCTGACGCCGACGCCGACGGCCACGGCGACCGCTTCGGTGACGCCGACTGCGACCGCGTCGTCCACGCCGACGGCCACCGCGACGCCGACCGCGACCGCCTCATCCACGCCGACGGCCACCGTGACGCCGACTGCGACTGCCTCGCCCACCCCGTCACCGACGTCGTCACCGACGGCGACCATGACGCCGACGGTCACGGCGACCGCCACGCCCACCGTTACGCCCACCGCCACGGCGACGGCGACCGCCACGCCCGCCGTCGGCGATCTGCGGGGCGGAGTGTGGCTGGATGCAAACGGCAACGGGGCGCGCGAGCCGGCGGAGCGCGGTCTGGTCGGCATCACGATCCGGCTGCTGAGCGACGGCGCAGTCATCGGCGAGCAGCTCACCTCCGGCACGGGCGGCTACAGCTTCGTCGGGCTGCCGCCCGGCGTCTACACCGTGGCTGAGGCGCAGCCCGGCTGGCTGCATTTCTCCTCCACACCGAATGAAGTGACGGTCACCCTGGCGGCCGGCGAAGTCAGCATCGTCAACTTCGGCGATTGGAACGGCCGGCCGCTCTGGCTGCCGCTGATGATGAAATGACCTCACCCCCGGCCTCCGCGCCTGACGACGCGCTGTCTGTCGTCAGGCGCGGAGGAGCGGCTGCTTCGAGGGAGATTTATGTCCGTGCAACATCGTCTGCTGATTGCGGCCGTGGGCCTGGCGATCGTTTTGAATCTGGGGCTCGGTTCCGGGCCGGCGCACGTCAGCGCCGGCGCCGCGGGATCCAGCCCCGTCCGGATGTCCGGTCAATTTCCGCTCCGTTTCGTTGAGAATCGCGGCCAGACCGATCCCCGCGTCGCGTTCACCCTGGCGGGGCGCGAGGGCGAGGTCTGTTTCACCGCGGAGGGCCGGACATACGCCCTCGACGCGCCGGCGCCACCGGCGGAGGACGCGTCCCTGAGTCGCCGCGCGCCGGCCGGCCGCGCCGAGGCCCTTGCCGGAGCCGCTGCGCCCGAACCGCAGCGCTGGGCGGTCAAGCTGGATTTTGTAGGCGGCGATCCCGAGGTGCGGCCCGTGGGCGCGGATGCTGCCGAGACGACCGTTTCGTATTTCCGAGGCGGGCCCGGCGAGTGGCGCACAGGTCTGCGCGCCTTCCGCCGCATTGTGTACCCCAGTCTCTGGCCCGGGATTGACCTGATCTACCGCGGCGAGAGCGGCGGGGCGGGGGCCGCGCTGAAGTATGAGTTCGTCGTCCATCCCGGCGCGGATCCCGCTCAGATTCGCCTGGCCTACCGCGGGGCCCAGGCGGTCCAGGCCAACGCGGCGGGCCAGCTTGAGGTGATCACCCCTGTGGGCGGTTTTGTGGATGATCGGCCGGTCGCGTGGCAGGAGACCCCGGCCGGCCGCGTCCCCGTCCAGGTGGCTTACGCCCTCCAGTCCCCCGCCCCCGACTCACAATCCCCGGCCCCCGTCTATAGCTTTGCGGTCGGCGCCTATGACCCGGCCCGGACCCTGATCCTCGACCCGACGGTGTTTCTTTATTCAGGCTTTTTAGGCGGCGCGGGCGCCGACGGGGGCGCTGCCATCGCAGTGGATCGCAGCGGCAACGCCTACGTCACCGGCTGGACCGTGTCGAGCGCGACCAGTTTCCCGGTCGTCGCCGGGCCTGACCCCACGTTCAACGGCCAAAAGGATGCCTTTGTGGCCAAGCTTGGCCCGACCGGCGCCGACATCCTCTATCTCGGCTATCTGGGCGGCGCGGACAAGGAGGAGGGCACCGGGATCGCGGTGGACGGCGCGGGGAACGCCTACGTCACCGGCTGGACCGGATCGAACGAGGCCAGCTTTCCCGTCGTTGCCGGACCGGACCTGACTTTCAACGGCGCACCCGGCGACACCGATGTCTTTGTCGCCAAGGTCAATCCAACCGGCTCCGCGCTGCTCTATGCCGGCTATCTCGGCGGCGACAAGAACGAGTGGGGCGGCAGGATCGCGGTGGATGCGGCCGGGAGCGCCTATGTCACGGGCGAGACGCGTTCAGACCAGAGCACCTTCCCCGCGGTCGGCGGTCCGGACCTGACCTTCAACGGCGGTTCGGACGCCTTTGTCGCCAAGATCGGACCCTCCGGCCGGCTGGTCTACGCGGGATACATCGGCGGCGCAGGCAGCGACAGCGGCTTCGGGGTCGCGGTGGATGCCGTGGGCAGCGCCTACCTCACCGGCATCACCGGTTCAGATCAGGCCAGCTTTCCGGTGGCCGGCGGCCCGGACCTGACCTTCAACGGCCGCCTCGACGCATTCGTGGCAAAGGTGAGCCCGGCTGGAGCATTGGCCTATGCGGGGTACATCGGCGGCGCCAACGAGGATGCCGGCTACGACATCGCCGTCGACGCGACGGGCGCAAGTTACATCACCGGCGACACCCTCTCGAACCAATCCAGCTTCCCTGTGGCCGGCGCGCTGGACCGCACCTACAACGGGGGCGACTACGGCGATGCCTTCGTGGCGAAAGTGAACCCGGCCGGGGCCCTCGTTTACTCCGGCTATATCGGCGGCGCGGCGTGGGACAGCGGCCGCGGCATCGCGGTCGTGCCCGACGGCGCCGCCGCGGGGGTGTACGTCACAGGCGTCACCGAATCAAACCAAATCACGTTTCCTGCGGTCGGCGGCCCGGACGTGTCGTTCAACGGCAACGACGACGCCTTTATTGCCAGGATCGCGCCGGACGGCGCCCTGGTCTGGGCCGGATATATCGGTGGCGCCGGTTTCGAGGTGGGCAACGGCGTCGCCCAGGCCGGCGGCAACGCCTACGTCGTGGGCGTCACCGACTCCACCCAGGCGACCTTCCCCCTGCGCGGCGGCCCGGATCTGACCGCCAACGGCGGCGACGATGTCTTTGTCGCCAGGATCGGCGAGCCGCTGGTCTCCGCGCTGCGTGTGGCCTCCTGGCCCACCCTGGATGGCGACCTGCGCGAATGGCGCAACCTCCCCGTCGCCCGCCTTGACGCCACGACCGCCGCCCGGATCACGGGGCCCGAACTCGCTCCTGCGGCCGCTGACCTGGGCGCGGACCTGGCCGCGGCCTGGGCGCCCGATGCGCTTTACTTCAGCGCCAGCATCAGCGATGATGTGCTGGTGGGGCAGAACAGCGCGCAGCCGCGGGACGACGACAGCCTCGAACTGAGCATCCGGGTGGGCAGCACGCTCCATCCGTTCACCATCGGCCTCGACGGTCGGCAGACCGAGTGGAGCAATCCGATCAAGAGCCTCACCGTTGCCACGCGCACCGTTCCCGGCGGCTGGGCGCTGGAGGTTGCCGTGCCGGCAACTGCGCTGGGCCTGGCGGAACTCAAGGCGGATCAAACTTATCCCTTCACCTTCGGTCTGGAAGACGACGACCAGCGCGCCGCCTCCGCCCAAACGCACATGATCTGGGAGGGGGCCTCGGTCACAGCCTACGCCGCGGATTGGGGCACGCTCAGATTGGACGGAACGGTGTACGACTACTGGCGGACCCCCACGCCCACCGCCACGGCAACTGCTACGGCGACGGCCACCGCAACATCCACCGTCACGCCGACGCCGACCGCCTCGGCCACGGCCACTTGGACGCCGACGCCTTCCCTCACGCCGACCCTGACCGGCACGCCAACGGCCACAGCCACGCCGACGCCTACCGAGAAGCCGACAGATGCGCCCACGAGCACGGCGATGGCAACGGCGACTGCGACACCGACGGTCACGCCAACCGCTTCCGCGACGCCGCGGCCCCGGCTCTTCCTGCCGCTGGTGCTGCGGTAGGGCTGCCGCCGCAGCGGTCTCGGGCTGGGTGACGCCGGGACGTGTGGTCACTGCATCCAGGCCGACAGGTCTTGACACCGGAAACCCGGTTGCCAAAACCTGTCGGACACCTGGTTCGTCACGAAGTTGCCAATACCTCTTGAAATACCGCCGCGTTCGTGCTATGCTATCGGCATCGGTCCCCAACCAGCTTCTCGGGCAATATTAGAATGGTAGGAGAAGATCAGAAATTGCCGTGGCTGTAGAATTCTCGCGCGTCCAAAAGGAGGATCCGATGTCCCGCACCCGATTCCCATTAACGGTGATTACCCTCACCCTGATTGCCCTGGCACTGACCGCGTGCCCGCAGGCCGCGGCGCCACCGACGCCGACGCCCGCGCCGCCGATCGCGACGGCAGTTCCACCCACCCTGGCGCCGCCCACCCCGACGCCGATCCCACCGACTGCCACGCCGATTCCGCCGACCCCGACCCCCGTACCGCCAACCGCCACGCCGATCCCGCCCACCGACACGCCGGTACCGCCCACCGCGACCCCGGAGCCGCCGACCGCGACGGCGACGCAGGCGAAGCCGATGGCGGTGCCCAAGCAGAATATCAACCTGCGCGGCGGGCCGGGCACCGAGTATGCCGTCGCCGGCTCGGCCAAGGCCGGCGAACCGCTGGAGATCGTGGGGAAGAACCAGGCCGGCAATTGGCTGCAGGTCCTGGTGGCCGGCAAGCAGGCCTGGCTGTCCGCCAGCCTGGTGACGGTGCAGGGCGACACGAAGGGCGTGCCGGTGCCGGCGAACATCCCGACCCCGCCGCCGCAGCCCACCGCCGCGCCTGCCGCAGCCGCACCGAAGGGCGGCGCACCGAGCGGGGTGCTCCTCTACTCGGTGGCGAACATGAGCGCGATGAAGTGGGAACTCTGGGAGTACAACTTCGCCACCGGCAAGGCCCGCGCGCTCTTCGATTGGCGGACCGAGGTGGCCTTCTCCACCGACTATAAGCAGGTTGCCTACTTCGCCTGGCCGCCCGTGGCCGGGGAAAGCACGGGCATTTGGGTCATGAACCGTGATTACACCGGCGAGCGCCTGGTGATCCGGGGCGGTGAGTATCCGTGCTTCGCGCCCGGCGGTGCACGGCTCTCGGCCGGCGACGGCGAGTCCATCTACGTCCTGAATGCGGACGGCGGCGGGCTGCGACGGGTGGGTGACGGCGAATACCCGGCCTGGTCGCCGACCAGCAACTGGATCGCACACCGTGCGTGCGTGGGCGGCGGCTGCGGCATCTACCTGACCGACCCGGACTCGGGCGCACAGCAGCGGCTGACGACCGGCGGCGGCGACGGCCAGCCAGCCTGGAGCCCCAACGGCAAGCATCTCGCGTACATCTCGAAGGATGACGGCAACTTCGAGATCTACCGCATTGACGTGACCGGCGCCAACAAGGTGCGGCTGACCAACAATCCGACTAGCGACGGCCTGCCGATCTGGTCGCCCAACGGCGCGTGGATCGCGTTCCGCTCCGACCGCGGGGGCAGTTGGGCCATCTATGCGATGCGCGCCGACGGCTCCGATGTGCGCAAGATCGTGGACGCGGCGGTGCTGCCGGTGTGGTTCTTCGAGAAGATGGGCTGGCGGCCATAGTTCCGGATCGTGTTCTCGGCCCGGCAGCCTCGCCGGGCCGAGCCGAATCCCGGTTTGGCGATTGAAATCGCTGCGGAAGGGCGCTGCGGCGCCGGGCGGCGATCGGCATGGCCGTTCATCCGTCGTCGTCGGCCGACATTGCAGCCGCGGCTCTTCAGGAGCGACCTCGGTCGCCTCTCAGGAATTTTGAACCCCTTGATCCCGGCCGCGAATCGTGCTAGGATGTTCTTACCAACGCTGGTTGGCCTCCGCTATTGCCCCATTGCATCCGGCTATGGCTCCTCCTCAAACCGGTCTCCTGTCGGAGCGGAGGTGCGAAATGAAGCAAAGACGCATCCGCATTGCCTTGTATCTGCTCGCGGGCCTGGCCTTCCTGGCATTGCTCGGCGGCTCGCTGGCCGCGGCGCAGGGTGACGCTGGAGGACGGCCGGCCGCGCCCCCCACGCCCGCGGCCGACGGAGCGCCCGGTCGGGTCCCGGCGCATATCCCTTATGACCCCACCATCCGCCAAGCGACGCTGCCGCGCTACCCCTACGATGCGCTGCGGCCGCCCGCAGCGGCGCAGCCCGCAGGCGGTGGCCTGCCCAAGCCGGCCGGGGTTGACCTGGACGTCACGTACATCAGCCGGGAGCCGGGCTACCGCCGCTACGAGGTCTGGTACACCGCGGACGTGAAGCCGTATCTGCGGCCGGGCACTGAGACCGACCGCCGCTGGCCCGCCCCCGGCGAGGTTGTCACCTTCACCGCACACTTCGCGAATAAGGGCACACTCCCCAGCGGCAGCTTCGTGTTCCGCTGGCTGATGGACGGCGACGAGGTGAGCGGCGGCGTTCATCCCGGCCTGGCCGCGGGAGAAGTTGGGACCGCGGTGTACGCCTGGCCCTGGGCGCACGGGCTGGACGGCGAGCGCCTCCTCGGCCAGCACACAGTCGGCTTCAGCGTTGATCCGGCGAACGCAATCGCCGAGACGTACGAGAGCAACAACAGCCTGGTGGATCGCACCGATGCGATCAACCTCACGCTGGCCGTGACGCCGGAGCTGTACGCCGCGCTGGAGACGCCCGCCGGCCCGAAGTGGCCCTTCTCGGCCGAGGATTGGCTCCAGCGGCAGATCGCTGCGCTGAATGAGGCGTTTGCCCGCTCGGTCTACCCCGCCGCGCCGGGTGGCATCACCGAGCGCGTCCGGTTGGGCAAGATCCTGGTGACCGCCACCGACCCGCCGGCCGACTGGGAGGCGGACGGCGGGTTCTTCATGAGCGGCGATGACCGCCAGGGCAACCCGTATTACACTCCCGCGACCGATGTCAGCGGCGCGCTGCTGCACGAGCTGGCGCACCAGTTGGGCGTGATTGACCTCTACAACATCGGGGCCGAGATGCTGTCGCACCAGCTCGTTGACCGGAACGGCCAGCCGGTGCAGATCGAGACCGGGCTGTCGTACCACGGCTTGATGCTCAATCCGGGCATTGACCCGCCCATCTTTGAGGAGCACAGCGCGTTGGCCCTGAACGCCAACAAGGGCTTCCGCCGTGGCTACTACGGTGAGTACCTGTTCGACCTGCCGCGGGCCGTCCGGCTGCGCGTACTTGACGTAACGGGTGCGCCGGCCGCCGGGGTGTCGGTCAAGCTGTACCAGGCCGGCCCCGGCCGCGACCTGTATCCCACTATCACAGACGACGTGCCAGAGATCACCGGGACCACGGACGGCGCGGGCCTTCTGGTCCTGCCGAACCGGCCGGTCGGCGATCCCGTCACCACGCGCACGCGCCATACGCTGCGGGATAACCCCTTCGGCATCGTGGACATCATCGGCGAGCGGGATGAGTTCATCGTCGAGCTAACTTGTGGATCGCACCAGGAATACGCCTGGCTGGAGATCACCCCGCTGAACCTGGCCGCGTGGCGCGACGCAGCGGCGGAAGCCACGCTTGACCTCAAGTCGCACGTGCCGGGCGGCGGCGCCCCCCCGGCGCCGGACGACCTGACCGGCGAGATCGGGTTCGGCCAGGTGGCCCTGCGCTGGCCCGCGAGCGCGGCGCCCAACATCACCGGCTATAACCTCTACCGCACACGGTTCCGGCCTGATTTCACCTACCAGCGCGTCGCGGCGGGCCTGACTGCGACGATGTACACCGACCCCTACGACACCGGCCAGCGGGCTGTGACCTACGCGGTCACGGCGGTGGATGCGCAGGGCCGGGAGAGCGGTTTCAGCCGCTCCTTCAACGCGTTCAGCCTGGTCAACCCGGCCGCCATCGCGGTGGATCAGAGCGGCGGCCGGATCGTCCTCGACCCGCAGGGCGGTTACTCGGTGCTGTACCAGACCGCCGACGGCCGGTGGCTGGACACCCTGGGCAGCGTCCACCATCACCTGGAAAACTCATGGTACGTGGCCCGCGACGCGAACGGCCGCCTGATCTTCTCGCATCCCGGCGACTGGTACAGCCCCCGCCACTCGGTGAAGGTGGCGAACGCGGCCAATGACCCGCTCTTCGAGTTCGGCGAGACCGGCTCAGGCCCCGGCCAGTTCATCAACCCGACCGGCGTGGCGGTCTGGGGCGCGGCGTGCAGCATCGAGGGCCCTGACATAACCGATGCGGCCACCGTGCTGCTGCTCCATTTCGACGGCAGCACCGACGGCGCGAGCGGTGAGGTCGGGACATCGAGCGGCACGAGCTTCGCGGCGGGCCGGTACGGCGAGGGGCTATCCGTAGGACAGGTTGCCAACCTGTCCTACGAGACCGCCGGCAACCTGAACCGGGAGCAGGGCGCGATCGAATTCTGGGTGCGACCGGCCTGGGACGGGGACGACGGGAAAGACTACACCTTCTTTGAGGTCGGTGGGGAGTGGTTCAACCGGATCCGCATCACCAAGGACGGCGCAAACAACCTGCGGCTGATGGTCTGGGATGACCGCGCGGAATACGGCGTGGCCACCAACATCGGCAATTGGCGCGCGGGCGAGTGGCATCATGTCGCGGCCACGTGGACGGTGACCGAGCTGGCGCTCTACACGGACGGCGAACTGCGCAGCCGGACGACGGGGGCGCGGCCTCCGCAAAGCCTGGCCCCGCGGCTGGTCGTCGGCTCGGACGCCGGGAGCGGTTCTCCGGCGCAGGCGGTCATGGACGAGTTCCGCATCAGCAGCACACCGCGCGCCGGCAACAGCGACGCGTGCACGCGCATCCTGGTGGCCGACAGCGGCAACGCCCGCATCCAGGCCTTCGACGCCCTGGGCGGATTTCTGACCGCCTACGGCAGCGCCGGGGGCGGGCCGGGCGAGTTCCGCAGCCCGCAAGGCCTGGCCGTGGATGACCGCGGCCGCGTCATCGTGGCTGATGCCGGCAACAACCGGCTGGAACTGCTCAGCTTCGACGGCCGCAACTTTGGCTACCTGCGGAGCATCGGGGGATTCAACTGGCCGACGGGTGTGTGGGCCCACGGCAGCGACCGCATCCTGGTGGCGGACACCGGCGCCAACGCCATCAAGGAGCTGATCCCGGAGGGCGGAACGTACGTCGAGAAGGTCTACGCGCCGTACAGCGCGCCGCACGGGGTGGCCGCCGACGCCGAAGGCCGGCTCATTGTGGCCGACACGGGCAACCGCCGGATCGTGACGATCCCCGACGCGCTGCCGACCTTCACCCCGACGCCGAAGGTTACTCCCACGCCAACGCCATCCCCCACGCCGACCGTTTCGCCGACGCCGGTTCCGTGCAGCGAACAGGCGGCCAATGGGGGGTTTGAGAAGGATTTGGTCTGGGATTTCCCGGTGACAGCCAGCCGGGCGGGCTACACGACGGCGCGGGCGCACACCGGCACGCGTTCGGCGCGGTTTGGACTGCTGCCTGAGATAGACCTGACAGGTCTTGCAAGACCTGTCAGGTCTGAAACTAACCTGCTGGGCGAGCTGGCGCCCGACACCGCCAGCTTCTCCAGCGGCTATCAGACGATCAGCATCCCGGCGGACGCGGCCTCGGCCACGTTGACCTTCTGGTACCGGCCCGGCAGCGAAGCGCTGACCGGCGGCGACTACCAGCGGATGATGCTGCTGAACCCCGCCAGCTACACCTACATCGCCACCTTGATGAAGATATTGGAGAACTCGGACGCCTGGCAGCAGGCCACGTTCGATCTGCTGGCGTACCGGGGACAGAGCCTGGTTCTCTACTTCGAGGTCTACAACGACAACCTCAGCACCGGGCCGCGGGCCTGGATGTTCCTGGACGACGTCAGCGTGCAGGCGTGCAGCACGACACAACCGACCGTGACGCCGACTGCATCGCCGACGGTGACGATGACGCTGACTCCCGCGGTTTCCGCCACGCCGCGGTCGCGGTTCTACCTGCCGCTCGTGGTGCGCTGAACCTGTCCGCCGAATGAATTCGGCGTCTGGTATGGCAAACCCGTTGAAACGGGTTCACTCCCGGCACCGCAGGAACCGGTTTGAACCGGTTTGGCATACCAGGCGTCGGTTTCAACCGATGCCTGAACGGAGGTGTATCATGGTCGTCCAGCATTTTACCCGCCGCTGCTTCCGAGCAGCGCTCTTTCTCGGCTTCTGCTTGCTCGCGGCCGGCGCGACGATGACGGGCCCCGGGCCCGCCGCGGGCGCACCGGCGACACTTGCCCAATCTGCTGCGCCGGCCTTCAGCGCTTTCGCTTCCCCCGACACCGATCCTGGCGCCAGCGCGCCCGGTGTGCCGGCCGCCCAGGCCGCGGCCGCCGGCTGGGAGTGGCGCGCCGGGGGCGGGCTGAACGCCGTCGAATTCACGGACGCGGCCAACGGCTGGATCGTGGGGAATGTCGGCCCACTGCATACCACTGACGGTGGAGCCACCTGGGCCGCGCTCCCCGGGCTCAGCGCCTATGTGCTTAATGACCTCCAGTTCACCGACGCGCAGCACGGCTGGGCCGTGGGCGCGGCCGGCGCGATCCTGCACACGAGCGACGGAGGCGTCACCTGGGCGGCCCAGGCCAGCGCGGTGACGGAGACGTTCACCCGGGTTGCGTTCGTGGACAATTTGTGGGGCTGGGCCGGCGGCAGATGGGCAAGGAGCGCGGCGCACTCCCCGCTGCAGCGAACGACCGACGGCGGCGCCACCTGGGCGCCGGTCTCCCTGCCGACCAGCGAGCTTGTCTCGCCTGATGAGACGCTCGATGATTTCTACTTCCGCGATCGCAACACCGGCTGGGTGATCCTCGGCGCCTACGTCTTTCGCACGACGGATGGCGGCGCTTCCTGGAGCCCCCCACCGGACACCTCAGATGGAGTGAACTGCTACGGGGCGAACTGCCGGATCTTCTTCCTGGATGCGCTGCGCGGCTGGGTGGCCGCGGGGCTGTGCGATCAGGTGACGTGCGGTTTTGGCGTGCTGTCGCGCACGACGGATGGCGGCGTCACGTGGACGGACATCAGCGGGACCGCGCGGCCGCAGGACATCTTCTTCGCCAGCCCCACGGAGGGCTGGCTGGCCGCCACCGTTGGTGGATTCGACGACAACGGCGGCATCTCTCACACCACCGACGGCGGCGCCACGTGGATGCGGCAGAGCACTTTCCCGGCAACCAGTCTGCACTTCCTGGATCGCAACCGCGGTTGGGCGGTCGGCCCGGGCAGCGCGGTGCAGCGCACCACCAACGGCGGGGCCACGTGGCAGGCCCTCACCCCGCAAACCGCGGACATTGCGCTCGAGGCCGTGCAATTCATAGATGGCAACACCGGATTCGCCGTGGGCGAAGGGGATCGCGACTGGGATAAGTGGTGCAGTTCCAACAGGACCTATTTCCTCCGGACCACCGATGCGGGCGCTTCCTGGTCCCGCACCCGGTATCAATACCTGAGTGACTACACCGGCAACCCTGGCTGCGGTGAGACCTGGCTGCACGCGCTGGCCTTCCAGAGCGCCAGCACCGGGCTCATCGTTGGGGCACAAGGGGATTCCATCGACCCATACACTGGTTCTTATCGCGAGTACCAGTTTGGGTTCGCTGCCGCCACCACAGACCGAGGAAGCACGTGGTCGCCGAATCACTATGCCGTTCCCGACGTGCCACAGGACCTTGCCATGGTGGATGGACGCGCTGGCTGGGCGGCGTGCGGTTCGCAATGGTGCGGGTACGTGTGGACGGGCGAGGATGAGGAGTGGATCTGTGGGGAGGGAGGTGGAATACTGCGCACGGGGGACGGCGGCGAGACATGGACGGGACAGCTTACGCTCGACTTCATCCTGCGCGGCGTGGCTGCCGTTGATGGGCAGCGCGCCTTTGCCGCGGGCGACGGCGGCGCCATCTACCGCACGACCAACGCCGGCGCGGCCTGGGCCCGCCAGACTACCCCCACTACGGTAGATCTCCACGACATCTTCATGTCGAGCGCCACCGCCGGCTGGGCCGTGGGTGACGGGGGCGTGATCCTGCACACCACCAACGGCAGCACCTGGGTTAAACAGGACAGCGGCAGCACGACGAACCTGCGCAGCGTCTACTTCCTCGACGACATGCGCGGTTGGGCGGCGGGCACAGGCGGCACGATCCTCTACACGGCCGACGGCGGCGCCCACTGGCTGCGCCAGGAGACCCCGACGACCGCCAATCTAGCCGACATCACCATGCGTTCCGCGACCGGCGGCTGGGCTGTTGGCGAGGGCGGCATCATCCTGCGCTATAACGGCCCGCCGCCCGGCCGCAGCGTCACCGCCCCGCGCGCCGGCACTCGTCCGACGGTTGATGGCAACCTGGCCGAGTGGCAGCCCTTGAACCAGACTTTGCTCAACCAGAACACTGCCAGCAGCATCACCGGCCAGCTCCCCTCCTACGCCGACCTCTCCGCCGGGCTGCGGGTTGCCTGGACGGCCGACCGCCTTTACTTCGCCGCGGCGATCACGGACGATATCCTGGTGGGCAACAATAACACCCAGATCTGGGGCGACGACAATATCGAGCTGGGGATCCGCGTGGGCGCCACTACCCACCAGTTCACCGTTGCGGTTGACGGCCGCCAGGCGGACCAGGGCAGCCCCATCACCAGCCTGACCGTCGCCACGCGCACCGTGCCCGGCGGCTGGACGCTGGAGGTCGCCGTCCCCGTTACCGCGCTCGGCCTGGCCTCGCTCAAGGCCGACCAGACCTATCCCTTTACCTTCGGCCTCTGGGACGACGATCTGCGCACCTACCCCGGCCAAACGCACATGATCTGGCAGGGCGCTTCCACCAATACCTATACCGCCGACTGGGGCACGTTGAAGCTGGATAGTACGGCCTTCGACTTCACGCAGCCAACCGTAACACCGACGCCAACCGCGACCAGCACCTCGACGATCACGCCGACGCCCACGCCGACAGCGACACCTTCGCCGACACCGACCGAAACCCCAACGCCGACGCCAACCATGACCCCGACAAGCACGGCAACGACCACGCCGACCGAAACGCCGACTGCCTCGGCGACGCCGGCGCCATCCGCCTCGCCGACCGCGACCACGACGACGACCATCCCCGGTGCGATCAGCGGCGTCGTCTGGCAAGATCGAGATGGCGACGGCAGCCGGGATCTCGGCGAGCCTGGCCTGGCGGCCGTGACCCTCCGCCTCCTGCGGTGGGACGTGCAGATTGCCGAGACGCAAACTGCGCCCGACGGCAGTTATCGCTTCGCTCCGCTGATACCGGGCGCCCTGTACCGCGTGCGCGAGGTGCAGCCGGCCGGGTGGCGCTGGTCCACCACGCCGGACGATGTCCAGATCGGACTGGCCAACGGCCAGGAAGCCGTCGTCAACTTCGGCGACTGGAACGGCCGGCTCGTCTGGTTGCCGCTGATCGTGAGGTAAGGGCCCGTCAGGAATGCTCACCGCAAAGGCACCAAGCCACCAGGTCCACAAAGAGTACTGATTTCCGTGTGCTTCTTCGTGACTTGGTGTCCTTGTGGTGAAGCCCTCGTAGTTACGGAAAATCAGCCATCTCCTGGTACAATCCCCCCATCCCAGTACCAAGGAGATCGTCTGTGATCCGCACGCTATCCGCAGTGATGATCCTCGCCCTGGCCGCGCTGGCCGGGCTGATCCCGACCGCGGGCCCGGCCCCAGCGACCGCCGCCGCATCCGCGCCTGTCCGGGCGCCGGCCGTCGCCGAGGCGGGGAGCGCGATGTTCATCGAGAACGCGGGCCAGTTCGACCCCGCCGCCCGCTTCCGCGCCTGGGGCGGGCGCCAGGTCATCTGGCTGGCCCAGGACGCGATCTGGCTGAGCGCCGTTCGCACGTTGGAACGTTCGCACGTTGAAACGTTCCAACGTGCGAACGTGCAACGCGTCAACGTCCGCCTGTCCTTCCCCGGCGCCAACCCCCATCCGCGCATCGTGCCGTTCGAGCGCGTGGACACGCGCGTCTCCTACTTCCGCGGCAGCGACCCCGCCGGGTGGCGCGCGGAGGTGCCGGTCTGGCGCGGGGTGCGCTACGTCGACCTCTATCCGGGCGTGACGCTGGAGCTTGCGGCCGATGGCGGGGGCGTGGCCTGGCGGCTGACCGCGCGGCCGGGCGCGGACGTGGCGCAGGTGCGGTTGCGGATCGAGGGCGCGGAGGCCGTCTCGTGGCAAGATGACCGGCTCCTTCTGGACACGGCCGCCGGTCCGCTCAGCCTGGCCCCGGAGGCGGACTTCGCTCTGCCCGTCGAGTTTGCCGCACCGGCGACCGGTTTGCCTGAGATGCTGGTCGTGCCGGCAGCCGACGCCGCGCGTGCTGCTGCCGCGTCGGGCCAGGCGCCCGCTGACACCCCCGCCGATCTGCTCTACAGCACCTATCTGAGCACCCAGGCGGGCGACGCCCCATGCGGCGCGCTTGCAGTGGATGTCCAGGGGCGCGCGTATGTCACGGGCAACACCCATTATGCCGGGTTCCCGGTCAAGCCGGGTGCGTTCGACACGACTTTCAACGGCGACGAAGATGTCTTCGTGGCGCGGCTGAACGCGGCGGGGACGGGCCTGGAGTATGCCACCTTCCTCGGCGGAACGGGGTGGGATGACTTCCTGCCCCGGTGCGCGATCGTCGCGGATGCGCAGGGTCGCGCCTACGTCGCGGGCGAGACCGATTCGGTGGACTTCCCGACGACAGCCGGTGCGTTCGACACCAGCTTCAACGGTGGCAAGTACGGCGGCGATGGCTTCCTGGCGCGGCTGAGCGCCGGCGGATCGAGCCTGGAATACAGCACCTACCTGGGCGGCAGCGCCGACGATGACATCGCCGCGTTGGCGGTTGACAGCCTGGGGCGGGCGTACGCCGCGGGCGGCACCACTTCAAGCGACTTCCCCATCGGCTCCAGGGACGGCGGAGCCGATCGAACCTATAATGGCGGAGAGGACGGCTTTGTGGTGCGGTTCAACGCGGCCGGCCAGCAGTTGGAGTACGCCAGCTTCCTGGGCGGCTCACAGGACGATCGGGCCACGGCGATCGCCGTGGATGGAACCTGGCGCGCCACCGTCGCGGGGAAGACCGCCTCAGCGAACTTCCCGACCACGCCGGGGGCGTTCGATACGAGCTTCAATGGCGGGGGCAGCGATGCGTTCGTGCTCCGGCTGAACCCGGCCGGCGCCATCCGTGAATTCAGCAGCTTCCTGGGCGGGGTGGGCGCCGAAGCGGGTGAGGAGGGCAGAAACCCGGCATTGGCCGTGGATGCCGGGAACCGGACTTACCTGATGCTTTCGACGACGTCGCAGAACCTGGCGGTGACGCCCGGCGCACCCGGCCTCAGCCTGCGCGGCAGCGAGGACTGCTACGTTGCGCGCCTCAACGCCGCGGGCAGCGCGCTGGATTACGGGACCTACCTCGGCGGAAGCGGCGTGGATTGCCACTACAGCGCGGCCATCGCGGTGGACACCTACGGCCGCGCGCTGGTGGCCGGGAATACGGTGAGCGCATCGGCAGCCGATTTCCCGATCACAGCCGACGCGTTCGACCGCTCGTTCAACGGCGGCTGGGATGACGCCTTCGTCGCCCTGCTCAGCCTGGACGGGGATCGGGTCGAGTACGCCACCTTCCTGGGCGGCGCCGGGGGCGACACGGTCGGCCGGGTCGCGCTGGATGCGAACGGCAACGCGTTTATCGTCGGCTACACCAGCTCGAAGAACTTCCCCGTCCGCAGCGGCGCGTTCAGGACGACCCTCAGCGGCGATGGACAGACCGACCACTTCATCACCAAGCTGCGCGTCGGGAAGACGATCCCGCCGGCCACCGCCACGCCCACCGCCACTGCGACCGCGACGATCACGCTAACCTCCACCCCCACGGCCACCCGGACCGCGACGGCCACCGCGACGGTCACCGCAACGCCGACGCCTTCGCGCACGCCGACGGCAACGGCGACGGAGACGGCGACCCCGACCGCAACACCCACCGAAACGGCTACCTGGACGCCGACCGCCTCACCGACCGCGACTGCCACGCCGACGCCCTGCTTGATGACGATCCGGGGCTACGTGTGGTTTGACCTGGATGGGAACGGTCTGCTCGACGGCCGCGAGCTGCCGCTTCCGGGGCTGACGGTTCGTCTGGAGGGGCCGGCAGGGGGGCAGCAGGCGATGACATCGTTTGCCACCGGCCTGGAGTATCGGTTCGAGGATCTGCCGCCGGGCAATTACACAGTGGCCGTCACCCGGCCTGCCTGGATCCGCTTCGCCAGCACGCCGGAGCAGGTTGCTGTGGCGCTGGCGGACTGCCGCTCCGAGTGGGTCAGCTTTGGCATCTGGAACGGCCGGGCGACCTGGCTGCCGCTGGTGCTGCGGTAGCGAGCGAATAGGACGCAGATGCCGCTGATCTACACGATTTGCCTGTTTGAGCTTTTCTGAAGCAAGATCAGGGAAATCAGGGGCATCTGCGTTCTCTGCGTCCTATCCTCAGGTCAGTTTCTCTCGGAAATACGCGATCGTCTGTGTCAGCCCTTCGTCCAACGGCACCACCGGCGCCCACCCCAGGATCGCCCGCGCGCGCGTGATGTCGGGCCGGCGCTGCTTCGGGTCGTCGGTGGGCAGCGGCTTGAAGATGATGCCGGCGGGATTGCCCGTCAGCCGGTTGATCGTCTCCGCGAAGGTGCGGATAGGGAGCTCCGTCGGGTTGCCGACGTTCACCGGGTCATTCTCGTTCGACAGCAACAGCCGCACCATTCCGTCCACCAGGTCGGACACGAAGCAGAAGGAGCGCGTTTGGCCGCCGTCGCCGTAAACGGTAAGCGGCTCCCCGCGCAGCGCCTGGCCGACGAAGTTCGGCACCACGCGGCCGTCGCTCAGCCTCATGCGCGGGCCGTAGGTGTTGAAGATGCGGATGATGCGCGTATCCACGCCGTGGATGCGGTGGTACGCCATCGTGATCGCCTCGGCGAAACGTTTGGCTTCATCGTACACCCCGCGCTCGCCGATCGGGTTGACGTTGCCCCAGTAGCTCTCCGGTTGGGGATGAATCAGCGGATCGCCGTACACCTCCGAGGTCGAGGCCAGCAGGAAGCGGGCGCCCTTCTCCTTCGCGACGCCGAGCGCGTTGTGCGTCCCCAGCGAGCCCACCTTGAGGATCTGGATCGGGATGCGGGCGAAGTCAATCGGGCTGGCGGGCGAAGCCAGGTGCATCACCGCGTCCAGCTTGCCCGGCAGATAGATGTAGTCCGTCACATCGTGGTGGATGAAGAGGAACCGCCGGTTCCCTGCCAGATGTGCGATGTTATCGGTGGAGCCCGTGATCAGGTTGTCCATGGCGATAACGTCGTGCCCGTCGGCCAGAAGCCGGTCGCACAGATGCGAGCCGATAAACCCGGCCCCGCCGGTGATTAGAATACGCATGTAACCTCCGAAAGATAGCTGATCGCTCAGACCGATTTTGCTGTTCTTTGGCTCGGCGCTCGTCCCGCTTTGCTCATCTATCGTCGTTCGTTCGCCGCCGCACCACCCCAAGCGTCATCATCCAGATGCCCATCAGGTCCAGCAGGAAGAGCGAGTTGTCAATCAGGCCGTGGGCCAGGGTGGCGGAAAGGCCGCCGAGCAGCCCCAGCGCCAGCGGCCAGATCGCGCTGTCGGCCTTGACGAGCCGCCAGCCCTGCCGCCAACCGGCGATCAACGCCCAGCCGGTTGCGCCCACGCCGACCAGGCCGAGCCGCGTCCAGGTGTCCAGCAGGATGTTGTGCGGATGGCTCAGGTTCAGCTCCTGCCAGGCGCTCGGCAGCACATAGTGCGTGCGGTAGGCGTAGAGGAAGTTGTCCGGCCCGACGCCCAGCAGCGGGTGATCCAGCGCCATGTGCCAGGCGCCCAGCCACAGTTTGATCCGCACGAAACTGGTGCCCGACTGGAAGTTGAACAGATCGGCGAAGCGCGGGGTGCGGAAGAGCACCGCCAGGCCGGCTGCCGCGGCCACCGCCAGCCCGGCCAACACCCACAGCGGCCACCGGCGCCTGCTTCGCCATGCCCCGGCGATCAGCACCAGGCCCATCCCCGCAGGCAGCCCCAACAGCAAGCCGCCCTTGCTGAAGGTGGCGATGCAGGCGACGAGCATCACCGCCAGCGCGAGCCACAGGGCCGCCAGCCCGAAAACAGAACGCAGATGAGCGCAGATTGGCGCTGATGGCTCTAATTTCATCTGACCATCGCGTCGCGTCAGCGTCCCGAACGCGGCCAGCGCCAGGGCGAGCGGGATCGCCCGGTCGAGCACCAGCGCCAGGTTGTTCGGCGAGCCGTACAACGCCCGTACGCGCCACACTCCTTCGACATCCACCCGGCCCTGTCCGCTGGCAAGCTGCCAGAGGGCGATCAGGCTCGCCGCGACCATCCCCGCCAGAAAGCCGCCCAGCAGGGGCGTCGCAGAGAACCGCCGGCCTTGCGGCCATGGGGTGCGGGTGATCAGCCAGTAGAAGAGCGCGCCGCCCAGGAACACCATGCGAAACTCCCGCCACGCCACGCCCTGCTCTTGGGCGAAGAGGGTCGAGAGCAGCCCGCTCACGAAGAGCGCCAGGACGGGCCAATCGAGGTTGAAGGTTGAAGATTCCTGTGCGTCTTGGGCATCTGCCTTCGCGACGGGCTCGCCGGACGATCCATCCGCAAGCCGGACAACCAACATTCGGACGGCCAGCGCCAGCACGGCCACCCACAGGAAGATCTCATAATGCGCCAGCCCCATGCCGAGCAGCGGCTCAGGGTGCTGCCAGAACGGCAACGCCGCGGCGATGAGGGGCAGCGCCAGGTCAGGGCGGGCGATGAACAGCAGCCCCAACCCGGCCAGCGCGATGAGGTCCAGCGCGAAGTTGCGCGTCAGGATCAGCAGCAGCGCCAGCGCCGCCGCGGCGAACCAGAGGAGCGGTTCGGGCCACGCGGCGGCCGCGTCGAGCCGGCTGCGGAGCCAGCCGGTGGCCGACCGGCGGAACGGCCAGGCGAGGGCGAGCCAGAGCAACGTTGCCAACAGGGCGAGCCCGAGCAAGCTCCACGCCGCCCAGACCGGTCGGGAGGCGGCAGCCGTCACCCGCACGCCCTGGAGCGCCCACTGGCCCCAGCCGCCGGTGGCTTCGAGGTGCACACTATGTTGGCCGGCGGGGAGATCGCGGGCGACCGTGACCCAGCGGGGCCGGCCCAGGGGGTCGTGCAGCACAAGGTAGCTGGCCCCGGTCTCGTCGCGGGGCAAGGCGTTCGCCGGCTCGCCGTCCACAGCGATGCGGTCGTACGCCCAGTATGGCCCGCCCTGGATGCGCAGCGCCAGCCCCGTGCCGGAAAACCAGAAGTCCAGCGTGTCGCCATCCTGGCTTGGATCGGCCGCCGAGGGCGTCACGCGCCAACCTGGGCTGTACCGGAGCGCCGGAGCGTCGGCGGCATGCTGGCCCGCGGACAGGATGGTTGCCGGCGCGCTGTTCGTAGCCAGCGCGCCCCAGACCGACTTTTGTGGGCCGGCGGGCCCGCACACGGCCGGGTCAAACACGGCAAAGCCGAGCCACGGATCGCCGCTTGGCCGCTCCGGGCAAAGCGCAGCCCAGAAGATTGGCCCCAACCAGGGCCAATCCGCGCGCGCCATGCCGAGCGCCTGGCCTGTGTAGCGCGCCTGATCCGTTTCACCCACGCTGCCCCAGGGTGATCCAGTGACGGTGTTCCAGCCGAACGCGGTCGCCCACAGGGGTGTGTCGCCATCGCCATGCGCCAGCATGACCTGATGCAGGAGCGTCGCGCGGCCGAAGTTCAGCACGGATGGGGCGGCGGCGGCGTCTGCTGGCTGCGAGAAGCCGTAGGGCTCAGCCGCGGCGATGTCGAACCAGGCCCGCGCGCCCAGCCCGTAGAGTGCACTCAGGTAACTCAGGTCGCTCAGATTGGCCGGGCCGGACTCGGTGGTCGGCGCGAGCGCGGCGAGCACGATCTGCGCGTCAGCGTCGGCGGCCCGGAGTTGCACCGCTGCTTCGCGCAGCAGGCCCAGGTAACCGGCCGGATCAGCCGGGCCTGCGCCCCAGTGCGGCGCGATGTTGGGCTCGTGCCACACCTGATAGTAGCGCACCTGCGCGCCGTAGCGGCGGGCCACCGCCGCGGCAAATGCGCCGAAGTCGGCCCGCTCGTGCGGCGGCGCGTGCGGGTTGTCGGCATCCGCGGCGGCCCGCGCCCAGGTCGGCGCACCATCCAACACCACCACCGGCTGGAGCGACGGCTGTTTCGCCAGCGCAGCGAAGATCGCGTCCCACTGCGCCCACTCGAATTGGCCCCGCGCCGGCTCGATCTGATCCCAGGGCAAGGTGAAGCGCACCCAGCGGATGCCGCCCATCTTCAGATCCTCCAGGGCGGCCGTCAAACGGTTGCCCGTCAGCTCGCTCCGGTCCAGATTGACGCCGACAACGCCGCTGAAGTTGGCCTGTACGGGAGGCGGCACTGCGGCGCGGCCAAGCGGGCGCAGCTTCCAAGAAGCGAGGAAGGCGCCGAGCCAAAGCACCGCGATCATCGCAGTCGCAAGGATCAGGAGGCGAGAGGGAATCCTGGTGCGCAGCATTGTAGGGATGCTACCACAAGCGCCCGCTCAACGCAACCATGACCATACGGCGTCTCTGAAACGCGCGGCGCCCACTTTTGACGAAACCGGCTAACTGCGTTAGAATCTTGTTTCGTACTCATTTGGCCCGGCATCCGCCGGGCCGTTCCATGACTGTATGGGAACCACACACCGGAGAGAACCGAAATGGAGAAAGTCATCCTGAAGGCTGAACCCCGCCACGTGGGGCGTCACTCAAACCGCGAACTACGCAACGCCGACCGCATCCCCGCCGTGGTGTACGGCCAGCACATAGATGCGCAGGCCGTCTCATTGGTTGCAAAGGGGTTGGGCTTAGCCCTGCAGAACTCCGGCGGCAGCGTGATAGAGATGGAGATCGCCGGCCAGCCAACCTTGCATGTCCTGGTGCGCGAGCTTCAGCGCAACCCGATCAAGCACAACATCCAGCACATTGATTTTCTGGCCGTGTCTATGGATCAGAAAGTCCGTGTCCATGTCCCGATCGTCGCCCAAGGGACGGCGCCGGTGCTGTCCAACGCCGACATGGTGCTTGTCCGCAATCTGGACTCCGTTGAGATCGAGTGCCTTCCCGGCGACATCCCGCAGCACCTGGTGGCTGACCTCAGCAAGCTGGTCACCGTGGACGACGAAGTGCTCGTCAAGGATCTGGCGCTCCCGGCGAACATCAAACTGATGACCGAGGGCGATCATGTGGTCCTGGCGGTCACGTTGAGCCGCGCCGGCGCCATGGAAGAGGCCGCTGAGGTCGAAGCCGCCAGCCCGGCCGAGGTCGAGGTTGTGGCCAAGCGCAAGCCGAAGGAAGAAGAGGAACCGGCGAAGAAGTAATCTTCTTGCCGATCGGCATTGGGGGGCGAGGCACACTGTGCTTCGCCCTTTATTTGTTTGTCTCAAGCCATTGCAGCGGATCCACTGCGACGCCGTTGACGCGCAGCTCCCAGTGCAGGTGCGCGCCGGTGCTGAGCCCCGTATTCCCCACCGCCCCGATCTGTTGCCCGGCCGCAATCGTCTCGCCGGGCGCCACATCAATCCGCGAGAGATGCCAATAGCCCGTGTAGACGCCGTGCCCGTGATCCAGGATCACTGCGTTGCCGCGCACAAAAAGTGTTTCGGCCAGCGCAACCGTGCCCGCGGCCGGCGCATAGACCGGCGCGCCCGCGGCCGCGCTGAAATCCTCGCCTTCGTGCGCGCTCAAGGTCGGGCTGTCGCCGTAGGTGCGCCGCGTTCCGAAGGGCGATGAGCGGGCCAGCGCGCCGTCCAACGGCGCGCGGAAGCGCTCACGCGCCGTCCAGCCGTCCGGTTGGACGGTCTGAAAGACCTGGGCCAGGCGTTTGGCTTCCGCGCTCACCCGCGCAGCCTGCGATAAGATCGGTTGGGCGACGGCCGCGGGGATGTTGATGGCCCCGAACGTGCCGGCCTCCACCGGGATGGACAGGAGGATCGTCTCGGCGCCCGCGGTGACCGTGAGCGGCTGCGCGCCCGGCGGGAGCAGCGCCGGGATCGGGATGAGCGCCCAGGCGCGGCCGGCCTCTCCTCCGACGACGGGGTAGGCCCGGCCGCTGAACTCGACCGTCAGGCTTACCGGCTGGCGAGCTTGCAGCCAGACCGCCAGCGTTTGGCCTTGTGCGGGCGGCCACGGCCAGAGCTGGGTGCGCGTCAGGGCGCCCGCGGCGGGCAGGGCCGGCGCGGCTGCAGCCATGCTGCGCACCCGAAGCACCTGTCCGACGGCGATCTGATCCGGGTTGGCGAGGTCGTTGGCTGTTGCGAGCGCAAGCGCCGGCACCTGGAGGCGCGTGGCGATGCCCTCCAGGGTGTCGCCAGCCTGCACAACATAAGTCTCGTTGGCGTCACTGACGCCGGCATCGGCGATGCCGGGGATACCGGCATCGGCCCGGGGGCGCGGCGCCGGCAGCGGCGACAGGACCGCCGCGTCGAGCTGGGGTCCCGCGCCGCCGGCTGGCCGGCTGTCGAGGATCAGGCCGTCGGCTGCCGCCGTGCTCGCGCGCGTCAGGATGAACAGCGCAGCAAGCAGCAGTGCCACCCCTTTAGTCAGGGTAGCAGTCCGGCGACAGCACGGCGATGTACGGCAGGTTGCGATACTTCTCGGCAAAATCCAGTCCATAACCCAACACGAACTTGTCCGGTATGTCGAACCCCACGTATTTGACCGGCACTTCCACTTCCCGCCGGCTGGGCTTGTTCAGCAGCGTGCAGATTTCGAGCGATGCAGGCAGGCGAGCGCGCAGGATGCGGGTGAGATAGTGCAGCGTGTGTCCTGTGTCAATGATGTCCTCGACGATCAGCACGTGGCGGCCCTCGATGGATTCGTCAAGGTCCTTGAGGATGCGCACGACGCCGGAAGACTCCACGCCGCTCCCGTAGCTCGATGTCGCCATGAAGTCAATACTGTGATCAACCGTGAGCTGGCGCATCAGGTCGGCCAGGAAGAGCACGCTCCCCTTCAGCACGGCCAGCAGCATGAGGTCTTCGCCCTCGTAGTCGCGGCTGATCTGAGCGCCAAGCTCAGCGATGCGCCCCTGGAGCTTTTCGGGGGAGATCAGGATTTCGGCGATGCAGGCAGGATCAATCATCGGGTACCTCCACGTGGGTGGGATCAAGGGAGAATGTTTGGTGTTTACTCCATCACCGGGCCGCCGACCCGGCGTAAAACTGCATCGAGCGACAACCACGGCCGGCTGAGCAGCACGGACGGCGTCGGGGTGGGCGTCGGCGTCGGGCGCGCGGTCGGCCTGGGTGTCGGCTTGGGCGTGGGCGGCGCCGCGGTCGGCTTCGGTTTGGCCGTCGGGATGGCCGGCGGCGGGGCCGAGCCGCGGAACGTCGCAGTCCACTGCGCGGTCATGTCCATGAATAGATTGCCGTACGCCTGGCTCGGTTCGATATAAGTGCCTTCCGGCCACTCGTTGAAGCTGGTAATCACGATCCAATCGGGCTGGCTGCCGATGGCCGCTTGCCAGGAGCGGGCATAGTAAGCGCCGCCCTCGCGATCCGTGGCAAACGCGTTGCCGCGGCCGGTCTTGCGATCATCGTAGCCGGGCATCACGGTGGCGACGTAGACCTTCGGCGTCCCCGTGTGCGCAGTGTAATCGCGCACGCGCTTAGCGAACTTGTTTGCGGTGTAGGCCATGTCCGTCGGCGGGTTCCAGGTCACGCTGTACAAATGATGGCCGTCGAACACCGACAGCGGAGACACATCCACCCCTTCCTCGATCCAGATGCTGTTGTGATTCGGATCCACTGCGGCGCGGATGGCGGCCCACGTCGCGGTCGAGAATCTCTGCTGCCGCCAGAAGAAGATCACGGGCTTGCCGTTCCAGCGTAGATAGGCCGGATGCTGGGCATGGGTCGCCAGGAGCGTTGCAAGGGCGGCTTGCACCTGGCCGGCGTTGCCATAGAACGGCGCCGTCGCCTCGAAATCCACCGCAAGCCGAAATCCGCGCGCCGCCGCTTCATCCAACATGGCGCGCAGGTTGGTTTCGGTCTGGTTGTTTGCGGTGCTGGGACCGTACCAGGACACAACCAGGGCATCAATACCGGCGGCTTTCGCCTGCTCAATATGGCGGCCCATCACGCCGCGATCGCGCGAGACGTAGGGTTCCGCCGGCCGGTCCGGCACCTTGTTAGCGCCCCAACTATTCTCATCGAACCAGGTGTAGTAAAAGGCCAGGACCAACCGGTCGTCGGCGCGGGCTGCGGGTGGACATAAACACGCCAGCAGCGCTGCGGCCAGCAACACCATTCCGATCCGTCGCATCAAACGATCTCCACCGTTTCACCGGCGAAGGGGCCCTGGGCCTCCAGCCGGTGCAAGTCATCGGCCAGCTCGCGATCCAGGTAGGTCGCGATGGCCGCACACGCAGGGCGAAGCTGCGCAAAAGATCGGCCATGCCGGCGATCCAGCAGCCACTTCGCCTTAAGCCGGGGATCGTGCAGGGCGATCGGCCGTTGCACGCGCACCTTCGGCAGACAAAACAGGTCCATGATGGTGAACAGCACGTACGGCTGTTCCGGGTGAGTGGCATCCAGGAACAGCAGGAACGCCCGCGGCGCGCGGGCCAGCAGCTTGCGCGCCGACACCTCGTCCAGCACGAGCAGGTCGCGTTCGGGCAGCCGCGCCAGGTCGGCCCAATGCGGCCGGTAGGGTTGGCGCTTCTCCTTCAGCTCCAGCGCCGCGCGCACCGGCTTCCCGCGCACCTGCCGCGTGATGAGCAGATCGGGCCAATCGTGGTCGGCCGTGTGATCCTCATACTGCCAGCCCAACGCCCCCAGCTCGGCCTTCACTTCGTTCTCGAAGCCCCGGTCGGCCAGATCGCGGGTCCAGTATTCGGCTTTGCGCTCGTAGACGCTGATGCCGGACGATTGACGCTGGGCGATGGACTGTGCACCATCGTCAACCGGCGTCCGAACTGGGCCAGCCAGCTTTGGCGCGGTGTCTCTCGCCCGCCGCTCCTCTGCCATTGTCTTTCGCCTATCGTCCATGGCCCATCGTCCTTCGTCCGCGGCCCATCACTCCGCCCGGCATAACAATCCCTTCAGATATGCGCCTTCCGGGAAGCTGAGCAGGATCGGGTGGTCGGGGCCCTGGCTGAGATGGGCCAGGATGCGGACGTCCCGGTGTGCATCGAGACCGGCGCCGAAGACGATCTTCTGGAACAGATCGGGCGTCACCAGCCCGGAACAAGAGAAGGTCGCCAGCAGGCCGCCCGGCGTCAGCAGCTTGAGTCCGAGCAGGTTGATGTCCTTGTAGCCGCGCGCCGCGCCGTCGAGCTCAGCCCGGCTCCGGGCAAACTTGGGCGGGTCCAGGATGACCAGGTCGAAACGCCGGCCTTCGTCCCGGAAGGCGCGCAGTACCTGGAATACGTCGCCGCAGATGCTCTCAGCCTGGCGATCGGGGTCGAAGCCGTTGCGCCGCAACGCCTCTTCCGCGCCGACCAACGCATCGTAGGATGCATCCACGTTGGTGACGTGGGCCGCGCCCCCGGCCAGCGCATAGACCCCGAACGCGCCGGTGAAGCTGAACGCGTTCAGCACCCGCCGCTCCCTTGCGGCTGCACCGACGATCCGGCGGTTTTCCCGCTGATCCACGTAGAAGCCGGTCTTCTGCCCGCCCAGCAGATCGGCCGGGAAGCGCAGGCGGTGCTCCAGAAGCTCAAGGTCGGCCGGCGGCGCCGCGCCCCACAGCAGGCCGCTGCGCAGGGGCAGGCCCTCCTGCCGGCGCGCCGTCGCATCCGAGCGTTCGACGATGCCGGCCGGGGCGAAGAGCTCGACCAGCAACTCGGTCAGCCGGTCGCGTTGGGCCTCGACGCCCAGCGTGAGAAATTGGACGACCAGCCAGTCGGCGTAGCGGTCCACCATCAGGCCGGGCAGACCGTCGCTCTCGGCGTACACCAGGCGGTAGGCCGTCGTGTCTGGCTCAAGCTTCAGGTCGCCGCGCGCCGCCGCTGCGGCCAACAACCTCTGCCGCCAGAACGCACGATCCACCGGCTCCCCCGATTGCCAGGTCAGCAGCCGGACGACGATTTGCGAGCGGGGGTTGTAGTAGCCGCGGGCCAGCCAGTCGCCGCGGTCATCCAACACCTCGACGATCTCGCCCGGCGCCGGCTCCCCGATCACGCGCGCGATGGCGCCTGAGAAGACCCAGGGATGCCGCTGGCGCACCGGTTTGTCTTTGCCGGGCTGAAGCTGGACGGATGCAGACATGGGCGGAATCATACTCAGAAAGGGCGAAAGACACAAAGAAACGTAACGCGGCTTCCCGCCCGCTGCGGCGCAGCCAAAGTGTGGGGAGTGCGGCATCTGAGGTTGCCGCACTCCCCACTAAGGATGCCTCGCGTGCGAGAACTACTCACCGCGCTCGAAGCGCACTTCCCAGACCGCCGTCGTGTCTGGGCCGACCGCGGCGCGCTGGTCCACGCGGAGGCCACAGACCCAGGCGATGCCGCTGCGACCGATCAGCAGCGGCCAGCCGGCCCGTGCGGGCTGCGGGAGCTTCACGTTGATGAAGAACTCATTGAGCCTGGTGCTGTGCCCGCCGAGGCCCTGGGGGCAGAAGCGGTCGCCCGGCAGCCGCGGCCGCAGCGTCAGCGTCTCGCCCGTCACGCCCGCGTCCAGCCAGGCGGTCCACGGATCGGCGTTTTTGGTGAAGGCGGGCAGCAGGCCGGCGCGCAGGAGGCGGGTCGTGTTCACCTGCCACCCTGCGCCGATCTCGGTGCGGCCGGGCGCATTGAGTGCGACCTCAGCCGCGATCTGGGGCAGGTCGGGTGGTGGAGGCCACGCCGCGCCCTCCGCCGCGATGCGTAGGCTGCCAGAGCCGATTTGAAGCTCGAGCCCGGCGGCCAGGGTCGCAGCCTGTCCTGTCGCGCCTTCCCGGCCCAGCCAGACCGCGGCCTCGACGTGCTCCCAGTTGATGTTGCGCAGGTGGCGGCGCAGGCGTTGGATCGCCTCGCGGATCGTGGCGCGCTGGAGGCCCAGCGGCAGGGCGCGCCAGGCGTCCAGCGCAAATCGGGTCTCGTCGGGGCCAACGGTTGCGCCGATCTGCGCCCACGCGGCCTCGATTTGGCGCCGCAGCATTTCATGCTCACCGGCCAACACCGCCGCGGTGTGGGTAAGCACTTCGCGCACGGCGGGGTTGTAGGTCTCCAGGATCGGCAGCAGCTCGTGGCGCAGCCGGTTGCGGGAGAAGGTTGTATCGTCGTTGCTGCGATCAAAGCGCGGCCGCAGGTCGTGCGCGCCGCAGTACGCCTCGATTTCGCCGCGGGAGACGAAGAGGAGCGGGCGGACCAGGTGGAGGGGCGGGGGCGCGGGGGGACGCGGTGACAGGGTGACAGTCTGACAGGATGAGCCGGCGGCATCCAGCGCGGTCGTGGGTGGTGCGCCGGGAATCCGGTAGTCGGCCAGCAGGGTGCGGGGGAGCATCCCGCGCAGCCCGGCCACGCCGCTGCCGCGGAGGAAGTGCATCAGCACTGTCTCGGCCTGGTCGTCGGCGTTGTGGCCCACGGCGATCGTGGCCGCGCCCACCGAGGCCGCCACCCCGGCGAGGAAGCGATAACGCGCCTGCCGTCCGGCCTCTTCCAGCGATAGGCCGCCTTCGGTCGCCGCCCGCGCCACCTCCGCGCGGCCGATGGTGCAAGGCAGGCCGAGCCCGGCCGCGAAGTCGGCGACGAACGCGGCGTCAGCGTCGGCCTCCGCGCCGCGCAGACCGTGGTTCAGATGGGCCACGTGAAGCCGCAATCCGAGCTGCGGCGCCAGGCGGTGTAACACGTGGAGCAGACACAGCGAATCGGGGCCGCCCGAAATGCCGGCGACCACCGCCTCTCCCGGCGCAAACAGGCGATACCGCCCGGCGTCGCGCGCAACCCGGCGCAAAAGATCGTCCATCGGGACGATCATACCACCACTCTGGCGGTATCCCCAACCTGTCGAGGCGATTTGGGGAATATGTTCGCGGAATGTTATAATCGCGCTATCTTGCGCGAGATGAATCTCGCCGGCAGTGAATTCTGTTGGATATCACGCGACTCGGTTGATCAGCCATGGCCGATCTTCGCCGTATCCAACTCAGACAGGAGCAATAGCGCGTGGTCAGTCCACTTAACTGGCTTCTTGGCCTGTTCTCGCTCGATATCGGCATTGACCTGGGCACCGCCAACACCCTGGTTTCTGTGCGCAACAAGGGCATTGTCATCAACGAGCCTTCGGTGGTTGCCATTGACAAGAAGACGAAGCGCGTGCTCGCCATCGGCTCCGAGGCGAAGGAGATGGTGGGGCGCACACCGTGCAACATCGTTGCTATTCGGCCCTTGCGCGATGGCGTCATCTCCGATTTCGACGTCACCGAGCAGATGTTGCATTACTTCATCCATAAGGTGCACAGCCGGATGATGCTGCGTGTGCCGCGCCCGCGGGTGGTGGTCGGCATTCCCAGCGGTGTGACGGAAGTGGAGAAGCGTGCGGTCTTCGACGCGACGTTGAGTGCCGGTGCGCGCGAGGCGTACTTGATCGAAGAGCCAATGGCCGCGGCTATCGGTGCGAACCTGCCCGTCTCGGATGCGCGCGGCAGCATGGTCGTGGACATCGGCGGCGGCACCACCGAGGTCGCGGTGACGTCGCTCGGCGGCATCGTGGTCGCCCGCTCGATTCGCGTCGCCGGCGATGAGATGAACGACGATATCATCAACTACTGCCGGCAGAAGTACAATCTCTTGATCGGCGAGCAGATGTCCGAGAAGGTCAAAATTCAGGCCGGCTCCGCGTATCCCCTGGACCCGGAGATCACGGTCGAAATCCGCGGCCGCAACCTGGTGACAGGGCTGCCTGAGGCGGTGGATGTTAGCTCTGTCGAGTTGCGCGAGGCGCTGCGCAATTCGGTGGGCATCATCGTGGACACCATCAAGCAGGCGGTTGATGAGACCCCGCCGGAGCTGGTGGCCGACCTGATGGAGCACGGGATTGCCCTGGCCGGCGGCGGCGCGCTGCTTAAAGGGCTGGCCCAGCGGCTGACCGAAGAGACCAAGATGAAGGTCTACGTGGCCGAGGACGCGTTGAGCTGCGTCGCGCGCGGGGCCGGGCGGGTGCTGGAGGACTTCGATGTGCTCCAGAAGACGCTTGCCAGTATGCAGCGCGGAAGCACCCTGCACACCTGATCTGGTCGTGCAGTAGCCGATTCTTTGACGCACCGCAGCACTTGCGCCGCACCGCGTCCCCCAGCTTTTGCCGGGACCGGTGCGGCGTAGTTCAGATATCTGCCGTTTTCAAGCCGCTGTCCACATGAAGCGTATCTCTGGTTCTACGATCCTCTTCTTCCTTCTAGCCGCCATCTGCCTGGTGCTGTTGATCCTGTCCTCCACCGGGAACCTGGCGCCGCTCGAAGGCGGCGCCGCGCAGGTGGCGCAGCCGTTCTTGACCTTCTTCAACGGCGTGGCGCGTCAGGCGAGCAATGTGATCAGCGCCGCCCAGGATTTGACATCGCTGCGCACCCTCAATCAACAGCTCACGACCCAGGTGGACACGCTGACGATTGACAATCTCCGTCTGAAGGAAGTGGAGGCGGAGAACGCGCGCCTGCGCGAGCTGCTCCGCTTCGCGCAGATCAATCCGTTGTATGATTTTCGTGGCGGCCAGGTGATCGCGCGCGTGCTCAGCCGCGCCCCCACCAACTACGCCTCGGCGTTGACCATTGATCTCGGCAGCGAGCACGGCATCAAACCGGGCATGCCCGTCGTGACCGAGCGTGGCCTGGTCGGGCGCATCCTCAAAGTCGGGCCGACCACCGCGACCGTGCTGCCGTTGACCGATCCGTCCAGCGGTGTGCAAGCGTTGGTGCAACGGAATCGCGCTGTGGGCGTGGTCTCCGGCCAGCCCGGCGCAGCGCCCATCATGGACTATCTTCCGCAGGACGCCGACATCAGCGTGGGCGACCTGGTGATCACTTCTGGGCTGGGAGGCGCTTTTCCGAAGAATCTGGTGATCGGCCAAATCACCGAGGTGAAGAAGCGAGATTTCGACATGTTTCAGCAGGCAACGATCCGGCCGACGGTTGACTTCGATAAGCTCGAATTCGTCCTGGTCATCACCAATTTCGAACCTGATGATCTGGAAAGCGTGGGGTAGCGCGTGATCGAGCCACGCCAACACGGCAGCGGCATCTACCTGGGCCTGTTGATCATCACCCTTGTTGTGGTCATTCAAGGCACGCTGTTGGCGCGCCTGCGCTTTTTTGGGGCCAGTCCGAACCTATTGCTTGTGGTGACGATTTGCTGGAGCATGCTGTCCAGCGTTTCCGACGGTCTGCTGTGGGCCTTTGCTGGGGGCCTGGGTGTTGATTTGATCGCCGGCACGCCGCTGGGCACGACCCCCCTGGCGCTCATGCCGGCGTGTTTCCTGGCCGGACTGGGCCGCAGCCGTGTTTTCTCGACCGCTGCGCCGTTGCCGCTGGTTCTGGTGGCGCTGGCGACCTTGATCTTCGGCGGCATCAATCTGCTCTTGATGCAGGTGCGCCATGTGCCGGTGGCAGTGGGCAACACCATGATGCGGGTGGTCCTGCCGGAACTGGCGTTGAATGTGCTGTTGACCGCAGTGATCTACCCATTCTTGCGGTGGGTGGCGACACACGTGGGCACGGCGAAGATGGAGTGGTGACGTGGTACGTGGGAAACGCTCAGCGGGTCGCAGCCGCCTGCTGATCCTGCAAGCCATGATCTTGCTGGCGGTGGTCGGCTTGATCAGCCGGCTGTGGCAGCTCCAGATGGTGGCCGGCGAAAAGTATCGCCTGCTGGCGGACCAAAACCGTCTGCGCGAGGTGGATGTCGCCGCGCCGCGCGGGGTTATCTACGACAGTAATGGCGTCATCTTGGCGCGCAACCGGCCCAGTTTCAGCGTCGTCATCGTGCCGGGCGATCTGCCCGACGACCCGGAGGATGCCGATGATCCCGCGGGTGTGCCCGGCACCGCGGTGCTGAACCGTCTGCTCGAGATCCTCAGCCGGCCGGTGGCGGCCCTCCCGGACTTCATCGGCCAGGCGGAGGCCGCGCCGACCCCCGCGCCGACCGCGGCGCCCAAGACAGGCGCCAAGCCGGGTGCGTCTCCGACCCCCGTCCCGGCCCTGCTTGAGCGGCAGCCGTGGGTGATGGCGCGCGCTGACATCGAGAAGGGCATCCTCGATGGCCTGACGGGCGGCGCGTATCAGCCCATCACGATTGCGCGCTACGTCGAAGAGGAAACCGCTTTCCAGATCGCCGAAGATGCCGTCAACTTGCCGGGGGTGCAGCTTCTGCTGGAGCCGATCCGTGATTACCCGACCGGTGCGTTGACATCCCACATCATCGGTTACATGGGGCATGTCCCGGAGTCGCAGCTTCAGGATTATCTTGACTTAGGCTATCAGCGCGACGACCAGGTCGGCTTGACCGGGCTGGAGGTCGCGTTCGAGGACCAGCTCCGCGGCAAACCGGGCCGCCAGACGATCGAGGTGGATGTCCAGGGCCGCCGGGTTCGCACGGTTGGCGAGAACGAGCCGACGCAGCCGGGCTATAATCTTGTGTTGAGCCTCGACAGCGAGTTGCAGCGGGCAACCACCGAGGCCTTGCAGGCGGCGTTGGACAGCTCAAGCGGCTTCACAAAGGCCACGCAGGCCGTCGCCATCGCGCTCGATCCGCGCGACGGGAAGGTCCGGGCGCTGGTCAGCCTGCCGAGCTACGACAACAACCTGTTTACAAAGGGGATCACGGAGGAGGGGTGGCAGGCGCTCACCACCGATCCGAACCTGCCGCTCTTCAACCGCGCGATCAGCGGCCGGTACCCGCCCGGCTCGATCTTCAAGATCATCGTCAGCGCGGGCGGGCTGCAGGAGGGTGTGATCACCGCCCGCACCCGGCTTGGCGACGGTTTCGACGGCGTCAATGACGGGGTCATCTGGCTGCCTAACGAGTATTTCCCGTGGGATCGCAGCCTGGCGCAGCCGTTCGTCTCCTGGAATGCCAAATATGGGTATGGTCACGGCATGATCACGGTGCGGGACGCGCTGGCGGTCTCGGATGATATCTTCTTCTATGAACTGGGCGGCGGGTATCCGGATCGCTTTGTTGGGCTGGGCTCGAAGGCGGTGGGCGACTATGCCAGGCTGTTCGGCCTGGGCGCCGTCACCGGCATCGAGCTGCCGGGCGAGGTCGCGGGCCTGGTGCCCGACTCGAAGTGGAAGCGGATCAATTACGCGGAGAACTGGCTGACCGGTGACACGTATAACATGAGCATCGGTCAGGGCTATATCCTGGCGACCCCGCTGCAGATGGCGGCAGCCACCGCGGCCGTCGCCAACCGGGGCCACTTGTGGCGGCCGCAGCTCGTGGATCATCTCACCGATGACGCCGGGAACGTTGTCAGCCCGTTCACGCCGAAGCCCTTGCGTGATGTGCCGGTGGATGCGGCCAACCTGGATGTCGTCCGCGAAGGCATGTTCGGCGCAGTGAACTGGCCCAATGGCACAGCCACGCGCGTGCGGGTGCCGGGCGTCCTCGTCGCCGGCAAGACCGGCACCGCCGAGTTCGCACGCGATGACAACAAGGACGGCAAACCAGATCGCGATGACAAGGGCAACCTGCCGACGCATGCCTGGTTCACGTCGTTTGCGCCGTACAACGACCCGGAGATCGTCGTCACCGTGTTCATCGCCAATGGCGGCGAAGGCTCATCGGTGGCCGCGCCTGTGGCGAGTAAGATCCTGAACGCCTATTTTGGGAAGTAATCACGTGAGACAGATGTTCCTCCGCCGGTTCGATTTCACCCTGTTGGGGCTGGTGTTGGCGCTAGGCGCCTTTGGCGTCATCATGGTCGCCAGCGCGCTCGCCGGCAACAAGCTCTACGCGCTATGGCCGTATCGGCAGGCCGGGTTCCTGCTCCTGGGGCTGCTCCTGCTGTTCGGCGCCGCCGCCCTGGACTACCGGCTGCTGGAGAGCCTGGCCTATCCGATTTATGGCTTCTTTCTGGCCTTCGTGGCGGTGATCGCGGTGATCGGCACCGTGGCGGGCGGGGCGCAGCGGTGGCTGAAGCTGGGCGAGTTTCTGCTCCAGCCGTCGGAGTTCGCCAAAATCGC
Source organism: uncultured Anaerolineales bacterium (assembly GCA_964647255.1). GTDB lineage: Bacteria > Chloroflexota > Anaerolineae > CG2-30-64-16 > CG2-30-64-16 > CAWJEL01. Next base: position 51,846 of record CAZYGI010000003.1, on the reverse strand, counting down.
CCTGATCCTGGCGCTGGCGCACTTCCTGGCCTCACGTGAGGAGAAGCTGGGCAGCTTTTGGACGCCGATCGGCGCGCTTGCGCTGATCCTGCCGGCGGTCGTGCTCATCTACTTGCAGCCCAATCTCGGCACGGCGGTCACGGTGCTGGCGATCGGCGTCATCATGCTGATCGTCGGCGGACTCCGGGTGGGGCACGCGCTCCTCCTGGGCGCGGCCTCGGTGGCCGGCGCGATCTTTGCCTGGCGGTACGTACTGCAGGACTACATGAAGGATCGCGTCTTTATGGTGGTGGATCCGAGCCGCGTTGACCCGGATCAGCTCTACAACATCAAGCAGGCGTTGATCGGCATCGGTTCGGGCGGCTGGCTGGGCCGCGGCCTGTTCCGCGGTTCGCAGAGCCAACTGCAATTCCTGCGGGTGCGCCATTCCGACTTCATATTTTCCGTGACTGCAGAGGAGTTGGGCTTTGTCGGCGCGGTGATCCTGATCGTGCTGTTCGCCCTGCTGCTGTTCCGGCTGGTGCGCATCGCCTCGCTCTCGCGCGACACTTTCGGGATGTTGATCGCCGTCGGCGTAGCGGCAATGATCTTGTTTCAGCTTGTGATCAACATCGGCATGAACTTGAATATCATGCCGGTGACCGGCATCCCGCTGCCGCTCGTGAGCTACGGCGGCAGTTCGCTGTGGTCAACCCTGCTAGGCATCGGCCTTGCGGAGAGTGTGATGATCCGGCACAAAAAGATCGGTTTCGACGCGTAAGCGCAGGCGCGCAACGCGACCCATGGACGGAGGGAACCAAACCATGCGCACAACCCGAACCCACCTGCTGATTGGTCTGATGAGCTTGCTATTGGCGTTGACGCTGGCGGCCTGCCCCGGCCCCAGCCCCACGCCCACACCGACCGGACTACCGCCGACCGCAGCGCCGACAACTTCGCCCGGCACGGCGCCAACCGCGACGCCGGATCAGTGGGCCGAGCACACGGCCGGCGCCATCCGCATCCGCCTGCCGAAGGATTGGCAGGTGTTGACGCTGAACCAGGGCGATCTCCAAACCGTGTTCGCCGATTTCCAACAGAAGAACCCGGAGCTGGCGAAGATCATCGGCAGCGCGGACGCGTTGCAGGGAGTATCGCTGTGGGCGTTCAGGAATGTGGCGGCCGGCGCGACTTTTGTGGACAACCTGAACATCCGGAGCAGCCCACTGGGGGGCGAAAAGATTGATCGGATGGCGGATGTGGTGCAGGCGGTCGAGGCCCAGTACGCGCAGCTCGGCTTCCAGATCAAGGCCAGCAAGTCCGATCTGACCATCGGCGGCCTGCCCGCAGCGCTGCTCGTCTACAGCTTCCCGTTGGTCGGCGCGGATGGCAAGACCGCCACGGTGACCGGCCATCAATATCTGATCGCCTCGGCGACCGATCTGTGGGTCTTGAGCTATTCGGCCGCGCCTGAAAACGAAGCGGCGCTTGCGCCGGTGTTCGAGCAGAGCGCGCAGTCGTTCACGGTGAAATAACGAAAAGGAAACCTAGATCCGATGCCAACTTCCATCCGACCTGTTCGCGTCCGCATGGCGCCCAGCCCCACCGGCTACTTCCACCTGGGCAGCGCGCGCACGGCTTTGTTCAACTGGCTCTACGCCCGACACACTGGCGGAAAGTTCATCCTGCGCATCGAAGACACCGATCGCACGCGCTACGTCGCTGATTCGCTGGATGACATCATCGCCAGCCTGCGGTGGCTGGGCCTGGATTATGATGAAGGCCCGGGCGTCGGCGGTCACTATGGGCCGTATTTCCAGTCGGAACGGCTGCCGATCTACCATCAGTGGGCGGAGCGGCTCCTCGCGGAAGGCCTGGCGTATCGCTGCTACTGCTCCGAGGAGCGGCTGGCCGCGCTGCGGCAGGAGCAGACCGCGCGGAAGGAAGACACCATCGGCTATGACCGGCACTGCCGCTACCTTACAGCCGCGCAGCGGTCGGAGCGCGAGGCATCCGGCGCGGCGTCGGTGGTGCGCTTTGCCATGCCCGTTGAGGGCCAGACCAGCTTCCTGGACGTCCTGCGCAAGATCAAGCCGTTCGACAACGCGAAGGTGCGCGACCCGATCCTGGTGAAATCGGACGGCTTCCCGACCTATCACTTCGCCAACGTCATAGACGATCACTTGATGGAGATCACGCATATCCTGCGCGGGGACGAGTGGCTGAGCAGCGTGCCGCTGCATGTCAACCTGTACCGGGCGCTGGGCTGGGAGATGCCGGTCTTCGCGCACCTGCCGCTGATCCTCGATCCGAGCGGTGTGGGCAAGCTGAGCAAGCGCAAGAAGCGGGTGGAGGGCGACGAAGAGCTGCTCACCTTCATCCGCGAATACCGTGACGCGGGGTACGTGCCGGAAGCGATGTTCAACTTCCTGGCGATCATGGGGTGGTCGTACAGCGCCGATACAGATCTCTTCACGCGCGAGCAGGCGATCGCCAAGTTCGATATCGCCGACATCAACCCGGCGGCCGGCGCGCTGCCGCTGAGCAAATTGGACTGGATGAACGGCCACTACATCCGCACCCTGGCCCCGGCCGACCTGGCCGGGCGGCTGACGCCGTTTCTCAGCGAAGAGTCCGGGCTCCCGGCGGAGATGATCGCGGCCAACCCGGCGCTGCGCATCCTCACGCCGCTGATCCAGGAGCGCATCAAGACTCTGCCCGATGCGTGGGAGTTGGTGGATTTTGCGTTTGTCGAGGAGATCACCTACGATTCGCAGATGTTGGTGGCGAAGGGGTTGACGCCCGCGCAATCGCTGGCGGCCCTGGAGACCGCGCACCGCGCGCTGGCTGAGCTGCCGTTCGAGGAAGCAGCGCTTGAGACCGGGCTGCGCGAGATCGCGGCCGCGCTGGGACTCAAAGCCGGCCAGTTTTTCGGCCTCCTGCGCGTAGCCACGTCCGGCAAGGCGGTCGCTCCGCCGCTGTTTGGCAGCCTGGTCGCGCTGGGCAAAGAGCGGGTATTGGCGCGCTGCCAGCAGGCGGAGCAACGGCTGCGGGCCATCATCGGAGGGTGAGCGCATGAGCGAGAATCCCACGGGGGACACCATCATCGTACGCAGCGCGGGCACGCACGCGGTGTTCAGCGCACAGCCGGTGACGCGGGAAAGCTACAAGCGTTTCCTTGCCGACACCGGCCGCCCCGTGCCTCGCGCGCTGACGCAACCCGGATCGCCTACGCGTCCCGTGACTTACGTTTCGCAGCTTGACGCGCTGGCATACTGCCGTTGGTTGGGGCAGCGGGATGGCCGTCCCTATCGGCTGCCGACCATTGATGAGCTGCAAGCGTTGGCCGAAGAATCAGCCCAGCACGGGGTCAACTCCGACATCTGGGCGCACGAGCACGGGGATCGGCCGGAAGTGGTGGGCGGCCTCAAACCGATCTGGCTGTGCGAGTGGACCCAGGAGACCGAGGTCATCGAACGGCCGGGTTCGGCTCCGCGCACCCTGGGCAGCATCTTTTATCCGCCCTGGCTGCGTGAGGGCAACATGCCCGGCCACGCGCAGGCGCACGTTGCCGCGGATGAAGGGTATTCCTTCATCACGTTCCGCGTCGTCTATGATCGAGTCGGGGGCGCCTCATGACCATCGCATATTCACAGCGCGACATCGAGTGGGCGGAGGACAAGCTGGGCAGCAGCAAGGAGTATACGATGGGGACCGCCGGCTGCCTGGTGACCGCGGTTGCCTCCATGCTCTCGGATCTGACCGGCAATCCCGTCACACCGGGGCATCTGAACCAATGGCTGCGGGAGAACAAAGGCTACGTCAACGACTGCCTCTTCAACTTCAACAGCGTGCTTTCGTTTGGCGTCAGCCTGGCCGAGCGGATCAACTGCCTGAACACGGCCGCGCCGATTGCGCACCTGTCCGAAGCGATCGAGGCCGGGAGCGTGGTCATCGCCCAGGTGGACTCGCGGCCGGGCGGCGAGTTGGATCAGCACTGGGTGCGCCTGCTGTCAGTGGACAGCCAGGACGGCCAGATCATGGATCCCTGGCAACTGCCCGGCGGGGAATTTGTCAAGCTGTCGCGCTACTTTGCCTCAGGGTGGACGTCGGAACGGGCGATTTTCACCGTGGTGGTGTATCAGCCAGCGGCGCCCGGTCGCGTGGTCTACGGCGCCGAGCCCGGCAGCGGCGTTACCGGCAGTGGCGTGCATCTCGATCCCAATTTCGGCGGCCACCAGGATGCCGTCTGCGTCCGCACCGAGCCGATCAGCGGCCGGCGGACGCGTACAACGCGGCGCGCCAAACTTGCCAAAAGCGGCACGTGATGCTAGAATGTGATTGTTGGTCGGGGATAGTTTAATGGTAAAACATCTGACTCTGGATCAGAAATTTGGGGTTCGAATCCCTGTCCCCGAGCCATGACTCAAGCCCGTTCCTCAATCTGGAACGGGCTTGTTTTTTATCCACACAACCGACCTATGACTGCTGCGCTCACCGACCCCTTGTCTGCCATACCTGGCTGCTCCGACCGGCGGCTGGCGGTGCGCGTCACGCCGGAGGCGCAGCGGGCGTTGCGCGAGGGGCACCCCTGGCTCTTCGAGCAGGCGATCGTCGCCCAGCGCGGGGCGGGCCGGCCGGGCGACCTGACGGTAATCTTCGATGACAATCGCCGCTTCCTCGCCATTGGGTTGTATGACCCGACTTCTCCGATCCGGGTGCGCGTGTTGCAGCACGGCCAGCCTGCGGTTATTGACCGCAGCTGGTTCTCGACGCGGCTGGCCGCGGCCGCGCAGGCCCGCGCGGGCCTGCCGGAGAGCGGGACGACCGGCTATCGCCTGGCCCATGGGGAGAACGATGGCCTGCCCGGGTTGGTGGTTGACCGCTACGCCGAGACTTTGGTCGTCAAGCTCTACACCGCGGCGTGGCTCCCCCACCTGGCCGCCGTGTGCGGCGCGCTGGCTGAGATTTGCCCCGCCGAGCGCATCGTGCTGCGGTTGAGCCGCGAGGTGGCGCGGCAGCCGGAGCACCTGTACGGCCTGACCGATGGCATGGTCCTGACGGGATCCGCGTTAGCGGGATCGGTTGCGTTCCGCGAAAACGGGCTGCGTTTCGAGGCCGACGTGGCGCATGGGCAGAAGACTGGTTTTTTCTTCGATCAGCGCGACAACCGGGCGCGCGTCGAGCGGCTGGCCGCGGAGCGCCGCGTGCTCAACGTTTTTGCCTACACGGGCGGCTTCTCGCTCTACGCGGCGCGCGGCGGCGCGTCCGATATCCTCAGCATGGACGCCAGCGCGCCTGCGTTGGCGGCGGCCGAGCGCAACTTCGCGCTGAACCAGGATGCGCCCGCAGTGGCCGCGGCGCGGCATCGCACCCTGGCTGCGGATGCCTTTGTTGCGCTGGCCGCGTTGCGAGGCCGCGGGGAGCGCTTCGCCCTCGTGATCGTGGACCCGCCCGCGCTCGCCAAACAGATAAGCGAGATTCCCGCCGCGTTGGCGGCTTATGGCCGGCTGACTCAGCTGGCGTTGGGCGTGTTGGCGCCGGGCGGCATCCTGGTCATGGCATCGTGCTCCAGCCGCGTGGCCGCGCCGGCCTTCTTCGCGGCCGTCAAGCAGGCTGCGGCGCAAGTCCGCCGGCCGCTGCACGAGATCGAGCGTACGGGGCACGCGCTCGACCACCCGGTGCGTTTCTCCGAGGGCGCGTATCTTAAGTGCTTGTTCGCCGCGGTTGAGTGAAAGCTGCTTCATCTGATTTGACAACGCTGCTTCTGCGGCGCGACAATCGAAGCTGCTGAGTCGCCCGAACCTTGACTGATGTTCCTCCGTTTTTTTCACAGCGGTCTCATAACTTATCTCACGGAGGGAGGCGCATCAGAATGAAGGTATTGCTCACGGGCGCGTTTGGAAACGTCGGCGTCAGCGCATTGGAAGAATTGCTCCGCCAGGGGCACACGGTGCGCTGTTTTGATCTCCATACCCCGGCCAACGCACGAACGGCACGGCGCTATACGGATCGCATCGAAGTGCTGTGGGGTGATCTGCGCCGGCCGGCCGACCTGTTGGCGGCGGTGCAGGGTATGGATGTGGTTCTGCATGTCGCGTTCATCATCCCCAAGATGTCGGCCACCGGCATCGAGTCGGAACTGCGGCCCGATTGGGCCGAATCGGTCAACGTCGGCGGCACGCGTAACCTGATCCAGGCCATCCAGGCGCAGCCCACACCGCCCAAGCTCGTCTTTACCTCCTCGCTGCATGTTTATGGCCGCACCCAGCATCTGGCCCCGCCGCGCACCGCTGCAGAGGCCCCGCAGCCCATCGAGCACTATGCCCGACACAAGGTCGCCTGCGAAGAAATGATCCGCGCCTCCGGCTTGCAATGGGCCATTTTGCGGCTGGCGGCCACCTTCCCCATCGCCTTGAAGCTGGATCCCGGTATGTTCGATGTGCCGCTGGATAACCGCATGGAATTCGTGCACACGCGCGATGTCGGCCTGGCGTTGGCGAACGCGGTGAGCAGCAACGAAATCTGGGGCAAGACGCTGCTGATCGGCGGCGGCCCGCGCTGTCAGCACGTTTTTGGCGATATGGTGGCGCGCATCGTCGGTTCAATGGGCCTGGAGATGCTCCCGCCGGAGGCATTTGCGACAACAGCTTTCGCCACAGATTGGCTGGACACCGAGGAAAGCCAGCACCTGCTGCGCTATCAGACGCGTACGCTGGATGACTACGTGCGGGATATGGCGCGGTTGCTGGGGCCCCGGCTGCCGTTTGTACGGTTGTTCAAGGCGAAGGTGCGGCAAGTCCTGCTAGCACAGTCGCCGCACTGGCGGCGGCACATGGCCCGGCGGCACGCGACCGGCTGGGAGGGCAAAACGGCGTTGATTACAGGCGCCTCCAGCGGGATCGGCGCCGCAGTAGCGCGAAAGCTGGCACATCGTGGCGCCTGCGTCCTGCTGGTGGCGCGTCGCGCCGACCGGCTGGAACTGCTGGCGGATGAGATTCGGCGGGATGGCGGGAAGGCACATGTGATCGTCGCCAACCTGGCCGACGACGGCGAGCGCGATGGGGTGTTGGCCCAGGCGCGCGCCCTGGGCGGCGGCATTGATATCCTGGTGAACAGCGCCGGCTTCGGCTGGTACGGCTACGGCGCCGATATGCCCTGGGCCGTGGCGCGGGAGATGATCCAAACTAACATGACGGCCCTCGCGCATCTGACGCTGGCGGTGCTGCGCGAGATGCAGGTGCGCGGCTCCGGGCATATCGTCAATATCAGTTCGGTCGCCGGGAGCCTGCCTGAGCAGGGCACTGCGTTGTACAGCGCCACCAAGTCTTTCGTTGACAATTTCACCACGGCGCTCTACCGCGAGCTGCGCGGGACCGCGGTGCGGGTCAGCCTGCTGCGCCCCGGCCCGGTGCAGACCGAGTTTTTCGACCGGGCGGCTAACCAGCCCGCGGGGCGGCGTATCCCCGGTGAACGGTTCGCCATTACGCCGGAGCGGGTGGCGGCGCGGGTGATCGCGGTGTTGCGGCGCCCGCAGCGTGTCGCTTACGCGCCGGGTTGGTTGCAGGTGGCGCCTTGGGTGGAGCCCGCCTTCGGCTGGATCATTGATCTGGTGGGCCCGGCGTTGCTCCGGCGCCGTTCCGCGGCCAAAGTCTGATGGCTGAGGCTGAGCGCGGCGTGTGTGTTTATGCCGAGTCCGGCCGCGTGTGTTGCGTCGGGGAGGGGTTGTAGGCGGCGGGGCCGCCCACAACCCCCGAAATGGCTTATTTGACCTGCGCCAGCGCGTGGAATTCCGAGGCCAACGCGGGGTAGAGCGCGCGATAGCGCGGGTAGTACGCCTCATAAATTGCCGCGTCTGCGGATGGCTCCGTGCTCCCGGTGATCTTGATCGTGCGGCGGCACGCCTCCTCCACGTCAGGGTACACGCCCGCGCCCACCCCTGCCAGCAGCGCCGCGCCGTATGCCGCGCCCTCGGAGATGTTCACCGTTGCGATCTGTGTGGCGAAGACGTCTGCGAGGATCTGCCGCCAGAGCGGACTACGTGAGCCGCCGCCGGAACCGCGCACCTGAGTGGCCGCGATGCCCAGCCCGCGCATCAGCTCGAGCGAATCGCGCAACCCATAACTTACGCCTTCCAGCACGGCGCGCGTCAGGTGTGCCTTGCCGTGCCGCACGGTCAGCCCGACAAATGCGCCGCGCGCCAGGGGATCGGGGTGTGGCGTGCGCTCGCCGGTGAGATACGGCAGGAAGATCAGCCCTTCGCAACCGGCCGGCGCCTCTGCGGCCTCGGCGGTCAGTAGATCGTACACGTCGCGGCCTGTTACGGCGGCCTGCGCGCGCTCGTACTGGCCGACGGCATCGCGATACCACCGGAAGCTGCCGGCCGCCGAAAGCATCACGCCCATCAGGTGCCATTTGCCTGGCACCGCGTGACAGAATGCGTGGAGGCGGCCCTGCGGTTCGACGCGGTAGCTGTCGGACTGGGCAAAGACGACCCCCGACGTGCCCAGCGTCGCTGAAACCAGCCCTTCGCGGACGATGCCCGTGCCGATGGCTTGCGCAGCCTGGTCGCCGCCTCCGCCGATCACGGGTGTGCCGGCCAGCAGGCCGGTGGCGGCCGCCGCCTCCGCGCTGACGACTGCGCTGGCGACGGGCGACTCCGTCACTTCCGGCAGCCACCGTCGGGGGATCGCCAGCGCCGCCAGCATTTCATCCGACCACCGGCGCTGGCCCACGTCGAAGAGCGATGTACCCGACGAGTCCGAAACTTCGCTCAGGAATTCACCGGTTAACTTGTAGCGCGCGTAGTCCTTTGGCAGCAGCAGATGCTCGATGCGGGCGTAGACTTCCGGCTCGTTCTGCGCCACCCACAGAATCTTCGGTGCGGTGAAGCCGGTGAGCACGGGGTTTCCGGTGAGCTGAATGACTCGCTCACGCCCCACGCGCGCCGTGATTTCGGCGCATTGGCCGCCGGTGCGCTGGTCGTTCCAGAGGATGCACGGGCGCAGCGGCGCGCCCTCCGCATCGAGCGCACACAGGCCGTGCATCTGGCCGGTCAGGCCGATGCCGGCGACCTCGGCGGGGGCGATCCCTGACTGGGCCAGCACGGCGCGCACGCTGTTCACCGTACCGTGCCAGAAGAGCTCCGGATCCTGTTCGCTCCAAAGCGGATGAGGCGTCTCGAAGGGGTATTCGGTGGCCGCCACGGCGATGACGGCGCCCGCTTCGTCCACCAGGATCGCCTTCGTGGCGGTCGTCGAAACGTCAATGCCGAGCAAGGTGTTGGGCATGGGGGCATCCCTCCTGTGTCGAGTCAGAAAGCGTAATTGCATCATAGCGCGACAGCCGGATTGGAGCAAATGCGTCGGGCCGCGCTCGGTCTTCTTGTTTTTGAGGGCGCGTCTGTATCAAAAGGCGCTTGACAGGCATCTGTGAAAGGGTGTATTGTGGAAATGGGTACGGACGAAACGCGTGAGCTGCCTCGCGCGGAAAGGAGGTGCCCGGCAATGTGTCGCAAGACAGTACTTCTCCTTCTGGTTGTTATCGCACTTGTAGTAAGCGGGTGCGGCGGTATCTCTTCCCAACGATCCTCGGATCTTACCCCGGGTATGCGTGAAGGTGCGCAGGCGGCACTTGAAACGTGGGCCTTCCAGCAAGGTTACGGCGCGTACCGAGAAGCAAAGTACACGCTCGCATCGCGGGACGATGCCTTTGCGACAGTACACGTGTCGGTCAAGTTGCAGGAGCTCGCCGACGCGCCATGGCTGCGGTACGACGGGGATGTATATCTGCAGCAGGTAGATGGGACATGGCGTTCCTACGGCGTCGCTCAGCTTAGCCTGAGCCCCGACTATCTTCCGCGGATGCTGCAGGGTCACACCCGGTGCGTTGCCGGCCTGGCATTTTCGAGCGACGGGAAAACGCTGGCGTCCGGCAGCGACGACCGGACGGTCAAGATTTGGAGCGTCTCTGCAGCCGAGGAGACGTACACTTTCCGCGATGCGGGTAGCCAGGCGCTGAGCGTCGCGTTCTCCCCGGACGGCGCCCTGTTGGCGTCGGGAAACAGCGACGGGTCAATTTCGCTCTTTGCCGTCGGCGAGGATTTGCCGGTGCTTACTTTGACGGGGCACACCGGCAAGGTGCTCAGCGTAGTTTTCTCGCCCGATGGCAAGACGCTGGCCTCCGGCTCGGCTGACGGCGCGATCATGATCTGGACGATGGCCGGCGGCTATGAGGCGGAACTCCTGTACCGATCGGCCGCGGTGGTGCGCAGCTTGTCCTTCTCGCCGGATGGGCGGACATTGGCCGTCGGATGGCGGAATGGCAAGGTGATGCTCTGGGACGTCGCAGCCCATCAGCCGCTGCATGAGCTGTTGCATGACCAGGACTCAGTGCTGGGGGTGGCCTTCTCGCCGGACAGCACGCTGGTGGCCTCCGCCGGCGCAGACAACAACATCACGCTATGGGATGCGGGCACAGGCCGCAAAGTGCGGACCCTGCGTGGCCACAGCAGTTGGGTGACCAGCGTAACTTTCTCGCCAGACGGACAGTTGCTCGCCTCGGGCGGCCAGGATGGCGCCGCGATGCTTTGGAACGTGCAGACAGGTCAGCGGGTGCGCGTTGTTCAGGAAGTCGGCGAGGCGGTGCGCAGCGTCGCAATATCGCCGGACGGCGCCCTGCTGGCGAGCGGCAGCGCAGACGGCTCGATCAGACTGTGGAAGATCAACTGAGGAAGTGGTGGTTTTTTGCGGGGGGTGTTTGGGCCGCCGGCGCGGCCCAAACACCCCCCTTGTTGTTTCGCGCTTTCGCTCAACCCCACAGTTGATAAGGATACCGTCCCTGGGCGATCAGCGCGGCCACGGCTTGCTGGACGCGCGGGCGGTCGGCCTGGTAGGTGACGCCGAACCATTTTTCCGGCGTCGGCAGCACGCGCACGCGCGTGTGACCCTCCGCCACCATCTCGCCGACGATGGCCGGCAGCAGGAACTCAGCCTTCGGGTTGCCGGTCGCGCGTTCCAGGAAGGCCGGGAAGCGCGCCTCCAGCTCGTCGAAAACGCTGGGGGTGAACCCCCACATGTTCATGGACACGGGGCTGTCGTCCGGCACCGGCGTCCAGCTCCCGTCGTCGTTCTTAAAGCGGACGCCCTCCTCGCTCGGCTCGATGTGTAGGCGTTCCTGAATGCCGCGCAGATAGCCGTCCGGCCCGACCTGGCACACCCCGCGCGCCACGTGTCCGTGCTCAGACAGCGTGTTGCGGAGGACGTAGCCGACCATGGCGTAGGCGTGCGCCGTCGGCGTGTCCTGTGCGCGCTTGAGATAATCCGCCAGAGCGACATAAGACGCAGCGCCGTAGAAGTCATCGGCGTTGATCGCGGCGAAATTGGTCTTCACGGCATCGCGGCAGCAGAGCACCGCGTGGCCGGTGCCCCAGGGTTTGGCCCGGTCCGCCGGCGCGACAAATCCCGCGGGCAGGCGGGCGTCGCGCTCCTGAAATGCGTAGGTCACGTCGGTCTTTTGCTCGATGGCGTGGCCGATGCGCTCGCGGAACGCCGCTTCGATGTCTTTCCGGATCAGGAAGACGACCTTGCCGAAGCCGGCGCGCAGCGCGTCGTAGACTGAGTAGTGGATGATCAGCTCGCCGTTCGGGCCGACGGGGTCAGCTTGCTTCAGCCCGCCGTAACGGCTTCCGATGCCAGCAGCGAGAACGACCAGAGTTGGATCGGACATGCGTCAATGCTCCTTTGCAGGGGATACAAGCACAGCTATTGTAGCAGGTATTCGACAATCTGTCGTATTCCGGGGAAAGTCATCGCGCCTGGGCGGATTTGCCGCAGGCGTCTCGCGCGTGCTAAAATCCGCTATCATCTGTTTTGGGACGGGGAAGGAGCCTGTTTTGTATGCCCACTGAGGAAGCAAGTTCAGCGAAAGATTTCATCCGTGAAGCCGTGGAGGAAGACATCCGTTCCGGGCGCTTCGGCGGCCGGGTGCACACGCGCTTCCCGCCGGAACCGAACGGCTATCTGCACATCGGCCACGCCAAGGCCATCGCCATTGACTTCGGCCTGGCGCGCGATTACGGCGGCAAGTGCAACCTCCGCTTCGACGACACCAACCCGGTGAAAGAGGAAACCGAGTTTGTGGATGCGATCATGGAAAGCATCCGTTGGCTCGGCTGGGACTGGGAAGACCGCCTCTTTTTCGCCTCGGATTATTTCGAGCAGCTTTACGCGTGGGCGAAAGATCTTATCCGCAAGGGCAGGGCGTACGTGTGCGATCTTACCGCGGAGCAGTTGCGGGAATATCGCGGCACCCTCACGGAGCCGGGCAAGAACAGCCCCTGGCGCGAGCGATCCGTCGAAGAAAATCTTGATCTGTTCGAGCGCATGAAGAACGGTGAGTTTCCCGACGGTGCGCGCACCTTGCGCGCCAAGATTGACATGGCGCACCCGAACTTCAACATGCGCGACCCCGTGATGTACCGCATCCTGCACGCCGAGCACCATCGCACGGGGAACACCTGGTGCATCTATCCGATGTACGATTGGGCGCACGGCCAGAGCGACTCGATCGAGGGCGTCACCCATTCACTGTGCGATCTGGCCTACGAGGAGCATCGGCCGCTGTACGAGTGGTTCTGCAACGAGCTGGGCATTTACTGCCCGCAGCAGATCGAGTTCGCCAAGCTCGAGCTGACTTACACCGTGCTCAGCAAGCGGAATCTGCGCCGGATGGTCACGGAGGGGTTGGTGCGCGGTTGGGACGACCCGCGCTTCCCTACGCTGGTCGGGCTGCGCCGCCGCGGTTACACTTCGGAGGCCATCAACGACTTCATGAACCGGGTCGGTGTGTCCAAGGCGAACACCGTTGTGGAGATTCAACTGCTGGAGCACTGCGTGCGCGAGGACCTCAACAAGCGCGCCCAGCGCGTCATGGCGGTGCTCAACCCCCTCAAGGTCGTCATCGAGAACTGGCCGGCGGGGGCGGTCGAGTGGGTGACCGCACAGAACAATCCGGAGGACGAGGCCGCAGGCACGCGGCAGTTGCCGTTCTCCGGCGAGCTCTACATCGAAGCCGACGACTATCGCGAAGACCCACCCAAGGGTTGGTTCCGCCTGGGGCCGGGCCGCGAGGTGCGTCTGAAGCACGGCTACTACATCAGGTGCCGCGAGGCGGTCAAAGATGCAGCCGGGAATGTGGTCGAGCTGCACTGCACCTATGACCCGGAGTCGGGCGGCGGCGCCACACCGGACGGGCGGATCGTCAAGGGGACGCTCCACTGGGTCTCGGCCAGCCACGCCGTGGACGCCGAAGTGCGTCTGTACGATTACCTGTACACCAAAGCCGACCCCACCGACGCGCCGGCGGGGCAGGATTTCACCGCCAACCTCAACCCGAACTCAGAGGTGGTGCTGCCCGGCTGCAAGGTCGAGCCCGGCCTGGCCGATGCACCGGTTGGGGCGCGGTATCAATTCTTGCGCACAGGCTACTTCTGCGTGGACCCGGATTCGACTCCCGGCCGGCCAGTGTTCAACCGAACGGTGGGCCTGCGCGATACCTGGGCCAAGACGGAGAAGAGGGGCTGAGGCGCAGAAAAAGCGGAGACACGGAGACGCTGAGGATCGCCTTGTCTGCTGGCGGCTCGCTTCCCCGTATATCCATTCATTCAAAGGAGCATCGTATGAAAGGCAACGACAAGATTATCGAAACGTTGAATGCTTTGCTCGCCGACGAGCTTACTGCGATCAGCCAGTACATGGTGCATTCCGAGATGTGCGCCAACTGGGGTTACGGCGAGCTGCACGAGGCGATCGAAAAGCGTGCGATGACCGAGATGAAGCACGCGGAGATGCACATCGCCCGCCTGCTGTTTCTCGAGGGCCGGCCCGTCGTGAGCAAGCTCAACCCGGTGCACATCGGCGCGGACGTGCTGACGCAACTCCAGAACGACCTGGCAGCCGAGCAGGTGGCCGTCAAGGGTTATAACGACGCCGTCGCGCTGGCGGTCCAGGTGGGTGACAACGGCACCCGCGCCATGCTGGAAAGCATCCTCAAGGATGAAGAGGAGCACCTGGATTGGGCCGAAACCCAGTTGGAGCAGATCCAGCAGATGGGGATCCAGTTCTACCTGGTGGAGAAGGTCGGCTGAAAGGCAAATCGAAGACCAGAACGCAGATAACGCTGAGACAACTGATCAACCGGATGATCGTCTATTGACTCTCAGTCAGGTTAATCTGGCAAATTGGCGTCATCTGCGTTCTATGGTCTATGCCAGAATGCCGTCAACAAATGCCCGTGGGTCGAACTCGGCGAAGTCATCGGCCTTTTCGCCGGTGCCGACGAAGCGGACCGGCAGCCCCAGCTCCTGCTCGATGGCAAACACAATGCCGCCCTTGGCCGTGCCGTCGAGCTTCGTCAGGATGATGCCGGTGACCTGCGCGGTCTCCTTGAACGATTTAGCCTGGCTGATTGCATTCTGACCGGTGGTGGCGTCGAGCACGAGCAGCGTCTCGTGCGGTGCATCATGCACCTGCCGGGCGCAGACCGTCCGCACCTTCTCCAGTTCTTTCATCAAGTTGAATTTGGTGTGGAGCCGGCCCGCGGTGTCCACAATCAGCAGCTCCGCCTTGCGCGTCTCCTGGCAGGCGCGGATGGCATCGAAGACGACTGCCCCGGGGTCGGCGCCCGGCGCCTGGGCGATCACATCCACGCCCACGCGCTCCCCCCAGATCTTGAGTTGGTCAATCGCCGCCGCGCGGAAGGTGTCCGCAGCCGCCAGCACGACCCGTTTGCCGCGCTCCCGGTAGTATTTCGCCATCTTGGCGATCGAGGTCGTTTTGCCGGAGCCGTTGACGCCCACGACCAGGACCACGGTCAACATGCGCTGCTCATCCATGTTTGTCAGCGGCGGGTAGGTGAGCAGCTTGACCAGCTCATCCTTGAGCGCAGCGCGCACATCCTCGACTCGTTTCAGCCGTTCGCGCGTCACGCGCTCGCGCAATTGCTCGACGAGATGCGAGGCGGTGTTGATGCCCAGGTCAGCCTGGATCAACAGCTCTTCGAGCTCGTCCCAGAGCTCGTCGGTGATCTCATTGGCCTGAAACAGGCTGCCGATGCGGCCAAAGAACCCCTGGCGGGTCTTGGAAAGGCTGGCCTGAATCTTGGCGTCATCCTCGGCTTGCTGCGCCGGTGTCTTGCGAAAAAGCCCAAACACTGCCCACTCCTTGATCCAGAAGACAGAACGCAGATCACGCAGATGGAACTGATTGATCCGATTCCTGTTTTTGCTTTCGCAGATCTGTGTTGGTTGCGACAAAAACCCCAGACCGATGCCGGCTGGGGTCGTCTCTACAGCGAATCTGCGCGGATTATACACGAGCCGGTGTGGAATGACAAAGCCGGTTACTCGTGTTATACTGGCGATAGCCTGATTTATCTTCGAACGGAGTTATCGGATGGCTGATCCGACCGAGACTGTGCAGAAATTTGCCGCGGCTAACCTCTTAGAATTCAACGATCCGGCGCTGCTGCGCGCCGCGCTGACTCATCGCTCCTACCTCAATGAGCACCCCGACCTGGACGCGGAGGACAACGAACGGCTAGAGTACCTCGGCGACGCCGTGCTCGATTTTTTGCTGGCTGAGTATTTGTATCTGAGCTTTCCGCATGCGCCGGAAGGGGAGTTGACCGGGCTGCGCGCCGCGCTGGTGCGAAGGGAAACGC
Source organism: uncultured Anaerolineales bacterium (assembly GCA_964647255.1). GTDB lineage: Bacteria > Chloroflexota > Anaerolineae > CG2-30-64-16 > CG2-30-64-16 > CAWJEL01. Next base: position 36,147 of record CAZYGI010000003.1, on the reverse strand, counting down.
TGGCGCGGCTGGCCGTGCGCTTGGGAATCGGCCCCGCGCTGCTGATGGGGCACGGCGAGATCGAGACTGGCGGGCGCGAGCGGCCGGCGACGCTGTGCGCGGCCTTCGAGGCGGTGGTCGGCGCGCTGTATCTTGACCAGGGCCTGCCCGCCGTGTCTGATTGGGTGCTGCCGATGATGCAGCAGGAGCTGACCGGCGCCCGCACAGAGGTGGAGGACAAGGACCCGAAAAGCCGGCTCCAGGAGACGGCGCAAGGGCTGTTGGGCATCACCCCGCGCTACCGGACGGTAAAAGCGGAGGGTCCCGACCACGCCAAAGTCTTCACCGTCGAAGTCAGCATCGGAACCGCGGTGTGCGGGCACGGCGAAGGGCCGAGCAAGCAAATCGCCGCGCAGAGCGCCGCGCTGGACGCCCTCGCGCGGCAAGCCGACTGGCCGCAGCCGGACCAGGAATAGACCGCGGCTTGGGCTATCCGTGTTCCAGGCTGGCGCCGAGATCGCGCAGCCACGGAATCTGGGCGGTGAGCCGGCGCTCACGCTGTTGCGGACCAGTCAAGGCGGCTTGCCAGGCCAGTTCCGCGGCTCGGAAGGCGGCATCCGGTTTGCCCACCTGCCGGGCACGCACCCGGCGCTCGGCCAGCTCGGCGGCATCGTGGACCAACCAGTGGCAGACAGTTTCCAGCGCGGCGAGAGGATCTTCCGCGTAGGCGCCCGCGCCGGCCCGCACCACGTGATCCACGTTGCCGGTCTCCTGGCCGGGAAGCGCCTCCACCAACAGCGGCGGCAGGCCGGCCGCCAGCGCTTCGCTGACGATCAGTCCCCCTGCTTTGCACACGATGAAATCGGCCGCCAGCATCATGCTCGGCATGTCCTCCACGTAGCCGTAGACGTGCGCCGGTGCGTGCCAGTCCTCTGCCATCCAGCGCGCCCGCAATGCCTCATCCCCACCCGAGACCAGGGCAAACTCCAGCGGCAGCCCGGAATGATTGAGGACGCGCACGGTTGGCTCCAGCCTGGTGACGCGTTTGCTGCCGGCCATCAGCGCCACGTACCGGTCGGTCCGCCAGCCCAGCCGTGCACGCAGGTCCGCGGGGTCAACCGCCTGCGCGAACGCCGGGCTCACCGGCAAGCCGGTGAGTTCGACCCGTTCGGCAGGCAGCCCGCCTTCGATCGCCTTTTGCATCACCGCTTCGGTCGGCGCCAGACATTTGTCAACGTCGGTGTTGAACCACAGGCCGTGCACTGTAGCGAGATCGGTGACAACAGTGAGCACCGGACAATACCAGCTCGAAAGCGCAAAGACGGCGTAGATCGGCGCCTGGTAGAGCGGATAAGTGGTGACGATTGCATCCGGCGCATGCCGGCGCAGCACGTCACGCATCGTGGTGTACAGCATGACGACCAGCGCGCGCTCGGCGATGCCAATCGGCAGCGGACCGTCGCTCACTTCGTATCCCAGCCGGTAGAGTTCCGGTGTCTTGAGGATCACCCGATCGTAGTCATCCTGCGCCACGCGCAGCAGCGCAGGCGCCCGGGGGTCCTCCAACGGGTTCAGCACCGTGACCGTGCAGCGGTCGCCGTAACGCTCCGCAAGGGCGGCGGCGATGGCGTTGGCCGCCGCCCGATGGCCGTACCCGGCGTCAGCGGTCAGGATCAAGATTTTTCGCGGATGGTTCTCCATACGCCTCTCAGCTTAGCATTTTTTCATAGATGCGATGCGCTTTGTAGATTTTGGCGCCCGCGGTCTGGGCGTCCGCCAGGGTCAGCACGCTCTGCTCGATCTGCACGATGTCGGCGTGTTCGAAATTGCCTCCGCGGATGCAGTTCTCCATCTCGGCGTAAAGGATTGCATTGACGCCCAGCCCACGGTAGGGCGCCAGGATCCCCGCGCCGTTCAAGTTGATCCACTTTGTACGGCCAAACTCCCGCAGCAGCCAAAACCAGCCAAACGGCCACATGCGTCCCTGCGTCCGCCGGATGCCGTCGGAGATGTCGGGGAATCCGAACAGGAAACCGGCGATGGTGTCACCCTTCATGACCAGCTTGATCAGCTTGGGATCGGCGATCTGCAGCATTCGTTCGCCGATCACGACCCCCTCGCGCTCGGTGATCGGGTTGAATTCCCAGTTGCCCACGAACGTATCGTTGTACGTCTTGACGATGGCCGGCACCCAACGGCGCAGCTCGGCTTTGGTGGTGAAGTTCTTGATGCTGAACCCGCGACGCTCCTTCATCTTCTCCGCGATGTCGTGCAGCCGCGGCGGAATCTGTGCGCTTCCGGCCAGGTAGAGCGAGTAGAAGTCGCGCTGGGTGCGATACCCGGCGGCCTCGATCAAGCTGGCGTAGTAGGCGTGGTTGTAGGGGATGCCCACCGCTGGGTGGTGTTCGAAGCCGTCCACCAGGATTCCGATGCCGTCGCCTTGCAGGAAGCCCTTGGCGCCGACGATCTTGTTCAGGCCGCGAGCTACAGCCCAGCGTTCGATCTCCGCGAAGAGCGCCGTCGCAGCCTCCGGGTCGTTTTCGGCGTCGAAGAGGTTGAAGAAAGCGGTCCGGCTGTCCCAGTGCTCGTTGTAGTGCCGGTTTTCCAGCACCGCGATGCGGCCCACGGCGCGGCCGTCGCGCTCAGCCAGGAAGAAGTCGGCGTCGGAATGTTCGTAGTACGGGTAATTCCGCCGATTCAGCATCAGCTTCACGTCATCCACGAGCGGCGGCACCCACGCGGCGCAGTCGCGGTAGAGCGGGAAGGGCATCTGAACAAAGGCATTGACATCGCGGCGCGAGTCTGTGTTGAGTTTGCGGATCGTCAGGGTCATGATGCGGGCTCACTTTGCTGTAAAGAAACCGACGGCGAGCACACCCGGCCCGCCGTGGGTCACGATGGCGGTGACCATCTGATGGATGGGTATGTCCGGCGTGTCGAGCAGCCTTTTCAGCTCGACTGCCAACGCCTGCGCATCGGCAGGCACATCGGTGTGCATGACGGTGACATGCGCATCGGCGCCGCGCGCTGCCTCGGCCAGAACGATCTCCTTCAGCCGCGCCAGGGCGCGCTGCCTGGTCCGCGCCTTCTCAAACGGCTCCACACGGCCGTTCGTAAACGTCAGGATCGGCTTGATCTGGAGGATGCTGCCGAGCAGCGCCTGTGCACCGCCGATGCGGCCGCCGCGGCGCAGATACTCCAGCGTATCCACCAGGAAGTAGATGCGCGCGCGGGGGATCATGGCGCGCACATGCGCTTCGATCTCATCCGCGCCGGCGCCGGCTCTCGCCAGGCGATCGGCCTCCAGCACCATGCTGGCTAACGGCCCGGCGATCGTGCGCGTATCAATGATCCGGATGTCGGCATCGGGGAAATCCGCCTTGGCGATCTCCGCCGAGCGCACCGTGCCGCTGACGTCGGCCGATGGATGGATGCAGATGATGCTCTCGCCGGTCCTGGTCAGCTCGGTGAAGGCTTCGATGAAGTCACCGGGATAGGGTGCGGCCGTCTTGGGCGCGATGCGGCCGGTGGTCAGCCGCTGCATAAAGGTGGCGTGGTCAATTTCCACGCCCTCGCGGAACGATTCCTCACCGAAAACGATGATTTGTGGGATATTCGGAATCCCCAGTTGGCTGGTGACCGATATATCCAGGCCGCAGGTGGTGTCCGTGACGATACGGGTCATGGATGGCTCCTTAGGAAAAAAGTGAAAAAGACGATCAGGGCGGACAATCGCCCAGCAGTACATCCGGGTTCGGCAGATAGGTGCGCGCATCCGCGCCATGGGTCCAGAAGTTCGAATAGGTGCGGGCGCCGTCCACTTCGATCCAGAAGTGGAGCTTGCTGTTGGCCTCGCGGGCCTGGCTCACGTTGACGTCGTTGAAATCCCAGTGGACGAGCGCCCCGTCGCGGCGGGGTACACCCTGCGCCACGCGCTGACCAGGATCGTTGTTGACCGCGCACACCAGCCACACCGCCGGCGCCCAGCCCGCCGGGCCGGCCTCGGCTGGGACAAGCGCTGTCAGCGAGGCGTGCGCAAAGAGGTCGGCGGAGATATTTGCCAGGCTGGCCTCCGCCACTGGCGCGCCCCCGTGCGGCCACACGATCTGGATGCGCGCGTCGAGCTCGGCGGGCGGCGCCTTTGCAGTGACGCGCTGGGTGCCTGTGGCTGTGATGGGCTGCGGCAAATAGGTGCGCGCATCCGCCCCGTGCACCCAAACGTTGGCGCGGTGCGGCACGCCGGCCGGCCGGGCGGAGAAGTAGAGCTTGTTGGCCGGTTCCTGTGCCGCGCTCACATCCACGTCGTTGAAGTCCCAGACCGGCGCCAAGCGGCCGTTGACCTCCGTCGGGCGGCGCGTCCCGGTCGCGATCGGCTCGGCCGGTTCGTTGTTGAGCGCCCGCCAGAGCGTCACCGTCGGCATGAAGTCGCAGGGTGCGGCGACGCGGCTGCCCGGGAAGGTCAGGTGTGCGGTCAGGTTCGCCAGCCTGGCCTCGGCGACCGGCGCATCGCCGTGCGGCCACAAGATCGCGATTTTGGCGTCGGTCTGAGAGAGTCGGAGGCGGAGGGTGACGGGCGCGGCCGGCGCGATCGGGAAGACCAGGGTCGTGCCGGCGCGGGTGTGCGTCAGCGTCGCGGCGTTGGCCTCCAGCGTGTACTCCTGGAGTTCGCGCAGGCCCCACAGTTGCCCCAGGTCCAGCATGATCTGGCCGACGGCAGTCGCAGTCAGGCGGATGGCGCCCGGCTCGGCCCAGTCCGCAAAAAGCTGGCACCACCCCTGGCCGTCCCAGCGGACTGCGCCTCCGTCAATCCGCTCGTATCCGCTGCTGAAGAAGGCATCGTCCGCAGTGTAGCGATAGGCGATGCTCCCGGCGGGCGTGGCGCTGATTTCGACGCGGCCGCGCGGCGAGCGGCTGGGCGCCAGCCGGGAGCCCAGTGCGGGCAAAGCCTGCGCGCTCGGTTTGGCCGCGCCGTTGGCCTCGAACAGGCCGAGGCTCCTTTCGCGCGGGTTGGGCCCGGGCGGCAGATCCCACAGCATCCATTTGCCCGCGCCGGCCAGCCCCATTTCGTAGGTGCGCAACCAGGTTGCGCTCTCGGCGATGGCGGCCTGGGCCGGATCGGTCTCACTGGTCGCATAGCCAAATTCGCTCAGCAGGACCGGCTTGCCGCGGAACGCCGTCTGCAAGCCGCGCACGATCGCCAATTGGAATTCCAACTGCCGTGGTGAGGCGTCGCGCGCGTAGCGGTGCATCGTGTTGAAGTCCAAGATGTTGTTCGCCGGGAGCCCAGCCAGCAGCGGGTCGCTGTACCCCACCGTGATCAGCCGGCCGGGATCTGCGGCGCGCACTGCGGCGATCTGCGGCGCGAGCCAGGCTTTCAGCGCCGCGTCGAGCCGATCCAGGAACGGCTGCCACGGCGCGGCCTGCGGCGAGCGGACGAAATCCACTGCGCTGACGGCGTACGCGCGCGCGCTGATCCAGTCGCTGATGGCTTTCAGACAGGCGTCCAGGATTTCGCTGGCGTTGGCGTAAGCCGTCGCCTCGGCATCGGAGAAAGCCGCCGGCGCATTGCCCTCGCCTCGGGCCCAGGTCAACGCTTCCTGGGCAGTGCGTTTGGACGGGTAGATCTGGCTCAGCTCCGGCGCATAGAGCGGGTTGGCGCCGGGATAGCGCATCAACGCAAGATGATAAAAGCGCGGTTCGTTCTTGAGATCATACGCCAGGATCGCCGGCCGGCCCGCGTACCTGGCGGCGATCAGCCCGGCGTGCGCCGCCAGCGTTTTGACATAACTCAAGCTGTAGTCGGCGAGCGTCAGCAGCAGGTAGACGCCCGCGCGTTCGGCGGCCTCCACCAGCGCATCCAGCTTGGTCCAATTGTTTGCGGGGAACTCGTTCTGCAGCGGCGCGGCAACAAAGGTGCGGATGGTGTTGGCGCCGATCCCGCGCGCCAGCCGAAAATCGGCCTCGATCAACGCAGGGTCGAACTGGGCCGGCTGAAACTGCGCCCAGGCGCGATCGCTGTGTCCGACATAGTTGGCAATCACAGCGTAGAACGGGCGGCCATCCGGGGTGCTGAAGCGTAAGCCATCGGCTTTGAGTGAGACGAGAGCGCTTGCCATAGCTGGACTCCTGCGTCGTTGTGGGCGGATCAGCGTCCCCTATTCTACCATAAACCGGCGAAAATCAAACGCGCCTTCCTTGACAAACGCCTCCGACGTGTGCTAACTTTCACCGCACCAGCGCGCGCCGCGCGCCGCGAAGCAGAGAGGAGATGCGTATGAAAGACACCCCATTGCATCTGAAGCATCTGGCCAGACCCGGCGAGAAATTCAGCCTGAAAGACGTTGATCCGGGCGACGTCGGCCCGTTCAAAGACAAGAAGTCCGTCACCGATCTGGTTGCCAAAGACAAAAAAGACCTGATCGGCCTTCAGGAGCTGCTGTACGCTGAGGGCAAGCACGCGCTGCTCCTTGTGATTCAGGCCATGGACACCGGCGGGAAGGATGGCTGCATCGAGCATGTGATGCAAGGCGTCAATCCGCAAGGCTGCACCGTCACGTCCTTCAAGGTGCCGTCGGCCGAGGAACTGGCGCATGACTATTTGTGGCGCATCCACAAGGCCGTCCCACCCAAACGCATGATCGGCATCTTTAACCGCTCGCACTATGAGGATGTGCTGGTGGTCCGTGTGCACGAGTTGGTGTCGAAGGAAGTCTGGAGCAAACGCTACGAGCAGATCAATGAGTTCGAGCGGCTGCTGACTGAGAACGGCGTCACGATTCTGAAGTTCTTCCTGCACATTTCCAAGGAAGAACAGAAGCGGCGGCTCCAGGCCCGGCTCGATGATCCCACCAAACACTGGAAATTTGCGGTCGGCGATCTCAAGGAACGCGAGTTGTGGGATCAGTACATGCGGGCGTATGAGGATGCGGTGCGCGAGACCAGCACGCCGTGGGCGCCGTGGTACGTCATCCCGGCCAACAAGAAATGGTACCGTGACCTGGTCGTGGGCCGGATCATTGCGGAGACGCTCCGAGACTTCGACATGAAGTGGCCGGAGCCGACGGACGATCTGACCAATGTGGTCATTCCCGACTAAACATGCCGGACGCCGGGATGTGCGAATCATCTCGGCGTCGGCTGTCATTGCGAGGTCGTCCTGAGGTAGAGACTGCCTTGCCGCGTGACCAGGCAGCTCGCGTTGATGCAGGTCGCGCGGAATTCGACCTGTTGGCCGGGGCTGATCGGCCAGTCAATCGGCTCGGCCTGGTAGGGCCCGGTGTCGGGCATGGGCGCGCCCAGCGTGATGACCTGCTGGCCCCAGCCGGCGATGCCGGAGAAGAGGGGGCTGATGCCGTCAATGCGCAGGCGGATGCCCGCTTGATCCCCGGCGCTGTTAGGGTCGTAGTCCAGCACCTGCGCTGCCTCGTTGACCACTCCGCGCGCAATCACCTCATTTGAACCCAGGGTCGGCTCCCCACCGTAGAGCGTGAGCTCCTTGGTCGCCACGTTGCCGGCGGTGTCAACAACCCGGAGCGTGGTGTACGTCGCGTTGCCTGGGCAGAGCTGGCTGCTTCCCACGCCCGGCACGCCGATATCATCCAGGAACACCGCGCTCACGTTTTGAACGTTCCAGTGCAGCATGGTGCAAACCCCGGCTGGCAGCGTGTATCGCTCGGCCCAGAAACGGATGGCGGGCGCGCTTTCTGAGACGACCCGAATCGTCAAGCGCTTGACTGAACTCGTGCCTGCGGTGTTCTCGACGCGCAGTTCGTAAACCGTATCCACCGTTGGGCAAACCGACTGTGAACTTTCGCCCGGTACGCCCTGGTTGTTGAGGTAAACCGCCTGCACGTTGGTGGCGCTCCAGTGCAGCGTGGTGCATTGGCCACTGATGATCTGATAGCTTTCCGCGGCAAATGCGATGGCCGGTTGGCTGTCGGTGCCGACCACGATCTGGATCTGCTTCTCCTGCGTGCCGCTGGTGCTGACGATGCGCAGAGTGTAGTCCGTTGTCTGGGTGGGGCAGACCTGCCTGGAATCCGTGCCTGTCACGGGCGAACTGTTGAAATAGACCGCGGTGACGTTGTCCACCTGCCAGCGCAGATAGGTGCACTGGCCGGAAGTCAGCGTGTAGTTGTCTGCCCAGAAAACGGTGGCCCAGGCTGGCCGGGTGGCGGTCACAGTCGGCGTCACCTGCGCGATTCCTGCGGTCGGGGTGGCGGTGGCCGGACGTCCGCCGGATCCGCCGGGCGTCGGCCGCGGGGTCGGGATTTGAGGCGCACCGCTGCCCGGGGTGGTGGTCCCGCCGACGCTCGGCGTGGGCGTTACGATGGCGATTTGTTCGGGCGGAGGCGTTCCGACGCCGGGCGGTGGAGTCAAGGTCGGCCGCAGCGCCAGCTTGACGCTCACCTCATTGCTCACCGCGACCCACTTGCCGTCGCGATTGACTTCGAGGGTGAATCGGTAATCGCCCAGGCCGCCTTGCGCCAGGATCGGCTCAAACTCCAGGGTTGTGCCGGTCGCCGGAGTCAGTGCGACGGTCTGTCCGTCACGCTCGACATGCCAACGCAGTTCGCGTTCGCCTTCGGTTGCGAGCTTGGGCCGGACGATCGTCTTGCCGACGGCCAGGATCGGCAGCGCTTGGGTGTAGTCAATCCCGTTGCTCAACCGGCGTGTGGGCGTCGCGGAATCGGCCACCGTCAACACCGCGTAGAAGCGTGAGGCATCGCCGGGCGCCAGGGCCAGCGAGCCGGGCGCTAACTGGAAAGTGTGTTCAAATTGAATGACCCCCTGGGCCGCCGCCGGATCGGGTTTGAACCGCAGCTCGGCTTCATCCACGGTTTTATCGAGGGTGTCGTCGCCCGTGACGCGGCCCGCGCCGCCGGAGGTGTCTTGTTTCAGCACGAGGCGCGCCGGGACAAGCCCATCTTGCAGCGCGGGCAAGATCGAGTAGCGGTATTGCCCCACCGCTACGAGGGGCACGGTCTGCTGACCGACCGGCGTCTCCGGTTTGGCAAGCGCCAGCGTGGCGTCCGCACCGGTCCACTGCCCCTGCAGCGCGTAGATGCCCGGCCGGCTGGCGCCGACCTGGATGCCTTCAGCGGTCGTACGGCCGTTGACGCGTTCCCAGGTCTTCCCGCTCCAGCGATAGGGTGCGATATCGAACTGATCGGGGGTCATGTCGGGGGGCAGGGGCAATCGCAGCAGCGCGACGCCGGTGAGCTCGCTATGGGCGAGGCTAAACTCGTAGGCCCGGCCCACCAGGCTGCGCGGCACGGGGACCAGAGGCGCAGTGACGGCCGCCAAGAGGGAGACCTGGGCCTTGCCGGCCAGAGCTTGCGGCGGCACGGTCAGCAGCGCGCCATCTTCCAGCGCGACGGCGCCGCCTTTGTCCGGCCCGATTTCTGCAGAAGCCTCGCTTTGCGCAGGGGGCAGCGGCGCAACGGTCTCGTTCGCCGGCACACCGGGTGTGGCCGTTGGCCGCGTCGCGAAACCGCGGCAACCGGCAAGCGCCACTATCACCACGCCCAGGATCAATAATTTCCGGAAGGGTATCTTTATCACGAGTCTAAATCCATACGGAGGTTCTTCGGTGCTCAGCCGTGCCCGCGGGCCAGATCGCGCAACTCTGCCGCCCAGCGCGGCACGCGCTCGGCCAGGCGCCGGCGGTAGAGAATGCCCACGACGGCCAGCCAGCCCAGGATCGCGCAGCCGATCAGCGGCGCCCGCCGGAACAAGATGATGCCGCCGGTCACATCCACGATGCGCAAGAACAGCACGCCTACGGCTTTGCGCCGGCTGATGAACCATGCCACGATCCCCACGGCCACAAAGATCGCTGCCGGCCAGAGCGGTGCGAGTCCGGCAAGGACGAAAAAGGCCAAAATGCCGGCATAGAACGTCACATCAATCGGGAAATCGTACCGGCCCAGCCGCGTCGGCGTCGAGCTGCGCCGGGCCACGAAACCGTCCAACTGGTCCGTGGTCCACGCCGCAGCGATGACCAGCGCCGCGAACGGCAGCGCCGCCGCGCCGCGCGTGATGCCCAGCCACACCAGGATACCGGTCGCAGCGACGCGGGAAAGGGTCAGCAGGTCGGCAAGTAAGGCAAGCATCTCGGTGGTCCGTGCAACTCGAGTTGCCGATGGATGATCACGCCGCCAGTATAGCACCATCTGGCGGGTCTTGGCAAGCGCCCCGCAGCGCGCGCCGCGGGACTACGTGGACTTTTGGATTTGCGCTAATGATTAAATCCGATTATGATGTGTGCAAGATAGTCACAAACAGCTCAACACACGGGGCTCACGAGCTTAGGCGCAGATGGTGCGCAGGTGTACGGACTCACGGAGGTTGACTGGGTGACAAGTTAGCCGTGCCGCCAGCGGCGGCACTCGTGTTCAGTTTCTTGGAGGATTCCCGTGGGTCAGTACGCAGACAGAACATTGACTTGTCGTGATTGCGGCAAGCCTTTCACCTTCACGGCTGGGGAGCAGGAGTTTTTTGCTTCCCGAGGGTTTAGCGAGCCAACTCGCTGCGCCGATTGCCGCGCCACCCGCAAGGCCGGCCGCGACAGCGGTGATTTCGGCGGGCGCAGCTACGGCGGCGGGCGCGGCGGCTACGGCGGGTCCCGCGACGCCGAGCGCGGCGGCTTCAGCGACCGGTCATCCGGCGGCGCGCGGCCGATGTTCCAGGCCGTCTGTGCGGATTGCGGCGCGACCACCGAGGTCCCGTTTGAGCCGCGCCAGGGCCGCCCGGTCTACTGCCGCGATTGCTTCGAGAAGCGGAATCCGCGGCGCTAGGCAGGAACGGGGCATTTCGCCCACGATTTTGACTCATCACGGCGGGCGCCAGGCAGTCCGTGGCAACCGGTCACGGCCTCTGCGGGGCGCCCGCTGCGCGCTTAAGGATTCATCCGAGCAAAGGGTAGCGCGGCGTCTTGTGGCCGCCCTGCGCGGGCGCAAGGCCCTACGTTACGGGGGATTCAGACAAGCACAAGGGCCAACACTGGCGTCTGCGCAGTCGGCAGGCGGCTTTTTTGGCAGAAACTTGAGACGGGATATAATCGGCCCGTGCGGTTCCTCAAGCAACTCGTCCTTCAGGGGTACAAGACCTTCGCCTCGCGTACCGAGTTCGTTTTTGACGCTGGCGTGACGGCCGTGATCGGCCCAAACGGCAGCGGCAAATCGAATGTCGCCGATGCCTTGCGCTGGGTTTTGGGTGAGCAAAGCTATAGCACCTTGCGTGGCAAACGCACCGAGGATATGATCTTCTCGGGCAGCGAGCAACGTCCGCGCATGGGCATGGCGCACGTTTCGCTTACCCTGGACAACAGCTCGGGCTGGCTGCCGGTGGATTTCAGCGAGGTGGAGATCGCTCGCCGCGCCTATCGCTCGGGCGAGAACGAGTATTACCTCAACGGCAACCGCGTCCGCCTCCGCGACATCTCTGAGTTGCTCAGCAATTCGGGCCTCAGCGAACGCACCTACAGCATCATCGGCCAGGGGCTGGTGGATCAGGCGTTATCACAGCGTCCCGAGGAGCGCCGCCGGCTCTTTGAGGAAGCGGCCGGCATCACCGTCTACCAGAGCAAACGCGAGCAGGCCCGGCAGAAGCTCGAGGAATCACGCGGCAACCTGACGCGCGCCCGCGATATCTTGAATGAGCTTACCCCACGGCTGCGCTACCTCAAGGGCCAGGCCCGCCGGGCGCAGGAGTATCAGCAACTCAGGCGCGACCTGGAAGCCCAACTGCGCATCTGGTACGGCTACAAGTGGCGGCAGAGCCTGTTGGCGATTACCGGGGCCCGGGAGCGGGCAGCCGATGCCACCCGCGTGGCAGAAGAGGCGACCGGTGAGTTGAACGCGCTCCTGGAGCAGTTGGCTGCCCGCCGCAGCGAGCGCGCGGCGTTGCGCGATGAACTCAGCGAGTGGCATCGCATCAGCAGCAGCCTGCACCGGGACGCCGAGGTGGCGCAGCGTGAGCTTGCCGTTCGCACCGAACAGGTGCGCTTGTGGCGCGAGCAAGTCGAGGACCTCCAGGCGGAGTTGATCCACTTGCGGGCTCTGCTGGAGGATGGCAGCCAGCGGTCAAGCGCGGCCGCGGGCGTGCTGACCGAAGCCCGGGCGCGCTACGATGCGGCCTCAGCGCGCGTGGCCGAGGCGCAGCGCAGCCTGGATGCCCACGAGCGGCAGCGCCAGGCCCAAACTGCCCGGATCAATGCAGCCCAGGATGCTGTGCTTGCGGTCAAAACGCAGTTAGCCGAACGCCGCTCTCGCCTGGTGCAGTTGGGCGAGCGGCGCGCCGAGCTGGCCCGGGGCGATGCAGAGCAGCTTCAGGCGAGCCAGGCCGCGGCCGCCCAGATAGTCGAGCAGGAGGCGCAGCTGCGGGCCCTGGCGGCAAAGGC
>CAZYGI010000003.1:439-23735 GCA_964647255.1 uncultured Anaerolineales bacterium | reverse complement strand
AGCTCGCGGCGGCGCTGGTCGAAACCGATCGGGAGCGCCAGGCGCACGGCCAGGCATTGGCGACGGCGCAGGAGGCGGAGCGGAAGGCGGCCGAGGCGCTGTCCGCAGCGCAGCGGAACCTGGCCCGGCTGCATGATCAGCAGGATCTCCTGGAGCGGCTGCGCGACGAGGGCGCGGGCCTCAGCGCCGGTGCGCGGGCCGTGATTGCAGCCGCGCGCGGCGGCTCGACCCCGGACCGCCCGGCGGCCAACAACCGCACGCCTGCCGATTTCCGGCCCGGGGCGGCGGGGCGCGGCGCCGGCAATTCGCCGGCACTGCGCGGGGTAATCGGCGCGCTGGGCGAGCTGATCGAGATTCCAGCGGAGCTCGAACGCGCCATTGAGGCGGCGCTGGGCGGCCGCGTGCAAGATATCGTCGTGCGCAGTTGGGCCGATGCCGAGGCAGCGGTCGAGTACCTCAAGCGCAACCAGGCGGGCCGCGCCACTTTCCTCCCGCTGGACAGCCTGCGCGCGGGCCGGCCTGCGGAGATTCCGCCGCGCGAGCGGGGCGTTCTCGGCCTGGCGAGCGAGTTGGTCAAATTCGATCCGGCCATCCGGCCCGCCGTTGAGCTGGCGCTGAATCATACGCTGGTCGTTGAGGACCTGCCGACGGCCCGGCGGTTGTTGGGCCACGCCGCGGGCGCGACCCTGGTTACGTTGGACGGCGAGATCGTGCGGCCCACGGGCGCAGTGACCGGCGGAACCGAGAGCAAGGGGCGCGACAGCGGGGTGCTGTCACGGGCGCGGGCCCTGCGCGAGCTGCCCGAGCAAGTCCGCGCCGCGGCGGCCGTGGTGAGCGAGCACGAGGCGACGGTCGCCGCGGTGCGCGGCAGCCAGGCCGCCGAACGTTCCGCATTGGACGCGTTGCGCGGCCGCCGCGAGGAGATCGCCGCGGCGCAGGCGCGGCTGACGGCCGAGCAGGGCCGCGTCCAACTGGCTGCCGACCGCGCCAGGCAGACTCAGGGATTTCACGAGGAGCGGCGGCGTGCGCTGGCCAGGGAAGCGGCCGGCCTGGATGCTCGCGAGGCGGAGTTCGGCACAGCAGTCGGGGATTTGACGGCCCGGTTGGCGGAGCAAGAGGCGCAGCTCGCAACCGCGCGGCAGGAGCTGGCCGCGCTGGCGGTGGACGATATGCTGGCCGAGTTGGCTCGCCTCCGCGCCGAAGCTGCGGTCAGCGCAGGCCAGCTTCAGAGCTACGAGGCGCGCGTGGCCGAGCTGGCCGCGGCGCAGGCTGAGCGGACGCGGGAGCTCGAAGCTAAAGAGGCACGCGTCGCCGCCTTGACCCACCAGCAGGCCGACGCGTCGGCGATCATCGAGGCGCAAGGCGCGGTCGCGCAACGGCTGGCTGATGAAATCGCCGCTTACTCTGCCCGGATTGATCCGGCGGAAGCGCGCGTCACCGCCCTGGAGGCGCTCCAACGCCAGTCGGAGACGATCGAGCGCAACCTGCGCGAGCAGCTCCGCCATGCTCAGACGCGCCAGAACCAGGCGGAGTTGGCCGCTCAGCGCGCCGTGGATGAGCTGGCGCATCTTCGCGGCGAGATCGAGAAGGACCTGGGCCTGGTCGAGTTGATCCAGGCCTTGGACGCCGAACAGCAGCCGGACGCGGCCGACGAGCTGGTGGACAACCAACCGCCGCTGCCGATTGACGACATGGTGACCCGGTTGGAAGTCGTCGCCGAGCTGCCGGAAGGGCTGGATGCCGACGTGCGCAACTTGCGCGGGCAACTTGCCCGGCTGGGCCCGGTGAACCTCGATGCGCTGTCTGAGTACAATGAGGTGGAAGCGCGCTACAATTTCCTCAACACCCAGGCCGCGGATCTAGAAGGCGCGGTCGCGTCGCTGGAGGAGGTCATCGCTGAGCTGGACCAGGTCATGGATCGGGAGTTTACGGCGACCTTCAAGGCGATTGCCGGCAAGTTCAAAGAGGAATTTGTGCAGCTCTTTGGCGGCGGCGCGGCCAAGCTGATCCTGACCGATCCGGACAACCCCGGCACCACCGGCATCGAGATCGTCGCGCGGCCACCGGGGAAGCGGGAGCAAGGGCTGGCGCTCCTTTCGGGCGGCGAGCGGGCCCTGACGGCCGCGGCGTTGGTCTTCAGCATCATCAAGACCCGCCCCACGCCGTTCTGCGTACTGGACGAAGTTGATGCGGCGCTGGATGAGGCGAACGTCGGCCGCTTCCGCGATGCCCTGAAGCTGCTCAGCAGCCAGACGCAGTTCATCCTGATCACCCACAACCGCGGGACCATTGAGGCGGCGGATACGATCTACGGCATCAGCATGGGCGCCGATCACACATCTACCACGCTTTCGATGCGGTTGGACGGCAAAGAACTGGCGCCGGCCGAAATCGGGCTGGAAGGGTAGCCGCCCTTGCGCCGCCTTCTGTTGTATTTTTTGGCTATCGGCACGGTGACGTTCTGGGGCGCGAGCTTCCCGTTGACCAAGGCCGCGCTTGCCTATCTTGGGCCGACCAGCATCGCCTTTCTGCGGTGGGCCATCTCCGCCGTCCTTCTTGTCTCCTGGCTGGCCTGGCAGCGCCGACTGCCGCAGGCAAGCCAATTGATGCGGGAGAGCGGCCGGACGGTGAGCTGGGTCGCGCTGCTCGGGATCACGCTTTTCTACTTTTTTGAGAATCTCGCGCTGCGCTATACCACGGCGACCAACGCGGGGGTGCTATCGAACCTGGTTTCCGTTTTCATTGTCCTGCTCGGCGCCGTGGTGCTGCGCGAGCGGCTGAGCGGTATCGAGTGGACCGCGCTGGCGGCTGCATTTGCCGGCGCCGTGTTGGTGAGCCAGGGCGCCGGCCATCTGGCTTTCGCCGGGCCTGGCTTGTTCGGCGACGCGCTGATGGTCGTTGCGGGACTTTTGGGCGCGGCCTACAGCGTCGGCGGCAAGGGTCTGGTGTCGCGCTATCGGCCGGATGTGGTGACGACCGTGGTGGCGGTGTTGGGCGCGCTTTTTCTGCTGCCGCTGGCCCTCTGGGAGGGGCTGACGCTGATCTTGCCATGGCAGGCGTGGGGCGCGCTGCTGCTGCTTGGCATCGGCGCGGGCGCGCTGGCGAACCTGTGGTGGCTGGAGCTGCTCTCGAAGATGGCGGCATCGCGCGCGGCCCCGGTGCTGTTCCTGGTGCCGGTGGTTTCCACCCTCCTCTCGATCGTGATGCTTCATGAGCCGCTGACCCCGCTGATCGTGGTCGGCGGGCTCCTGGTGTTGGCTGGCGTTGCGGTCACCCAGTGGGGGCGGAACGGGGAACGGCGAGCAGCAGATGACGCGCAACGCGCAATCAGCAACCCGTAACGAGTCACGGGTCAGGGACATATGACGAAGATTCAGGATCCGATTGAGGTTTACCGCGAATCGTTGGCAAGCCTACCGGCGCCGGTTGAAGAGCATCCGCCGGCCATCCAGCGCGCTGAGGTTTGGCCTTACCCGGATTTGGGCCGCCTCTGGGTGCGGCTGGAGACGACCCCTTTCGCCGCGTATCCGAACCTGGATTTTGTCGTCTGTGGACCCGACGGTGCGGTTGTCAGCACGATGTTCATGGTGGAGATCCGCGAGCCGTACCAGTCGGTCACGCTGCATCTGCGCCAGCCGCCGCGGCCGGGGGAACGCTACACGTTGGCGGTCGAGCTGAGCCGGGACGACGAGGTGCTCGACACGCGCGAGGTGGCGTTCGATCTGATCTTCCGCAACCCGGAAGCGGCCTAGTACCTCGCCACCAAGAATTTGAGGGGTCGTAGTGGCGACTTTAGTGGCTTTTTGGTCGGCGACGAACGACTGAAGTCGTTACTACTATCCATCAAGACCAACGTGGCGAGGTACTAGATCTGCGAGGAGGTCCGCGTGAGTTCGCTCAACTGGTCGTTTTGGGCGGCCCTGGTCGTGATGTTGATCGGCCTGGCCGGAACGATTCTGCCGGCGCTGCCCGGCATCGGCCTGATTTGGGCGGCCGCGTTGGTCTATGCGATCCTGGAGCGTTTCGCTACGATTGATCCGTGGACGTTCAGCGGCCTGACACTGCTGGCCGCGCTGGGGATCGGCTCGGACTTGCTCCTGGGCCAGGCGGGCAGCAAGCTGGCCGGCGCGTCGTGGCAGGCCATCGCCGCGGGCATCGCGCTGGGGGTGGTTGGGTTTGTGCTTGCGCTGGCTACCGGCGGCATCGGCACCCTGCCCGCGACGATCATCGGCACGCTCCTGGGCATCCTCCTGGTGGAGTACCGGCGACGGCGCAACTGGCGCGAAGCGATCCGGGCGGGCGGCGGCTGGCTGGTCGGCTGCCTGGCTTCCCGCGCCGTCCAGTTCTTCATCGCGATCCTGATGGTGGCGCTCTTCATCTGGCAGGCGGTGTCTTGAGCGGGGGCGAACAAGATGGTTGCGATTAGTTTTGTGCATCACGCGGCACGGCGCGATCCCTGCGGTCTGCCCAGCTCGTTGCGCGGATTGCAGGAGTGTCTGGGCGTCGGCGCTCGCTTTGTCGAGTTGGACATCAATCCGCTGGCTGACGGCGATTTTGCCTTGCTTCACGAGCGGTTTCTGGATGACGAGACGGACGGCCGGGGCTCGGTGTCCGCGGCAAGCGCAGAAGGCGTGCGCCAGTTGCATCTCCGTTGGCAGGGGGCAGTGACCGCCGAGCCGGTGGGGACGCTCAGCGAGGCGGTGGCGCTCGCGGCGGCGTCCCGCACCCTGGTGGAGCTTCAGCTTGACCTGAAGGCGCATGTCCTGCCCACGGACGCCGCGTTGGAGAGCCTGGCGCGGCTGGTCAGACCTTTGGGGCCGCGCGTGCGCGTCACCAGCACCTCCGACCGTGCCATCGGCCGGCTGCACGCGCTGGCGCCCTGGCTGGCCCTGGGGTTTGATCCGCTGCGCCATCTCGACGCGGAGCCTGGCCCGGGGAAGACGGCGTCTCGTTATCTGCGCCGCTGTGGGGTGTACGGCTACCTGGACGATCATCCGTTGGCTGCCGATCAGTGGGGCGCTGCTCGTGACTATCTGGCGATGCGCGCCCAATTGCTCTGGGAGCTGGCGCCGGTGGACGCCTGGTGCATCCGCGCGACGCTCCTGGCGCGGGTGCTGACCGATGGCTTCGACTGGATTGCCTGGCTGCACCAGCGCGGGGCGCAGGTCATCGCCTGGACGCTGAATCCAAATCAGCCGCACCAGCTCGCCCTCGCGGCCGATCTCATCGAGCGGGGCGTGGACCGCATCACCACGGACGACGCCGAAGGCCTGGCCGCGGCGTTGGGTCAAGACCCAATCCCCGCAAATAGCGTTCCGGATGTGAGACTTTAGCCGGAGCGCGGCCGCCTGATGGCCCGAGCCCCGGTCTTATTTGATCGGCGTTGGGGTCAGATCATTCCTTCCGTCAGCGCCACCCATTCGTTCCGCTGCCCGGCCACCGTCACCCCGCGCCGCGCGCTGCCCGCGCCGACCAACGCATCGAGCGCAGCGTCAAGCTCCTTCGCCGACCAACCGAACAGCAGCGCAAAATCCCGCACCTGCGCCGCGCCCACCGAACGCAGATAAAGCTCGGCCAGCCGGGCGCGCGCTTCGGCCTGGCGGATGGCTCGGGCGCGTTCCGGCAGGTCGGGGTAGTGGCGGTGCACGCACTCATAAATGAATGCATATTTCCACGCACCGGCCTCCGAGATGCCCACGGGCAGGATCTTGAAATCGGCCTGAAGCATTTCGATGGCCCGGTGGAAGGGCGCGTCGCTGGCCTTGCTGGTCATGCGCGCCAGCTTGCGCAGGCTGACCGTGTCCAGCGGCCCCTCAGCCAGCAGGGTCTCGTAGAGCGTCTTGGCTTCGTGGGTCAGCCGGCCTTCGTCATATTGCACCAGGTAGTCCCGCTCCGGCTCACCGTAGTTCTCGGAAAGGGCGTAGAAGTCGGGCGCGACGTCCAGGCTGACGATGGTGGCCTTCCGGCGCAGCAACTTGGCGTAGTACCAGCGCCGCGCACCGAGCAGCTCGTCTTTCCACCCCCAGGTGACATGGCCGGGATCGTCGTGCTCGTCCGCCACGCGCCGATCGCCGGCCGCTGCGACCCACAGGCTGGGCAACGTCACATCTTTGATCGGCCAGAAGAAGACAAACCCCCGCTCGTCAACCCACGCGAGGGCGTCTTCCTTGCGGGTGACGCGCAGGCCGGCCGCCGTGCGGTAGGTCGCGGCGCGGTATTCAGCAATCCGGTCGAGGGATAACTCACTCATCAGAATCTCGGTTCGGCTGGCGATTGAAATCGCGCCTTATGGCGGTGTTCCGGTGATCTTGCCCTCTTTGAGGTAAACCACCGTTCGACCGGGGAAGCCGGCGATCACCGCGGCGTCGGCTTGGGCGCCGCTGCCGCGGGCGTAGACAATATCATCGTCCAGCAGTGGGCTCATCTGCCCGAGCATTGCGCCGTACTCCAGCCACCGGTCGGCGTAGACGATGACGAGCGCGTGATGCAGGTTCGCTTGTTCGATCGGGCGAAGCTGAGCGCGGGTGATGCCGTACAACCCGTGCGCGGCGCGCAAGCGCGGCGGCAGTACAAAGGCCAGGTTGGCCGCGGTTAGCGCAATCACGGCGCCGGCGAGGAGCGCACGGTGCCATCCCACCGACGCCCGGTTGTCACTCTGAACGGGTTGGCGGCTCAACGATGACGACAGGGCAACACCAGCGATCGCGAAGCATCCCTTTGGGAAGAGTCTCGCGCACAACCGAGATGCTTCACTGATGACTCGCCGCAGCGCACTTTGACTCGTTGACCCGTTACCTAGAAACTCCCAGGACGAGATCCTTCGCTGGGATTCTGCCTTAACTGACTTTGAGCGGTTAACCCGCTCAGGATGACAATCGGGAATTACTTGCCGGAACGCATATCGCATGCGGCTTGGGGAACCCAGCATGACAGGCAACTCCCACGCCTTGCGCAGCCCCACCGCCCCCAGAAGCCACAGCGGCGCAAATCCCTCGAAGTAGTAGCGCGGCCCCCAGAGCCGCAGCGGCGAGCCCACCCAGTAGAACAGGTAGGCGATCACCAGGCAGAGGAACGGCGCGGCCAGCCAGCGGTCACGGCCGCGGCGCACCGGCAGAAGCAGCCCGAGCAACAGCGGCAGCCAGCTCAGCCACGGCCAGCCGAGGACATCCGTCGCCGCGTTCGCAAGATCCTGCTTCACGTTCATCCACGCGTAGTGCCATGAGTGGCCGCCGGGCATCGCACCGATCCCCGGCCCGAAGCCGATCCGGTCGTAGGGCCACCAGAGCGTGTACGGGTTCAACCACGGATCGCCCGTGACCGCCCACTGGTAGAGCGGCAGCAGCGCCGCGCACGCGCCCGCGGCCGCCAGCATCGGCAGGTACCGGGCCAGCGGGTCGCGGCGGCCGCTCAGCCGCACGAGCGCGAAGAGGGCAAACGGCGCAGCGTAGGCCACTGCGGTGAGGGAGCGGGTGAGAAACGCCAGGCCCAGCGCCGCGCCTGCCGCAGCGGCGTATCTCTCCCCTCGTCCGCGCTCCGTCTGAATAAACCACAGGCTGAAGAGCAGCAGCCAGACGGATGTCGCCAGGTGCGACAGCAGCGAGCCGCCCAGCACCAGGTAGAGCGGCGAGACCGCCCCGAGCGCCGCGGCCAATACGCCGGTGGGCTTGTCATAAAGCGTCGCGCCCAGCCGGTAGACCAGATAGAGCAGCAGCGCGGCAAGCAGCGGGTTCACCAGCCAGGGCAGCTTGGCCAATGCGCCGAGCGCCAGCATCGCGGGCCAGCCCGGCGGGTATTTGCCGAACCGGAGCCCGTGATTGTCCAGCACAAACGGCGTCCAGAAGGAGTCCGGCTGCGCGGGGGAGGGGACGGTCAGGCGGCCCAGCGCCAGGGTTTTGGCCTGGAAGAGGTAAGCGACCTCATCCTCCAGGTGCGGCAGCCGTTCGAAGGCGAAGAAGGCCACGCAAGCGGCGCCCAGGAAGCCGAGGATGCAGACGAGGGCGATGAGCCAGGTGGTGCGGTGAGCGCGGGCGGTGACAACAGACATGTCGCGATCTTACCGCCCTTCGCGTCGACTGTCAAAGGTGGAGCCCGGCGCACTTCTCGGGTATAATCAGCCCCGCGGGGCCGACCGCCATGTGATTTGGGGAGGCAAGCTTGAAGACGCAACTGGACAACCTGGTGGAGTTTCATCGAGTTTTCGGTGCGCATCTGGAGACCGCGCCGACGGTCGCGATTTCGGCCGAGACCATCGCACTGCGCGTTAGCCTGATCCAGGAGGAGCTGAACGAGTATCGCGCGGCGGCTGAGGCGCGCGATCTCGTGGGCGTCGCCGATGCGTTGAGCGATCTGTTGTACGTTGTCCTCGGCACGTACGTCTCGCACGGCCTGCAGGATGTCGCCGAGGCGCTCTTCAGCGAGGTGCATCGCAGCAACATGAGCAAGCTGGACGAGAACGGCGCCGTGATCTACCGCGCCGACGGCAAGGTGTTGAAGTCCGCCCGCTGGAGCCCGCCGGATCTGCGGCCGATCCTGGCGGGGGGAAGTGTGAGTTGTGCTGCGATCGAAGATCAGCGACCGGTGACCAGCACCCCATAACGAGAGACCAGCAACGTGCCATCCGCCTCCAGCAACCGGTTTCCGGCCAAACGCCTCTACATCGCCTACACCGGCGGTACCATCGGGATGCAGCGCACCCCGGAAGGTTATGCGCCCGCGCCCGGCTTCCTGGCCCAGCAGATGGCCGGGATGCCGGAGCTCGTTGACCCGCGTATGCCGGCGTACACGCTGCATGAATACGATCCACTCCTGGATTCGTCCAACATGCGGCCTCATGACTGGGTGCGCATCGGCCAGGACATTTGCGCGCACTACGCCGACTACGATGGCTTCATCGTGCTTCACGGCACCGACACGATGGCCTACACCGCATCGGCGCTGCCGTTTTTCCTCCACGGCCTGCGCAAGCCGGTCATCATCACCGGGTCGCAGATTCCGCTGTGCGAGGTCCGCAACGACGCGCGGGCGAACCTGGTCACTTCGATGTTGATCGCCGCGGAGCACCCCATCCCAGAGGTCTGCCTTTTTTTCGGCGACCGGCTGCTGCGCGGCTGCCGCTCGGTCAAGGTGGATGCGGACGGGCTGGCTGCGTTTGAGTCGCCCAACTACCCGCCGCTGGGTGTGGCCGGCGTGAGCGTGACCATTGATCCCGCGCATCTCAAGGCGGCGGATATGGGGGGCGCGCTGCGTCTGGCGGCGCCGGTGATTGAACCCACGGTTGGCGCGTTTCGTCTGTTTCCCGGCCTTTCGCCCGACCTGTTGCGCAACGTGCTCCAGCCGCCGCTGCAAGGTCTGGTCCTGTTAGCGTACGGCGCGGGCAACGGCCCGGATCGTGACGCCGCGCTGCTGGATGTGCTGCGTGAGGCGGCTGGCCGCAGGGTGGTGATCGTCGCGATCACGCAATGCCTGCGCGGCGGGGTGCACCTGGGCGAATACGCGGCGGGTTCGGCCTTGGCCAAAGCCGGCGTGGTGAGCGGTTACGATATGACGCCGGAGGCTGCGCTGTGCAAGCTCTACTACCTCTTCAGCCAGAGCTACCCGGTCGAGGTCGTCAAGCGCAAGATTGGCGAAAATCTGTGCGGGGAGCTGACGCGAACCTAACCCCTACTGAAAGGTGCGCTATGTTGCTCGAAGCGATGAACTGGATGGATGTCGAACGCTACCTGGTGGCCGACGATCGCATCGTGGTCATCACCGGCGCGTGTGAGCAGCACGGCTATGTGAGCCTGCTCTCCGACATCCTGGCGCCGGCCAAGATCGCGGCCGCCGCGTGCGCTCAGGAGGATGTTCTGATCGCACCGCCGCTGCCGTTCGGCATCTCACCGTACTTCACAACCTATCCCGGCACCATCAGCCTGCGCGTGGAGACCTTTGCGGCTGTCGTCCGGGAGGTGTTGGTCGGGCTGGTGGCGCAAGGCTTCCGGCGCATCCTGGTAAGCAACGGCCACGGGGGCAATACCGGCGTGTTGATCCCGCTCCTGGTCGAGCTGGGCAACGCCCACCCGGCGGCACACTTCGATATCTTCCAGTGGTGGACGCATCCCGATGTGGTGCGGGCCGGCGACGAGCTTGGCCTGACCCAGCGTCACGCCAACTGGTCGGAGAATTTCCCGTTCACGCGCGTTTGCGCTGTGCCGCCGGGCGAGAAGCCGATGGTGGCCCTGCCGCGGGCCGCCTCTGCCGCAGCCACCCGCGCCGGCTTGGGCGATGGCAGCTACGGCGGCGCATACCAGGCCTCGGATGCCGCGATGGACCGCTTCTTTGCCGCAGCGGTAGCTGCGATGGTCGCTGCACTGCGCGCGTTGTGAGACGGAGCACGCATCACGCATCACATTGCCTTCACCAGGCGCACCGGCGGGCGGCCTCCCCGCTGGATGGTCTTTGTTGTCACGCTCCTCGTCATCGAATTCCTCGACGAGTTCGTCTACGGGGCGCGGGAGGCGGCCTGGCCGCTGATCCGTGACGATCTGGGGCTGAGCTACGCGCAGATCGGCCTGCTGCTGGGCGTGCCGAGCGTGGTCGGCAACCTGATCGAGCCGTTCCTGGCGATCCTGGGCGACGTGTGGCGGCGCCGCGTGATCGTGCTGGGCGGCGGCAGCGTGTTTGCGGCAGCGTTGGGGCTGACGGCGCTCAGCCGCAGTTTTGCGCCCCTGTTGTTCTCGTTCATCCTGTTCTACCCGGCCGCCGGCGCGTTTGTCAGCCTGTCGCAAGCCACCTTGATGGACCTGGATCCTGCCCGCCACGAGCACAATATGGCGCGCTGGACCTTTGCCGGCTCGCTGGGCGTGGTGGCAGGGCCCTTGGCGCTTGGTGCGGCGGCCGCGTTGGGCGGGAGCTGGCGCGGTCTATTTCTTGCTCTTGCCGTGCTGTCCGTCGCGCTGCTCGCTGCTGCCTGGCGCATGCCCTTCCCGGACGGCCGGCCGGGCGTGACGCATTTCGATAGGGGGGCGTTTTCGGGCGGTCTGCGCGCGGCGGCGGCAGCCCTGCGCCGCGGCGCCGTTGTACGCTGGCTGGCGCTGCTCGAATTCTCCGACCTCATGCTCGATGTGTTGCTCGGCTTCCTCGCGCTGTACATGGTGGATGTGGCAGGGGTGACCCCGCTGCGGGCCGGGACGACGGTGGCGGTCTGGACGGGGGTGGGGCTGCTGGGTGATTTCCTGTTGATCCCGCTGTTGGAGCGCGTGCGCGGGCTGAGCTATCTCCGGATCAGCGCCGCGCTGGAGCTGATCCTCTTCCCGGCCTTCTTGCTTGCCCCGGGGTTCTGGCCCAAGCTGATTGCGGTCGGCCTGCTGGGCCTCTTCAACAGCGGGTGGTACGCCATCCTCCAGGCCGGCCTCTACTCCGCCATGCCGGGGCAGAGCGGCACCGCGCTGGCCGTGAAGAACGTCTCTGGCCTGGCCGGCGGGCTGATCCCGCTGGCGCTGGGCCTGATCGCACAGCGTTTCGGCCTGCCCGCGGCGATGTGGCTGCTGCTGCTGGGGCCAGTGGCGCTGCTGCTGGGGCTGCCGAGGGGCGATCACAGTCTGGGACACGAGGACTGAAGCCGGCCGGGGGCGGGATCGCAACGGCCTCAGTCGTTGGCGCCGGACAGAACGACTGAAGTCGTTACTACCTAAGTTTCGGAACGACTGAAGTCGTTGCTGCCTAAGTTTTGGAACGACTGAAGTCGTCACTACGAATCCATGCCATGCTCAGGGTTGATCGGCAGCGGTGGGTTTCCGGGCCAGAACGATCTGGTGTTTTTCGCCGCCGCTGTCATCTATCTCGTCATGCACGATCTCGAAACCTGAACGGTGGATGAGCGCCGCATTCTCTTGGGGGCCGTAGTGGCTCCACCACATCGGCGCCCCACAGAAGTCGGTTTCCAGCCCCTCCCACTCGGATGCCCCCATCGTCACCAGAATGAAGCCGCCGGGGGACAGGAACGTCTTGAGAGTGCGGAACAGGCCCTCGTGCGATTCCCTGGGCAGATGAAAGATCGCATAAAATGAAACGATGGCATCAACGCTGAATTCGCCAGCACGCAGGGCGCTGATGTCCCTGACCGCGAAGGTCGCCTCCGGCACAAGACTCTGCGCCAGCTCGATCTGCCGCTCGGAGATGTCCAGGCCGATGACTCGGAAACCCCGGTCAACGAGGTACCGGTCAATAGGGCTGCCGGACCCGCAGCCGAGATCGAGAACGGTGGCCTGCGGCCGGATGAGTTGTGTGAGCTTCTCCAGGAACCGGTTGTTCTTGAACTGATCCCGTTCCCGAAGATACGCTTCAGCGGCCTGGTTGTAACCGTCTTTGACAAGCGAGCGATTCATAGTGTCATTATACCATCGCCAAAGTCGAATTCTCCGCTGCGGTTTGACACTCACGCGCGTCGCCCGTACAATGCCGGCATGACTGAACCGACTATGCCTATCGAACCACAACCCGAAGTTGTCGTCATCGGCGCGGGCCTCGCCGGCGCCGAGGCCGCGTGGCAGGCCGCGCAGGCCGGCGCGCATGTGACGCTCTACGAGATGCGCCCCGGCCACATGACGCCCGCGCACGAGAGCAGCCAGATGGCCGAGCTGGTCTGCTCGAACAGCCTGGGGTCGGCCCTCCCCGACCGGGCGCTGGGTCTGCTGAAGAACGAGATGCGCCGCCTCGGCTCGCTGATCATCGCCTGTGCGGATCGAACCGCGGTCCCGGCCGGCGACGCGCTGGCGGTGGATCGCGCAGCATTCAGCCGGGCCGTGACCGAGGCGGTCGCGGGGCATCCGAACATCTCGGTGCGGCGGGAAGAAGTGACGGACCTACCCCCCCGACCCCCCTCCCTACGAGGGAAGGGGGAGAGATGCATCGTCGTCGCCACCGGCCCGCTGACCTCTCCGCCGCTGGCCGAGGCGATTCGCGGCCTCGCCGGACAGGAGTACCTCTCATTCTTCGATGCGATGGCCCCGATCGTCGCGGCTGACAGCGTGGACATGACGATCGCCTGGCGCGGAAACCGGTGGGAGCGCAGGGGCGGAGGAGTGGAAGCGCCGAGGGGGGAAGGGGCGGAGGAGCACGCCCCATCGGCCGTCGTCGGCGACTACATCAACTGCCCGTTGAACCGCGAGGAGTATCTTGCGTTCGTCGCGGCAGTGAACGCGGCAGAGAAGATCGGCCTGCATGATTTCGAGGGGGGCGAGGCGGCGCGACGTTATTTCGAGGCGTGCTTGCCCATCGAGGTGCTGGCGGCGCGGGATCCAAAGGCACTGGCCTTCGGACCTATGACGCCGATGGGCCTATGGGATCCGCGCACCGGCCGCCGGCCCTATGCGGTGGTGCAGTTGCGGCAGGACAATGTCGCCGGCACGCTTTATAACCTGGTGGGTTTCCAGACCAATCTCAAGTGGGGCGACCAGGAGCGTGTGCTGCGGATGATCCCCGGCCTGGCCCACGCCGAATTCGTGCGCTTCGGCCAGATGCACCGCAACACCTTCATCAACTCGCCCAGGCTGCTGCGGCCCACCCTGCAATGGCACGACCGCGACGATCTCTTCTTCGCCGGGCAAATCACAGGCACGGAAGGCTATGTCGGCTCGGCCGCGGGCGGGCTGCTGGCCGGGCTTAACGCGGTGCGCGTGGCACAGGGCGCCGCGCCGCTCACCCTGCCGCCCACGACGATGATGGGTGCGCTTTTCCACTACATCACTCACACCGAGCCGAAGGTCTTTCAGCCGATGAAGGCCAACTTTGGGCTGATGCCGGAGCTTGAAACGCCAGTGCGGGACAAGCGGCTGCGCCATGAGGCTTGTGCAACCCGCGCCCTGGCGGATCTGGAAGCGCTGCTAAGCCGGGAACAAGGTTGAGAGCGTCCCGATTGACTTGAGCCAGATCAAAAGAACCATCAAATATTGTTCTGTTTTTCCTCTTGCGTTCGCGCGCAGTCTGTGCTATAATCCGCGCAGTAACGCGCGCAAGAAGTCCCAGTCTCTCTATAAACGCTGTCAGTGCAACCATCAAGCGTGATTATTTTGCGCCTGGTACTTCACTCAAGGAGGGACCCCTTATGAACGGCTGGCGAAACAAGCAACGTTTGCTCGGCGTTGCGGTGGCTCTGGCGCTGCTGAGCAGCATGGTGCTGGGCAGTGCCAGCGGATTGGCCATGGCGAACGTGGAGCTGTTGGCTAACGGCAATTTTGAGGGCGGCTTTGCCAACCAGCCGGGCTGCGGCATGGTGGGCAAGGGCTGGGATTGCTTCACCAACGGCGGCACGATTGACTATGGCTTCTACGACGACCAGTGGGCGCCGGTGCGCGCAGATGGCGCTCACAGTCAGTTGATTGAGTTGAACACCATGCAGTACGCCGCCTCTGAGCCGGATCGCTACGCCGGCATTTATCAGACGGTGGCGCTGGTCAAGGGTCAGACGTACACGTTCAAGATCAGCGGCGGAATGCGGGAGCGGAGCCCCGATCCCAACGAGGACAAATATCGCTATCGGGTGCAGTGGGGCTATGTTGACGGCGCGGCGGATTGGACCAAAGTGACCAATTGGGTTGAGCTGCCGTGGGACAAGATTGATGAGCGGACGGCCCCCACCGGCCTGGAGAACTACGCAACCACCCTCGTCGCCCCCAGCAGCAAGATCACGCTGTTCGTGCGGGTGTGGAAGAAGTGGGGCACCGAGACCAAGGAGTTGGACGTCAACCTGGACGCCATCAGCCTGATGGGCAAGGGCGTTGTGAAGGTTCCGCCCAAGGATGGCGGCACGGACGGCAGCGTGATCAAGGTTCCGCCGGCAAGTGACGGCGGTGTGGTGAGCCCGCCGGCCGGATTGGTCTGCGGCGGCGCGAGCCTGATCGCGAACGGCAGCTTTGAAGACGGGTTCACCGGCGGTGTCGGCAAAGGCTGGACATCCTTCACCAACGGCGGCCGCGCGGCCTATGGTTTCTACGATGAGCAGTGGGCGCCCGTCATCAAGGATGGGGCGCACGGCCAGTTGATCGAGATCAACACCAAGGGCATGGTCGCCGGGGACGCGGATCGCTATGCCGGCATCACCCAGGTGATCAAGGGGCTGCGCAAGGGCGCCACCTACGAGATCACGATCTGGGGCCAGATGCGCGAGGAAGCCGCCCACCCGGGCGAGGATCCGTACCGCTACCGGGTGCAGTGGGGCTACGCGCCGGTGGATCCGCCCAGCGTAGATGACATCAAGAACTGGGCCGAGCTATCGTGGGATCAGATCACGGTCCGCACCGCGCCAGGCGCGACGCAGTCGTTCAGCGCCCGGTTCGTGGCGCCAGCCAATGAGATCATCCTCGGTGTCCGGGCGTGGAAGAAGTGGGGCACCGGCGAGCGCGAGCTCGATGTCAACCTGGATGCGATCAAACTGGTGGGCTGTGGCGCTGCGGTTGATGGCGGCGGAACATGCATCCATGTGGTGGCCCGCGGCGAGACATTGGGCCAGATCGCGGTCAAATCTCACACCACGATCGCAGTCCTGGTCAAGTTAAACGGCCTTAAGAACCCGAACGTCATCCTCGTCGGGCAGAAGCTGAAACTGCCCTGCGTTGTGTCAAAGGCAGAGGCTGCGCCGGTCGTCGTCATTCCGGCCCAGCCGTCGGTGGTCGTCGTGCCCGCGCAACCCTCCGTGGTTGTGGTGCCGAAACCGGCCGCGGCGGCAACCGGAGAATGCGCCTGGGTGACAGTGCAGGCGGGCGACACGCTGGGCAAGATCGCTGCTCAGAACGACGTGACCGTCGCGGCGATCGTGGCGAAGAACGGGATCGCCAACCCGGACGTGGTCCTGGTGGGGCAGAAGCTCTGTATCCCGAAGTGATGTTGAGGAGTTGAAACAAAGAGGGGTGTTCCAGGTAGCTCCGCTGCCCGGAACACCCCTCTTTTGTTGCATTATGACCGCGTCTTGGACGGCTCGAACCGACTGCGCGCCGGCGTCAAGACGTTTCGATAAGCCGCCAGGTTGCGGTCGGCCAGGTGGTCGAAGATCATCGGGCTGGCCGCGCCGTAGGTGATGCGCTTGATCGGATCGGGGTCCAGCTCGGCGAAACACACCTCCTCGGTGCCGCGCGCCTGTGCCAGCTTCTGGGCAATCGGGCTGACGATCATGCTGTGACCTGAGTAGTAGTTGCCCCCGCCGTCCGGCCCGAGGTAGTTGCAGCCGACCAGATAGACATGGTTGTCATAAGCACGGGCGCGATTGGTCAGCTCCCAAATCTCGAAGGAGCGCAGGAGCGCGCTGGTGCGGATGATCACCTCCGCGCCCAGGATCGCCTCGGCGCGGTAGAGCTCCGGGAAGTCGCCGTCGTAGCAGATGGTCAGGCCGATGTTGGCGAGCGGCGTCTCGATCACGACCGGGTCGCTGCCGGGGGTGGACCAGCCGTGCTTTTCGGTCGGGAAGAGGTGTGTCTTGCGGTAGACCCCCAGGAGATCGCCGTTCGGCCCGATCATGGCCGCCGAGTTGTACACGACGCCGCGCTCTGCCCCGCGCTCATACGCGCCGAAGACCAGGTAGATCCCGAGCGCCTGCGCGACGGCCTGGAGGGCGTTCGTCTGGCGGCCGGGCAGCGTATCTACGGCATCCCACAACTCCGCCGGACCGATTCCCGGCGCGGGGGTAAACCCGGTCGTGATCGTCTCCGGCAGCACGACCAACTGCGCGCCGCTTTCGTTCACGGCGCGGCGTGTCCACGCGACACATTTGGCGACGTTCGCCGCGATGTCCATGGGGACAATGGCGAATTGGGCGCAAGCAGCGGTGAAACGTTGCATGGCGGCTCCTGGTTGCGATAAGCCTGCGGGCGCCGGAGTGAGGCTTCAGCCGGCCTTATGGGTGTGCAGAAGCGGCCGGCTAGAGCCTTGACTCCGGGAAGATGAGGTGGAAGCTGGTTTCTGGGTCCAAATCTCCAGTTTTCAACCTTGAGCTGACAACTTATTCAGCCGCTCGACATGCGCTGGGTTGAACGCATCCCCGAATTTGGTGATGGCCATCGCCTCTTTGTGCTTCAGCAGCTCCTCGTATTCGTCGTCCTCCACGAAGGCGACGCAGCGGCCGATGCTGCTTTCACCGTCCACGAAGCGCCATGGGAAGAACCCGACGGTCGCGCGGCGGTTCAGCAGCAGATCCAGCTCGCCGCCGAGGCACTCCGCGTGGATGATCCCGTCGGGGAACATCTCGATGTGCATGAGTTGATACTTGGAGTCATCGAACCGCTCG
The DNA here is from genome assembly GCA_964647255.1 of uncultured Anaerolineales bacterium. Lineage (GTDB taxonomy): Bacteria > Chloroflexota > Anaerolineae > CG2-30-64-16 > CG2-30-64-16 > CAWJEL01. The sequence continues at coordinate 6,481 of CAZYGI010000003.1, read as the reverse complement.
GCGAGGCTCACGCCGTACTTCTTCTGGAAGTGGGCGTCCGCCTCCTTGGCTTGTCGCGGCATCCATTGGCGGATGATGGTATTCATCGGATGGTCGGCGCTGCCGCAATCCACGCCAATCCATTTGATCTTCTTCTGGTGGGCCCAGATGGCGAACTCACGGTCGGGACCGGGGTGCTTCACCATGTAGCGGATCTCGTCCGCCGTCGGCATGTCCCAGCCGAAGTGGTGATAGCCGGTGTGGATGATCAGGATGTCACCCTCGCGCACCTCGACGCGCTCCTCGATCATCTGCGATGTGTAGACGTCGTAGTCGCCGCAGACATCCGAGAGATCCACGATGGCTGCCGGTCCGACGAGGAAATCCAACTCCAGGTCGGCGATGTCTTTGCCGGCCGTGTAGAAGTGAATTTCACCGTCCAGGTGTGTGCCCAAATGGTTCGAGTGCGTCAGCAGTTGGCCGTTGGCGCCATTGGGTGCGAGCCGCTTGAAGTACTTCACTTGCAGCGGTTCGTAGGTGGGCCACGGCGGGGTGCCGATCCCGAGCGGGATGGTGAGATCAATGAGCTTCATTGTTCATGCCTCCTGTTGCGTGATACGGATTGTTGATTGCGTGGTGCGCAATAAGCTGCGCACCGTGCCCTTCATTGGTCGCGGATTTGCCGCTTGGCTGGTTCATCCGTCCTCACCGGCTGCCGAAGTCGGCGATGAAGTAGTTGCCCCACGAGCCCCTGGCGATGCCGATGCCGATCTCGGTGGCGTAGGGGGTCATGATGTTCTGCACGTGTGGATTTGCCCCCGGCGGCTCATTCCACCACATCGCCATCGCCTGCTCGCCGCCGCGCGCGTTGGCCCAGTTCTCGCTGGCCCAGGTTGCGGCATACCCGGCCCGTTCAATCCGTGTCGCGAGGCGCGCCCCATCGGAGCCGATGTGGCTGCCCCGGTTGCGCTGCGCACAGTCGTTGGCGTGCGCCTGGGCGGCCGCCCCTAACTGAGCGTTCCAAACCAGGGCCGGACGGCCGCCGGCCAGGCGTTTCTCGTTGATGCGGTTCAGCAGGTCTTGGGCCTCCGGGCTGATTTCGAGCACCGGTGGCGGCGCCGGCTGGGGTGCAGCCTCAGGCGCAGCGGCCGGTTGCCCGGCAGGAGCGGGCTGCCGTGCTGAGATGGCCGGTTGCGCGGCCATGAGCGCATCTTGCGCAATGCCCGGGATGCGCAGTTGTTGGCCCACCGCAAGGCGTCGGGGATCCACCCCGGAATTGGCAGTGAGCAAATCATCCATCGAAAGGCCATAGTTGGCCGCAATGTCCCACAGCGTGTCATCCGGCCGCACGGTGTAAGTGGCGCTAACCGGTGCAGTCGCCGCGGCGGTCTTGCCGGGCGCGCCGGGGATGCGCAGGGCCTGTCCGACCATGAGCCGCTGCGGATTCGCGCCTGGATTGGCGGCGAGCAGATCGTTCACGAACACGCCGAAGCGCGCCGCAATGTCCCACAACGTGTCGTTGGGTTTCACGGTGTAGACGGTGCCGGAGACGCTGGTCGTTTGGGTCGGGATTGTGAGCGGCTGGCCGGGGCGCAGGGCATCCGGAGTCACGCTCGGGTTCGCGGCTGTAAGCTGTGCCACAGTCATGTCATACCTGGCGGCGATCTCCCAGAGGGTATCGTTTGCACGCACGGTATAAACTCCGCCGGGAGGAGGAGGCGTAAGGTGGCCGGCCGCTTGCGCAGCCGGGACCAGGATGGACATGCTGGTAAGGACGAGCACGATGAACAGCCCACAAAGTCGGTTGTTTTTCGTGTACATGCACCACACTATACCCGGCTTCGCTCACTTGCGCAAGTGAGCGGGGTGGCGGACGCGCGGGCGTTTAGATCGCGCAGGCTCATCCGGAGCGCACCCGCTCGATTGACAGCCTTTCTCCGGCAGCGGGTGTGACACAGATTCAGCCGAATCAACGCGCAGGCGCCGGCAAAGCGCCTGGCACGTTGATGTTTTGCGCGCCGCTACCAGCGGGCGTGATGCTCTTCGGCGAAGCCGATCAGCCCGTCAATCGAGATTGTCTCACCGTCGTCCGTCACCGCCGTGCCGTGGTAGCGGCCGAACATTTGGTGCACCTCGCTGGTGATGACCAGAAGGTTGGTCTTGGCGACGCGCTCCAGGAACGGTGTGAACGTCAGATCGAGCCGGCCATCGGTCGCCACCGCGCGCCAGGGCCGCTTGAAGTCGTGCGGATCATAGGTGAAATCCACCTGCCCCAGCTTGTGGACGCGGCCGTTCAAGATCAGCGTGTTCTCGGTGGCGGCCGCGGTGTCGCCGAAACCGAACCCCAGGTTCAGCCCGAACGACCGGCGGTCCGGCAGGAAGCCCGACGCGCTGGCCCAAACCCAGAACGAGCGGTATTCCCAGACCCCGCGGCCCCAGTCCAGGTTGCCCAGGCAGGCGTCCGGTGCGATCACGGTCCGCTGCTCGCCGATTTGCAGCCAGCCGGACGCGGGCAGGCAGTTCATCTTGCGGTTGTAGTAGAAGCGGTTGCCCCGGATCGGGATGACGATCACGGTGGATTCATGCTTGGGTGCGACCTGGAAGGCGATCTCGGCGGACAGCGGCCGGCCGCCGAAGTTCGGCCAAGCCACGGAGAGGCGGCGTCCCGTCGGCGTGACCTGGAAGCTCAGGCGCGTCTTGCCGTCGTCGTACCGGCTCTCGCCCTCTGTGCTGTTCCGCGGCAGGCTGATCCCGCCGCCGGGCGGGATCGTCAGCGACTCCTCATGATACAGGCCGGTGGCGAAATCCACGGTGTAAACAAAAACCTGGCCCGCGTAGCCCAGGTCGGCCACCGTAGCCGAGAAGAACCGCTCCGGCGTCGTGACGCCGTAGTAATCCCAACGTTTGATGCGAAAGCGCTGCAGGAAGCGCAGGGGCAGCGCGTAGAACGCCGCCTGTTCGAGATTGCAGTCCAGCAGCGGCGCCCGCGCCCAGCCGACCTGCGTCAGCCGGCCGTGGGCGTCGAGGAGCGGGGAAGATGTCAGAAGTTCTTTTTGGCTTGGGATCATTGCGTCCTCCTTGACGTCGCTTTGGATCGCCGTGCGCGGAAATTGGTCTCATCAGGCGGTCTTGGCATGGAAGGTCATCGGCGCGTCCCCTAGGATGGGCTAAAGAGCCCGCCTTTGGGCTTTGACGGCGCCCTCAGGGGTGAGTATACTTGTCGCCATGACACAACACACGGTTGCCCTTCTCACCGACAGCACCTGCGATGTCCCCGATGCGCTGTTGGCTCACTACGACATCAGTTTTGTGCCCGCCTCCATCCTATGGGGCGACGAGATTCTGCGCGATCGCATAGATATCAGCGCGGCCGAATTCTACCACCGCCTGGAGCGCGACCCTAACTATCCGAAGACGGCGCACGCCTCGCCGGAGGAGTTCCGGTTGGCGTATGAGGCGGCGCATGCGGCCGGCGCGCAGGAGATTATCATCATCACCGTCAGCAGCGCGATGAGCGGCACCTACAACGCGGCCCGGCTCGGCGCTGACCTGGTCAGCTTCCCCGTGACCGTCGTGGACGCCAAAGGCCCCACGATGAGCGTGGGCTGGCAGGTGTTGGCGGCGGCACGCGTGCGCGAGGCGGGCGGGGACGCCCGCGCCATGATCGCCGCCGCGGAACGGGCGCGCCAGAGCATGGCGCAATGGGTGTCGCTGGATACCCTGGAGTACCTCCACAAGGGTGGGCGCATCGGCAACGCCACCCGGCTGGTGGGCACGCTCCTGAATATCAAGCCCTTGGTGTTTATTGACCACACGACCGGGCTGGTGGAATCGGGCCCCCAGGTGCGCACGCGGCGCAAGTCGCTGGATGCGCTGTATCAATCCTTCTTCGCCCAGTTGGGCGGACGGCAGCGGTTGCGCATCGCCGTCCTGCACGGCGGCGCGGAGGAAGAGGCCAAGGAGATCGCCGGCCGCATCCAGCGCGAGCACAACCCCCTCGAGTTAATCCTCACGATGACCACCCCGGTCTTGGGCGTCCACACCGGGCCGCGCGCCGTGGCCCTGTGCGGCTATGCTGATGACTTATAAGGCGGCCCTCCGGCCGTGTGGGATGCGTTGCGTGTAGTGACAGAAGCGCGCGCGGAACACGGCTCCCGCGCGGCGAACGCCCTGATCTGGAGGGCGTGTTTGCGCTCGTCGCCGGCCTCGGCAGTGAGCAGCATAGCGACCGTCACCCGCCGGCCCCTGGGCGAGCGCACCCCGTAGTCTCGACCGATCTCGTCTGCCGGCAGGGCCGCCAGCCGATCCAGCAGCGCCCGGTGCGATGCCTCGGCAGCGGCCAACGTCTCCGCTAATGCGGCCCGTTTGTGCTGCGCCACCAGCCCGGCATTGAAGGCGCGCCAGTCGGGATCGTAGGCCGCGTAGAAGGCTGGCAGGCGGCCCACCTGGATCGCCGCGACCGCCTCCAGGTTGGCGCCATCCCATCCGATCAGTGTTTCGCAGCGTGCGTTCGCCGCCTTGGCGCAATTTTTCGGTCAGCGGAGTCTCGAAGCCGTTTACGGCTTCAAAACCCCGCTTCATGAAAAGGCACCCCGCTTTCTCGCCTGCAAGGCGGGCGAGAAGGCGGGGTGTGAAGGGCCTTACTGTGTCAATGGGACCTAATACCAATACTCGGTGTGCAGCAGCTCGTGGGCCCGGTGGCCGCCGGGTTCGCCCAGGTACTCCTCGTACAGCTTGATGATGGAAGGGTTCTCGTGCGACTTGCGGAGAACCTTATTGTCATCAATCAGGTACAACGCCTGGGTGCGCGCCTCGATTGTCTCCAGCCGCTCGTGGCTGTACGGCTGGCCGCCGCCGTTCACGCAGCCGCCGGGGCAGGCCATGATCTCGATCACGTCGTACTTCGAGGTGCCCTTTTCGATGTTCTCCAGGATCTTGCGGGCGTTGCCCAGGCCCGACGCCACCGCCACGTTGACCTTTCGGGCGCCGAGGTCAATCGTCGCCTCGCGCACGTCCTTCCAGCCGCGCACAGCCTCGAAGTTGACGTTGACCAGCTCCTCGCCGGTCACTTTCTCGTAGACCGTGCGCAGCGCGGCTTCCAGCACGCCGCCGGTTGCACCGAAGATCACGCCCGCGCCCGTCGCCTCGCCCAGCGGGTTGTCGAACTCCTCGTCGGGCATGTAGCGCAGATCAATCCCCGCCTCTTTCATCATCTTGGAAAGCTCGCGGGTCGTGATGACGTAGTCCACGTCTCGGGCGCCGCTGCTCTGGTGCTCGGGCCGGCCGGCCTCGTACTTCTTCGCCAGGCACGGCATCACCGAGATCATGACGATGTCCTGCGGCTTCACGCCGATTTTTTCGGCATAGTAGGTCTTAGCGATGGTGCCGGTCATCTGCTGCGGCGACTTGCACGTGGACGGCATGTACTTCAAGTCCGGGAACTGGTATTTCACGAAGTTGATCCAGCCCGGGCAGCACGAGGTCAGGATCGGCAGGTTTTCGTTCGTCGTGACGCGCTTGATGATCTCGTTCGCCTCTTCGATGATGGTCAGGTCGGCGCCAAAGCTGGTATCGAACACGGCGTCGAAGCCCATCTGGCGCAGCCCGGCCACCAGCTTGCCCGTGACCGCAGTGCCGACGGGGATGTCGAACTCCTCGCCGATGGCGGCGCGGATCGCCGGCGCCACCTGGACGACCACCTTCTTGGTGGGGTCGAACAGGGCGGCCCAGGTCTCCGTGATGTAGCCGTGGCCGGTGAGCGCGGCGGTGGGGCACACGCTGACGCACTGGCCGCAGTAGGTGCAGTTCGAGTTCGCCAGCGGCTGCATCTCGGCCGGCGCGACGATCACGCTGAAGCCGCGGCCATAGGCGGTCAGCGCATGCACCGTCTGCACCTCGTTGCACATCGTCTCGCAGCGCCGACAGCGGATGCACTTCTCGGGATCGCGTTTTAGCGCGCCGCTGGTTTTGTCAATCGGGAAGGTTGACTGTTCCCCGTGATAGCGCTGCGTGTTGATGCCGAACTCCCAGGCCAGCGTCTGCAGCTCGCAATCGGTGGACTTG
>CAZYGI010000003.1:0-429 GCA_964647255.1 uncultured Anaerolineales bacterium | reverse complement strand
CGCCGCCGCGCGAACAGCACCCGTTTCGAATTGGTTGTCACCTTCATGCCCTCGGCGGCAGGCGTAGCGCACGCCGGCGCCAGGTTGCGGCGCCCTTCCACCTCGACGCTGCAGATGCGGCACGAGGCGGTGCGGTTCACCATCTTCAATTCGCCCAGGTCGAGATAGCATAGGGTGGGGATGCGGACATTGACCTCCCGGGCGGCATCCAGGATGGTCGCGCCATCCGGGACGGTGACGGGTTTGTTGTCTATAAACAGATTCACCATGGTCGCTCTCCTTTACGAAGTATCCCTGGGGACTCAATGCCGCAAGATCGCCTTGAACTTGCATCTCGTCATGCACGCACCGCACTTGATGCATCGGCTTTGGTCAATGAAATGCACTTGCTTCACCGAGCCGGAGATGCAGCTCACCGGGCAGCCGCGG
>CAZYGI010000002.1:101532-120793 GCA_964647255.1 uncultured Anaerolineales bacterium | reverse complement strand
CAGACCGATCGCGACCTGCAGATCGCGCTGATCGAAGAGGCGATGTCCAACTACCACCGCTACTTCTTCCTCATGCCCACCCTGGCGCAGTTCGAGCTGGAGGCGCATGCGAGGGCCGAGCGGGGCGCGCCCCTCAGCGCGGACATCCTCAGCGGCATCACCGCCGACCTGTTCGCCGAGGGCTACGGGGGTGAGGTAGCCTTCGACCGGCCGCGCGTCGGCGTCACCTGGGCGCAGTTCCTGCACATGTACATGAACTTCTACGTCTACCAGTACGCCACCGGCATCTCGGCCGCGCACGCGCTCTCGCGGCCGATCCTGGCGGGCGACTCCGCCGCGGTCGAACGCTACCTGGACTTCCTGAAGTGCGGCAACTCGCGCTACCCGCTGGACGCGCTGCGCCTGGCCGGGGTGGACATGACCCGCCCGGAGCCAGTGGAGGCTGCGTTCGAGGTGTTGGCGGGGTTGGTGACACGGTTGGAGGGGTTGGTGGGGTAAGCGGAACCCAGTGTCACCCTGAGTTGAGCCGGGTTGACGGCGGCCGCCACACAATGCGTGTCAACGCGTTTGGCATGTCAGACGGTGTCTTCAACCGCCGCCCCCGGCGGATCACACACCCGTGTGGCCGGCCGCCGCTGCTCCGCGATCCAACCGGCCGGCCCACCGCAGCGCAACTGCCTCGACCTGGCGCCGCAAGGCCGCATGCTGATCGGCGTCGGCGGCTGCCAGCCACGCCAGCGCGTTCTGCCACACCTCATCCCGCCACTGCGCGATCAGGTGCGCCGCGATCCATTCATCCACCGGCCCCATCAGCCGATCCACCACTTCCATCGCGAGCGAGTAACGCTCCAACACCTGATCCTGCACGGCATCCACGGTTTCCGCGATGACGTGGTTGACCAGGCAGAAGTCGTGGTAGCGCGCTTCCCGCTCCGGTTCGGCCAGGCCGGCCCACTCCGGCGCCAACAGATCCACGACCGCAAAGACCAGGTCGTAGTTGACGTGCGCGTTCACGCCCAGGAGCAGGTTCTGGATCGCCAGCGTATGGGGCTGGCCGGCAGCCGCGTGCGCCTGTCGCCACACGACCGGCACAGCAGGATCGCCGGCCTCGTACGCGTCCAACGCGTTGAAATAGTAGCTGGCGAAGTGCTCCAGCAGCGCCTGCACCCACTGCCCATCGTGGAAGCGGCCCGCGTCCAGGGCAGCCAGCATGTTGCGCGTCATCAAGCTATAGCAGCCCAGGAAGATGGCGCGATGGTCGCCTGCCCCTTCCCACTGCGCCAGCAATGCGGTCATGCGCTCGAGCGCAGAGCGATTATCCTGCATAGATCCGCCTTTAAATACAACGCCGATGCGTGCGGCCCGATCAGCGCCAGCACCTGCAGCAGCAGCGCCTGCGTGGTGGCGAGCGCCTCGGTGAGGTCCTGCGACGAAACACCATTACCGCACCACGATCGGCAGGTAGACGCGGTTCTTGCTCCAATAGCTGATGATCAACTCCGGCCGATACGCCTGCGCCGACGCAGATTGAGAAGCGGGAGCAGCGTCGCTGGCGACAAAGTCATAGAGAATGTCGGAAGTGGACGGGTTAGCGCGCAGGATCAGCCCGTAGTTGCTCGACGGCGTCTTGACCCAACCCTGGACAAGCTGGGTCACATCGAAGCTGAACCAGGCATCGCTGGTCCAGATGTATGTTTCGCCGGCCCGGCTGCCGGCGTCATTTGCTCCCAGCGCCCCAGGCTGCTGCCAGCGCACGCCGGTCCGCGCGTCCGTCCAAGTCGCCTCGGCTCCGACCCAGTCCCGCTTCAACGGAAAGAACCCTGCCCGGCTGATCTGCGGGCCGCTGCGCGCACTGGCGCGCAGGCTCAGCGTGGCGCGGAAGACCGTGGCACCCGTCGGCACAGGGGACAGGTCGAACCTCAGCAGGCTGGACAAGGCCCCCCCGGTGCTCCCCAAGGATCTCAGTCTGAGTTGGGTCGAACTGCTGTTGTTGGCGCCAGGGTTGCCCTGGCTGATGAATGTGTCTTGCACGCCGTTGTATCCGCCCTTGCCCATCATCAGTGTGATCGTATCGCCGTATGGAGTCGGAGTCGCTGCGGGACGCCCCGTCGGTGTAGGGGTCACAGTGGGTGCGGCCGTATCCACCAATGTCAGTGTGCCCCAGACCGGCTCAACCCGGTACGTGGTGGTTCCGGCCCACAATAGCTGGCGGTCCCCGTCGCCGCCATCGTCATCGTCGCGCACGCTGATGTTAAACCCCAGAACCTTGCCCGCGGCAAGGTTCCCCGCCTTCAGTTGGCCGACCGGTATTGCGAATTCGGCGTCCCAGCCATCTATGCGCGTGCGGGTCTTCACCTGAAATGAAACACTGGGCTGACCCTGATCGGTCTGCCGGCCATCGGGGTTCGCGGTGTACTGGTGGTCGTCCACACCCGTACCGATGCCATCATGGAGCCCGTCAATACCGATCTCGACTTCATCATCGCGCCACGGCTGCGGCCCGTCATTCCAGATCTTGTCATCGGTGACGCTGACGGCAAAGTAGAGGGTGTTCGACGTCCACAGGCTGCGCATGGTGGCGGATAAATTCGCCTTGCTAGGCTCATTCCCGACCCGCAACGCCGCCGCCACGGAATCGAGTGTGATGAGGGAAGCACTGCCCCACTCCGACAGGCGGCCGTCAATAGTCGGCGGAGCGCCGGTTCGGTAGGATTTCGCTTGATTGGGGACAATCTGGATGTCTTTTGTGAAGCGCTGCATCGCGCCCCGCGCCGAGTGAACTTCCGCGACGAGCCGGTAGGCTCCCGACCTGATCGGCACGGCGGCCACACCGGGCCAGCGGAAGCTGTTATCGGCAAAATCCCAGCTCCGGCAACCGCCTTTGCCATCGCCTCCGACAGCGCAGAAACGACGGGTCGCCTCAAACTCGTCAAAGACAACCATACCGCTGGCGTCCTCGACCTGCATCTTGATACCATAGATGCCGTCGCCGTTGTTCGGTCCTACTTCGGTGTCACGCGCGGCCACCTCAAACACCAGGCCGCTGGAAACCGTGGGATTTGTGCTGCCCGGACCGATCTGCACGAATTGGACGGTGGGGACGGAAGGTTGCATGGTGCAGTTCCCGATGGTGATATCTTTGAACCACGCAAGATCGGGGCCGAATCGCAGTTTCGTCCTCGCGCCAGGCACACCCACCTCGCCCTGGCTCCAGGGGATCCTGAAGTAGTCGCTCACCCGATACGTGTAGAAGACCGGCGTTGGGGGCGGGGGATAAATGTTTGTATCCTCCAGCGAGCCGATTTCGATCGGCAAATCAACCCTGAGGGAGCCATCGTAAAGGATGCGGCCGTTCGACTCGACCTGCAGCCGTATGCCTCCGGCCGATTCGAGTGCAATGCCGATCTGCATGCCATCCCGGCAGAAGGAGACGCCATCCTCGGCGTCGAAGGCAGGGCGCGGCCCGATCCCGTCAATCATGGCCCAACGTCGCGCCTGCGCGGGCTGCACCGAGACCAACGCCAGCAAGCACCCTACAATCACCGCCGAGCTCAACGTGATCCATGTCCGTCTGACAAGAGCGTCTTTCATTTCACCCACCTCCCTCGCGCCTCTACGACATCACAGCCTCGATCTGCGCCAGGTCACGCCGGGCGCCCAGCCGCTTGAAGGTTTCATGCGCCAGGCGCAGCAGCTCGCCGGCCCCGACCGCGTCTTGTGAAAGCAGAATTTTGCCCCAGGCGGCCTGGGTGCGCGCATGCTCGTAGTCATCCTGGCCCGCCAGCAAGCTGAGGCTCGCCTCGAACGCGGCCCGCACGTCCGCAGCGTTCCCCAGGATGTGCTGGGTCTGGCCAAGGATGCGCTGGTTAATCCCCTCCTCGACCGTCAGCTCGTCTTCTTGGGCCAGCGCGAGGGCGCGCCCCACGTGCGCCAGCGCCGCATCCGGCTCGCCCAGGCCCAGCTTGAGCTCGGCCCAGGCACTGTAAATCTCGGGCAGCGCGCTGCGGGCATCGACGCGCAGCGCAGCCTCTTCGGCCTGCGTCAGATAACCTGCGGCCGTGGCCCAATCTGCGCCGCGGATGGCGAGATCGGCCAGGCGGTGCCGGGCGTTGATCTCAGGGACGGTGAGGTGCAGGGCGCCGGCCAGCTCCAACGCGCGCGCCAGGTAACGCCGCGCCGCATCATCATCAGCCAGGTTGATGTGCGCGGTGCCGAGATTGGTCAACAGCATGGTCTGGGCCACCCGGTTCCCCAGCGTCTCGGCCAGGGCCAATGCCCGTTCCATGTCTGCGATCGCGCCCGGCCAGTCGCCGCCGATGTGCCGGGTGACGGCCAGGTTGGTCATGAAGGCTTGCACCTGCCACTGGTCGCCCAACGATCGGGCAATCGCCAGGCCGCGCTCGCCGTAGGCAATGGCTCGCCCGTAATCGCCTTTGCTGAAGTAGGCAACCTGCAGATTCAAAAAGGCCTTGGCATGCAGTTGCGAAGCGGTTTCAGGAAGCGTGTGGAGCGCATCGTCCAGCATGCTGATGGCCGCGTCGTAGTCGCCCAGTTGGCCCAGCACAGCCCCCATGACGATCCGCAGATGCGCCACCTCGGCGCTCTCCGTGTCGGCGAGCGTCTTCAGGCCGGTCTCCAGCCAACGCAGCGCCTCCTGCGGCGCCTGGTTGAGCAGCCGCTCGCCCAGCTCCCGGCAGATGCGGCCGCGCAGCTCCAACACGCGCGCGTCGGCGGGCAGCGTCTCCAGATCGGCCAGGGCCGCCTCGAAGGTGGCGCGTGCGGTGCCATCCCCCAGGAACGCATAGACGGTGCCGCGGGCAGCCCGCACGTTGGCCCAAAGGAACGGCTCCAACTGCTCGGCTTCGAACGCGTCCAGCAGGCGGCGCAGCCGTTCGGCCTGCCCCAGATTGATCAGACGCCAGGTGTTGTCGGCCGCCAATCGGGCAGCCTTCTCATAGCGCGCAGCCCGCTCGTAATGGATGGCGGCCTTCATGACGTCAACCTCCTCCACCTCATAGTACTCGGCCGCGCGGCCGTGCAGCTCGCGGCGCTGCCGCCGGCCCAGTGAGGCGTAGTAAAACGCCTGTAGCATCGAGTGCAGCGCATACTCCCGCCCCCGGCTGCCCTCGCTGACGATCAGCAGGTGGCGGTCGGCCAGCGAACGGAGCGGACGCTGGATGCTGCCCCCGTCCAGCACCGCCTCGAGCGCGTCCCGCGTGCCCCCGTAGCCCAGCAGCGCAGCGAGCGCGGCCAGCACGTCCCGCTCGGCGTCGCCCAGGTTCCGGTCCACCTGGCCCAACAGGTAGCGCTCGATGTCATCTGCCGCGGCCAGGTTAGCCACCAATTCGGCCGGATCCACCGCCTGCTTCAGCGCGTCCGCGGCCAGCGTGAGGAATTGCGCATTGCCCGCAGTGCGGGAGTACAGCTCGGCCGCCACCTCCGGCGCCAGGCGCAGACCTTCCAGCGCGAGGAGGCGATCGGCGTCCGCCGCCCCCAGCCCAGCCAGGGCGTCGAATTGCGTCACCTGCAGAAAGCCGGGCAGCCGCCGCGCGGTGATGATCAGGTCCAGATCGCCGGCCAACACAGCCTCGCGCAGCCGCCCCACCAACTGTGACACCAGCGGATCCTCGTCCACAAACTGGAAGTCGTCCAGGCACAGCAGGAACCGTCCGCGGCGCACCATCTGCGCCAGGTAGTCGAACAGCGTCTCGGGCGGCGGCAATTGCCCGCCCGTCGCCTGCACAGTCTGCACCAACCGCCACAGGTCCCCCTGCCCATGCCAGGCCAGGAAGCCGGCCAGCTTCCAGACGATGGACTGGAACCCTTCTCCCTCGTGGAACGCGTGCCAGAACGTGCGGAAGGGCGAGGCGACGCGGCCGGCCAGCCGAGCGGCGAGCGCGGTCTTGCCCATCCCCGGCATCCCGGTGATCACGGCCAGGTGATACGTCGCCAGCTTGGCCGCGAAATACCCCAGCTCGGCCTCGCGGCCTACAAAATGCAGGACCTCCGGTGGCCGCGGCGGCTCCGGCGGCGGCGGAATCTCAACCTTCGCCTCGTGAATGTGGACATCGCCGCCGATGTTGCCGGTGATGACCGTACCGGTGATAATGACATCGCGCCCGGCCGTAATCGCCCGTTCGCCGGCCGTCACCGCTGCCCGGTTGGTCGTTGGGGAGTCATCCACATCAACCGCCCTTGCCGATGGTCACGCTGCCCCCAATGTCACCGGTGATCACTGTGCCGGTGATGTTCACCCGGCCGCCGGCGACGATGCTCCGCTCACCCGCGGTGATCTGTGCGCCTCCCTGCGGCAAGGCCGCTTCATCGGCCCGCAGCAGCCGCTCCAGCTCACTTGCCAGCCCGGCATCGCGCGCGAGCAGCTTCTTGAGTTGGATGCGCGCCGCAGCCTGGGCATCCTCGTCCCCCGGCGCGGCAGCCAGATCGCCCAACGCCTCCTCCCAGGCAGGGTTAGCCCGGGCGGCCGTCTGCAAGGCGCGCTGCAATGCCACGCCCCGGCTGCGGGGGCGCGGCTCACCGCGCTGCAACAGGTGCTGGAGGAGCAAGGAAATCGTTTCCGAACCGAGAGCCGCAGTGTCCATCGGAGCTTCTTCCTTTTGCGGTGACGCGATATCAAATAAGCGGCCCGTGCGTGCCCGTAAGAAAAGCACAGGCGTGGCAAAGCCCCGGTCGTTCGGGAAATGGAGATAGCAGGCGTTGCGCGCCAGGGTCACCGCAACCTCAACCTGGCCCGCCCATTGCCCGCCGGTCAAACGCTGGTAAAACGTATCGGCGAATTGGACGGCGACAGCATCTCGGATCGGGTATTGCATCGCCAGAGCGGCCGGTATCCCGGCGCGGAGGATCGCCGGGATCAAGCCGATGAACCCACGGCTGTCCCCGTCATCGTTCCGCCCACTGACAGCGGCGCTGTTGCAGGCGTTTAGCACGACCAAACGCAGGTCGGACTGCGTAGAGAGCAGCGCCTGAATGCGCGCATGATCAGCCCACTCTTCCCCGGTCGCTCCCGACGCGTTGAACCGAAGATAGCTACGCAGTGCGCCATCCTCCGTTCTGGCTTCGGCGCCATGACCGATGTAATGCAGGATATGGTAGGGTCGGCGCGCCAGTGCGTCCGCCAGCCCGCCGAGTGTCACCGTCCCTTCAAGCACCTCAGAGGAGATGCGACCACGATCGAGGGCCGCCGTCACGATATCGCGCTCTCGCCCGGTGTCTAACCCCGATCCGCCCGGGATCACCAGCAGCGCCAGGGGCCTCTCTGAAATCGTCAACGGTCGAATCGTTCCGTATTCAAGGCTCGCGTACCGCCGAGAAAGGAGCGTCTGCAATTGTGTGGCGAGAGGCGCGTCACGCCAGCGGAGCAATTCCCAGGGCAAGCCAGCAATCTCGGGCAAACGTTCATCAATATCCAGGTGTAGGCGCAGGGAGGTCTGGGGGGCAGGTCGAATGCGCTGGTCAACCAGCCCAGCGAACAGATTCAGGACATCCCCGCTGAAGAGCGCCCGGAAAAGCCCGTTGCCGACGGTGCGAAGGGTCGCGCCATCCGCCGGCTCGGCCTCTAAGCGTACGGACGCGAGGGCAGCCCGAAACCCGGGGTCATCCAGCACGTGCGAGGCCAGAGGCTGAGGTCCCGCGCGACCTGAGCCGGGTTCCTCAGCCGTCACCTCGCAACGGCTGTCGCCGCGGGGTGAAACGTGAAGGTCCAAGTCCAGATAATCCGCCACATTCCTGCTCCCGTGCGCGGACAACGCCTCAGAAAATATCCTAAGCAGTGTACTTAATCAGATCAATTAGAGGCTAATCAAACTACAAAACATCACGAAGAAATGTCAGGTGACTTCCAATCACGCTGGAACGCTTGAAGTAGCTCACGTCCGCGGTCGGCGATTCGCAGGGCTACGCGATCAGCGCCAGCACCTGGGGCAGCAGCGCCTGCGTGGTGGAGAGGAGCTCGTTGCCGTAGATCGTGGCGTTGCCCGCCCAGTCGCCGGAGTAGCCGCCGGCCTCGCGCAGGATGACGGGGAAGGGGCCGCAGTCCCACGCGTTCATGATCGGATCGAGCATGAGCTCGACGCGGCCGGTGGCGACCAGCGCGTGGCCGTAACAGTCGCCCCACCCCGCGCGGTAATACGTCGCCGCCTGGATCCGCTCCCACGCCGCGCCGCGGCCGTGTCGGGCAAAGTTGGCCACGTCGGTGAAGCAGGCCGTGGCCCGGCGCAGATCGGTCACCTCGGATACGTGCGCGGCGCGGCCGTTCCAGCGGCACCCTTCGCCCGTCGCCGCGGCAACCATCTCGTCGAGCGCGGGGAAATAGGCCGCGCCGACCTCGATCGTGCCTGCGATCTCCAGCCCAATCAACACGCCGTAGAGCGGCGTCCCGCGCACGAACGACTTGGTGCCATCAATCGGATCCACAAACCAGCGGAACTCCGCGCCCGCGTGCTCGGTGACGCCGAACTCCTCGCCGACGATGGCGTGCTGCGGATAAGCTTTTTCGATACGGCCGCGGATCAACTGCTCGGCCGCCCGGTCGGCCGCGGTGACGGGCGTGTCGTCGGCCTTCATATCGGGCCGGATGCCGGTCTGGAAGTAGCCAAGAGTCAGCCGGCCGGCCAGGTAAGCCGTTTCGACCGCGAAGTCAAGGTAAGATCGAAGGTCGGTGTTCATGGTCATCGCTCAAAAATCTCACCACAGAGATACGGAGAACACAGAATCATGCGAGCGGAGTTCGCAACCCCAGATGCGAACTCCGCAGTGCTACTTACGCGAGCAAACCAACCAGCTCAGCCAACCGGCCGATCTCGTAGGCGATCGGCAGCCCGGCGGGCCGCGGCAGGCGCGCCGGGTTGAACCAGCAAGCGTCAATGCCGTAGTCGCACGCGCCCCGGATATCCGACGTGAGGCTGTCGCCGATCATCAGGACCTCGCGCTTGGCCGGGCCGCCCATCGCCGCGAACGCGGCGTCGAAGATGCCGGCCGCCGGCTTGGCCGAGCCGACCTCTTCCGAGATGATCAGCGCGGCGATGTCGTCGCGGATCGCGGAGCGCGCGATCCGGCCACGCTGCACGGTCTGCAGGCCGTTCGTGATGATCGCAAAGCGGTGGCGCCCCCGCAGCGCGGCCAGCGCCTCCGCGGCACCGTCCATCAGCTCGGCGGCCTCCGTCAGCGCGTCGAGATAGGCCGCGCTGAAGCGCTCGACGTCTGCGCTGAGCCCTGCGGCCTTGAACAGCAGCGCGAACCGCCGCGACCGCAGCACCACGGGCGTGATCTCCCCCCGCTCCAGCGCCTGCCAGCACCGCGCGTTGATCGCCCGGTACGCCTCAGCCGTGCCCGGCGCCAGCGGCAGGGCGAAGCGGGCGAAGGTGCGCGCCAGCGCGCTCGCCTCCGCCCGGTCGTAGTCGAACAGCGTACCGTCCGCGTCAAACAGGAGCCAGCGATACGGTGAGCTCACGCGGCTGGCCCGACCTCGAAGTCGTGCGTGATCTGCGCCACGCCGCGGATGGTGGCCGCCACGGAACAATACTTTTCCTCCGACAGCTTGATGGCCCGCTCGACCTTCTTCGGGTCCAGGTCGTGGCCCGACGCGACATAGTGCAGGTGAATCTTGACGAACGGCCACGGCGGATCGGCGGCCTGCTCCGCGTCGGCAATCACGGTGAGGCCGGTGAGCGCGACCTTCTGCTTCTGCAGGATGTCCACCACATCGTAGCCGGAGCACGAGCAGAGCGCGATCACCAGCAGGTCCGACGCCTTCGCCCCGCGCCACTCGGTCCAGGTCCCGTCGTCTTCTTTTTTCCAATAGCCCGCCACCACGGTCCGGCCGGCGCTATCGCGTCCCAGGAACATCCGGCTGTCATCGCCGGCCCATTTGACTGCGACTTGTCCCATAACCTCTCTCCTTGAAATAGCGCTCGGAAGTAGACCCTTCGCTCCGTCCACAACCGCTAAAGTGTCATGCTGAGGCACGATTCTTCTCAAGAGATCAGTTGACCTTGCAGGAGCCTACACGCTCAGGGTGACAAGGCCCAGTCCGTTCTGGAAGAAGTGCCGAAGCATCTCTCACGCTGAACCCTATGATTCTCTGCGGTTCACCGAAACCGCTCTATGCTCGTTGACGTGCAACTGAAACACGTCCGGCCGGGCGTAGTGCCCGACCACGTCGAAATCGAACTTCGCCCGCGCCACCTCGGCCAGGTCGAGGTCGGCGGTGAGGATCCCCTCCCGGTCGTAGAGCGGCCCGGCGAGCAGTTCGCCTAACGGTGAAACGATGGCGCTGCCGCCGCGGCACATCACTTCCGGCTGTCCCGCCAATTCTTCGATGCACGGCAGGTCAACAGGATACATCGCCTTCGTCACGTACTGGTTGCAGCCCAGCACGAAGCAGCGGCCTTCGCAGGCGATGTGGCGCAGCGTGGCCTGCCAGGTCTCCCGGCTGTCAGCGGTGGGCGCCAGGTAGAGCTCAACCCCCTTGGCGTAGAGCGCCGTCCGCGCCAGCGGCATGTAGTTCTCCCAGCAGATCAGCCCGCCGATTTTACCATACTCGGTGTCGAGCACCGTCAACGTGCTGCCATCCCCCTGGCCCCAGATCAGCCGCTCGGCGGCGGTGGGCTTGAGCTTGCGGTGTTTGCCGAGCAGCCGGCCGTCCGGGCCGAAGTAGAGCACGGTGCAGTAAAGCGTGCCGCCGCTGGCCTCGCCGTCGCGCTCGATGACGCCGATCGCCAGGTACGCGCCGGCCGCGCGCGCCGCGGCCCCCAGTGCGTCGGTTGCAGGGCTGGGGATGATCACGGAGTTCGCCCAGTAGCGCTCCCACAGCCGGCGGCCGGCCGCGCTGCGGCTACCGATGGCCGTGCCGAAAGTGAAGCCGCGCGGGTACGCGGGCACGAACGCCTCGGGAAACAAGATCAGCCGGGCGCCCAGGTCCGCAGCCTCCGCGGTCAGCCGGCACGCCTTCTCGATGCTGGCGCCGCGGTCAAACAGGATCGGCGCGGCCTGGACGACCGCGGCTTTGACGGTAGCAATTTGCAAAGACATCGGCGTTCTTTCAATCCTCCCCGGCAAACTGAAATCGTACGCCCGGCGGCAGGGTCTGCCGGAAGCGCATCAGGAGTGGCTTGACCTGCCGCGCCGCATCGTCGCCGACGGCATAGAACCCGACGACAGGATACGCCACACCGTACGCCGGCTCGCTCAAAATGAGCCGGCCGATTGGAACCCACGCGACAGGCAGACCGTACGGGAACCAGGCGTCATAGAGCATGATCAACCGGACATCGTGCTGCCGGGCCAGATCCTCCATCCAGGCCGCGTCCGTCGAGGTGGACAGGCCGCGGAGCGCAGCAATGGACGAAAGGCCGGCCAGGTCAAGCACGTAGTTGTCGTTCCGATAGCTCACCAGCCCGATGTCGTTGACTGCAACCGGCGCGCGGTAGTAGTCCGCCGCAAACCGGTGCATCTGGTATTGCTGCCGGTAGATGCTGTGTGCGCCGATCGGCGAGATGACCGTCAGCAGCAGATACAAGCGGGCGATGACAAGGGTGAAGCCAGCCCCGGCCAGCAGCGTCGGGGCCGGGCGAGATTGCTCAACCCACAGCCTCAGCGCATGGCGATAGAGATAGCCCAAGGCCAGGAGCGCGAAGGCCCAAATGTAGGCCTCGTAACGGCGAGCGCTGCCAGGACCGCCCAGCAGCAGGTGAAGCGCGACGCTCAAGCTAGTGCAGCCGGCCAACAGCCGCTCGGCCCGGCGCCGGTTGAACAGCACACTGGCGAGCAACAGGAACAACCCTAACGCCAACAGCCCGCCCTGTGCATCCGTCAAGTTCTGGTAGACGTTGAGCGCCAATGGCTTCCATACCCCGCCGAACTGCACGAACCACGACTTGGCGACCACCGATGTCGGCAGCGGATAGAGCCCGAGCGAGCGGAGGAAGAGCGAGTAAGCGATCAAGGCGGCGCCGAGCACCCCGCCGGCCCCCAACGCCGGCTTGATCCGGCCCCGCAGAACGAGATAGAGCAGCGCCGGCGCGGAGACGGCCAGGTTCTCGTATCGCACCAGCGGACCGAGGACAAGGGCGGCCACCAACCACCAGCGCACCTTCCCGGACCTCGCCTCCTCGATCATGCCCAGCAGGGCCGCGGCGGTCAGGAACAACTGCAGCGAGTGCTCCATGCCGGTGAAGATCAAGGCGATCAGGTTCGTCGCCGGGATCAGCAGGATCAAAGCAGCCGCCGGGGCATCCCGACCCGGCGGCTCGCAGCCGGCGAAAACCAGCAGGCAGAGTTTCGCAAAGACGGCCAACGTCCCCAGCGCTGCGACAAGGTTGATGAGCAGCGGGATCACAGGGCCTACGGCCGAAGCGGCCAACGGCGCCAGCAGAAAGGGCCAGAGGATACTGGATGAAGGCGACGAAGCTTCCGCCAGGTTGACCCCGTAGTGACCCCGGGCGATGTTCTCTGCCAGGGCCAGGTGGATATAGGCGTCGTCCAGCGTGTAAATCAGCTTGCCCCGGTTGAGGATGAGGATCGCCGCGAGCAACGCAAGCACGGCCGCGCAGAACACCCCGCCCACCGGGCCGAAGAGGACGAGCTGGCGCCTGTGCCGGTCGAGCCACCCCCGCATTCGAACCATCCTTTATGCCGCCTGTGCGCAGCGCTTCAACCAATCGGCCAGTTCGCGCGCCGTCTCCGGCGTATCGGCCTCGGTGAAGATGCGGAGGATCGGCTCCGTGCCTGAAAAGCGCAGCAGTGCCCAGTGGTCGTGCTCGAAGGTGACCTTGGTGCCGTCGTAGTCGGTCACCTTGACCACCGGATACGGCGTCTCCCCGGCTGCGATCATCGCCTTCACCCGCTGCGGGACGACGATGCGCATGTCAGCGGTCGCGGGCAGGTTGTCCTCCACCGAGTAGAGCCGGCCGGTGATGCCCAGGACGATCTCCTGCAGCTCGGAGATATGCTTACCGGTCACCGCCAGCATCTCGACGATCAGCGCGGAGGCGAAGATGCCGTCCTTGCCCAGGATGTGGCCGCGGATCGTCAGCCCGCCGGACGACTCGCCGCCCAGCAGGGCGTGATGCTCAACCATGCCCGCCGCGATCCACTTGAAGCCGACCGGCGTCTCGATGCACTTCTCGCCGAACGCGGCCGCCAGCCGGTCCAACAGATGGGTAGTCGCCAGGTTGCGCACCACGCCCCCGCGCTGCCCCTTCACCTCGTGCAGGTACCAGTAGAGCAGCAGCAACAGGTCGTTGATATGGATGAAGTTGCCGCGCTCGTCAATCAGTGCGATGCGATCGGCGTCGCCGTCGGTCGCCAGGCCCAGGTCGAAGTGCTCCTCGCGCACGATCGTGCGCAGCATCCGCAGCGCCTCCAGGTCGGGCGCGGGGGAGCGGCCGCCGAAAAGCGGGTTGTGCCGGTCGTGGATGAAGGTCACCCGGCAGCGCGCCTCGTTCAGGATGATGCCCAGCGTCAGGTGGCCCACCCCGTACATCGGGTCCACGACGATCTTCAGCCCGGCCCGGCGGATGGCATCCAGGTCAATGAATGACTCGACCCGATCCACGTACTGGTTGACGAAGTCGCGGCGCTCCACAACGCCGGCCTCCAGCGCGACATCCAGCGGGATCTTCACCACGTCGTCGAGGGTCAAGGCATTCGTCTCGTCCTCGACCCGGTTCGTCTCCTCGGTTTGCAGCAATGAGCCATCGCTGTTGAAGACCTTGAGGCCGTTCCACTCGGGCGGGTTGTGGCTGGCGGTGAAGGCCAGCCCAAAGGCCGAGTTGACCATCTCGGTCGCGTAGTTGATCAGCGGCGTCGGTGCGTCCTCGCTCAGCAGGATCGTGTGGATGTTGTTGCCGGCGAACACTTCAGCCGCCGCCTCCGCAGCCAGGTCGGACAGGAAGCGGCGGTCGTAGCCGATCAGCACGCCCCGCGTTTCAAGCCCGCGTCTTGTGATGTCGTTGGCCAGCGCCTGGCACAGCCGCCGGACGTTGTGCAGCGTGAACCCCTCGCCGATCACCGCGCGCCAGCCGCCGGTGCCGAACTGGACGATATTGCGCTCCTCCTGCCGCCGCGGCCGGAAGAGCCGCTTCTGCAAGATGAACTCGGCCCGCTCGAGATCCTCGCGGGTGTTGATCCCCTGGATCTCGTCCTGGTCGTAGATCTGATAGCTCTCCACGGCAAGCCCGTAGTGGATCAGCCGGTGCGCCAGGTCGGTCAGCCGGTATTCGCCATCGGCCGGCGACGGCGGCAGCGTTGCCAGCACGGGCCAGATCTGCCGGGCGGAGACGACGTACGCGCCGACATTCAGCTCCCGGATCTCCCGCACCCGCGGCGACGCCTGCGCCTCCTCGATGATGTCCATGATGCGGCCCGCGCCGTCGCGGATCACGCGGCCGTAGGGGTAGGGCCGGTCCGCGACCGCGGTGAGCAGGGTCAGGTTGGCTCCGCGCAGCCGGTGGCGGTTGAGCAGCCCGCGGATGGATGCCGGCGAGAAGAGCGGCGTGTCGCCGTAGAGGATCAGCAGGTCGCCGTCGAAATCCTGAAGGAGCGGCTGGAGCTGGCGCACCGCGTCGCCCGTCCCCCGGGCCGTTTCCTGGACGACGTACTGGTAGCCCGGTCCCAGGTGCGCCTGGATGGCCTCCCGGCGATAGCCCACGACCACGTAAGTCTCGGCGGGTGCGACGACCTGTGCCGCGTTCGCCGTCACGTAGTCTATGATCTTCCGGCCGCCCAGCTCCTGGAGCAGCACCGGCAGGCCGTCGTCGGTAATGGATTTGGCGCCGGCGGCGAGGATAACGGCTTTGAGGGGGCAGGAGGTGGATTTGTCAGACATAGCGCAACTCCTGATCTTACCGATACCGCGCGACGACCGCTTCCATCTCTGCGAACTTGTCTTCCATGTCTTGGATCATGCGAATCTGCGTGCGCGTGCGATCCAGGTTTTGGCCCTCCCGGTGCACCTGGTAGTAGGTGTCGCCGTTCAGGTAGTCGTTCAGGAAGCGGATGGCCTGCTCAAGCGTGATCAGGCGGGCCGCGAACGGGAGATGGGCGATTTCGGTCGGGGTGAGAAAATCGCGGGCCGCGTCCAGGTAGCCGCGCGTGAGCGCCTCGAACGTCTCCAGCGAGAGGCCGGCCCGCGCGGCGTCCGGCTCGTCCTCGGCCGCCAGCGCGGCGCCGGCGCGCACCGCATCCCCGAAGTCGTAGAGCGCCGTGCCCGGCATCACCGTGTCGAGGTCAATCACGCACAGCCCTTCACCGGTGGCATCGTCCATCAGCACGTTGCTGAACTTGGCGTCGTTGTGCGTCACCCGCAGCGGCAGCCGGCCCTGGCGCAGCAGATCCACCAGCACGCCGGTCTCGGCCGCGCGCTGCTCGATGAAGCGGATCTCCGTCCGCACCCCCGCGGCCCGGCCGATTGGGTCGCGGCCGACCGTCTCGATGAAGGTCGCGAAGCGCTTCGGTGTGTTGTGGAAGTCGGGCAGCACCTCGTGCAGTGCGTCCGCGGGAAAATCGGCCAGCATGCGTTGGAAGCGGCCGAAGGCCTTTCCCGCGCGGTAGACGTGCTCGGGGCTTTGCGCCATCTCATACGCCGTCGCGTTTTCGATGAACAGCCAGGCGCGCCAGCAGTCGCCGCTCGCGTCCCGGTGGAAGGCGGCGCCGTCGGCCGTGGGGACCAGGTTCATCGTCTCACGCAGCGGGTCGCCGCCGGCCGCCCGGATCTTCGCCTGCAGGTGCTGCGTGATCCGCGCCAGGTTCTCCATCAACGCGGCCGGGTCGCGAAAGATGGCCTGGTTGATCCGCTGCAGAAGGTAGCGCTGCGTCCCGCCGCCCGGATCGGCGCAGCGTAGCACGAAGGTCCGGTTGATGTGGCCGCCGCCGTAGGCTGCCGCATCTATGAACCGACCTTCGAACCGAAATTGACCGGTCACCGACTCAGGTGTCACCAGATTCTCATCAAGTATCAGCGCCAATCTGCGCTCCTCTGCGTCACACCGCACCTGCGGCCACCGCAGGTGGGTGCAGGTGTCTGCGTTCTATCCTCAAATCACCACGTTCACGACCCGTCCCTCGCGCCGCGCCTGCTCGGCCGCAAAGACCATTATGTGCGACTCCAACGTTTCGTCCGGCCCGGAAAGGATCTCGTGCGGGTCGTTATGGCCCAGCGCCGCAACAAAGCGGCGCATCAGACCCTCGTCGCCGCCGCCGTGCCCGGTGAGGATCGAGCCGTCGCTGATCTGCGTGTTGATCGTCTCGGTCTGCCCGGTCAGGAAGTCGTAGACCCGGATCATCTGCCCGTCGCCGGTGAGCTCGCCGCGCGTGCCGAAGATGCGCGTCTCGCGGTCGCGCGCGCGGGTGAAGGCCATCATGGTGAATGTGGCCGCCGCGCCGCCCTCGAACTGCATCGCCACCACCTGGTGATCCACCACGTCGTTGTCGCAGGCGTAGACGCACCGGCCATAGGGGCCGGCCCGCAGCGCCTCCGTCACGCCGGCCACCGTCACGTCGGGGGTCAAAATGTCCACAGGCCAGCCGGTCTCCCCGCGGCGGACGCGATCGAGGTAAATCCGCGGAGCCGAATAGGGGCAAGTCGCCTCGACACCACACTCCGTGCAGCGGTCGGCCGCGCCCGCCGGCTGTTCTTCCCGCCGGAAGTGCTTCAGGCTGCCGAAGGAGGAAACCTCCGTGCAGCGGCGATCCATGATATAGCTGATCCAGTCCAGGTCGTGGCACGACTTCGCCAGCAGCATGCCGGCGAACTCCCCCTCGGTGCGCCAGTTGCCGCGCACAAACGAGTGCGCCTGGTGCCAGAAGCCGACCGGCTCGAGGTGTTGGAGGCTGACGATCTCGCCGAGCCGGCCCGAAGCGATGATCGCCTTGA
This sequence comes from uncultured Anaerolineales bacterium, assembly GCA_964647255.1. Taxonomy (GTDB): domain Bacteria; phylum Chloroflexota; class Anaerolineae; order CG2-30-64-16; family CG2-30-64-16; genus CAWJEL01. The sequence continues at coordinate 103,902 of CAZYGI010000002.1, read as the reverse complement.
TCCGCTGCGTGTACGCGGTGTAGCGCAGGACGTGGCAGACCGCGACCATCACCCCGTTGGCGTGGGCCGCGGCCACGACCCGGCGGCAGTCGGCCGGGTTGAGCGCCATCGGCTTTTCCAGCAGCAGATGATAGCCGAGGCCGGCAAAGGCGAGCGCCGGCTCGACGTGTGCGTCGTCGGGCGTGGCGATGATCACGCCATCGGCGAACTTGGGCTGCGCCGCGACCTCGCGCCAGTCGCTGAAAACCCGCTCGGGGAGAATGGCGTGCTGGTCGGCCAACTGCCGGCGGTAGAATTCGCGCGGGTCGGCCACGCCGACGATGCGCACCGCTTCCGGGTGCTGGCTGGCATACCCGGCATACGTCGCGCCGCGCGAGCCGGCGCCGATGACGACAAGGGTCACAGGGGGCATAGGGTTAAGCTCCTCTTCGGCTGGATTCAATCATTCGAGGCGCAGCAGCCGGGCTGCATTGGCATGATAGACCTTCCGAAGCACGTCATCGGGCAGACCCAGGCCATAGATCCGCCAGCGGCCTTGCGGCGGGATGGGTCTGATCGAGTAGTTGAAATATTCGTCGTCTGTCTCCAGAAAACGATAGGAGATGCGATAGGTCTCCACGTTGGCAGGCTGGTCGAGGCCGAAGACGATGCGGTCGGCGTACTTCAGGAAGAAACGCCGGGCCGCATAGGGCTGGCGGCCCAGCTCGGCGATGCGCTCGGCAAAGTCAGTATAGACGTTCGGGCAGCGGTCGAGCAGCGCCGCCACCCACGCAAGATCCTCCGCGTAGCAGCCGACGTGCGCGGTGACAAAGGTGGTCGCCGGGTGACGGGCAACCATGTTCGCCAGCCCCGTGACGACTTCCAGAAAAGGCGGGAAGGGCGGGCTGGGAAACTGCCAGTCGGGGTGCGCGTGGAGCTCTTCCCATCGTTCGTTGCGGTTGTCGAGCGGCTGGAAGAACGCGACCGGGTCGGCCACGTGAATCAGCACCGGCCAGTCCAGCTCCGCGGCCGTGGCCCAGATCGGGTCAAGCCGCGGATCCTCCACGGCGACCAACTCGCCCCGCTGGTCGCGCACCCGCAGCCCCAACGGCTTCCAGATCTTAAGCCCCTGTGCGCCGCGGCCGGCCTGGCCGCGCAGCCGCGCCGCCGCCCACTCGCCGAAGCGGTTGCCCTGCTCGGGCCACGCGGCCCAATTGACGCCGCCGAACATCTGAAAACGTTCCGGCGCCGCCTCCTTGAAACGCTTGAGGTGCGCATCGAGGATCTCTTCGCCCCAGCCGCCGTCGAGGTCAACGATCACGGCAACGCCGGCCTCATCCAGCACGTCCAGCAGCTCCGCGATGGGGCGCTGGTCCCATCCGCCGCCGAATTCGCCGCCGAGGTGCTGGTGGACGTCAATCACCGGATAGCGCGGCCGGCCGATGGCCGTTTGTCGCGTCATCAAGGTCGGGGTCGGGTTGAAGTCGGCAAGCTCCATCTGCCTCAAGGCTCCTGTCGCATCCGAAAGTCGAGCTCCGCCGGCAGCGGAAACTCCCGGCGCACACGCGCCCGCAGCGCTGCATCGAGCGGCAGCTTTTCCGCCGCGCTCAGCCGGCAGGCGTGATATTCAAACCAGAGTTCCGACAATGCGATCTCGCCCTCGCGCAGATCGGCCACGACAGGTCGCTCCGCCAGGACCCGCTCGACGGTTGCGAGATCAGCGACCGCCAGCGCGGCGCGCGCCTCCAACAGCCGGATGCGCCCATTGCGGCGGACGGCTTCAGGCAGCCCAGCCACGCGGGCCAGCCATGCCGCGGGCTGCCCGGCCTCGATCAGAAGCGCGCCGCACTCCGCGGCCAGCGGCCGCAGATCGGGCCGCAGATCGAGCGCGGCGAGGCATAGCTCGGCGGCCTGAGCCAGATCACCTTCAGCCTGGGCCAGGACGGCCAGGTTGCGCAGGGCCCAGGGCGTGCGGGCCTGCGCCAGCGAGGCCTGCCACGCCGCGCGCGCACCGGCGCGATCGCCCGCCTGGTAGCGCAGCACGCCGAGGTGAAGATGAGCTAGCCAGTTCGTAGATGTCGCAGGACTTTCTGGAATCGAGGCTTTAGCCGGTTGCTCCGATAGCCCCACGCGACCGGCTGAAGCCTCGATTCCGGGCGCAGTGGTTCCTGGGGCGACCGCGGAGGCGATCCTCTCTTCCAACATCTCCCGCCACTCAGCCTGCACCATGAAGCCGCGCGGGGCCGCGGCGGGGTCGGCGGCCGGCATCTTCCCGTCTCGCAGCAGCCCAAGCCATGGCGTCTGCTCGGCGGTCAGCGACGCGTCATCGAAGACCAGCCCAGGCGGGCAGAAGGGCGGCTCGCCCGCGGCCGTGCGGCGCAGCCGTTCCAG
>CAZYGI010000002.1:0-101522 GCA_964647255.1 uncultured Anaerolineales bacterium | reverse complement strand
CGCCGCGGGCGAGCGCCGCATCCAGGCGGCCGCGCGGAATCAACGCTTCGAGCCGCCCCTCGACCTCGCGCTGCGCAGCCGTCCACTCCGCACCGTGGATCGCGGCCGGGTCGGCTTCCAGCAGGCCATAAGCCTCCGTCCACGCCCATTCGGTCTTCGCCGGCATGCGCAGATATTCCATCTGGGTGCGCGGGAGGCCGGCCTGAATCTCGATGTACGCCGGGCCCGGGGAGAGGAACGCCTGCCAGCGCCGGCCGCCGGGGTTCATGCCCCAAACGAACAGCTTGCGCCCCTGCAGCAGATCGGTGGAGACCTGCGCCAGTCCGCGGCCTGCGCCGTCCAGCGCGGTGATCCAGCGCCGCTGCCCGTCGGGCAGGCGGAAGAAGAAGTCGCACGAGTCCCGGAGGTGCGTGGGATAGGTCACGTCCCGACCGCCGGACACCGGGATCGGCACGACATCGAGCCGCTCGTAGCCGAACTGGAACGCCTCGGTCGCGGGCACGACCACCCGCGTTTCGGGGGTCTCCGCCACGGCCATGTTCGACCACCAGTACATCGGCACGTCATGGTCGTGCGGGTTGACGATGCGTACGCGGACGAGGAGCACCGGCGAGCCGTCGGGCAAGGAGACATCAATCTGATAGGGTGTCTGGCGCACCCGCTCCCACTCCCACAGGCGGAGGGTCGGGCCATCCGGCCCCTCGACGCGGCCGGCGAAGAGCGGCGCGCAGGTGAACGGCGTGTGGCCGATGATGCCGATGTTCCACTCCACCCCGCCGCTGAACCATGCGTTGCGGATCGCCAGGTTGGCCGGCTGGAAGACCGGGTTGACGCTGAGCAGCTCGCGACCGGTGGGCTTGTGGACCAACGACCAGAGCCGGTCGCCCAACTCCAGCAGGAACGTGGCGCGTAAGATGTCATTTTCGAGCACCGCCACGCGGAAGTCACGCGGCTGGCGCTGCCGGTTGTAGCCATCCTGCCGGGTGTAGGGCAAGATGTTCGCCGGCTGGCCCCAGATCAGGCTGTCCACCATGTCCTGGGGCACGTTGCTGCCCGGCTCCAGCGCGTGCAGCTCCCGCTCGCCAAGGAGCGCGGGCAGCGGGTTCTCCGGCCCCAGGTCGGCCGCGGGCATGGTCCAGGTGGAAAGGGTCAATGTTGTCATGGTGTGATCCTGGGAGCGTTGGGACGTTTGTTGGTTCGTTGGTTTGTTGGTTCGTTGGTTTGTTGGTTCGTTGGTTTGTTGGTTTGTTGGTTTGCAAGTTTGGACGGTGGAACGTGCAAACCTGTCAACGTGCCAACGCGCCAACGCTACAGATACGTCAACCGTCCCCGATAATGCTCCAGCCACCGCTGGTTGGCCGCGTCGCCGCCGTCCAGGTTGGCGCTCATGAAAACGGGCGCGTCGCCGGTGCGTTCGAGCAGCAGCACGGCCGCGCGGGCCATCACCGCGTTCATCAGCGCCGCGCCGGTGACGGTGGAGGAGGCGCCCGCACGCTGCAGCAGGCCCGGCAGTTCGATCAGGGCGTCGCCCACGGGCGCACGGTCGTCCAGCACCAGGTCGGCGACTTCGAACAGGCGGGGCTGGCCCGCCTGGCGCGCCTGCACCGCGCCCGAATAGATCAGCGATGTGATCGCGATGACGAACGCGCCGCGCTCTCGGCCGCCCTGGGCCACCTCGACCGCGACCGCGTTGCGACCGGAGACCGAGTGGACGATGAGCACATCGCCGGACGCGATAGGCACCTCGCTGATAATCCGGCTGCCGAAGCCGGGCAGGCGCTCGAGCTTGCTCGTCAGCGTCACCGGCCGCACGTCGGTGGTCAGACCGCCGGGCAGGATCGGGTTCACTGGCACCAGCCCGCCGGCGCGGTAGAATACCTCCTGCGCCAGGATGCCCGCGTGCGACGCGCCGAAGACGTAAATCAGGTGATCGGTCTCGATGGCATCCGCAACAACCCGGCTGGCCCGCTCGACCGCCTCGCGCTGGGTATCGGCCACCTCTTGCAACAATCGGATGATGGCATCGAAATAATCCATCACTAAGGCTCCCTCTCCCATCCCACATGCCAGCCTGCTTCAGCAGGCTTTGCATATCAGACGCCGAATTCATTCGGCGGCCTGCGGCCAACGCGGCGGCCCTGCCATCGGCGGCGCTCAATACCCCTTGCGCAGCGCGTCCGCCACAGCCGCATCCACCACCGCCTTGCCGTCCGGCAGGTTGATGCTGGGCAGCACAGTGGGCGTCAGGCCCCGCGCCAGCAGCTCCTCCACGATGCCCGCGACCACCGCCCACATCACCGCGGCCGCGCCGATGCCGGAGGCCGGACAAATGGAATAGGGCAGCCCGTCCACCGCCAGCATGGCGTCACCGTAGGGCGCACCGTTGTCCAGCGTCAGATCCGCAGCCTCGTAGAGGTGCTTGCCGGACGGATGATCGGACGCCAGCTTCGGGCTGTACGCCAGCGCGGTGAGCGCAATGACCGTCAGGCCGTGGGCGCGGCCTTGCAGCGCGAGCTCGACCACGTTCGCTGTCTTGCCCGAGACGCTGCCGACGAACAGCACGTCGCCTTTGCGGAGCTGGTTGCTGGCGAAGATATGCTGGATATAGGCATAGGATAGGGCCGGATCATCGGGCAGCGCGGCGCGGGTGCGCACCCCATTGCCGACGGTGAGGGCGATGTCGAGGTTCGCCAGCGCGGCCAGCCCGCCTGCGCGAAAGATCAACTCGCGCGAGACCAGGTGGCCGCTGTCGAAGATATGGAGCACGCCGCCGCTTGCCAGCGCGTCCGCGCACATCACCGCCGCCTGGCGGATCGGCTCCGGCCGGGCCGCGATCTCGGCGATCTTAGTCTGAAGGGCTGAGAAATATTGTTCGATGAGCATAACGTCTCCTGAAGAACCAGAAACTCCCGCCTGTCCGGCTTCGCCGTGAGCGGATTGACGACTCAACGTGGCGAACGGCAGAACGCCAACGAGGAGTCTCGTTGGCCTCTGCAATCAGCAATCCTCACTATAGCTGAAGCATCCTAAGCGGAGCCGGGGTCCTTCGACTGCGCTTCGCTCCGCTCAGGATGCCTCCGCTTTCACCGATATTAAGAATTCCTGCTCCAAGATGCTTCACTGGTGGCTCGCTGTAACGCACTTTGAGCGGTAGACCCGTTCAGCATGACATTCAGATCACGCATCACGCGTAATACCCCGCGTACCGCTCCATCGCGTCCATCAGCGCCTTGACGTTCGCCAGCGGCACGCCCGGATAAAGGCCGTAGATCATCATCAGCCCGCCCTCTTTGCGGCCCAGCCTCGTCACTTCCTCGCGGATCAACGCGTCGATCTGGGCGGGCGTGCCGCCAAAGGTGATCTGCTGGCGGTCAATGTCCAGGTCAATGCATACCTTGCCAGCAAAGCGCGCCGCGATCCAATCAATGCCGTTCACCAGGTCCTGCAAGTTGATCACCTGCACGCCCGCTTCGAGCATGTCGTCGGCCAGCAGCCGGATGTCGCCGTCGGAGTGCATGTGGACGACGCAGCCGGCGTCCAGCGCGGGGCGCATCAGCCGCCCGTAGCTGGGCCGGATGTACTTGCGGAAATGCCGGGGCGATAGCATCGGCCCCGCCTGCATCCCCAGGTCCTCAGGGTACGACATCCACTCCGCGCCCTCGGCCAGGTAGCGTTGGACCAGCGCCAGGTTGAACTCCTCCAGCATGGCGATCAGCCGGTGCAGCCGGGGCTCGTCATCGGCCATGTCGAACATCAGCGCCTGGTAGCCGCGAAGATCGCACAACTGCAGGAAGGTGTGGCCGTGGCGCAGGCCGGTTTGCAGCAGCTTGCCCTGCGCCTTGTGCTCGCGGATCGCCCAAGCCACCTGCGCCCAGTCCACCGGCCCCAGGCCGTCGGTGCGGTCGGGGTCGGGCGGCCGGTAGTCCTCGAACGCGGCCCAATTGGCCAGCGGATGCTCCGTCACCGTGCCCGTGAGGCCGTCCTCCGCAGTACGCCAGGTGCAGCCCCACGGATCGGTGTAGGGCTCGGCGGCCCGCTGCACGACCGAGAATTCCGGGACGACCGTCCCCGGCGCCGGGACGAAGTCCGGGAAGAGCAGCGGATGCCCGGCCATCAGCGCCTGCAGCGCGTCCTGCGGATAGTGCTGCCAGCACGCCGGGTTGATGTGAAAGGTCATCGGGATGGCGTCGGGCCGCTCGAAGCGCACCGCGGCCAGAAGATTCTCGCGTTGGTTCATGGCTTAATTCTACTTTGGCGGTGTCACCCTGAGCGGGTCGGTTCCGTGAAGTACGTCGCGGCGAGAAGCCAGCGAAGGGTCTCGTCGCTGCATGGAGATTCTTTGCTGAATGTTCGCCATCGCGCTGGATCAGGGGCTAACCCGCTCAGAATGACACGGGGAGGCCCCCATAGTGGCCCTCGTCTGCGCCAGGCGGCCCAGCGCGACGGCAGGGGCCTCGGTCCCCACAGCAAACGCTTCGAGCGGAAACTCCTGCGCCAGCCGCTCCCGCAGCGGCCCCAACAGCAGATCGCCGGCCTTCGTCAGCCCGCCGGCGACGACCACATCGAAACGCTCCTCGGGGCCGAACAGGCTGTGGGCCGCATGAAGCGCCAACGCGGCCAGATCGGCGGCGGCCTGCGCGGCGAGTCGGATCGCCAGCGGATCCCCTTCAGCCGCAAGCCGCGTCACCAAGGGCGCCAGCGCGGCGATCTCGGCACGGGTCAGAGGTTTATGGTAGGCCAGGCGGACCAGATCATCGCGGAAGGCCGCCTCGGCCAGGCCGAAATGCTGTCGAACCGCGCCATAAAGCTCCGTTGGCGCCTCGGCGCGGCCCTCATAGGCCCGCACGGCCGTGCGCAGGCCCGCCAGACCCAACGCGTAGCCGCTCCCCTCGTCGCCCAGCAGCGCGCCCCACCCACCGAAGACCTGCTGGCGCCCATCATCGCCGCGCACTGCCCACGCGGTTGCGCCCGTACCGGCCACCACCGCCACACCGTGCGGCCGGTAGCAGCCGGCGCGGGCGAAAACGACGTCACCTTCGCCATAGTAGTGATACCGTGCGTGCGGCAGAATCTCGCCCAACAGCTCGGCGCCGAAGCGCGCACCGACCAGCGCGGAGGCAAAGTCTGTGATGCGCTCGCCGCGGATCGCTGCGTCGGCCAGGACGCGGCGCACCGCCGCGAGGACGGCGCGCTGCGAGTCCTGGATCGTCGTGAAGTTGGGATTGACATCGGCGGCGTGATCCGTCACGCACAGAACGCTGCCCGTGGAATCTAACAAGGCCGCCTGGCTGCGCGTGCCGCCGCCTTCCAGGGCCAACAACATGCTAACCCTTCAGCGCGCCGACGGTGAGGCCCTGCTCGATCCGGTTCTGGAAGATAACGTAAACAACCAGCGTCGGGATCATCACGATCGCTACGGCCGCGAACATGCCGCTCCAGTCGTTCTGGTACTGCTGTTTTATCTGCAAGTAGTACAAGCCCTGCGACAGCACATAGCGGGTCTGCCCTTCCCTCAAGCCGCTGTTGTCCATCAACGCCGAGGGCAAGATGAACTGGTTCCACTGACCCAGGAAATTGAAAATCGCCGCAGTGACCAGGCCCGGCTGCGCCAGCGGCAACATCACCTTGAAGAAGGTCTGCGAATGGCTGGCCCCGTCAATGATCGCCGCCTCCATCAGCTCGCGCGGCAGCGTCTTGAAGAAGCCCTGCAGGAAGAAGACCGTGAAGGGGAAAGAGAAGGCGACGTAGACCAGGATCAGGCCGGGGAACGTGTTGCGGATGTGCAGGAACTCCATGATGAAGTAGAGCGGCACCATCGCCAGGATGATCGGGAACATCATGCCGCCCATAAACAGATAGCTGATGAACTGCCGGCCGCGGAACTCGTAACGCGCCAACACGTAGGCCACCATCGCCGAGAGCAGCAGGGTAAAGAAGAGCGACGGGATGACGACGATCAGCGTGTTGACGAAGAACTGGCCGATCTGCGCATCCCGCCACGCGCGCAGATAGTTCTCGAAGTGCAACTGGGTGGGCAGCCCCCAGGGCGTGAACATGAGCTGCTGGTCGGTGCGCAGCGAGCTGATCACGGTCCACGCCATCGGGTAGATCACGATCACGGCCCACAGGATCAGGAAGAGATAGAGCGGGATGCGCGCCAGGGCCCCGCCGACTTTGCGCGCCGTATCGGAACGGGCAGCCGCTGGGGATGTCGTGGTCGTCGGTGCGGAGGTCGTATTCATGCTGATCTTCTCCTATCGCATCCTGCTCAATACTCGATCGTGTCCTGGCTGCCGACCCGCATGCCCAGGATGGACAAGGCAAGCACCACCACCATCAGCACGACGGCAAGCGTCGTGGCATAGCCGAAGTTCCCCTGCCGGAAAGCGGTCTGATACAGGTACGATGACAGCACCTGGGCCGCGCGGCTGGGGCCGCCGGTCTCGTTGGTCAGGAAGGAGACGTAGACAAACATGTCCATCGCCAGGATCATCAGGAAGACCGCCGCGGTGCGCAGCGACTCGCGCAGCAGCGGCAGGGTGATCTTCCAGAAGATGGTCCACTCGTTGGCGCCATCAATCTTCGCTGCCTCGTAAAACTCAGTCGGAATGCTGCCCATGCCGGCGATAAAGAGCACCATGTAGAAGCCGGTGGCCTGCCAGATGGCAACAAAAATGATCGCCGGCAGCACCGTGGAGGCGTCACCCAGCCAGGGGAAAGTGGCGAGCTGCTTGATCCCCAGGGCCTTGAAGGTGTTGCTCAGGATGCCGAGCGTCGGGTGGTAGACGAAGTTGAACAGCACGCCCACCACGGCCATCGAGAGCACCTGCGGAAAGAAGAAGGTCGTGCGGAAAAAACGTTGGCCGCGCAGCCCCCGCGTAAAGAGCGCGGCAAACAGGAGCGCCAGCACAATCGTGATGATGGGGAGCGTGATCAAGACCGTGGCATTATTCTTCAACGCGTTGAAGAAGAGCGCGTCTCCTCCAAGTTTGAGGAAGTTGTTGATGCCGTTGAAGGTGATGTTCATCGAGACGCCGCGCCAGCGCGTGAACGCGATAAGGATGGCGCTGCTGTACGGCAGGACGACGAACACCGTGTAGAGCAGCAAGGGAATGGCTAAGAACCCGATGATGAAGCGTCTCTGTCCGTGTCTCATGGCTTCACGCTCCCCATTGTAAGAATCGCCATTAACCGGGCCGGATTTGAGGCTTCAGCCGGTTTCTTGCATTGACCACGCGACCGACTAAAGCCTCGAATCCAGCCTCATAATGCTTCGGAAGGTTGCGAACCTTTCCGATGACGCGACCTACTTCACGCGCTTGTACTTCTTGATGTCCGGATCCTTCGCCGTCGCATCGGCCAGCTTCTGGGCCTCGTCGCAGAACGCATCCGGCTTGATCCGACCGTTCAGAAGCTCGGTGGACAGCGACTCGAGTCCCTTCCAATACGCGTCATACCAGGTCTGGACATTCTGGATGATCGCGTCGCCCTTGGCGGCTTCCGCCATGGCAACCTGCGACTTCATGAAGCTCGACGCGTTGGCGCCTTCCAAGCCGCCGATGACCGCCGAGATGCTCAGCACATTCTCGGCGAAGTACTTGGCTTCCGCTTTGCTCATCAAGACCCGCAGGAACTCGATGCCGTGCATCTTGTTCTTGGCCTTTTCGGGCACGATGAACGGCTCGCCGCCTTGGGTCTCTGCGGCCTTGGGGTTGCCCACCCCACTCTTGAACGGCGGGCAGATCGCCATCACGGTGTCGAAGTCGGCCGGCAGGATCGTCTTCATCTCGTTCTCCAGCCAGCCGCCGCACGGGATAAATGCCGCCTTGCCCTTGTAGAACTCGGTCTGCGAGGCGGTGTGATCCAGGCCGGGCGTGCCCTCCAGGAACAGGCCCTTATCGTACAACTGGTAGTACCCTTCGGCTGCGCGCAGCGCGGCCGGATCCTTCCAGGCGTTCGGCTCCAGGTTGTCAATCTTGACCAGCAGATCGTTGCCGCCGGCCGAGTAGAGCAGCGACCAGAGCACCATGTACTGAATGTAGTACGGGTACTTCGCCTGGTGCGTCCACGGCGCGATCTTGCCCTCCTTCTTGAGCTGAAGGCTGAAGTCAATCATGTCTTCCCAGGTCGCCGGGTAGGTCCAGCCGTTGTCCTTGAACAGCTTGTTGGAGTAGCAGATGCCGTAGCCGGAGAAGACGAAGTTGATGCCGCGCTGCACACCGTCGAACACCAGGGTGTCCTGCGTACCCGGGATCAAGGTTTCGCGCACCGTTTTGCCGGGGGTGTCGAGCGCGGGCGCATCCAGCAGGGGTTTCAGATCCGCCAGCGCGCCATCGGCCACCAACGACGCCATGTCCATCTGGCCGGCGCCTGAGTTATCAATCACGTCCGGCGGGTTGCCGCCGACGAAACGTGGGCGCAGCGTGTCATTAACACGCTGGAGCGGGGTCACGTTGACCTTGACGCCGGGGATGTTCTTTTCCATCAGCGAGCCGGCGTACTTGATGTACTCGTGGCCATAACCGCCGGAGAAGAACTGCCCGTCCACCTCGGCCGCGGCCAGCTTGAACGGGTTGAGGACATCGGGGGCGGCAGCGGGGGCAGCCGGAGCCGTCGTGGCCGCCGGAGCCGCCGGGGCCGCCGGTGCGGGCGCCGCCGGCGGTTGGCACGCCGCCAGGGTCGCCGCGCCGCCCACCAGGGCCGTCGCCTTCAGAAATTCGCGTCGGTTGATCGTCTTCATTGAGAGATTCTCCTTCTTTGAGAAACTTGGATAGTAGACACTATTTGCCCACGGCTTGCGAGACCACTTTGTTACGCGACATCCTCCTGCCGTGCCTGTCTAAAGCAGCCCGGCCTCTTGCGAGATCACGAGGGCCGAAGCGCCCTGCAGCACGATATCATCTCCAACGCTCACGAAGCTGACTTCGGTCGCCGCGGCAAGCGATAACATGATGCGTTGGCCCAGTTCTTCCCGCAACCCATCGAGCAAGACGTCGCCGAAACGCGTCACGCTTCCGGCAAGCTTGATCTGGCAGGGCCCCAGGACACTGACCAGGTTAGCCGCCGCGCTGCCCAACTGCTGGCCGATATCCCGGACGACCCGCGCAATATCGGGATCGCCGGCCCGATACAGGCGCAACGCCGATTCCAGGGTGACTTCCTCAGGCGCGACAGCCAGCGCACGGAGGGCCGGCCGCTCCGATGCCTGGGCGAACGCGCGCACGCGGCGCACAACTGCCCGGCTGCTGCTCATGGTTTCCAGACAGCCGGCATGGCCGCACTGACAGTATTCGCCGCTCGGCTCCACAACCACATGACCGATCTCACCGGCGCCGAAAGGGTTGCCGTGCAGCAACTGTCCGTTGACGACGATGCCGGCGCCCACCCCGTGCCCCAGGCTGATCACCACCAACGGCTTATTCGATTCCGCGGCGCCGAACATGTGCTCCGCCAACGCGGCCAACTGACAATCGTTCGCCACATAGACCGGCAAGCCGTAGCGGTCAACCAGGAGGTCACGCAGCGGGATATCTCGCCAATCCACGTTCACGGCCCGGCACACCACACCGTTTTCAGAGTCCACCAACCCCGGCGCGCCGATGCCGATGCCCAACAGCGGCTTAGCGGCTGTCGTCATCAGCGCATCCACAAGCTCGTAGACCAGGCCCAGCGCCGCCTCACCGCCGCGCTCCCGCAGCGGCAGGCTGATCCGGTGCTGGATTGCGCCGCGCAGATTGACCACCGCACCCTGATAATCGCCCACCGCCAGGTCAAGGACGATCAGAAGATGCGAATCATCTACGATGCTGAGCAGCGTGGGACGCTTGCCCCCGGTGGAATTCCCCTGGCCGATTTCCTCGACCAAGCCTGCAGCGATCAGGTTGTTGACAATCTCCGAGACGGAAGGCGGCGTGAGATGAATCGTGCGAGCGATATCGGCGCGGCTAATCGGCCCGTGATCGTAGATGGCCTTCAGCACCCACTGGCCGGTAAGGCCGCGGACCTGGAAGCGGTTCATCTTCGACATCGCATCGTGACTCCGGAGCCTGAAGAGAAGGGGCTTTCTTAGTTAATCTTACTTAGAAAGTATACAGGCCCGGAACCCGTTTGTCAATACTTTTCTGGGCGAGTTTTGCTCAATTCTCGGCCACGTACACCAGCTTACCCTCTGCGATCGTCGTGTGCACCTGCAAATCGGGCGAGAGCAACACCAGATCAGCCGCATAACCCGGCTCGATCCGCCCGCGCTCGCCGGCCAGGCCGATGACTTTGGCCGGGGTCGTCGTCACGGTCGGCAACGCCTCGGCCAGGGTGCACCCGGTGATGGCGATCAGATTGCGGAGCGCCTGATCATGCGCCAGGATGCTGCCCGCCAGCGTGCCGTCGGCCAGCCGGGCGCTCGTGCCGTCCACGATGACCTCGAAATCCCCCAGGAGATGCCGGCCTGCCGGCATGCCCAGCGCGGCCATCGCATCGGTCACGAGGGTCAACCGCTCGCCGCCTACCGCCTGCCAGACCAGCTTGATCACCGCCGGGTGGGTATGAATGCCGTCGGCAATCAGGCCCACAGCCGCCCGATCGTCGGTGAGCAGCGCACCGGGCAAGCCCGGATCGCGATGCCCCAGCGCCGGCATGGCATTGAACAGATGCGTGCCGTAGCGCACCCCAGCGTCGAACCCGGCCTCGGCCTGTTCATAGGTCGCCATGGAATGCCCCGCGCTCACCCACACGCCACGGTCGCTCAGCGCCGCGATGACGTCCAGCGCGCCGGGCAGCTCGGGCGCCAGCGTCACCAGCCGGACGCCGGTCGCGGGCGACCAATCGGCCACGACCGCAAGATCGGGTTGGCGCAGGTACTTCGGGTTGTGTGCGCCCTTCTTCTGCGGGTTGAGGAACGGCCCCTCGATGTGCAGGCCAAGCGGCCGCGCACCGCGGAACCCCGCCGGCCGCGGCCCGGTCACGATCGCCCGGCCCGCGGCGATCTTCTCCAGGGGCGAAGTGATGATGGTCGGCAGGAAACTGGTGACGCCATAGCGCGGCAACCGCTCCGCCACGCGCCAGATCGTTGTCGGGTCATCGGTAAAGTCATCGCCGAACGCACCGTTGATCTGCAGCTCGAGGAAGCCCGGGGCCAGGATCAGCCCGGTCGCATCAATTACGTCCGCGCCCGAACAGCACGGGACATCGTCCGCCAACCCCACGGCGACGATCAGACTGCCCTCGATCAGCACTGCGCCGCGTTCAATGATTTCGTTGGGGGTATAAAGGGCGGCGTTTTTTATGTAGAGCATCGTTCTTCTCCGGTCAGTGCGAGCTGCGCCGACGCGATCTCGCCGTTTAGTAGGAGTGCTTTGTCTCAGCGATGGCCGGCAGGCTGGCGGCTGCGATGGATTGGCCCACGCGGCGGCTCTTCTCATCCGGCAATTGGATGTTGACGCGGGCCGCGATCTCCGGGAACTCGGCCGCCAGCACAGCCTTCGCCCCATCCAAGATCAACGGCCCGCCCTGGCCGGACGTGACGCGGCCCAGGATCAACACGTGTTTCAGATCGTAGAAATCGGCGTAGTGCGCGATGCCGTAACCCAGGTAGACGCCGATGCTCTGCCAGATCTGCGCCGCGCCGGGGTGGCCGGCTTCGAGGAAGCCCTGGACGTGCCTGAGCTTCTCGGCCTTGGTCGCGTCCGCGGGCAGAGCGATGCCGACCCGCGAGGCCAGGCGGAAGACGCACTGTTGCGAGAAGTACTGCGACCCGACGCCGGCATCGCCGGACCACTCATCAACGGCCGCGGCCGGGTTGTAGTCCACCGGGGCGAAGGCCAGCTCGTTCAGCCAGCCGGTGATCGCGCCGTTCAAGTCCACGTAACCGCCGGCCTCGCTGGAGCCGAGCGCAATCCCCAGCACGCCGGTGTCCTCCAGGCTCATCGCACCGGCCAGCGCGGTCACGTCGCCGTCGTTGACCACCTCCAGCGGCACGCCGAACTCGGCCCGGATGCGCAGGAAGAGATCCCGGATTTCGCCATAGCGGTCGGCCGGGATGCCGCGGAAGAGCGAGGCAACCATCGGCCGGTTGTCCACGAAGACGCCCGCCGAGCTGCCGCCGATCGCATCCAACCGCGGGAGCCTGGCCTGCGCCAGCCGGAGCGCGGCCATGATCTGGGCGTAGTGGTAGGCGGGATCGGCCTGGCCGGTCGGCTCCCACACGATCTCCTCGCTGAAGACCGCCTGGCCGTCCACCACCGCCGACACCTTGACGTCGGAGGCGCCCAGGTCGAAGCCGATGCGGCAGCCGCCGAGGTGGCGGCCCAACGCCTGCCCGCCCTCGCGCGCTGCGGGCACTTCATCCGCGGCACAGCTCACCACGGTGAAGGGGCGTCCGTACACCTGCTCGCCCATGAAGTGATAGTCGAATTCACGCGGCCCATCCGCGGCGTAGACCCGTGCGAGATGCTCGCCAATCCCCCGCGGCCCGCCGACGAACACGCGCCAGCCCCCGCGCGCCCACAACAGAAACTTGACAAGGCGCTCGGCGTAGGCCAGGTTGGCCTCCGCACGCGGATGGCCGTCTGGGAAGGCGGCCGTCTCAAAACGGGACAGCGCGCCGTCGGAGCGCTCCAGGCCGAAGACCAACGGTGCGCCCTCGCCGGAGGCCGCGACCTCCGCCCGGAAGGCCCGGTTGGCAAGGGCCGCGGGCCGGAACTCCGGCTCCAGCGGCGGGACAAATCTCGGTTCGATCAGCTCGAACGCCGAGGACAGCGAATCGGCTCCTGGAATCTTCATACTGCGCCCAACTCGTTTGCCAGCAACAGCGCAGCCGCGCCGAGCATGACCGCGTCGTCGCCCAGGGTGCTCACGCGCACCTTGGTCCGCTCGGCCAGCGGCGCGAAGGAACGCTGCACCATCTCCGCCTTGACCGCCTGCGCCAACGCCGCGCCGAACTGCGCGACACTGCCCGCCAGGATCACCATCGGCACATTGAGCGCCGCGGCCAGGTTTGCCGCAGCGATGCCCAGGTAGCGGCCCAGTTGTGCGACCATCTGCGCCAGGGCCGGATCGCCGGCCTGATACGCGGCCACCACCGCCGCCATCTCCACCCGGGCAGGGTCGGCGACCATCTGATGGAGCAGCGAACCGGGCTGGTTGAGGTAAATCGTGCGCGCCCAACGCAGGATGGCCCGCTGGCCCGCCACCGTCTCCAGGCAGCCGAAGTGACCGCACGCGCACAGCTCACCGCCCTCCACCGCGCGCACGTGGCCGATCTCACTGGCGCCGGAGTGCCCGCCCCCGCGGTAAAGCTGCCCGCCGATCACCAACCCCGCGCTGACGCCCTGCTCAACCAGGATCACCGCCAGGTCGGCGGCCCCGGCCGGGTTCGCGAACGTATACTCCGCCAGCGCCGCGGCCTGGCTGTCGTTGAGCAGATACACCGGCAGCCCGTAGCGGCCGGCCAACATCTCGCCCAGCGCCAGGTCTTGCCAGCCCAGGTTGACCGCCTGCCGGACGACCCCGCGCTGGGTGTCAATCAAGCCGGGCAGCCCGACGCCGATGCCGAGCAGCGGCCGATCGGCCAGGGCGACGAGCCGATCCACCAACTCCCAGAGCTGGGTCAAGGCCGTCCCGTCAGCCGAGGGGGGAACGCTCGCTGTGTGCATTGGTCGCCCGCGTAAATCGAACACGCACCCGCGCAAGGGGGCGCCGGCCAGGTCAATCCCGATGATCTGGCGCGCGCCGGCGGCCACGCGCAGCAGCGTCGGGGGCTTCCCGCCGGCCGACGGCCCCTGGCCCAGCTCCTCCACCAATCCGGCGGCCATCAGCTCCGCCACGACAGCCGAGGCGGCCGAACGCGTCAACCCGGTAGTGCGGGCGATATCGGCCCGACTGGTCTCGCCGTCGGCGTAGATCAGCTTGAGCGCCAGGCGCTGATGGTGCGCCTTGGTCTCGTCGCGGGTGAATTTTTGGTCGCGTAACCACATCACAGGTGAAGTCGGCATGGATTAATCACGTAGGGCTACAAAGTCTGATTGACATGAACCGATAGAGCGAAACAGAGCACAAAAACTGCGCTATCGTCGGATTACTAAGTATTCTCAAGATACAAAGAAAGTATAGAGCAACTCATTTCCGCTGTCAAATCGGAGCGCATTTTGCGTGCCAACAAAAAACGGGCGAAGAGCTCACGCCCTTCGCCCGTCCCTGCGCTGTCCCTGAACGCTTACTCGTCCAGCAGGTCAAGCTGCTCCAGCCGCCGCTGATAGGCCGCGGCCAGGCCGCCGGTGGCGGTCTCGCGGTACAAGGAGGGCAAATTGTGCCCCGTCTCCGACATCACCGTCACAACATCATCGAACGAGATGCGGTGCGTGCCGTCGGTGAGGAGCGCGTAATCGGCGGCGGCGAGGGCGCGCGTCGCGGCGAACGCGTTTCGTTCGATGCACGGAATCTGCACCAGGCCAGCGACCGGATCACACGTGAGCCCCAGGTGGTGCTCCAGACCCATCTCCGCGGCGTACTCGATCTGACGGACGGTGCCGCCCAGGAGCTGCGCGGCTGCGCCCGCGGCCATCGCGCATGCGGTGCCGATCTCGCCCTGGCAGCCGACCTCAGCGCCGGAGATCGACGCGTTGCGCTTCACCAGGTTGCCGATCAGCCCGGCCGTCGCAAGGGCGTGGGCGACGGAGACGTCCGAACAGTTTACCCGCTCCTGGACGTAGCGCAGCACCGCGGGCACAACGCCGCAGGAGCCGCACGTCGGCGCAGTGACCACCACCCCGCCGGCCGCGTTCTCCTCCGACACAGCCAGGGCATAGGCGGAGAGCAGTTGAAGCTGGCTGAACTGGGACTCAGAGAGGAGGGTCTTGCGGTAGAAGACCCAGGCTTTGCGCGAGACGCCCAGCCCGCCCGGCAGCAACCCCTCGGCGGCCAGGCCGTGGGTGATCGCCCGGCGCATCGCCTGCCAGATATCGCCCAGGAAATCCCAGATTTCCGGGCCCTCGCACTGCTCAACGTACTCCCAGACCGACATCCCGGTTCGGCCACAATGGTCCAGCAGCTCGGTGAACGAAGTCACATCGTAGGGCGACTGCGGCGGCGGGGACTGATCGTCGCCCAGCGCGCCGCCGCCGAGACTGTACACCTGCCAGGGCTCGGACACAGCGCCGTCAGCGAAGATCGCGCGGAAGCGCATGCCATTGGGGTGCAGCGGCAGCTCCTTGTCGGGCCGCCAGACCAGCTCCACCGGCGCGGGCGCAAACGCCTCCTCGATGGCGGTGTCGGTCATGTGTCCCTTGCCGGTGGCGGCCAGGCTGCCGTAGAGCGTCACCCGGAACCGCTCGGCGTTGGGATAGCGGCGCTTGAAGCGGTCGGCCGCGCGGCGCGGGGCCATCGTGTGGCTGCTGGAGGGGCCGTGGCCGATGCGATAGAGCTTGCGGAGCGATTCCATGCTACGCTGCCAGCCGGCGCCGGCGATACACCACGAGCGCCACAATGCCCGCCAACGAAACCGCCGAGCCCACGGTCGCGGCCCCGATCGCCCAACGCCGCGCCGCGCGCGGCGCGGCCGGGCCCGCGACGTCAGCCATCAGCCGGTCGCGGGCAACCTGCTGGCGTGCGGCGAGCACGAGATCGCGGCCCAAATCCGCGCGAAACTTGGCGCACGGTTGCACAGGCACGATCAACGCGGCCAGCTCACGCGCCAGGGCCAGAAACGGCGCCAGCGATGTCACATTTGCGGCCGGATCGCCTCGTCCCGCAACCACGGCTGGCAGCGAAGGCGCCAGGCGGCGAACAGCGCCAAAACGATCATCGGACATGAGAGACCTTCCTCCGGATGTCTGAGAAGTTCACAAAGTATACCCCACCACACCCACCGCGCCCGGGCCGAAGTGCACGGCGATGCCGAGCGACAGCTCCTGAACGAAAACCTGGGTGGCGTGGACGCGGCCGACCAACGCGGCGCGCACCAGTTCCGCCGCCTCTGGCGCCTGGGCGTGGATCACCGCCACGCGCGCCGGCAGATGACCCAGGTGTTCGGCCAGCGCGTTGGTGATCACCGTTATCGCCTGCGCACGGCTGCGCACGCGCTGCACCATCGTCAACTGCCCATCCTGAACCGTGAGCACCGGCTTCACGTGGAGCAACGAGGCCATCAACGCCCGCGCCACGCTGACCCGGCCGCTCATCCGGGCAAAACGCAGGTCCTCCAGGCCGAAAAAGATGGTCATCCGCTCGCGCAGCGCTTCCAACCGGGCCAGGATGGCGGGCAGGCTGGCGCCGCGTTCGGCCTGCTCGGCCGCGTCCAGCACCATGAACCCCAGCCCCAACGAGCCGCTTAGGCTGTTGAAGACGGTGATCGGCGGTTCGGGTGGCATCTGCGCCGCCGCGACGACCGCGGCCTCGTACGTGCCGCTGAGCTGACCGGTGATATGGATGGAGAGGATCGCCTCGGTCTCCGGATCCTCTCGCAAGCTCTGATACACCGTATGGAACTGGCCCAGCGAGGGTTGCGAAGTGGTGGGGATCCGGTTCTGCTCTTCCACCAGCCGGTAGAACGTCGCCGGATCGAGCGTCACGCCTTCCTGGTAGCTGTCCTGGCCGAACTGGATATTGATCGGCGCGACCGTGATCCGATGCTGCGCCAGCAGCTCAACCGGCAGATCACACGTGGAATCGGTGACGATACGGATCAAATTACCACCCCCTTGCCTCCAGGTCCACCTTGAGCGCCTTCAGCGTCCGAAAGTAGAGCGATTTGATCGAGCTTTCCGTGCGTCCCAGTTGCGCGCCGATCTCCTCATTGGAGAGGCGGTCGGCGAACTTCAGGATCAGCAGCCGCTGGCGCTCCTCCGGTTGGCGACGGATGGCTGCCCACAGCGCCTGTTTGCGCTCGCTGATCTCCGCGGCGCGGGCCGGGTTGTCCACGGGCTTGCCCGCCGGCTCGGCCTCGTCGAGCGGCGTCAGTTTCCACCGCCCCTGCGCCCGATGATGGTTGGCCACCAGGTTATGCGCGATACGATACAGCCAGGCAATGAACGGGACGCCCTGATCGGCGTAGCGGGCGATGCCGCCGAGCGCCTGGTAGAACGTCCGGGCGGTCAAATCCTCGGCATCTGCGACGTTGCCAGTGCGATAGTAGACGTAGTTGTAAATCCGATCCACGGTGCGCCGGTAAAGCTCGCCGAACGCTTCCGGGTCGGTTTTTGCCAGCGCAACCAGCGCCGCCTCGTCAAGATTGCCGAAGCGACCTGGCTCGGCGGGCGCCTCCGCTGCCGGTTGGATTTTCGCACCGCGCATATCTTACAACACCCCAAGACAGGAAAAGATGCGCCGGATGGCCGTGACGCACCGGCGACCTTCACTCCTCGGCGTAGACTGCCGCGCCGATGGTGCCCGGCCCGGTGTGCACGCCCAGGACCGGTCCCAGCTCGGCGATGAAGGCGCAGGACGAACCGAACGCGGTGGAGAGTTGGGCCGCTACCGCCCGGGCATCCTCCGCCGCCCCCGAATGAGTCAGGGCAATCCGCACCTGCGGCCCGCGCTCAGGAATCTGCTGACTCAGGGTCTCGATTGCGGTCTCCAGCGCCTTCGCCCGGCTGCGCACGCGCGTGACCGGATGCACTTCGCCGTCCACGATAGCCAAGAGCGGCTTGAATTTCAGCAGCGTGCCGACGAACGCCTGCGCCTTGCCGATCCGCCCGCCGCGCTGAAGATACTCCAGCGTCTCCAGGACGAAGATGATGCGGATCTTCTCGCGCATGCGGATCAGCCGGGCGATGATCTCATCGCGGGATGCGCCGGCCTCGACCATCTCGACGGCTTTCTGAAGCATGAGCCCCAGGCCGATGGAGGTCGAACGTGAGTCCACGATGTCCACCGGTGCGCCGGGCAGGGTGCTGAGCGCGCTCTCCGCCGAGTCGTAGGTGCCGCTGAGCTTGGCCGAGATCGTGAGGACGATCGCCTCATCCCCCGCGGCAATCGTCTGCTGGAAGAGGCCCAGGAAATCGTTCGGCGTGGCCTGCGAGGTGGACGGCAAGGGATCGGATGCCGGCAGCCGCTGCCAGAACTCCTCGCGGCTGATCTCCACCCCGTCCCGCAGCGCGGTCTTGCCAAAGAGGACGTAGAGCGGCACCACCGTCACGGACGGATGCCGCAACAGCGCCGCCGAAGCCTCACAGGTCGAGTCGGTGATAATACGGATCATGATAAAACCTCCAGATGAAGCAGTGCCGTTGTCACCCGACGGGGGAATAAAAACGGGCGCCGGGCCCCAAAAAGGCGGCAGCGCCCACGATGAAGATGGCAGCAATCAGGCGTCAAACGGCGAACCGAACCATGATGACGGCATTGTAGCCGCACACCCCGCGGCTGTCAACTGAAGCCTGAACGGGCGAGTATAACGCAGAACTATCGGGGCTTTGTCGCTGCAAGGCGGAAAACATCGCTTTTGGCGCGGTTTCCTTTTTGTGATAGACTGTAGCGCCTGTAAGCGCAACTTCAGCCACAACTGCGTCGTGGCGCATCCTGATTCCAGCAACTTGAGGTGGCACGCCCATGAAGCGGTCTTCCTTACTCGCTCTTGTCGCCGTGAGCATCCTGGCGCTGACGCTCCTGACGGTCCAAGCCCTGGCCGCGCCGTTGGCACAGGAAGCGCGGCCGGTCATTGCTCAGCCCCAGCAGGGCGCGCCCGTGCGCGGGGTGGTGCAGATCGTCGGCTCGGCAACCCATCCACAGTTCCAACGCTATGAGCTGTACTACGCGGTCTGGCCTATCCAATCCGACCAATCGTGGATCTTCATCGGTGACGCGCACAGCAACCCGCAGACGTTGGGGCTGCTAGGCACATGGGACTCCCGCTCAGTGCCCGACGGCGCCTACGCCCTCCGCGTGCGCGTGGTCAAAGCGGACGGCAACTACCTCGACAGCGAACCTCGGCAGGTCGTGGTCGCCAACACGCGGCCGTATGAATCGCCGACGCCGGAGGGCGGCGCGGCGACGCCGGAGCCGCTGCCCACCGCGGCCGATGAGCCGACCACAGTTCCGCCGACAGCAGCCGCGACCGCTCAGGCGACTGCCATCCCCACCGCTGCGCCGACCCCCACCCCGGAGCCGGAGACGACACCCATCCTGGCGACAACGCCGGCAGCGGGGTCATCGTCCGGCGGCGCGTCGGTCAGTGGACTCGCCGGCGAGCTTTTCGATGGGGCGAAGCTGCTCGACACCGCCAAGAAAGCCGCGTTCTACACCGTCGCAGCGTTCGCCGCGGTGGGATTGTTCTTTGCGATCAAATGGCTGCTGGCCTGGCTGTGGCAAAAGATGCGGCCGTGAGGCGAAGCTCGATACGCAGTACCGCAGAACTCGCTTCTGTCACCCTGAGCGGGTGAATCCCGTGACGCTCCTTACGACGAGAGCTCAGCGAAGAGCCCGCCCTGAGCGAAGCCGAAAAGGTCTCGGCGCGTCAAGGAGATTCTTCGCTGTTGACTCGCCGCAACGCGGGTTCAGGGACAGACCCGCTCAGAATGACAGTTTAGCTGGGAGCCAAATTACATTTCATCGAGGGGCTGGTCGGCGCGGTCAGCCCCTTTTCGGTGTTGCATGGATCTCATCAACTTTCTCTCATCACGCAGAAACACCCCGGTAGCAGGCGGCTCGAACGCACCGGGGAAAATGGTCGTCGGCCTGGGCAATCCCGGGCCGGAGTATGCCGCCAACCGGCACAATATCGGCTTCCAGGTCGTGGATCTGTTCGCCGCGCGGCACGGGCTGACGCTGGACAAATTCCAGAAGCGCGCCCGGATTGGCATCGGCACGGTCCGCCTGATGGGCGCGGAAGGCGCCTGGAGCGGCAAAATTGTCCTGGCGAAACCGATGACCTACATGAACCTGAGCGGCGAGGCAGTGGGCCAGTTGGCGGCCTTTTACAAAATCGCGGCGGTCGATATCCTGGTCGTCTCGGACGATCTCGACCTGCCCCCCGGCAAGCTGCGGCTGCGGACGGGCGGCAGCGCCGGCGGCCAGAAGGGTGTCAAATCCATCAGCCAGCACCTGCACACCGAAGATTTCCCGCGGCTGCGCGTGGGCATCGGCCGCCCCGGCGGGCAAGGCTCATCGGCGCCGCCCGGCATGGACCCGGCCGACTACGTCTTGCAGAACTTCACCGCGGCCGAGGAAGTCGAAATGGCCCTCGTCCGCCAGCGCGCTGCGGATGCGATCGCGGCCTGGCTGGCCGAGGGAATCACTGCGGCGATGAATCAGTTCAACGGACGCTAGACAATAGACCATTGACCATCGTCTGGCGTCCATCGTCAGTATCCTATGAAACTCACCGGACTCCTTGATCTCGGCTTATCGCTGCCGGGATTTGCCGACCTGGTGGTCGAGTTGCGGGCCGAGACGCCAGGCGTGGCGCCCCTGGCTGCCTACCATGCCGCGCGGCCCTTCCTCGTGGCGGCGCTGGCGCGCGAGCTGAACCAGCCGCTCGTGATCATCACCCCGCGCACCGTCCGCGCCCGCCAGTGGGTGGACGAGCTCCGCATCTGGCTGCCCGACGACGTCCCCGTCCACAACTTCGCCGATCCCGACGCCCTGCCCTACGAACGCATCCCGTGGGCCCCTGAAACGCGGCAGCGGCGGCTGGAGGCGTTGGTCGGGTTGTTGACATGGGAAACGAGTGGAGCGGAGAGCGGAGGGCGTGGAGCGGAGATCCCGCCGCTCCACGCCTCACGCGCCGCGCCCCGCGCGCCCCTCGTGGTCACCTCGGCACGCGGGCTGATGCAGATGACGCTGCCCGTGCGCGAAATGCGATCGGCGCTGCGGCAGATTCGCCAGGGCCAGGCGTTCGATCTCGGCCGCATGACCGCGTCGTGGGTCGGGCTGGGCTACGAGAGCGCCGCGGTGGTGGAGACGCCGGGCCAGTTCAGCCGGCGCGGCGGCATCGTGGACGTCTGGCCGCCGAACCTGCGCAAGCCGGTGCGCATCGAACTCTTCGGCGACGAGGTGGACAGCTTGCGCACGTTCGATCCCTCCACGCAGCGGACGCTCGCCCGCGTGGCCCAAACGTGGATCGGGCCGGCCAGCGAGACGCTGCCCAAGCTCGGCGAGCGCGTGGCCGAACGGCTTCGTGGTCTCGACCTGGCTGCGTGCCATCCGCCCGCGCGCACCGAGTACGAACGAGAAATCAGCGCGCTGATCGCAGGCGGAGGCTTCCGCAACCTGGAATGGTACACGCCGTATCTCTACAGCCAGCCGGGCAGCCTCGCGGACTACCTGCCCGGCAGCGCGGCGTGGTTGATCATCGAGGATGCGGGTGAGCTCCTGGCCGCGCTGAGCGACCTGGAAGGCCAGGCCGAGCAGTTGGCGAAGGATCTGCGCGCCGCGGGCGACATCCCCACCGCACCCGCGCCGCCCTACTTCACCGCCGCAGCGCTGCAAGAGCGCCTCTCCGCCCGGCCGGCCGTTTTCTTGGGGCATAGCACGCTGGCCGGCGTGCCGCGCGAAAGCTTCCACCCGCTGGTGCAAACCTTCACCGCCGGCCCGCGTTACGGCGGCCAGATGCGCACCATCCTGACCGAGCTTGAAGCCCGGCTCCGCGCCGGCGATCGCGTGGTGCTCATCAGCCGCCAGGCCCCGCGCCTCTCCGAGCTGCTGGGCGAAGCCGGCCACGCCATCGCGCCGACGGATGACCTGCCGACCCTGCCCCCGCCCGGCTTGACCCTGGTGCAAGGGGTGATGGACGAGGGATGGACGCTGGATGTTGGAAGGTGGAAGCTGGAAGCTGGAAATGAGACGGAGCTCCAACCTCCAACCTCCAATCTCCAACCTCCAACTTCCAACCTCTGGTTCCTCACCGACGCTGAGCTGTTCGGTTGGGGCAAGCCGAAGCCGCGACGGCCACAGCGGCCGCACGCGGTGGCGCCGGAGGTCTTCTTCGCCGATGTGCAGCCGGGCGATTTCGTGGTGCACATCGAGCACGGCATCGGCAGGTTCCACGGTCTGATCAAGATGGCGGTGGACAACGTCGAGCGGGAATACCTGCGGGTGGAATACGCGCAGGGCGATCTGCTTTACGTGCCGGTGCACCAGGCCGACCGGCTGGCCCGCTACGTCGGGTCGGGCGATGTGGCGCCCAACATGCACCGCCTGGGCACTGCCGAGTGGGAGCAGGTCAAGCAGCGCGCCCGCCGTGCGGTGGCCGAGATCGCCGACGAACTGCTGGAGCTGTACGCCGCGCGGGAGGTCGTCGAAGGCCATGCGTTCAGCCCCGACGCCGCGTGGCAGCACGAGCTCGAAGCCAGCTTCCCGTACGTCGAGACCGAAGACCAGCTCGTCGCCATCGAGGCGGTGAAACAGGATATGGAGCAGCCGAGGCCAATGGATCGTCTGATCTGCGGCGATGTGGGCTACGGCAAGACCGAGGTCGCGCTGCGCGCTGCGTTCAAGGCGGTGATGGACGGCAAGCAGGTGGCCGTGCTCGTGCCCACCACCGTGCTTGCCCAACAGCACTACACCAACTTCAGCCGCCGGCTGGCCGCGTTCCCCGTCACCGTCGCGATGTTGTCCCGCTTCCAAACGCCCAGCCAGCAGGATCGTGCGCTGAGCGGGCTGGCGAACGGCAGCATTGATCTGGTGATCGGCACCCACCGCCTGCTGAGCAACGACGTCGCTTTCAAGGACCTGGGCCTGCTGATCGTGGACGAGGAGCAGCGGTTCGGTGTGACGCACAAGGAGCGCATCAAGCAGTTGCGCACCGAGGTGGATGTGCTGACGCTGACCGCCACGCCCATCCCGCGCACCCTCCATATGAGCCTCACCGGCGTCCGTGACCTCAGCACCATTGACACGCCGCCGGAGGAGCGGCTGCCCATCAAGACTTTCGTGGGCGACTTCGACGAGACGCTCGTGCGCCAGGCCATCCTCCGCGAGATGGATCGCAACGGCCAGGTCTACTTCGTGCACAACCGCGTGCAGGGGATCGAGCAGATTGCGGCGAAGATCCACAAGATCGTGCCGGAGGCGCGCATCGCCATCGCGCACGGCCAGATGCCCGAGCGGGAGCTGTCCTCTGTCATGCTGGCATTTGCCGAAGGTGAGCACGACGTGCTGGTGTGCACGAGCATCATTGAGAGCGGGCTGGACATCCCCAACGCCAACACCATCATCATTAACCGGGCGGACATGTTCGGCCTGGCGCAGCTCTACCAACTGCGCGGCCGCGTGGGCCGGTCGGCGGTGCGCGCCTACGCGTACCTGCTGGTGGACAAATACAAGACGCTGACCGAGGATGCGCGGCGGCGGCTGGAAGCGATCCAGGAGGCCAGCGACCTGGGCGCGGGGTTCCGCATCGCCATGCACGACCTCGAAATCCGTGGCGCGGGTGAACTGCTGGGCGCACGGCAGCACGGTCACATCGTCGCGGTCGGGTTCGACCTGTACACGAAGCTGTTGGCGCAGGCGGTGGCAGAGGCGCGGGCGAAGGCAACCAGCGACGATGAGCCAGCGGCGAGTGAAGGCGGCGACCATCGTCCATCGTCTAGCGGCCGTGGCCACAACGTCCTGGAGGACCCCCTCGCGCCCACCGTCCAGCTCGACCTGAACCTGCCGGCGCGCATCCCGGAGGACTACGTGCCGGAGACCGCGCTGCGGCTCCAACTCTACCGCCGTCTGGCCGGGCTGACCACGGCCGCGGCCATAGACGAGCTGGCGCAGGAGTTTAGCGACCGCTTTGGCCCGCCCCCGAAGGAGGTCGGCAACCTGCTCTATGTCGTGCGCGTCAAGGTGCTGGCGATCAACGCCGGAGTGGAGGCCATCGGCGGGGAAGAGGGCCAACTGCTGATCAAATGCGCCGGTCTGGAGGTGCTGGATCGAAGCGCGCTGCAAGACCGGCTGCAGGCTGAGGGCGTGCCCGCTCGCGTCGCCCGCCGCGCCATCTGGCTGGAGATGCGGGAGGCCGATGGCTGGCGGCGCGATCTGATGAAGACGCTGGAGCTGCTGCGCGACGCATCTTCCCAGGTATAATGAGAGCGGAACTGGGCCCATGACAGTCGTCAATCACCTCAGGCCGCCGGCGACGATCGCGCAACGGCTGGGCCGCACCGTCCTCCGCCTGTTTGGCTGGCAGATCGTGCTGGACGCGCCGCTGCCGGCCAGGTGCGTCGTGATCGGCGCGCATCACACCTCAGCGCTGGATTTTTACCTTGTCCTGGGCTTCATGCTGGCGACGGGCATCCGGGTGCGCTGGGTGGCCAAGGATTCGCTCTTTCGCGGCCCTATCGGCTGGATTCTGCGGCGGCTCGGCGGGCTGCCGGTCAACCGCCGCGTCCGGACGAATTTCGTGGAGAAGGTCGTGGCGCTGTTTGCAGCCGAGGACGAGTTGCGGCTGGCGATCTCGCCGGAGGGCACCCGCGGCCACACCCCGCGCTGGCGCACCGGATTCTACTACATGGCCTTGGGTGCGAGGGTGCCCATCGTGTTGGGCTACGCCGACTACGCGCGGCGGATCGTGGGCACGGGGCCGATCCTGCAGCCCACCGGCGACCTCGAAGGCGACATGGCGCTGATCCGTGCGTTCTACACGGGCATCGTCAGCCGACACCCCGAAAAACAGGGCGTCGTGGTGGTTCGCGACCGCCAGACACCGGTTGAAACCGACGCGTGATGTGCTAAACCCGTTGGCATGGGTATGGCATATCACGCGTCGAATTCATTCAGCGGTTCCGTTCGGCGGCCGCTGCCTACCCCATGTTCGTCAGCGCCACGCGCAACCCGAAGAAATCCTCCGCCTCCCCAGGGGCCTGCCGCAGCCGTGCGGCGCTGCGGCTCAGGTTCGGTGGATCATGCCAGCAGCCGCCGCGCAGGACGCGGGCGGTGTCAGGCGCGGCGCGCAGGCCGCCCCAAGCAGTCGCATTGACCGGCGCGCCGGTGTAATCGTCGTGCCAGGCATCTGCGCACCACTCCCACACGTTGCCGTGCATGTCGTAGAGGCCGAACGGGTTGGGCGGGAAGCTCCCCACGTCCGTCGTCCCGTGGCGGTAGACCCCCTTCGGCTCCGAGCGGAAGGTATGCTCGCCGCAGAAGTTCGCCAGGTCGGTCGTGATCGTCTCCCCGCAGGAGAACGGCGTCGTCGTACCGGCCCGGCACGCGTATTCCCACTCGGCCTCGCTGGGCAGGCGATACGGCCGCCCCGTGCGCCGGGCCAGCCGCTGGCAGAAGCGCAGCGCGTCGTGCCACGAGACCCGGTCCACCGGCCGATCCGCGCCCTGGCCCCGGCAGGGCGGCAGCGACCCCATCACCGCCCGCCACTGCGCTTGCGTCACCGGGAATTTCCCCAACAGGAACGGGCTGACGATCACGCTGTGCTGCGGCCACTCGTCCGCGTACCCCTGCCCCGGCCGCGACCCCATGGGAAAGATGCCGCCGGGGAGCGAGACCATCTCCAGGGGCACACCGCCCAGGTCTTCGGTGAATTGCTGGCAGGTGCACGCCTCGCGGGCGATGATCTCGCCGCGCTCGTTCACCGTGACCGTCTCAAACGGATAGGTCTGCACCGAACCCCCTCATCACGATGCATACTCGTCGAAAAGTGCGCGCCTCAGCTCGAAAAGAGCAGCCCGCTCTCCTGCACGAGAATGCTCCCACGCATCAATCAAGCGAGCCTCCAAGACAGGCAAAACCGCGGCTTTGTCCCATTCCGCAGGATCGCAGCTCGCCGGATCGGCAAGCCAACGCTCGATCAGCATAGCCGGATCGCGCAGGCGTTGTCGCCGCGGGATCTTCTTGAAGCGCTCGACGACGAGATCAGCATCGAACGAGGCCAGGCGCCCTTCGAGCTGCCAGGCGCGCAGCTCCATCTGAGCAACCCGTGTCCACGGGTGTACATTCGTCCCCTCATCTCCTGCCCTCAGCCCAAACAGGTCCGCGATGTCTGTGCCCAGTCCCATGACGTCGTAGTCCAGGAGCCGAACTGCATCTGTGCCCGCGATCTCGCCCAGCCGAGAGCGAACACGCGACCTCGGGATGCCTGCAAACTGACCTAGCCGCGTCCGCGTTTGCGTCAGGATGTAGAGCCCGACAGACGTTTCCCCTTGCGCCAGCTTCGTGATCCGCATCGGGTAGAACAGCTTGGACGAGCGAAACCGATACTGGATCGGATCGTTGGTCGCGATCGTTTCACCCAGAGATACCACATCGAACGCGAACCACGAGAACCCTTCGGCGATATACTGGCGGACAATCTCAGCCATTGCAGCGGGAATCGTCGGCATTTCGGCCCCCAGCGAGGCCAGGTACCCTTCGACCCAGCCGACGAAACCCGCCGGGTCCAGCAGGTGTATGACCGAGATATCGTGTGCGCCGATGTGCTTACGCTGCGTCACCTCTCCGGCCGGGGCCGCCTTTGCCATATCGCCGCCGCGCACGGCGGGGCCGTGCGGCGCCGATACCAGATTGCGGCGGATCAGGGCTTCGAGCTTGTCAAAAATTAAAGGGTCGCCGCGGGCCACGACCGGTTCCGCAGGCAGCGGGAGGACCTCCAACACCCGGGTCGGCCTGGACGCGTGGAGGTCCGTACCGAGGACCAGGAGCTCCTCATCCCCGTTCCAGGCCAGGAGTGCGCGCTGCTGTGGCTCAAAGATCTCGACGTCGGGGATGAAGGACAGCAAACCGCGGTTGGCGAACAGTTGCCGCGCCAGCCAGGCAAGCGAGCCTAGAGCTAATACAGAACGGATCAACCGTAGAAACACAGCCCGACCTCCCTGCCGATCACCTCCGAGCGGTCTTGAAGAAATCGCGCAGCAACAGCACGCCACCGACGCCCATGGCGATCAGCGCCAGGACAAAAAGCGCCAGCAGCGCGAGGACGAGCGCCCATTGCCAGCCGGTCGGCTCGGTCCGTCCCGACGCCAGGCCCGTGACGACGGCGAGCGCCTGGCTGCCGGCCAGCAGGACCACGGCGCCCGCCAGGCTTCCGCCGATCAGCCCGCGCCGCGCACGCGCCCGAAACGCGGCCCAGAGGAGCAGGCCACCCCCGACCAGGGCCACCGGGAAGATCTCGGCCGGCATGAGGTAATCGAACCGGAAGATGCGCGCCCGTATCAGCAGGGCGGCCGAAAACAAAACCGGCGCCAGGATCGGGAGCCAGGCCAGCACCGTTCCGGCCGTTGCCAGGGTCTTGGTGAAGATATCCTTCTTGCTCATGCGCGGGGACCTCGCTGCCCCTTTATCCGCCCGTCCCTCGATTCCACGACCCGATCTCGATCACATTCCCTTCCGGGTCGGCGATCATGGACGAGTGCATCCCCCACGGCTCGTCGCGCGGTGCGTAGACCGGCTGCGCGCCGGCCGCGATGACCTGAGCATACATCCGATCCGCGTCCGCGGAGGTCGGCAAGTCAATCGCCAGCTCGAACGTGCCGTTCAACCCGGCCGGATAGGCTGGCGCCTGGCCCAGCAGCCCCGGCAACTGGGCCCGCTCGTACATCGAGAAGCGCACGCCGTCGTTGACGAACTCCGCGTACGGGCCGGCGCCGTCCCACGAAGTCTCGAACCCCAGCACATCCCGGTAAAACGCCACCATGCGGGGGAGATCGGCCACGAAAATCCCGATCATGTCAATGCGCGTGCCCATCTGTATAGCTCCCAAAACTTTCGCTAGAGCAGCGATCTGCTCACTTCCTCGTGAACTCCAGGAACTCTACCGGAGCCCCGTCGCACACCACAAATGCCACCCGCACGCCGTGCGACGGGCTGTTCGGCTCGATCAGGATCTCATAACCTTCGAGCGCGGCAGCCAGGTCCTCGACTTCGAATCCGATGTGCGGAACGGTCTTCACAAGCTCCGGCAACGGGCAATCCGGCTCATACCGCATCCACTGGATCCCGAAGGGATTCCGCTCATGATCGGTGCAAAAGACCTTGTATGCCGCGAGATACGTCTCCTCCGGCTGCGCCACGGTCGTAGGGATGCCGAGGTGATTATAAGTGCGTGCTAATCCGGGCCCGCGCTCCGACGTGGGGGTCCCGCTATCCGCGGTCGTCATACCCTTTTCTCCTTCCCCAACGATTCCCTCCTCCCGTGTGGGAATGATGTGGGATAAAGTGGGATACCTGGGGGATAAACCGTCCGCTCACCCGCTCAACAGCCGGGGCGCCAGGAGGTCCACAAGGCCAAGGCGCGCCAGCAAGACGATGCCGCGGTTGACCGCGCCCGGCACGCAGACCACCTGGCCGCGCTCAAGCGCCCGCAGCGAATCGGCTACCACCGGACGGACCGGGCCGAACAGGAAGCCGGGGATGCGCGCCCGGCCGGCGCCCGGCCGGCGGGGCCCGTCGTGAAACTCAGTGATCGTGAAGCCGGGACAGAGCGCCTGCACTTTGACGCCGTGCCGCCTGACTTCAGCCGCCACCCCGCGGGAGAAGCTCAAGAGGTAGGCCTTGGTCGCGCAATAGTTGACGTTGCCTGGCAACACCATAAACGCGGCCAGCGAGGCCAGGTTGATGATGCCGCCGGCCCGCCGCGCCACCATCCCGGGCAGCGCGGCATGGGTGAGGCGCATCGCAGCCACCACATGGACGTTGAGCATGTCACGCTGATCCTGCGACGCGGCCTGTGCCAGCGCACCGCTCACGCTGAATCCGGCGTTGTTCACCAGCAGCGCCAGTGCTGGAGCGGCGCTGATGCGACTTTCGACGGTTCCCATCCCCGCGTCGCTCGAGAGATCGGCCGCGAGCGGCTCGACGGCGCCGCCGTAGGCCTGGCGCAGCCCGTCGGCCAGCGCCTCTAGCCGGCCGGCGCGGCGGGCAACCAGGATCAGATCATACCCGCGGGCGGCCAACTGGTGCGCAAACTCCGCGCCGATGCCGCTCGACCCGCCGGTGATCAAAGCAAGCGGACGGTCGGCCATCCCTCAATTGCCCCCGCCACCGCCACCCAACAGCATGAAGCCGCCGCTACACAGGCAGCCGAGCAGGATGGACACCACCCCCAGAATCAACGCCACCCGCGCCACCCGCTTGTCGGAGTCCGCCGGCCGGGTGCGGAACAGGAAGAAGACCACGATGCCGACGATCGGGATGAGGAACGAAGCGATGTAAATCAACAGGCTCATCCCCGCGCCGATCGGCGTCGGGCCGACGGCGCCGACGGTTATAGGCGGCCGCGGGGCCACCGGGCGCACCGGCTCGGCGGGCAGGACTTCTTGCTCCAGCTGCACGGGAGGCATGAACGATTCCGCAGCAGCCGGCTTTGCAGACGCCGGCTTCGCCGCAGCCGGTTTCTCGGCCGTCGGGGTTGGGCCGAGCTGGATGGGCGGCATGAAACTCTCCGACTCGGCGGCCGGCTGGATCAACGGCTGGCCCGACGCCGGCGCGACAAACTCATCGGTCACAGGCCGCTCCGCCGCGGGCTTCTCCGAAGCAGGGGCCGGGCCGAGCTGGACAGGCGGCATGAAATCGGCGGCGGGTTCCGGCTTTTCCGGTGCTGCGGGCTCCTCCTTGCGCCGGGGCCGCGCCGCGGACGCGGCGCCGTGCGCCGGCGGCAAATCCGCCGGGGCAGCCGGTGTCGGCGGCAGGGCTATCGGTGGCTTTGACACGATCCACGCGCCGGTAGCGTTGTCATAGGTGTTCCAATCGCCCGTGTCGCGGGATTTCGCCCACCAGCGGCCTTTCTCGTCCTGCACCATCAGCTCCCGAAGAAGCGCGTCGAAATCACCGGCGCTGAGCGTGCCGGCATCGTACTTGCGCTTGGCCTCGCCGTAACGGCGTTCAGCTTCGATGAAATCCATCTTTGTGCTCCTTTCTGATCTATTGGTTCGGCGTATGCGGCGCGGGCCACATCGGCGATTTGTGGCAATGCACCAGTTGCCAGCCCGATGCTTGCCGGTGAAAAACCCGCGTTTCGTTATGCTCGGTGTGACGAACACCCTCGTCGGTCGTGTAGCGCATCAACAGCGTGTACGTGATGATCGCCACATCGCCGTAATGCTGAACCTTCGGCTGCAGCACCTCATGCTCGATCTCGTACCGGCTGCCGGCCTGCCTGCGCGCTTCCGCGGCCCGGAAGGTGGCCGCGGTCTCCCGCAGGTGAAAATCCAGCCCGTCAAT
The DNA here is from genome assembly GCA_964647255.1 of uncultured Anaerolineales bacterium. Taxonomy (GTDB): domain Bacteria; phylum Chloroflexota; class Anaerolineae; order CG2-30-64-16; family CG2-30-64-16; genus CAWJEL01. The sequence goes on along the minus strand of CAZYGI010000002.1, from coordinate 71,441 downwards.
CCGCTGCGTGCTGATGTACCACTCGAAAAAAGTCACGTCTGCCGCGGTCGTCGCCGTGTAGGCCTCCAGATCGCCTTCCCAGATGCTGCGTAGGTGGCGGTCCAGCAGCGCCAACAGCTCCCGATCTTCGTCCATCCCTGCCCTCCGTGTCCCCGCTTCTCCCCGTCCGCGCCGGCGCGTCGCTTAGCCGTGCACCACGGCGCGGGCGGGGGCGATCTGCGCCGCAAGGGTGTTAGCCTCCGCTGCCAGGATGATCCCGGTCGCATAATCGCGCCGCTGCTCCGGGATATCCTGCCAGCCGCCTTTGTTTTGCAGCAGCTTGAGGACGTTGGCAATGCCCCAATTGTACGCGGCCAGCATCCAGTATGGCTCCGCCCGGCCCACCTTCGCCAACTGGTCCCGAATCCAGGCCAGATAGGCGCCGGCAACGGCGATATTGCTGGCCGGGTCAAAGGGATCAAAGACGCCGACCTTGGCCGACCACTCATCCCAGGTTGCCGGAACGATCTGCATCAGCCCCATATCGCTGGCCGCGCCCACCGCAAGCGGGTCAAACCGGCTCTCGCGGAAGCATTGCTCGACCAACAGCCGCCAGTCAAGGTTATACTTCTGCGCGACATCCTGAAAAATATCTTCGTAGGCCATTGCCGGAGCGCCTCCTCTCGCGGCGCCATTCTACCACGGAAACCCGTCCTCACCTAGCGCACTCAACCTGACGAGGGTCATTGCCCGGCGTTTGTGAACCGCGCGATAATGTGCTAGACTGAGCGCCGGACCCAAGGACGGGCTCAAAGTTCATGCATTGCAGCACGGCTTCGCACCGACGGAGCCAAGGAGAACCATTATGCTTCGTGCCAAAATCCTCGTGGTGGATGACGACCCCGACTTCGTCGAGATCATGCGCACCATTTTGGAAGCCAAGGGCTACACCGTGGTCACCGCAGCCAACGGCGAGCAGGCGCTGTGCCAGGTCAGGGCCGAGCGCCCCGACCTGATGTTGCTCGATATCATGATGTCCACCGTGCTCGACGGCCTCAATGTCAGCGAACAGTTGGCCCAGGATCCCGAAGCCAGGTATCTGCCGGTGATCATGGTCTCATCCATCGCGGAAACCCCGTACGCGCACGTCTTCCCGATGGAAGAACAGCCGCATATGGATGCCTGGATCTCAAAACCCGTTGACCCCAAAAACCTGCTCGCAAAGGTCGCCGAGTTGCTGGGCGAATAAGCCACTGGAGAATCAGCGAATGGGCGAACCTGCGAAAGGAACCCCCTCGTTGATTCGTGACTTGTCTTGAGGGAGCTTGCCGTGTCATCGCCGATCGGAGAGCAGACCGCAGCCATCACGATCTTGATCGTGGACGACGACCCGGACTTCCGCGAGTTTGTGCGGATCGTCCTGGAGAGCCACGGGTACCGGGTAGTGGAGGCGGAGCACGCGCAGTCCGGCCTGGCCATCCTACGCCAGGAGCTGCCGGGCCTGGTGCTTCTTGATGCCATGATGTCGTACGAGTTGGCGGGCATCGGCATCATCCGCACCATTCGCGCCGATCCGCTGATCGCCCGTATTCCGGTCATCCTCATCTCAGCCGTTTTGAGCGAAGACGGTGATCGCTTTCTGCCCGCAGACGAACGGGCGATGGTGGATCGGTTCCTGTCCAAACCCATCAGTCCCGACGAATTAGTGGCCGAGGTGCGAGCTTTCACCACAAACCGCCAAATCGCAAATTCGCACACCAAGACCCGCGCGTGAAGCATCACGCAGAGCACGGACCCCAGCCAGGAGGTCGCTCGATGAAGTCTACGGAAACCGCAGCAGGTACAGCACTCGTAGACCCGGCGAAGCAAGCCATGCTCCTCGCGGCGCTCTATATCGCCCAGGAACAAGATGGCTACCTGACCGAAGAGGCGATCCGCCGGGTCGCCAAGCGCCTGGGGCTGCGCCCGGGCGAGGTCTATCGGACCGCCACTTTCTACACGCTCTTCCGCACCGAGCCCGTGGGGCGCTTTGTCATCCAGGTGTGCGATGGGCTGTCGTGCTATCTGTGCGACGGCGCCGAGCGCATCGCGGACTACATCAGCGCTAAACTCGGCATCCAGCCCGGGCAATCCACCCCGGACGGTCGTTTCAGCCTGGAGAAAGTCCAGTGCCTGGCTTCGTGCGGCACGGCACCCGCCATGCGCATCAATGATCAGCTCTACGAAAACCTGACCCCCGCCGCCATTGATGCGATCCTGGAACGGCTACAGGGGGAGGTATGACATGACCACGTGGACGCCTGTCCTGACTGCCCGTGTTTACTCGCCCAATTCCGAAAAAATCAGCTCCTACCTGGCCAGCGGCGGCTACCAGGCGTTGCGCAAGGCGTTGACGCTGTCTCCCGACGAGATCATCGCTGAGGTGAAGGCGTCGGGCTTGCGCGGCCGGGGTGGCGCGGGGTTTCCCACAGGCACCAAGTGGGGGTTCATCCCGAAGGATGCGCCGGTCAAATATCTCGCCGTCAACACCGACGAGGGCGAGCCGGGCACGTTCAAGGACCGCTTGATCGTCGAACGGGACCCACATTCCATCCTGGAAGGGGTGATCATCGCGGCATACGCCGTCGGCGCGCACCGGGCGTTCGTCTATATCCGCGGGGAGTTCTTCCTGGGGGTGAAACGCTGGATCAAGGCAATCTCCGACGCATACCAAAACGGCTTCCTGGGGAAGAACATCCTCGGCAGCGGCTTCGATCTGGATGTCTCGGTGCACCGCGGCGCCGGCGCCTATATTTGCGGCGAAGAGACCGCCATGATCGAATCGCTGGAGGGCAAACGGGGCCAGCCGCGGCTCAAGCCGCCCTACCCGGCCCAGGTCGGCCTGTGGGGGAAACCAACCGTCGTGCAGAACGTTGAGACGCTGGTGAACATCCCTCACATCATCCAGCGGGGGGCGGCGTGGTACAACAGCATCGGCACGGCGCAAAGCAAAGGCCCCAAGCTCTTCTGCGTGAGCGGCCATGTCAACCGGCCAGGCAACTACGAGCTGCCGCTGGGCGTCACCCTGCGGGAAATTATCTACGAACATGCCGGCGGCGTGCGCATGGGACACAAGGTCAAGGCGGTCATTCCCGGCGGCGCATCCACCCCCATGCTGACCGCGGAACACCTCGATGTGCCGATGGCGTTCGAGACGCTGCAAGCTGCCGGCTCAGCCCTGGGCACCGGCGCAGTGATCGTCATGGATGAAACCACCGACATGGTCGAAGTCACCCGCCGCATCACCAGCTTCTTCGTGCACGAGTCATGCGGCGAGTGTGTGCCGTGCCGCCTGGGCGGCAGACGCATGCTCGAACGCCTGGACCGCCTGGCCAACCGACAGAGCCGGCCGCAAGACATCCCCGAACTGGAATACCTGGTCGCCGGCATCTCGGGCATCACCTTCTGCCCGATGGGCACCGGTATGTGTGAACCGGTCAGCTCCGGGCTGCGATTGTTCAGGAATGAATTCGAGGCGCGCGCCAAAGCGTAAACGGAGGCCCCATGCCGAAAGCCAAGATCCTTGTGGTGGATGATGACCCCGACTTTGTCGAGTACCTGCGCACAGTGCTCGAAGCCAATCAATATAAAGTGGTCAGCGCCGGCAACAGCGATCAGGGCATGCTGGTGCTGAGCCGGGAACGGCCGGACCTGGTCGTCCTTGATGTGATTATGTCGAGCGTCCTGGATGGTCTCAGCATGAGCCAGCGCATGGCCGACGATGCCGCCTTTCGGCAGGTGCCGATCGTGATGGTCACCTCCATCGCCAACACGGACTACCTGGCCCTCTTCCCCACCGACGAAAGCATCCACATTGATGCCTTCCTGACCAAGCCGATCGCACCAAGCGAATTGCTCAGGCAGATCGGTCGCCTGTTACCCAGTGAGTGACAAACAACAAGTAGTGTGTAACCCACCAATGACCGGTTACCGATGCTCATTGCTGGTTACGGGAGCAACCTCATGACCGAAAAAACCAAAGTCGGCGGCGTCATCCAAAACGATCAGCTTGCCAGCATCAGCGTGCTCGCCGTCAAAGACCGGCCGGGCATCGCGGCCGCGGTGCTGGATGCGCTCGGTCAGAAACGGCTGAACACCCAATTTGTGGTGCAGGTCATTGACCACCATGATCAGACCCAATTGGTGCTGTGCGTGGATCGGGGCGACTTGCAGGCCAGTCTGACCGCCATCGAGCATCTACGGCCGGACCTCCAGCCTGCTGCGGTGGTGCCCCGGCCCGAGGTCGCATCCATCGCCGTCTTCGGCCCCGATTTTCGCGAGCGGCCCGGTATCGCGGGGCAGATGTTCCGGGCGCTCGCCGCGCGCAATATCAACATCCTGGCGATCAGCACCTCGATCTCCACGGTCAACTGCATCATTGATCTGGCTCGCCTGAAGGATGCTTACGCAGCCCTCTGCGAGCAGTTCGACGTGCCGTGATGAACGGAGCAACCGGATGATACCTCCAACCGCTGCTCAGCCGGCGCCGGCCGGCGCCGATGACGGCTGCATCGACGCGCGCGTTGCGGAAATGGCAGCCCTGAATGCACAGTTAGCCGCGGCGAACGAGGAGCTGTATCGTCAGCGCGCCCACCTCGACGCGGCCTACGCCGAGCTTCAGCAAGCCTACGACCGGCTGGAAGTCCGCTCGCGTCACATGAGCGAGTTGAACGAGCAGCTTCGGGCCGCCAACGCCGAATGCAAGGTGCGCCGCGAGCAATTAAGTGAAGTCAACGCCAAACTGCAGGAAGCGCTGTTCCGGCTGGAAACCCGGTCCGAGCACATGCGCGACCTGAACGAACAGTTGCGCGAGGCCAACGCCGAATGCAAGGAGCGCCGCGAAGAGCTCGAGAAGCTCAATATCGAGCTGGCGCACGCCAACGCCAAGCTCGTCGAGCTTGAGGATGTGCGCGCCCAGTTCACCCTCCTGGTGACGCACGAGCTGCGCGCGCCGGTGGCCGCGATCCAGAGCTACTTGAAGCTGATTCTGGAGGGCTATGTGCCCGAGGCCAAGGTGCGCGAGACGCTCATGAAAGCCGAACGCCGCGCCATGGACCAACTGGCGCTGATCGCTGACCTGCTCGAACTGGGCCGCATCGGCTCGGCCGATGCGCGCGGCAAGGTGCAGCCGATCCACGTGGAGCAGTTCCTGCACGAGCAGGTGGATTTGTTGGCCGCCGGCGCCCGCGAGCGCGGTATCGCCCTCGACCTGGCGGTGGACCCTGATCTGCCGCCGGTGCTCACCAACCCCGATCAGATCAAGAGCCTGTGGAATAATCTGATCAGCAACGCGATCAAGTACAACCGCGATGGCGGCCGCGTCGACGTCCAGCTTCGGCGCCGCGGCGATCGGCTGGAAGCCAGCGTCGCTGACACCGGCATCGGGATCCCGAAAGAGGCGATGTCGCGGCTTTTCTCGGAGTTCTTCCGCGCCGACAACGCCAAACAATCGGGCCGCACCGGCACCGGCCTGGGCCTCTCCATCGTCAAGGAGATCGTGGAACGCGCCGGGGGGCAGATCACCGTCGAATCTGAGCTGGGGCAGGGGACCACGTTCCGGTTCTGGCTGCCGACGCTCAAGGAAAAACCGTAACCGTACGCCGCTAAAACGACCTCAACCGGACCCCCTCGCTTGTGGTTTTTCCCCAGGGGCGCTTTTCGTTTGCCATCGAGCGGAGATCGTTTATAATGCGCTGCTGAGGTGCTGGGCGCCATGCATGAGTTACCCGTAACCGAAAGCATCCTGAAGATCGCCAACGATGCCGCCCGTGAGGCCGGCGCACAGCGCATCACCGTCGTTCACCTGCTGGTCGGCGACCTGAGCGGCGTCGTGGACGATTCGATCCAGTTCTATTTCGACATCCTGTCCAAGGACACCGCGGCCGAGGGCGCCGTTCTGCGCATCCAACGCGTGCCTGGACAGGCGACGTGCCTCGACTGCGGCAGCGGCTGGACGGTCGCGCCGCCGCTCTCCCCGGTCTGCCCCGGGTGCGGGGGACCGCGGGTGCGCGTCTCCGGCGGGCGCGAATTGCGTGTTGAAAGTATCGAGGTGGATGAACAGTGACCAGTCAAGTGTCGGTTGTCAAGCAGATCCTGAATGCCAACGACCTGATTGCCGCCGAAAACCGCACGGTATTCGATACGGCCGGCATCCTGGCCGTCAACCTGATGGCCTCACCCGGGGCCGGCAAGACCAGCTTGATCCTGGCGACGGCCGCCCGGCTGCCGGCTGCCGTGTCGCCCGGCGTGATTGAGGGCGATCTGGCCTCCAGCATAGACGCTGAGAAGGTCGCGGCTGCCAGCATCCCCGTGGTGCAGATCAACACCGGCGGCAACTGCCACTTGGACGCGCCGATGATCCGCTCCGCGCTGCCCAAGCTGCCGCTGGCCGACATCAACCTGCTGCTGATCGAAAACGTCGGCAACCTGGTGTGCCCCGCGGAGTTCGACCTGGGCGCGCATCTCGCCGTGGTTGTCGGCAGCGCGCCGGAGGGCCACGACAAGCCGTACAAGTATCCCGGCATGTACGCCGCGGCCGACGCCGTGCTGCTGAACAAGGCCGACTTGCTGAGCGTGTTCGACTTCGACCTGGACTTCTTCCGCCGCGGGGTGGCGATGGTGAACCCCGACGCGCCGCTGTTCGTGGTCTCCTGCCGGACGGGCGAGGGCGTGCAAGCGTGGGTGGATTGGCTTATCCGTCAAACCGGGGGGCGCAATGCGCGTTGAGGCGCGCCCGATGCCATGAACGCGCACGCCTCAGCCGGCGACCGGCAACGTCTGCGAGTTGAAATCCAGGGTGCGGTGCAAGGCGTTGGCTTCCGGCCGTTCGTCTACCGGTTAGCCACGGCACTGGGACTGACGGGTTGGGTGATTAACGACACGCAGGGCGTCTTCATCGAAGCGGAAGGCGCGCCGGACGCGCTGGCTATATTTCTGGCCCGTCTGCAAGCCGAGAAACCGCCGCTTGCCCTCATCCAAACCGTGGATAGCGCGGTCCTGCCCCCGGTCGGCGACACGACCTTCGAGATCCGCCACAGCTCCGGCAGCGGCGCCAAGACCGTGCTGGTGCTGCCGGATGCTGCGGTCTGCCCGAATTGCCTGCGCGAGGTGCTTTCCCCGGCCGACCGGCGCCACCGCTACCCCTTCACGAACTGCACAGACTGCGGGCCACGGTTCAGCATCATCGAGGCGCTGCCCTACGACCGCCCCAACACGACCATGCGCCGGTTCCACATGTGCCCCGACTGTCAGGCCGAGTACGAGGCGCCGGCCGACCGTCGTTTTCACGCGCAGCCGAACGCGTGCCCGGTCTGCGGGCCGAAACTGGCGTTTTATCGCCCACCGCCCACCGCCGAAGGACAAGGTCCAGCGGACGGCTGCCGCCAGGCGCAGGGGATCTACATTCGGGTCTCCGAAGCAGACGCTGCATTGCTCGACGCCGCCGCCGCGCTGCGCGAGGGCGAGATCGTCGCGGTTAAGGGGCTGGGCGGCTTCTTGCTGATGGCGGATGCAGGGCATGAAGCCGCCGTGGCGAACCTGCGGGCGCGTAAGCGGCGCGGGGATAAGCCGTTCGCCCTCATGGTGCGCGATCTCGATCAAGCGCGCACGCTGTGCGAGGTCACGCCGGAGGCGGCGGCCCTGTTGTCGTCCGTCGAGGCGCCGATCGTCCTGCTGCCCCGCGCAAACGCAGCGCCGGACGCGGACGCGCTGACCGGCAGCCGCACTGCGTTCCACCTCAGCGAGGCCGTTGCGCCCGGAAACCCGTATCTCGGCGTGATGCTGCCTTACACGCCGCTGCACCATCTGCTGCTGGCCGAGGTCGGCTGCCCGCTGATCGCCACAAGCGGCAACCTGAGCGACGAGCCGATCTGCACCGACGAGACCGAGGCGTTCGCACGGCTCGGCGGCATCGCCGATGCGTTCCTGGTGCACGACCGGCCCATCGCTCGCCACGTGGACGACAGCGTGGCCTGGATCGTCGCCGGTGCGCCGCGGCTGCTACGCCGGGCGCGCGGCTATGCGCCGCTGCCGGTGTTCCTGCGCGACAAAGCACCGACTATTCTGGCCGTCGGCGCGCACCTGAAGAACACGATCGCGCTGAGCGTCGGCCGGCAGGTCTTCATCAGCCAGCATATCGGCGACTTGGAGACACCGGAGGCTTTTGCGGCGTTCGAGAAGGTCATCGCCGACTTCTTGCAGTTGTACGAAGCTGAACCGATCGCGATCGCTCACGACCTCCACCCGGACTATCTCTCGACGAAATGGGCGAGGGCGGACCATAGACGACCGGACGCCGACGATCGTCCACCCTCCATCGTCGGCGTCCAGCATCACCACGCGCACCTGGCCGCGTGCCTGGCGGAAAACCAGGCCGAAGGCCCGGCGCTGGGCGTCACTTGGGACGGCACCGGGTACGGCGTGGACGGGACGATCTGGGGGGGCGAGTTCCTGCTGGGCGACGCGGCCGGCTTCACACGCGTCGCACACCTGCGCCCGTTTCGACTGCCGGGCGGTGACGCGGCGGTGAAAGAACCGCGGCGCGCAGCGCTGGCGCTGCTGTGGGAAATCTTCGGCGCGGAGAGCCTGGTGCGCGAGGATCTGGCGCCGGTGCGGGCATTTCGCCCGTCAGAGCGCCGAGTGCTGGTCCAGATGCTCGAACGCGGGGTGAACGCGCCGATCACCACCAGCGCCGGCCGCCTGTTCGACGGCATCGCCGCGCTTGCCGGACTCGGCCAGCGCGTCGACTTCGAGGGCCAGGCGGCAATGGCGCTGGAGTTTGCCGCGGACCCGGCGGAGCCGCACGCGTATCCGTTCCCTGTCCGGCGCACCGGCGAGGAGGCCGGCGGGGGCGAGCGTGCAGCCCTGGTGTTGGATTGGCTGCCGCTGCTGGACGCGCTGCTGGCCGACTTGCGGCGCGATGTCCCGGCCGGCGTCATCGCGGCGCGCTTCCATAACGCGCTGGTGGCGGGGATCGCCGCGGTGGCGCAGGCCGTAGGTTGCCCGCGCGTGGCTTTGACAGGCGGCTGCTTCCAGAACCGGCTGCTGGTCGAGCGCGCCCAGCAGCAGTTGAGCCGCGCCGGTTTCGAGGTCCTGCTCCACCGGCAGACGCCGCCGAACGACGGCGGCATCAGCCTGGGCCAGGTGGCTGTCGCGGCAGCACGTATGAAGGTATGATTTCGGAGCGAGGGAGATTGCGATGTGTTTGGGTATCCCGGGTAAAATTCTCAGCATCCAGCCTGACCCGTCCGGGCTGACGATGGGCAAGGTGAGCTTCGGCGGCGTGGCAAAGGAAGTCTGTCTGGCCTACGTGCCCGAGGCCGTGCCCGGCGAGTACGTGATCGTCCACGCAGGCTTCGCGCTCAGCGTGTTGAACGAGGCGGAGGCGGAGGAAGTGTTCGAGGTGCTGCGGCAAATGGGCGAGCTGGCCGACGGACCATGGACGACGGACGATAGATCATAGACCAGCGTCCAGCGTCCAGCCTCTATCATCCGTGGTTCACCGTCCATCGTCTATCGTCAGGAGTGCCCTATGCGCTTCATGGATGAATATCGCCGCGAGGAAGATGCCCGGAAGTTCCTCCAGGCAATCGAGCGGCGGGTGACGCGCGATTGGTCCATTATGGAAATCTGCGGCGGCCAGACACACACGCTGATCCGGTCAGGCATTGATCGGTTGCTGCCTAAGCAGATCACGCTGGTGCACGGGCCGGGCTGCCCGGTGTGCGTCACGCCCCTGGAACTGATTGATCGGGCCATCGCCATCGCACAGCGGCCGGAGGTCATCTTCACGTCCTTCGGCGATATGCTGCGCGTCCCCGGCTCAACCACCGACCTGTTGAGCGTGAAGGCCGCGGGCGGCGACGTGCGGATGGTCTACTCCCCACTGGACGCACTGAAGCTGGCCGGGGCGCACCCCGACCGCCAGGTGGTCTTCTTTGCTGTGGGGTTCGAGACGACCGCGCCGGGCAATGCAATGGCGGTGTGGCAGGCGCGCCAGCTTGGGTTGACCAACTTCTCGATTCTGTGCTCGCACGTGCTGGTCCCGCCCGCGATGACCGCTATCCTGGCCGCGCCGGACGCGGGCGTGCAGGCGTTCCTGGCCGCGGGCCACGTGTGCGCGGTGATGGGGTTCCGGGAATACGAGCCGATCGCCGAGCGCTTCGGCGTGCCGATCGTCGTCACCGGCTTCGAGCCGCTCGACCTGCTCCAGGGCATCTACATGGCCGTGGATGCGCTGGAGGCGGGCCACTGGGGCGTGACGAACCAGTACAGCCGGACGGTGACGCGGGACGGCAACCGGCCCGCCCAAGACTTGATCCACCAGGTCTTCACCATCAGCGACCGCAAGTGGCGCGGCATCGGCGTCATCCCCGACAGCGGCTATCGCTTGCGCGATGCGTTTGCTGCGTTCGACGCCGAGCGGCGCTTCGCGGTGGCCGATCTGACAGCGCAGGAATCGCCGCTGTGCATCGCCGGCGAGATCCTGCGCGGAATCAAGAAGCCGCACCAATGCGGCGCCTTCGGGACAAAATGCACCCCAGAACATCCGCTGGGCGCGCCGATGGTCTCATCAGAAGGCGCGTGCGCCGCGTATTTCAACTACGGAAGGGCCGAATGAGCGACCAGCCTCCAGCTTCCAGTTTCATCCTGCAATGCCCCATCCCAATCAGCGAGTACCCGACCATCACCCTGGCGCACGGCGGCGGGGGCAAGCTGACACAGATGTTGATCGAGCGGCTGTTCCTGCCGGTGTTCGGGAACCCGGCGCTGGCGGTCATGCACGACGGTGCGCTCCTGACCCTGCCGCCGGCCGCCGCGGGGACGGACCGGGACGCGGGCCACCGGCTCGCCTTCACCACCGATTCCTATGTCATCAGCCCGCTTTTCTTTCCCGGCGGCGACATCGGCTCGCTGGCGATCCACGGCACAGTCAACGACCTGGCGATGTGCGGCGCGCAGCCGCTGGCGCTCTCGGCCGGCATGATCCTGGAGGAGGGGCTGCCGATGGAAACGCTGTGGCGCGTGGTGCGCTCGATGGGGGCGGCGGCGAACGCGGTCGGTGTCAGCATCGTCACCGGCGATACGAAGGTCGTGGATCGCGGCAAGGGCGACGGCATCTTCATCAACACGGCCGGCATCGGGCTGATCCCGCCGGGCGTCGAAATCTCGCCGACCCGCGCCCGACCCGGCGACGTCGTCCTGGTCAGCGGCCGCATCGCGGAGCACGGCATGGCGATTATGTCGGTACGCGAAGGGCTGGCGTTTGAGACCGCGCTGGAAAGCGATTCAGCGCCGCTGCACGACCTGGTTGCCCGCATCCTGGAGGCCGGCGGCGCGGGCGTGCACGTCCTGCGTGATCCCACCCGCGGCGGCGTCGCCAGCGCGCTCAACGAGATCGCCGCGCAGGCGCGAGTCGGCGTCCGGCTGGACGAAGCGAGCATCCCGCTCAGCGACGAAGCGCGCGGGGCGTGCGAGATCCTGGGGCTCGATCCGCTTTACGTGGCGAACGAAGGCAAGTGCGTGGTGATCGCCGCCGCGGAGGTGGGCGAGGCGGTCCTGGCGGCCATGCGGCGCCACCCGCTCGGCACAGACGCCGCGCACATCGGTGCCGTCACTGCCGAGAGCCCCGGTCGGGTGATCATGCGCAGCCGGATCGGCGGCTGGCGGATCGTGGACATGCTCAGCGGCGAACAACTGCCGCGCATTTGCTGATGGGCCGACCAGCCCCCAGCGGAGCAGGATGGCTTGCAGCGGCGGGGCAATCTCGACATGCCCCGCCGCGTGCTCCCCTATTTCAGCACCAACGGCAGATAGCGCATGTGCGCCGGCGCCGGGATGTTGCGTTCCCGAAACCCGCCGGCCAGCCTCCCGGCCGCGAACAGGCCGCCTGTGCCGCCCAACTCATAGCCGTCCCCTGTCAGGCCCGCCGCCCCGCTGCCGATCGCCCAGCGCGCCAGGGTCAAGTCACCGCCCGGGGTCGACGCCACCGCAGCGATCAAGCAAAGCAGAAGGGCGGCCCAAACGACCTTCAGGAGACTCCGAAGAAGCCAGGATCTCCGCTGTCAGACTATTCCACGGCCAGGCAAGTCAGCGTATCCAGCACTCCTGGCTGAACCCGGATTGTGTTGTAAACCAGCTTGCCCAGCCCTGGGAGGTCAGGCGCCTCAACCTCAACAATGACATCGTAGGGCCCAAAAGTGACATCGGCCCGCAAAACGCCGGGTTGGCCCTTCAAAGCCCGCAGCAGGTCGCGATCCTCACCGGCACGCACATGGACCAGGATATAGCCTCTCATGGGATCCTCCTTGACGCAATCATTCCTTTGCCCGCAGGTAGGCGAACCAGTACACCAGGCCCACCAAGCCTGCGCCGCCGACGATGTTGCCCAACGTGACCGGGATCAAGTTATTGAGGATAAAGTGCCCCCAGGTCATGCTCGCGTAGGTGGCCGGCGTGATCGGCGGAGTCGCCTTGGCCAACGCATCCATGGCCCAAAAGGCAGGTGGGGCGAACTGCTTAATCCATAGCCCAAAAGGAACAAAATACATGTTGGCAACGCTGTGCTCAAAACCTGCGGCGACGAACGCTGTAATCGGGAAGATGATTGAGGCAATCCTGTCCATCGTGCTGCGCGCGCTGTAGCAGAGCCAGACGGCCATGCAGACCAGCGCATTGCACATCACGGCCAGAAAGAACGCCTGCACTGGGTCCAGGGCCGTTTTGCTCTTGGCGATATTCAGCGCCGTGACCCCGACAATGCCGTTGCCGAAGGTGTACTGTTTGGCAAACAGCATGATCACCGCCGTCAACAAGGAGCCAATGAAATTACCCAAATAGACGATGGCCCAATTGCGCAGAAGGCGACCGGTGCTGACCTTGCGCGCCGCCCAAGCCATCACGATCAGATTGTTGCCGGTAAAGAGCTCAGCACCGGCTATAATGACCAGGATCAGGCCGAGACAGAACGCCAGTCCGCCCAGCAGACGATTAACGCCATAGGGAAGCGCTGACCCTCCCGCCCATGCCGTGGTGGCGAAGATGGCAGCGGCTGCAATAAACGCACCTGCCAGGATTGCCAGGGCCAGCAGCGACCAAAAGTCCGCGGCGGCTTTCCGGATGCCGACCGCTTCGGCCCGCCTTGCCATATCAGGGGGCAGCAATGCATCAATCGTGAATTCTGCACCGGCCATGAGCTCCTCCCCGGGTTGAATGACAGCCCTTCATCGTCCAGGCTTTGATCTATTGAGCACGAAAGTATCACAGGGAAAATGACCTGCAAACCCGTTGCTCTCGCCTCCCCCCTGGTGATCGGCGCAGGGGATGGGCTTCGATCGCCGGAGCCAGGCGTTTGACCCCATGCGGCCGGCTGCGGCAGTGAAACGGCCACGGGATGACCCCGTAGCCGTCCGACAGCAGGAGAAGTCGGTCGTTTGTAAAGGCCCGCCTCTACTCGCCGCGCTGCTCGTTGATAAGATACTTCGCGGCCACGGTCCCCAGGGTGCACAAAGCCGGCTGGCCCGCACGCAGTTGGCGCAGCGCCTCAAGATCGGAGGCCCAGGCGATGTCACCGGGCGCCAGCAGGCAGACACCGTCCGGCTCAAAAGTATCGTACAGCTTGCCATCCTTGTAATAGAAGAGGGCATCGCTGATAGCGGTCGCATACGCCTGCATCATGGGCGGCACGTCGTTAGGCTTGAACCACAACTTGATCTCACGCTCTGCCTCCGGAGGCGTCGCCGACGCATGGATGAGGTTGTCCATCCGCTCGCTGATGACGTTGCCCGCGGCATCCTTGACCGGCACCAGCGTGCCCAGGGAACGGATGCAGCCCGGCTTCTTCTCGCGGGCCACCAGCGGGTTCGTCGGCCCAACAAGATCACGAATCTTCTGCACCGCATCGGGGCCTTGATACACAAGCGCAATCACCCGCCGCTTCTCCGGCTGGTTCGGCCAATGGTCGAGACCCATGATGTAGTCCAGGAGCGGGGGATAAAACGGCTTGCCCCGATGCTCGGCGTAGTGCTCTTCCGCGAGCAGCCGGCTGACGTGAACGATCTTCGCGGCGGCAAAGCGCAGTCCGCTGTGGAACTCGGAAAGCTGCGAAAGCACATACCCGGTCAACGAGTTCTTCAAGGCGTCCGGTTTGATGAGGACGAGGGTTTGTTCGAGTTCTTTGTTATCCATAGGTTCTCCTTCCGAGGTGTTCTGAAAGCGGTGGTCGTGCGTCCCGTGCATTATACTCCAGGAGCATAGCTCGCCATAAATCTCGCTGCATTAGCGGTTGCCGCTGGTTCAGGGGATGCGGAAATGCACAGGTCGATCGCCTTCATTCCACAATCCTGTCCGGGTGCGTATAGACGCTTAGGCTGTTGTTTCGGGTAAAACCTACCAGCGTCATCCCCAATCGTTCGGCCATATCTATGGACAGACAGGTCGGCGCCGACCGGGAAACCACAACCGGCACCCCGATCCGCGCGGCCTTGGCCAGCATCTCTGAAGCGATCCGCCCGCTGAGGATCACCGCCTTGTCGGATGTATCAATATCGTTGAGAAACGTATAGCCGAGGACCCGGTCAAGCGCATTGTGGCGGCCGATGTCTTCGTAGCAGACAACGAAACCCGCTCGATGTGCCAAAGCTGCTTCGTGCACGCCGCCCGTGAGCTTGAAGGTGTGGGCCTCCTCGTTGAGTCGCACGACGAAGCCGAGCAATTCTCCTGGCGTGAACTGTGGCAGGTGCGGAACCGGTTGTCTATTCAGAAAACCATCCCCCCGGCTTGCGTCGCTCGTGGTCTCCACCCACACGACGCCCTGTTCCGACCGGCAGAAGATGCTCTTCAGCTCATCGCGACGGTGAAGCACACCTTCATTAACCAGGAAGCCGAGGGCCAATACTTCAAACGAATGCGGCGAACACAGCAGGGTCGCCAGCTTCTCCCCATTCAGCATGATCGTCAGCGGCGCCTCTTTGACGATGTGCTGCCGGACGATGCGTTTGCCGTCCCCCGTGTACTGAGTCAGCTCACGGTCCTCGAAGAGATCATAGGGCTCGACCATCAGCCTCCCCACGGCATACCGGCGTACTGCTCGAATGCCTTGTCGTGCATCTGCTTGAACAGCAATTCATGGCCGTGCTCCCAACGCGCCAGCAGCTCCAGAACCTTCTTACTTTCACCCTCGGCGGCGCGGGCCGCGTTGCTGTAGAATTCGACAAAATCGTGCTCGATAAGATAAGCCATACGCAGCACCGGCAGATCGGGCACCATGGCCTCCAGCACGGATTGATCCAGCAATTCAGTCGTGGCGCGCTGCCAGAAGAAGCCCTGGTTTTCCAGGCGCGCGCCGATCGCCGCGCTCGATGGTTGTCCCGCGTCCAGCGCGGCGATCTGGCTCTGGATGAACTCGATGTGTTTTTGCTCTTCGGCGGCCAACTGCTTAAAGGCAGCCGTCGCCGCAGCGTGGCTCAAGCGCTCACCGTTCTCGTCGAAGAACCGCTTACCTTCGTGCTCGCGCTGCAACGCGTACTCGTAGACCTTCCTGATGTCCATTCTTTTACTCCGTAGATCAGGGCAACCGCATCACGGTGCTTTTTCGACCCGCACGGCGCAGGCCTTGTATTCCGCGGTCAGGGTTTCAGGATCATACACGTTGTTGGTGAGCCAGTTCGCGTTTCCCTCCCGGAAATGGAACGCCATCCACACCAGGCCGCGTGGGACCTGGTCGGTCACCCTGGCCTTCACCCGCACCGATCCCCGGCGTGAGCTGACGACCACGTACTCACCATCCGCGATGCCAAGCTTCCGGGCATCAGCGAGAGAGATGTCCGCCGTCTCTTCTGTGAGGATCTTGGCAAGATCTGTTCTGCCCGTCTGTGTGCGCGTGTGGTAGTGATACAGGCGGCGCCCTGTGCTGAGGACAAACGGGTATTCCTCGTCCGCCTCCTCCGCCGGTGGCGTCCACTCGATCCCCTTGAGCAACGCCTTGCCGCGGGCGACCTTGCCCCGATGCAGGAACCTGGTGCCGGGATGGTCGAGGGTCGGACAGGGCCACTGCAGGCCGTCCTGCTCCAGGCGGGCGTACTTGATCCCCGCATAGGCCGGGGCAAGCATAGAAACCTCGTTGTCCCAAATCTCCCGGCCGCTGTTCGATTGCCACTCCTGGCCCATGCGCCGGGCGATCTCTTTGAAGATCCACCAGTTCGGCCGTGCCTGGCCCGGCGGTTCCTTGAACTTGCGCACACGGCTGACCCGACGCTCGCTGTTGGTGAAGGTCCCCTCGTCTTCGCCCCACGCAGCAGAAGGCAAGATGACGTGCGCGAAGCGGGTCGTCTCCGTCGGAAAAATGTCGTTGCAGACGATGAACTCGGCCGAGGCGAGCTCGTGCTCGACGTTGTTCATGTTGGGTTCCGAGTTGGCCAGATTCTCGCCGAAGATGTAAAACGCGCGCGTCTTTCCCGCCGGGAGGCCAGCCATCATTTCGGGGATCATCAGCCCGTACTTGTCGGAGAGGCGCTCCACATCTACGCCCCAAGCCGTGGCGAACTTCTCCCGGCTTACGGGGCTGGTGACGCTCTGGTATCCGGGGTACGTCCCGGGCAGCGCCCCCACGTCACAGGCGCCCTGGACGTTGTTCTGGCCGCGCAGCGGGTTCACACCGCCGTTCTCCACCCCCACGTTGCCGAGCAGCAACTGAAGATTGGAGATTGACATGACGTTATTCTTGCCGCTGGTGTGCTCCGTGATGCCGAGCGTGTAGCAGGCCATCCCCGGCCGCGTCGCCGCCATGGTGCGGGCGATCTGCTGGATGACCTCGACCGGGACCCCCGCAATCTGCGCGGCCCGTTCGGGCGGGTACTGCATGACCACCGCTTTCAGGTCTTCAAAGCCATCGCAGTTCGCCGCCACGAAATCCTTGTCATAGAGGCCCTCGGCGATGAGCACGTGCATGATGCCGTTGAGGAAGGCCACGTCCGACCCGACTTTGATCTGCGCGAAGATGTCGGCCTTCTTGGCGAGCAGGTGCTTCCGCGGGTCAACTACAATGAGCTTGGCGCCTTTCTTCAGCGCCCGTTTGACCAGATAGGAGGCCACGGGGTGGGCCTCGGCCATGTTCGTGCCGATCAGGAAGAAGAGCCGGGCGTTTTCAAACTCGCCGAATGAGTTGGTCATTGCACCCGAACCGAGTGTGGTGGCCAGACCGGCCACGGTGGGGGCGTGTCAGGTTCTTGCGCAGTGATCTATGTTATTGGTGCCGATCACTGCGCGGAAGAGCTTCTGCATATTGTACGAGTCTTCGTTGGTGCTGCGCGCGCAGCTCACCCCGCCGATGGCATCCGGCCCGGACTCGCGAATGATCTGCTGGAACTTGCTGGCGATGAGATCGAGGGCTTCATCCCAACTGGCCTCCCGGAAGCCATCCCCCTGCCGGATGAGCGGGGCGGTGAGGCGGTCCTGGGCATAGATGAAATCGTAGCCGAAGCGACCCTTGACGCAGGTGAAGCCCCGGTTCGGCTGAGCGCCGGCGACGCCGTTGACGCGCACGATCTGGTCGCCCTTGACGTGAACTTCGAGCTGGCAGCCGACGCCGCAGTAGGGGCAGGTGGTCCGGACCTTGCGAGTTTGGTTGGCGCGCCCCTTGCCGAGGCTCTTCTTGGTCCACAGCGCGCCAGTCGGGCACGCCTGCACGCAGTTTCCGCAGAGCTCGCAGTCGGTGCCGAGCAAAATTTGGTCTGCCCCGGCCACCAGCTTGCTGCCAAACCCCCGGTCGGACACGTTCCAGACGTCGCGGTTCGGGATTTCAGCGCAGGCCCGCACGCAACGGGTGCACAGGATGCACTTGTTGCGATCAATAAAGATGAACGGATTCGGGTCGGGGTTGACGGGGTACGCATGCCGCGCGCCACTGTGCTCAGGCCACGATACGTCGTACTCGTAGACCAGGTCCTGCAGCTCGCAGTCGCCGTTCGCCTCGCACCGCATGCAGTCGTTGGGGTGGTCGGTGAGCAGCATTTGCAGGACGAAGCGCCGCGTCGACCGTGCGTCCTCGCTCTCGGTGTCCACGACCATCCCCTCGAACACCGGCGTGGTGCAGGCGGTCTGCACGCCCCGCGCCCGCTCGACCGACACGACGCACATCCGGCACGCGCCGACGTTGCTCAGGTCGGGGTGATGGCAGAGCGTCGGGATGCGGATCCCCGCGGCCCTTGCCGCCTCCAGGATGGTTGCGCCGTCGGGTGCGACGACGCGTTGGTTGTTGATGGTGACGGTGATGGTCATGCACAGTCTCCTACGGCATCGGCTCCCCGATCCGCTCCAGCCACTCCAGATCGCAGCGCAGACAACGCTTGCACTCTTCCTGCACGACGTGCTCGTCCAGAAGCATCTCCACCTCATCGAACCGGCCGGTGCGCTTGTGCCGCGCTTCAGGCGAGAGCATGACCGCCTTGGGCCGCCGGGCGTCGGCGTAGTCGTCCAGGTCGAAAAGCTGCGGGATGTCGTGGCGCACCGGCTTGACGTACACCTCGGACAGCTCGCCGGTGGTCAGGTAGGCGTCCACTGCCTGCGCCACCAGGTTGCCGTGCCCCACCGACTGCACGACGGTGCCCGGCCCGCTGACCGAGTCGCCGGCCGCGAAGACGCCCGGCACGTTGAGCTCGAACGCCTTGCCCACGTCGAAGGTCGCCTTGCGGTGCATCCCCAGGCTCTCGTCCTCCACCCAGGTGATCTGGCCGATGGCGGGGATCAGGAGATCGCACGGCATGTCGTACTCGGTGCCCGGCACGGGGACGGGCTTGCGCCGGCCGCTGCTGTCGTAGTCGCCCAGGCGCTGCCGCTGCAGGCGGATGCCGGTCACGCGCTCGTCGCCCAGGACCGCGGTCGGGTTGACCAGGAAGTGGAACTGCACCCCTTCTTCGATCGCGCCTTCGACCTCCTCATGCGTGGCCGGCATGTCCCCGCGCTCGCGGCGGTAGACCACGTGCACTTCGCTCGCGCCGAGCCGCCACGACGACCGGGCCGCGTCCATCGCCGTGTCGCCGCCGCCCACAACCACGACCCGCTTGCCCTTGAGGTCGGGCGGATCGCCACTGGCGATGTCGCGCAGCATCTGGACGGCGTGATAAACTCCGCGCTTGTCCTCGCCTTTCACGCCCAGGTTGCGGCTGCGGTGCGCGCCCAGCGCCAGGACGATCGCCTTGTACCCGTCCGCCTGCAAACTCTTGATCGTGAAATCGCTGCCCAGCTCCATGTTCGACCGGAACTCGACCCCCGCGCGCCAGATGTGCTCGATCTCGGCGAAGAGCGCCTCGCGCGGCAGCCGGTAGGCGGGGATGCCGTAGGTCATCATGCCGCCCGGCCGCGGCATCCGCTCGAAGACGGTCACCTGGTAGCCGCGCTGCGCCAGGCGGAGTGCGGCCGTCAGCCCGCACGGGCCCGCGCCGACCACGGCTACCTTGATGTGCTTCTGCGGCGCCATCTTGGGCGGCAGCCACGGCACGTCGAAGAGCTGGTCGGCCATGAAACGCTTGGCCTGGCGGATGGCGATCGGCTCGTCAATGTCCCCGCGGCGGCAGCGTTTCTCGCAGAACGCCGGACACACGCGGCCGCAGATCAGCGCGAAGGGGTTGGCGTCGCGATGGACGGCCAGCGCCTCGGCGTAGCGGCCCTGGGCGATCAGCGACAGGTACGCGGGCACATCCACGCCGGCCGGGCATGCGCTGACGCAGCGGGAACGGACGAGCATCTGGCAGCTCGCAGCCGGGCAGCGCGCCTCCTTGATGTGCGCCAGGAACTCGTCCTCGAAATGGCGCAGCGCGGAGAGCACCGGCGATGGGGCCAACTGACCCAGCGCGCACAGCGACCCCTTCTGCATCCCCTCCGCGATCTCGCGCATGCGGTCGAGGTCCGCCAGCTCGCCGTGCCCCGAGGTGATGCGCTCCAGGATCTCCAACATGCGGGTGCTGCCGATGCGGCACGGCGGGCACTTGCCGCAGCTTTCGTCCACCACAAACTTCATGAAATACTTTGAGAATTCGACCATGCAGGTGGTCTCGTCCGCCACGATCATGCCGCCCGACCCCATCACCGCGCCCGCGGCTCGGAGCGAGTCAAAGTCCACCGGGGTGTCGAGGTACGCCTCGGGCAAGCAGCCGCCGAGCGGGCCGCCGGTCTGGACGGCCTTGAATTTGTGGCCTTCCGGGACGCCCCCGCCCACGTCGTAGATGATCTCGCCCAGGGTGACGCCCATCGGCACTTCGATCAGGCCGGTGCGGTTGACCATGCCGCTCAGCGCGAAGATTGCGGTGCCGGGGCTGCCCTGGGTGCCGAGCGAGCGGAACCAGTCGGCGCCCAGGCGCATGATGCGCGAGACGTAGGCGTAGCTCTTGACGTTGTTGACGTTGCTCGGCTGCCCCCACAGGCCGGAGACCGCAGGATAGGGTGGCCGGGGCCAGGGCTGGCCGCGTTCGCCCTGGATCGAGGCCATCAGCGCGGTCTCCTCGCCGCAGACGAACGCGCCCGCGCCCTCCTTGATAAAAATGCCGAAGCTGAAATCGGAGCCGAGGATGTGATCGCCAAGCAGGTTGAGCCTGTGGGCTTCTTCGAGCGCGATCTCCAGCCGGCGGATCGCCAGCGGGTACTCGGCGCGGCAGTAGATGTAGCCCGCCTGCGCGCCGATCGCGTAACCGGCGATGATCATCCCCTCGATGAGTGAGTGCGGGTCGCCTTCGAGTGTAGAGCGATCCATGAACGCGCCGGGGTCCCCCTCGTCCGCGTTGCAGATGACGTACTTGGGCCAGCGCTGGGTCTGCCGCGCCAGCTTCCATTTGGTGCCGGTGGAGAACCCGCCGCCCCCGCGGCCCCGCAGCCCCGACCGAATCATCTCCTCAATGACCTGCTCCGGCGTCATGGTCGCCAGGACTTTTTCCAGCGCGGCGTAGCCGTCCATGGCCAGGTAGTCGTCGAGCGATTCGGGATCAATCAGGCCACAGTTACTCAGCACCACGCGCAATTGCTTTTCCTGGAAGGGGATGCGGTGATGTTCTTTAGGGTGGACGAACGCGAGGGATTGGAGCGTGTGGCCGGCCGCGACGGTGGCGTCGGGCACGACTTCGCCAACGACGACCGCATGCTCCAGAGGCGCGCCGTCGAAATAGGATGCGAAGATTTCAGGGATGACCTCCGGGCCTGCCCCGCCGTAGTTCATGCGCCCCTTGGTGGCCGATTGTAGCTCGACCATCGGTTCATAGGAGCACATGCCAACGCAGCCCACCTGCGAGATGGCCGCGCTCAAGCCGCGGTGATCCAACTCCGCCTCGATGGCGGTCAGAGTGTCTTGCGCGCCCGCGGCCAGTCCGCACGTGCCCATGCCCACGGTGATGTACAGGGGCGCGCCCGTCTTCGCGTCCCACCGCTGCCGGGCCTCCGCCCGCCGCTGCGCTACGGTGTCCGTCAACACAACCATGTGGCCTCCGTCAACCTCGACCGGTTCATTACTGCGAGGGGACCCCTGCTGGGTTGTACGCTGCCGCCCGCCTCACTCGGCTGTGACCTGCCGCTTGAGCTGCCGCAGCAGCGTCTCCCGTTTCACCCGGCCGACCACCTTGCCATCCACCACGGTCACCGGCGCAAGCGCGCAAGAGCCCAGGCAATAGACGATCTCCATGGTCAATTGACCATCCTCGGTGGTCTCTTCCGCCGCGATGCCGTACTCGTCCTCGACCGCGGTCAGCAGCGCAGGCGCACCCTTGACGTGGCACGCGGTGCCGTCGCACACCCGCAGCACGTGCCGGCCGCGGCGTTGCAGGTAGAACTGCGCGTAGAAGGTCGCCACTCCGTAGACCTTGCCCAGCGAGACGTTCGTGCGGTCGGCGATGGCCTGCAAGACCGCGACGGGCAGGTAGCCGTAAATCGCCTGCGCCCGCTGCAGGATGGGGATCAGCGCGCCCTTCTTGCCCTCATATTTGGCAAAGACCGGATCCAACGGAGCAAGGTCTACCGTGTCGCTGATTGCAACCATGCGCGAACTCCATTTCCTCCGTTGCTGGAGCATGCTCAATGGGTCAAGAAAGGCGCTGGGCGGCTGGCGAAACCGGCCGCCCACTTCGCGGATGCGCCATCCGGGCCGGCCGCCCAGCACCGCCTTCAGCTTCGCGCGCCAACGATGTAGTTCTCCAGGTCTTTGATCAGAACCTGCTGATCGGTGATGACTGTCTTGAGCACATCCCCGATGCTCACCATGCCAATCATCCGCTGGCCGTCGCATACCGGCAGGTGGCGGATGCGAGCCGTCGTCATGAGCTGCATGCAGGTCTCGAGCGTATCATCCGGGCCGACACAAATCACGGGGTGGCTCATCAGCTCACCCACAGCGGTCGCCCGAGAGCTTTTGTCCTTCAGGATCACCTTCCGGGCATAGTCGCGTTCCGAAAACATGCCGACAAGCTGACCGGCCTCCACCACTGGCAGCGCGCCGACGTTCTTGTCGGCCATCACCTGCAGCGCTCTGTAGACCATATCCTGCGGACCAATCGTCCAGATTTCCCCGGGCTTACCTCGCAATAAGTCTCTGACGAAAGCCATCTCACCCTCCTTCCTGGTTTATATCCCAACCTCACGATATAAAGAGGCGCAGGGCTAATTGTACGATGATGGTATACTACTGTCAATTACCCAAAACCGCTGGAAGCTGGCTCCACCCGCCGGCGGCCCCGTTTCAGACGAGCCTCTGCCACAACTGCTCGACCACCTGCCGCGCGCCGTCCGCCGTCGCTTCGCTCATGGTCTCACCAAAATCAAAGTCATACCCGCGGATCGAGAACAGTTCTGCATCTGGCGCGGCACCGTAGAACTGCCCGGCGAGCGCCAGCAGCGCCTCAGGCTTGACATGGTGGGATACGAGGGCTGGGTCGGTGTTCGGCGCCAGCGGGACGCGCCGCACGAGGTCCGGGATAAGGCCGACATGCGCGTCCACAAACCAAACGCGGTCATACTGCGCCAGCGTCTCCGCGAGCTCGGGCATGAGCTGCTGGAGGAAGAGGGTGTCCACCGCGCCGCCGAGGCCATCATAGCCGTCTTCCCCCTCGACCAAGGGGGGCTGGCCCAGGCGTGCGCGCAGGCCGTTGACCACAACCAGACCAACCCCATCATCACGGCGGCTGGGGTTACCGTAACCGATCACCAGTGTACGCAATGGATGCTCCGTATGCAGGATGTGTGACGTATGATACCGGAAATGGCGGCGAAGTCTATGACCTAGCGCAGGAGAGGAGACAAAAAGGGCCAGGCACTTGCGAAGCGCCTGGCCCTTGCCCACATTTACACGATCGCCGGAACGTTTCCGCCCATTTCATTGCGAAAGCGTTAGCCCGAAGCAATCCCCAGTATATGACCAGGCTTGCTTCGTTACTCCACTCCTCGTAATGACGCTTAGTCTCGCGTATATCTCCGGATCTCGTTGCCATCCCGGTCCACGAACACCAGCTCCAGCGGCATCTGGCCAATGGCATGGGTCGAGCAGGAGAGGCAGGGGTCGTAGGCCCGGATCGCGGCTTCGATGCGGTTGAGCGCGCCCTCGGTGACGTTCTTGCCATCCAGGTAGGTCTTAGCGACCGAGTCCACCGCGGCGGTCATGGCCCAGTTGTTGTTGCCGGTGGCAACGATCAGGTTGACCTTCTCCAGCTTGCCGTCCTCGTCCACCCAGTAGTGGTGCCACAGGGTGCCGCGCGGGGCCTCAATGACACCAACTCCCTCGGCGTTGGTCACCGGCCGGTTGTTCTGGATGTCTTTGCCCAGGGCGTCCGGGTCTTCCAGGATCTCGCGCACGCGCTCGACCGCGTACAGATCTTCGATCAGACGGGCATAATGATAGTAGAGCGTGCCCTCGACGACTTTGCCGCCGCGAATCTGCTCGAAGACCTGGTATTCGGCGTTCGCCAGCGGCGTCGCCATCTTCTGCGCGGCGTTGAGCCGGCCGAGCGGCCCGACGCGGTAGACACCCTGGGGGTAGCCCCACTTCTTGTAATATGGGAACTTGAGATACGTCCACGGCTCGGTCCGCTCGGCGATGTAGTCAAGATACTTCCGGCCATCGAACTTCTCGATCTCCTGCCGGTTCTTGTCCACCAAGCGCACGGTCCCATCGTACAGCTCCCCGGCGTTGTCGGGGCCAACCATGCCGAGGTAACCGGTCTGGAGGACGGCAAACTTCTCCATGTCCTCCTGATGCGCGGCCATCCACCCCTTGATGATCCCGATCCCAGCCTGGACAAAGCCGATCATCTCATCCACCTGGCCGATGATGGCGTCGCGGGACGCGAGCGAAAGGGTCTGGTTGACGCCGCCGGGCACCGCGAAGTTTGGATGGACGCGGCGGCCGCCCAGCGCGGCGATAATCTCCTGCCCGAACTTGCGCAGGGAGATCGCCTTGACGGTCAGCCCCGGATCGGCCTGGTAGAGGCCCACCACGTTGCGGGTCTTGGGATCGTGGTCGAAACCGAGCAGCAGGTCCGGGCCGGCCAGCTCAAAGACGTGCATCGAGTGCGACTGGATGATTTGGCCCATGTGCATCAGCTCGCGCAGCAGCTTGGCCGGCCGCGGCGGATCGGCGCCGATGATCTGATCGCACGCTTTGGCTGCGGCCAGGTGATGGCTCACGGGGCAGATGCCGCAGGTGCGCTCGGTGATCAACGGCATCTCGAAGAACATACGCCCTTCGCAGAACTTCTCAAAGCCGCGGAACTCATTGACGTGGAAGATCGCGCGCTCGACCTCGCCCTCATCGCTGATATGCACGGTGACTTTGGCGTGGCCCTCGATGCGAGTCACCGGTTCGATGGTGATTTTCTGTGCCATATCATCTCTCCCTCAATGCCAGTCCAGATACTTTCCTTGCAGCTTCGGCATCCGGCCCGCCAGCAGCTCGCTGAGCACATGCCAGATCGCGTCGGCCGAGGGCGGGCAGCCGGGCAGATAGATATCAACCGGCACCACCTGGTCCACAGCGCGCGTCTCCTGCATAACGGCAAGCTCCGGGTCGTCGGGAATCCGGCCGTCCGTGGTGGATTCGCTCTCGATGTATGCGCGCTTCAGCGCCTCCTGAATGCCGCAGGTGTTGCGCATGGCGGGCACGCCGCCGAAGACCGCACAATCGCCGAACGCGATCAAGAGCTTGGAGCGCTCGCGGAACATCTTGGCGACGGCCTCGCTAGCCGAGTTGTTGACCCCGCCCTCGAGGATGCCGACCGTGACGCCTTCCTTGGGCGGGTGCTTCAGGTCGGTAATCGGGGTCGAGAGCAGCGTCGCAGCCTGCACTAGATCCACGATGCGCTCGTCAATATCCAGGAACGACATATGACAGCCCGCGCAGCCACACATCCAATCGCTGGCAATGGTGATTTCGTCGGACATTCTATCCCTCCTACCGGCCCATCCGCTCAGTCAAAGCCGCCAATGTCGCCACGTCGGCCTGGACGCCCGCGGGCGGCTGGATGCACGCCGCGACCGGCAGTTCGCGGCCCTCGAGATTGATCACGTGTCCTTGCTTCTCCGTCCAGGCCAACGCCGGCAAGATCACGTCCGCGACGTCGGTCCAGCGGGTGCGATAGGCGGACTGCACGACGGTGAAGCCGGCGGCGGGCAGGTTGTGCCCGTCGGGGATCTCATCCGCGGCCAGCACGAACAGCGCTTGCCCTTGCACCGGCCGGCTCGTCAGGCCCAGCCTGGCGGCGCCGGCAGCGTTCGCGCCGGTGTAGAGCGGCATGAATTTGGCCTTGTCCAGGGCTTTCACAGCCGCCAGGGCCGCGGACGGCAGATCGGCGGCGTAGAGCACGACCGGCCGGCTGGCTGCGGCGACTTCGGCGGACAGTTTGTCCAGCTCATCCAGGCCCAGGCAGAGGGCGGCGTACGCGTCCAGGGCGTTCGGCTCGGCGGCGGCTACAATCAGCCGGGCTCCGCGCTCGGCCGCACGGCGAATGACGTAGCCGACAACCTTTTGCTCGTCCAGCGGCTTGCCGGCCACCACGACGATCGTATCGGCTGCATCCAGGTCGGCCAGGCCGGCCTGGGGTGCGACGTCGGCCGGCGCTGCGCCGTAGATCAGGCCGGCTTCCTGGCTGCCTATGCCATCCATCAACGCCTTGAACGCCGCCAGCTCCTCGATGGTGGCCCGCGGGGAGGCCAGCCCCGCGACGCCGCCAGCAGCCTTGAACTGCCGGGCGACGGTCGCCAGCGCCTCATCCCAGCTCACCTCGGCCCAGGCGCCATCGCGGCGCATCAGCGGCGCCTTCACCCGTTCCGGTTGCGGTTCAACCGTCTCGAACCGGCCGTGGACGCACAGCAGCCCGCGGTTCGGCGCATCCCAAATGCCTTCCACACGGATGAGGTGATTGCTGCGGACCAACGCATCCACATCGCAGCCGACAGGGCACGCCAGGCAGGTCGTGTGCGTGTGGGTGAAGTCAGAGCCGAAGCCCATGTAGGCGCTGCGGCGGTCAATCAAGGCGCCGGTCGGACACACCTGGAGGCAGGTGCCGCAGGAGATACAACTCGAATCGCCGAACCGCACATCGTCATCCGCGATGATCATGGTGCGTGCCCCGCGCTCCCGCACACCCAGGGTGTGATTCGCCACGATCTCGTCACAGGCTCGCACGCACCGGCGGCACAGGATGCAGCGGCTGTGATCCATCAGGAAGTACTTGCGCGACGCATCCACGCCCCAATCCTTGCTGTAGTTGGGCGCAAACTGCCAGTTTGCCAGGCCGTAGCGGTACCCCAGGCGTTGCAGCTCGCACTGCGAGCCGGTGTCGCTGCCGCTCAGCGGACAGTACATGCAGTAGTGAACGCGTTCCGAGAAGATCATCTCCAACACGAACTTGCGCGAGGCGATCACCCGCTCCGACTCGGTGTGAACCACCATGCCCTCAGTGACGGGGAAGGTGCAAGATGGCTGGAGATTGCGTTGCTTCTCGATCTCGACCAGGCAGATACGGCAGGCCCCTTCCGGCGGCAACGCCGGGTGGTGACAGAGCACGGGGATGTCAATCCCTGCCGCTGCGGCCGCCTCATAGATCGTCTGGCCCATCTGAGCCTGGATCTGCTGACCATTGATGGTGATGTTTACGGCTGCCATCTGGATTCCTCTCACGCAGTCACTGTATCCGCCGGCCGCGGGATCTTCATGTAATCCAGCCACTCAAGATCACAGCGGAGGCAGCGTTTAGCTTCTTCGCGCGCGACTTTCTCGGCGAAGCCCAACTCGACCTCGGCCCACGAGCCGTCGCGCGCTTCCAGCTCGAGCTCAGGCACATGCGGCCGGACAGCGTTCGCATACTCGTCCAGGTTGTAAAGCTGGACGATATCGGCCCGCGGGGTCTCGTAGCGCGGTTTTTCGATCTCACCGGTGCGCAGCCACGTGTCCACGGCGACGGCGACCAGGTTGCCCTGGGCCACGGCCTCCACCACGGTCGCAGGTCCACTCACCGCATCGCCCGCTGCGAACACGCCGCGTTGCGTGGTGACGAACGCCTCGTTCACCTCGAAGGTGCTCGAACGCGTCGCATTAATGCCGGTGCCTTCCATCCATGACGTGTCGGTGGTCTGGCCGATGGCCGGGATGACCACATCCACATCCAGGGTGAATTCATCGCCCTCGATGGGCAGTGGCCGGCGCCGGCCGGTGTTGTCGAACTCGCCCAGACGCTGGCGCTGAACGAGGAGGCCGGTCACATAGCCGTCGCCCAGCACCTTGATCGGGTTCGCCAGGAAGTGGAACTTGATCCCCTCCTCCACTGCGGCCCGGACTTCCTCGGCGTAGGCCGGCATCGCCTCGCGCTGGCGGCGGTAGACCACATGCACTTCCTTCGCGCCGAGGCGCCAGGCCGTGCGAGCCGCATCCAGCGCCACATTGCCGCCGCCGATCACCGCGACGCGCTTGTTGGCGATGATGGTGGCAACGCCGGGCACAAAGCGATCGTTCTCGGCCTGGCGGCGATTGTAGAGGCCGACCTCGCGCAGGAAATCGGTGCCGTGGAGCACGCCGGTGTTCTTCTCGCCGGGAATGCCCAGCTTGCGGCTCTTATGGGCGCCGATCGCCAGAATCACGGCGTTGTAGCCATCCTGCTTGAGCAGGCTATCCACGCTGAAGTCGGTGCCCAACGCCTGGTTGCAGCGGATCTCGACGCCGGCCCGCTCGATGTTGGCAATCTCGGCGAAGAGCGGCTCCTTCGGCAGGCGGTATTCCGGGATGCCGACGGCCATCATGCCGCCGGGGACTGGCAGCTTCTCAAAGACCGTGACCTTGTAGCCCTTGGTCGCCAGGCGGAGGGCGGCAGTCAGGCCCGCGGGGCCCGCGCCCACGACGGCGATTTTCTCGCTCTTGGCTGCTTCGGTCGCCACCGGCGTCCAGGGATGCTCGAACTCCTGATCGGCCATGAACCGCTTGACCAGGCGGATGCTGATCGCCTCGTCAATTTCACCGCGGCGGCAGCGCTGCTCGCAGAAGGCCGGACAGACGCGGCCGCAGGCCAGGGCGAACGGGTTGCGCTGGCGATGGATCTCCAGCCCTTCAGCATACTTGCCCTGGGCCACCAGCGCCAGGTACGCCGGGCTGTCCACGCCGGCCGGGCAGGCATTGATGCACTTGGCGCGCACCAGGGCCTTGCACTGGCCCGCATCACACCGCTTGTCTTCGATATGCTGGAGGAATTCCTGCTCGAAGAAACGGAGCCCCGACATCACCGGGCCGGGAGTGAGCTGGCCCAACGAGCAGAGCGATGCCGCATTCATGTTCTTGGACAGATACTTAATCTGGTCAAGATCCGCATGCGTGCCCTTGCCCTCGGTGATCCGGGTGAGGACTTCCAGCAGGCGCCGGCCGCCGACGCGACACGGCACGCACTTGCCGCACGATTCGGCGGTGGCGAACTCCAGGAAGTACTTGGCGAATTCCACCATGCAGGTGTCTTCGTCCACCACGATCATGCCGCCGGAGCCCATCGTCGCGCCGGCGGCGGTGAGGGAATCGAAATCCACCGGCGTGTTCAACGCCGAAGCCGGCAGACAGCCGCCCAACGGCCCGCCCGTCTGAACCGCCTTGAACGGCTTGCCCTTCGGGATGCCACCGCCCACGTCGAAGATGATCTCGCCCAGCGAGATGCCCATCGGCACTTCGATCAGGCCGGTGTTGTTGATCTTGCCGGTCAGGGCAAAAATGGCGGTGCCGGGCGACTTCTCCGGGCCGATGCTCTTAAACCATTTCGCCCCTTTGAGGATGATCTGGGGCGACATGGCGTAGCTCTTGACGTTGTTGACGTTGGAGGGCTTCTGCCAGAGGCCGGACACGGCGGGGAAAGGCGGCCGCGGCTTCGGCTCGCCGCGCTTGCCTTCGATCGAGGCCATCAACGCGGTCTCCTCGCCGCAGACAAAGGCGCCAGCGCCCTCCTTGACTTTCAAGTCAAAGCTGAAGTCGGCGCCGAGGATGTTCTCGCCCAACAGGCCATATTCATGCGCCTGGGCGATCGCGGTCTTCAGCCGGGCGATCGCCAGCGGATACTCGGCGCGGCAGTAGATGTAGCCCTCGCGTGCACCGATGGCGTACGCGGCGATGGTCATGCCTTCCATCACGCTGTGGGGGTCGCCTTCGAGGATGGAACGGTCCATGAATGCGCCGGGGTCGCCCTCATCCGCGTTGCAGATGACGTATTTCGGGAAGTTCTGGCTGCGCCGTGCAAACTCCCATTTGAGGCCGGTGAGGAACCCCGCGCCGCCGCGGCCGCGCAGCCCCGAATCCTTCATCTCCCGCAGCACGTCCTCGGGCGTCATCTCACTGAGGACCTTGCCCAACGCCGCGTAACCGTTGTGGGCGATGTACTCGTCTATACTCTCCGGGTCAATCAAGCCGCAGTTGCGCAGTGCGATGCGAATCTGCTTACCGTAGAAGGGGATATCGTGGTAGAGCGGCAGCGCCTTATGCTGCGTGGGCTCCTGGTAGGCCAGGCGCTGGACCGTGCGGCCCTTGAGCAGCGTCTCCTCGACCACTTCCGGCACATCACTCGCCTGCACCTGGCAATACAGGATGCCCTCGGGGTAGATCATCATGACCGGGCCCATCGAGCAGAAGCCGCGGCACCCGGTGTGCACCAGGCGCACCTCATCCGACAAACCGCGGCGCGCGAGTTCGGCCTCCATGGCCTTCAACGTCTCGTGCGAGCCGGACGAGTGGCACCCCGTCCCACCGCAAAGCAACACGTCCGCGCGGTAGCGCGGTGCGGCGGTCAGTGGCTCATTGGTCAACAATACATCATCCATGACCGATCTGTCCTTGTCTTGGCGTAGAGCGTATAGCTTGGAGCTTATGGACTGTGGTTCGTCGCTTCCGGCGTGGAGCACCGGAGGGCGCCTGATCCATCACCGGCCGTCAGCCATGCGCGTTTAGCCGCGTGCTAAATGCCATACGCCATATGCCATCTGCTAGAAGTCCTTGTAAACGACTTCCTCGTAAGTCTTTTCAAGCACGTACTTGTGGCGCAATTCCTCGGCGGCCAGCATCTCGAACACGCTCTGGGTGAGCTTATCGTCCACCATCTCGCCCATCGCCTTGTAGAACTCATGCGCGGTCTTCTCGCGGCGCGCGGCAAAGAGCAGCACGTCCTGATAATCGGCATTCGCATCGAGCGACCCGCCGACCAGATGATCGCTCAGCCGCAAATCCTGCACCGGCTCGGCTTTTGACCGCCGGATGGCCCAACGCACGTTGCCGGCCAGGATGTCCTCCAGCTTCGTCTTGTGCCCGCGCTCTTGAGCCGCCATCTCTTGCAGCCGTTGACGGACGGCATCATCCTTGACCGTCGCCGCGGCATTCGTGTACAAAGTCTCTGCTTCAATTTCAAGCTGGATCGCCCGCTTAATCAGCGCTTCAAGCGAGTTTGTTTGTTCCATGATTCCTCCTTACATGCGTCCCACGACCCATTCGGCCACGGGTTGGCCCTTGATCAAGTGCTCCTCGATCAGACGCGCCACCATGTCCGGCCGGACGTTCGCATACGTGATGCGCGGCTGGCCGGCCTGCTCGATGTCCACCAACGGCTCTTTGACACATTGGCCGATGCAGCCGACGGTGGTGACGTGGGCATCTATCTGGCGCGCGGCCAGCTCATCCAGAATGGCGTGCATGGTCTCGCGCGCGCCCGCGGCGATCCCACACGTCCCCATGCCGACAATAATGGTCGTGCCGGTATCCAGGCGGGTCTTGAGGGTGCTCTGCGCCTCCTCACGAACCCGCTTTAGATCATCCAATGATTTCAGTTTGGGCATCGGTCATCTCCCATTCATGATTCGCGCCGCATGCTCCGTGAGCCGTGCTCCACAGCAACTGCATGTCTCACTCAGCCCGCAGCCCGGTTTCGCCTTCTTCGAGAAATTCCACCAGCCAACGCGCCACCGCCGGGTGGCCGAGCGGCAAATCGCCCAGCTCGGCGCGGATTTCCGCCGTGTCGAAATCGAACACCCGCCAAAGTCCCTCGTCGGAGTCGCTCCGACAGATTCGATGTGTGTAATGGAGTTCGGGCGCCCGATCGGACAACAGAAATGTCAGCACCGTTGCGGCCATATCACCTAACGGTTGGCGATCCGGATGACTCAGGCCGAAGGTGGCGGAGACGGTTGTGCCGGCGCCCGGCTGCGAACGAATCGTCAGCCGCCCCCCAGTCTGTTCCGCGGCCATCGCAACCAGGGGCAGCCCCAGGCCTACGTGACGCGTCGTCCGGGTGGTGTAAAACGGATCGGTCACCCGGGCGACCGTACCGGCATCCATGCCGCGACCGTTGTCGGCCACGACGATCGTCAGGGCGTCGGCCGGGATGTCCTCAGCGATTGTCAAAGTGACGCGGGTTGCCCCCGCTTCGACAGCATTCTGCAGGATGTCCAGGACGTGCAGGGCCAACTCGAGCATGGGCGTTCAGCCTGTGGCCGCAACTACAGCGTCTGCAACTGCTCGACCAGGCTGTTCGGCGTCAACCGGCCGTGGACTTTGTCATCCACGACAGCAACGGGCGCCAAGCCACACGAACCAAGACAGTAGACGATCTCCATGGTGTATTCGTAGTCTGCCGAGGTGCCGCCGGCCGGAACGTTCAGCGTATGCTCGACAGCTTCGATGCACTTCGGCGCGCCGCGCACGTGACAGGCCGTCCCATCACACACCCGGATCAGATGCTTGCCGCGCTTGGTCAGCCTGAACTGGGCGTAAAAAGTCGCCACGCCGATCAGACGGCTTAAGGGAATCGCCGTTCGCTTGGAGATTTCGGCGAGGATCTCTTTCGGTAGATAGCCGTAGGCTTCTTGCGCGTGCTGCAAGATAGGAATCACAGCCCCGCGCTGTCCCGCATACTCCTCAAGGATTTTGTCAAGCGGCGCCAGGTCAAAAGAGGTGAAGTCTTCAATCATCAGTGCTTCCGTCCTCAACTTGGGATCAACTGTAGGATAACGTGCCAACGCCCGGCGTGGTGCCCGGGCGCAATGTGTGATCCGAGTGAAATCTATCACCGATCACGCTGCCCAGGATAGCACGGTGCGGAATGACCGACCATGACCTGTGTCATATCAACCCAGGACGCAGGGAAATCAGATGGAAAAACTGCGGCCGGCGCGCTGCGCCAGCGCGAGAGCGATCTCGGCGACGGTCGGCTCGGCCAACGAGAGGCGCAGGGCGGGGGTGATCTCACTCAGACGATGCGCATCGCCGCTGCGAATCAAGGGAAACACGGCCAGCTCAGGCCAGGTTGCGCGGGCGCGCGCGGGATCGGTCAACCGGAAGAGTTCCAGCGCAGGCACGGCCAGGTCGGGCGGGACAAAGCCGAGGTTCGCCAGAAGGCTGAACGCAGGCCGATCCACGTGCGCGGGGATGACGATGCCGCCCAACAAGTTGACCCGGCGGACAACATCCGTAAGCGGCAGGTCTGTGGAGGTCGCAAGCATGCGCGTTTCCGTGCGGAGATACTCCCCCGTCGCGTCCACGACATACTGCGCGCCAAAGAAATCCTCGGCGTTAGGTTGATCCGGCAAGTGATCGAAGACGGTGCCCTGCCACGTCAGCGCCTGCTCGACCGTATCGAAGAGACAAACCGCATGGACTTCCTCCGCGGTCTGCACTTCCATGCCGGGCAGGACGGCCAACCCGGTGCCCTGCGCCGCTGCGATGACCGCCGCACAATTGGCCGCGGCATTATGGTCTGTGATTGCGATCAGGCTCAGCCCCACTGCCAACGCCTGCTGCACAATCAACGGGGGGATCATCTCAACCTCGGCGCACGGAGAGAGGACCGTGTGGAGGTGAAGATCAGCGACAAACGGACGACAGACGGACGACAAAGGGTGCTGACGGGCCAAAACCGCTGCGCCGTTGTTCGTCGTCAGCAGTCTATCGTCCATCCTCTCTGATCCCCAGCGCCCAAAGCCGGCCGCAGAGCTCGTAGGCGTCCATGTTTGTGGTGAGGAACGGGATCCCCTCTGCATCCGCCTTGGCCAGCGCTTCGGGGGCAATCGGCTTGCCTTCCGCGACAATCACGCCGGCGAGATCGTTCAGCATGGCGACCGCCACCACGTTCAAATGGCCCTGAAGCGTCACCCACACATCGCCGGCGACTGCGCCGGCCATCGCACAGCTCAACAAGTCCGAGGTGTAACCACCGGTCACTTCGGCGCCCAGATTGCGCTCCCCCGCAGCGACGCCGAGCGCTAACGCCTCAACGATCTGGTTCAGCTTCATCTTTTGCCCTTTCTTCGGTGGGCTTGAGGTTGATCACAACTTCAAGCCGCGTCCCCTTCAACGGCCATGACTGCAGGGACATGTGATCGGCGCACGCCTTGATGTTCGCCAGCCCCATGCCGGCGCCGAACCCCATCTCGCGAATCCAGTCGGGTGCGGTTGAGAAGCCGGGCTCCATGGCCCGATCCACGTCCTGGATCCCCGGCCCGGTGTCGTAGACGATCAGGGCGATCACATCGGGGGTGATCTCGGCCGCCAGGTTGCCGCCATCGGCGCTGTGGATCACGACGTTCATCTCCGCCTCGTAGGAGGCGATGGCGACGCGGCGGACGATCCGCGGATCAATGCCAAGACGATTAAGGGTCTGCTTGAGCTGGCTGGAGGCGCGGCCGGCGGCGTTGAAGTCCCGCGCGGCGATATGGTAGCGCAGAATCAGGCTCGTCTGATCGGAGGTGATGTCCTCAAAGACATGTTTGACCCGGTAGCGGCGGATCTCCTCTTCCTGGTAGGCTTTTTCCAGCGCCCGCAGCAAGCCGCGGGTGATGTCGCCCGGCGTGATAATCCCCACCAGCCGGCCCTCTTCATCCACAACAGGCAGGCGGCCCACGCTGGCAAGAGCAAAAACTTGCAGCGCGTGCACCGCCAGCTCCTGCTCTCGGATCGTGTGCAGCAACGAAGTCATGTAGTGCGCCGCCGGCGCGTCCATGTCGTTCTTTTCGAGCGCGTGGATCAGATCCTGGATGCTGACGATCCCGGCCAGATGCCCGTCGGAGAGCACCGGCAGCCCGGAGATGCGGTGATCGCGCAGGATGTTCTTCACCTCGCGCATCGGTGTATCGGGGGCCACGGTATGAAGCCGGCGGGTCATGATATCGCCGATCTTCAGCTCGTAGACCAGCTCCTGCGCTTTCTGGACGTGAGAGGGTGTCATACTTAACCGTTGAAGCGTTTGCACGCCGGCAGCCCCGCTGCCAACAGGCGGCCGCAGGCCTCGAACATCGTCATCTCGCTGCCAAGAAAGGCGATGCCCAACTCATCGGCCAGATCGAGCGTCTCCTGCGCCGGGACCTTGCCGCGCACCATCAGGATGGCCGAGACGTCCGCCATCTCCGCCGTGCGCACCACCTGGGGGGTGGCGAGACCGCTGACCAGCAGCGCGCCGGACAAGTCATACCGCAGCGCGTCGCTCATCAAGTCGGCGGCGAATCCGGCGCGCACTTCCAGCGTCGGATTGATGTTAGCGGAGATCGAACGCCCGCGGGTCAGGGACATAATTTCGTGCAATCGCATGCTGCTCCTCACGGACCCAGGTCATCGCGCTGCGACCTACTGATCAGAGGTCATCTGATCCGCGCCGACGATCACGGTGATGTCGGCCGCGTCAGAGGGTTCGCCGGATTTAACCCGGTCGGGCGAAACGTTAAGCCGCCGCGCCAACGCCTCAACGGTCGTCGGCGCCTTGTTACCGTGGGAGATGATCATGGTCTCGGCATAGTCATCCTGGTCGGCGTTGCCCACCGTCGTGACGTTGAACCCGTCCGTGATAAGGCTGGCCTGGGTCTTGGACGCCAGACCTTTTTCCTGGGTGCCGTTGAGCACCACAATCCGCGCCGCCTCGGCCTGGATCGTCTGCCGCTGCGCCTCCGCGGCCGAGATGCCGGAGGGCGCATCGGCAAAGATCGCCGCCGCGGCCGCGCGCACTTTGTTCATGTCGGGCGTCAACAGGTAGCCCCACTTCGGATCGTCAGACACCACGCCCATCTTGGAATCAATGACCACACGGGTGACGTTCTCCAGCTTTGCCTTGTCCAGGGAGCGCGCCAGAGCGATGACCCGCTCGACAGGCATATCGGTCTGGACCGAGTTCGCCATGGCCATGGTCAGGCCAGGCAGCCGCGGGAGCAGAGCCGCCATCTGGCCCGGCTGCGCGACTTTGTCTTTGATCGCCATGATCACTTGCTGCTGCCGCGCGGCGCGGAAATAGTCGTTATCGCCGTGACGCGTGCGCGCATACTTCAACGCGAGCGTGCCGTCCATATGATGGAGGCCCTTCGGGATGTAAAGCTCCTCGGTGCCGTAGTCCTCGGTGGGGTACTCTTTGTCAATGATATCCTTCGGCACATCAATGTCCACCCCGCCGATCAGGTCAATGATCTGCCTGAAGCCTTCGAAATTGATCGTAACGTAGTAATCCACCGGGTAGCCAGTCAACTCGGCGATGGTTTGCCGCAGATACTCGGGGCCGCCTCCGGGGTATCCGCGAATCTGCCCCAGCCCGTAAATCGTGTTGACCTTGACCGTTTCGCCGCCCACCGAATCGCGCACCGCCATATCGCGCGGGATGGAAAGCATACCGGCCGAACCGGTCTGCGGGTTCACCGTGAGCACGATGATGCTGTCGGTCCGCAGCGCCTGCGCGCCCGGCCGCGCATCCACGCCCATGATCAACACCGTAGTGCGGTTAATGGTCTGCGTGGCTGAATCTTGCGTCCGCTGACCCTGCGGCAGCAAGAACGCCGAGGCGCCACCCGATGCCTGGCCGCCGCCTGCCGAGGAAGGCCGCACAAGCCTGGGCAGCACGAGCGGCGGCATGTCCGGCGCTTGCGCCAGGGCTGATTGCCCCCAGGCCAGGAACGCGTAGGCGACGTAGGCGAACGCCGCCACAAAAAGAATCAACAGGAAACCGAGCAGCAGACCTGAGAGGAGTGTCCGCTGCCCGGTGCGGGAATGATGCTTGGCGCCAGTACTACTCATGAGCATGATTATAATCGCCTCAATCGGAATGCCAAAAGGCGCGCTACGCGATTGATCGCCGTTGGTGCGCCATGGCTGCACAAGTTATCCGGCGCACACAAAACGGGCGCCGCCTCGTGCTGAGACGGCGCCCGTCAGCATTCTGTTCCGCGATGCGCGGCGCTCGATCAGGGCGCTGCGGCCGGCTGAGCCGTCGTGTCGGCGGCCGGTGCGGGCACATCCGCCACATAGAGCTGATCCGGCGTCACCAGGTAGAGCTTGCCCAAGGCTTCGTTCAGGTACATGCTTCTCGCGCTGCGCAAGAAGGCGCTTTCACGCGGGCGGAACTGCCGCGTGAAGGCGCCTTCCTTGGTGACCTCGACAATCCGCCCGTTGCCCGCGTCGAGGATGTACAGCAGATCGCCTTCCAGCGGGACAGCCAGCGCCGTCGGCGCGCTCAGCCCGCCCGGCACCCCTTGAATTTCAAAGGAACGCTGCTCACCCTGGAAGAATTTCAGCAGCCGGCCATCGGCGTAAAGGAGCCAGATGTTCCCGTCAATCGCCATCGCCTGCATTCCGGTAAGATCAACCGGCTTGCCTTCGACGAAATATGCTTCCGGCTCGTCTTCATACCCGTTGGCGCCCGGCCGGAACCGCCAGATTTGCGATGCGCCCGGATCCGCCACGTACAGGTTCCCGCTGTAACTGGCAAGCCGCTGCGGCCGCACAAGTTTGCTGCTTCCGCCCAGCGGCAAGCGCACCGTGCCCCAGGTCGAGTCATAGCCGACCAGACCGCGGGAGGCATCCAACGCCACCAGCTTGCTGCGCTGGTTCGGCCCCGCTGCCTCCGCCCAGGTCATGTCGAGCAAGTCGCCGACCGCCTGGTTATCCAACTGATCACCTTTTCGTACGACGGCTTTATCAAAGGTCACGCTGTCGCCCAGCGGAGACAGCGCAAAACGGTTCACCTCGCCACGGCCGCGATCCAACACAAAGAGCGAGTCACCGTTGACCAGCGTGCTCGCAGCGCTGTGCCCAACTTGCTGGAACGAGTAGAGCGGGAGGATGCCGTACAGGGGTGTGACCTTATCCACCTTGTCCAGGACCGCCTGATAGCGGCTCGTGAG
This sequence comes from uncultured Anaerolineales bacterium, assembly GCA_964647255.1. Lineage (GTDB taxonomy): Bacteria > Chloroflexota > Anaerolineae > CG2-30-64-16 > CG2-30-64-16 > CAWJEL01. The sequence goes on along the minus strand of CAZYGI010000002.1, from coordinate 33,806 downwards.
CTGGGCCAACTGCGCATCGTCCGGCCGGCTGGTCCGCGCCTTGTCCAGAAAATCCTTGGCCCCAGACAGACGCTGCCGGATCTGCGCCTCATCGGTCAGACCCTCCGCCTCGGTGATCGCAGTAGTGGCGCCATCCAGCAGCTGCGTAAACTGCTGTTGTGCGACCCGGGCACGGCCGAAGATCATCGCCAACACCAGGAGTGCGATCAGCAGCGGGATGCCGATCACTGCGAGGAGCAGCCAGAACTTCCCGCCAAGCCCGCCGCGTTTTCGCTCGCGCTCCGGCTCGGCCGTCGCGGGAGACGGCGGAATCGCTTCGGCCTCATCCCACATCTCATCATCAATCGGCTCAAAAGACGCGGGCGTGACGGGCGCAGCCGTGGGAATGACGACCGGCCGCGGCGCCGGCGGTTCGACCGAGGCAGGCGATGAGCCTGCGGCGTGCAGCGCGGGGGCGGCCGGCGCCGGCTCATCACCCGCCCGGCCACCGAACAGCTTGCCAACGCTCGACAGGAGACCCTTGCCGCGCTCCGGCTCTGCCGGCGTCTCGACCGGCCACGACGGCGTATGGGAGCGCGGCTCTACAACTTCCGGGATGACGCTATTGAACCGGACCAGCAGCGCGCTCAAGTCAGCTTGACCGGCCAACTGCCCTAAATACTGGTTGGCAAGCGACAAGTCCGGCGCGGCCGAAGCCACGGCCAGCGCCTGCGGCGCGACGTTGTGCAGCCAGTCGCTTTGCGCCAGCAGCAACATACTGTTCGGCTCGACAACGGCATCATACACTTGAACCGTAATCGCCTCATCGCCGCCCAGGGGCGCGCCCCAGTCGCCGAACTCTGCCGGGAACTGATCCACCGTCTTGGGATGGCTGACGAGCACCAAGCCCGGCCCGGCCTGGGCGATAGTCAACTGATCGGCATACCGGGACACCAGGCTGATGCCGGCCCGCCAGCGTGCGCCCGGCTGGCTCTCGTTGGCCTGATGCAGCGCCAAATGGACGCTCCGCACCGCAAGCTTCAGCGCAGTCTCGACATTCTCGCCTTTCTCGTAAAACGCGGCCTGCGCGGCGCTGAGCAACTGCCGGTGGAGCGGTGCAGGCCCGCCGCCGATGACCTCCAACAGCATGAACAGACTGCCGCGCTGTGCACTCGGCAGATCGGCCGCCGGCTCCACCGCGCGCACATTGATCGCGCGCGGCTGCCAGCGCCCGCCGGCACTGCTGAACTGCGCGATGGTAGTATTGAGAGATTCCGGCATGGAGGCTCGCTCCTTGACCAAGACCGATGGATGATGGATGGACTTGCTACCTTGAAAAAGATTGTAAGTCACTGCGCGCGTTTTGTCAATCGTTTGCCAGTACCTCGCCACTTGCGCTATAATGCGTGCGAAAATCTGTTCGGGAGGCGGACGTGGCGCTGGAGCTGAATAAACTGACCGGGCAAGTGGACGCGATGGGCCGCGCGCTCGCGAGCAGGCGCGATGAGCTGACGGAAAAAACGCTCCAGGCCCGTGCGACGCTGGCCGCCCATCCCGAAGTCTCGGACGAGCTCCAACGCAAGATTAAAGTCGCCCGTGAGACCGATGAATGGCGCCGCGGCGCGCTCCCGCTCGGCACGCGCCTGGATGAACGCCACCGGCCGGACCTCAGACCGGCGACCTACACCCTCATCGCCGCGGACGGCAGCCAGATTTACCCGGATCGGCACAGCTTCGCGTCCTACTATCTGCTCAACACAGGCGCCATCGTGCTGCGCGCCGGCACCGGTGGTGCGCCCACGGTCAGCAGCGTCCCCGAAATCTTCTTCCAGGAAGCCGACCTCTACGACGAAGACGGGCGGGTGCGCACGCCGGAGTACATCAGCGCGCAGCGCAACCGCCGCGAAATCCAGGCGCTGGCCGATCTCGCCGAGGCCGAACGCGCGGCCCTGGGCGGCGACCTCGCGGTGCCGATCGTGTGCATGGTGGACGGGCCGCTGCTGCCCTGGATGAAGCCCGACCCGGAGCACGCCGATACGCTCAACCAGGAGATCGAGTTTTTCGCCGGCCAGATGGCGCGCCTGCGCCGGGCGGCGGCGATCCCGGTGGGCTACGTGGACCGCCCCGACAGCGCCTACGTGCTCCGCATCCTGGAGCTGATCAACCTGCCGATTGAGAAGATCACCCGCGAGTCGCTGCGCCGCGGCGATTTCATCCAGCTCACCGACCGCGCCCTGTTCGACGGGCTGGCGCCGGACGAACGCACCGGTCTGTTCGAGCCGAACTCCGACGCCAACGACCGCTATCGCACCCGTTCCGGCGGCGACCGGATCGCTTTCTTCTATGCGAACATGAACCGGCCGGAGCGGGGCCGGGACAGCGCCATTGCGCGCATCGAGGTCCCCGGCTGGATTGCGTCCGATGGGGACAAGCTGGATCTCGCCCAGGCCGCCGTCTACGCCAACTGCGAGCCGACCAGTTACCCCTACGTGCTGGCCCGCGCACACGAGCTGGCCGTGGTGGGCCAGGCAGAAAAAGGCGATCTGGAGCAGATGTTGTTCCAAACCCTCCTGCGCAACGGGCTGCGGCCCGAGGTCTCGTTCAAGGCGGCCAACAAGCTGCTGACCGGCGGAGGAAGACGATAACGAAACGCTGATCCACGCTGAGGAACGCAGATTCGGAGGTCAATCAGGCGGATCCCTATCTGCTTTTCCTGGGCAGTTTCCTATATCGCGGAAGAAGAACGACTGAAGTTGTTACTACCACGCATCAGCGTTCATCAGCGTCATCTGCGTTCTAATTTTCGGCAGGAGTACACACGCATGGACCAAGCCACCATCGTCGGCCGCGTGCTGCGGTCGAGCACCACCAGCTTCACCGTCGGCTGTCGGCAGCTCATTTCGGAGCAGGATCAGCGCATCCCGGAGTTCGGCGCGCTGGTGCGGGCGGACGCGGCCGGGGGCAGCCTCGTTTACGGGCTGATCTACAACGTCACCATTGAGGACGACGCGTTCGTCCGCCAACTCGTAGCCGCAGGCGTGGACAGCCCGGAGATCATCGAAGATCAGCGCCAGAAGCGGCAGGTGCCGGTGGTTGTGGATGTGCTGGTGGCCGGCAGCGGCCGCGGGCTGGAGGTCTACCACCGCCTGCCCGCGCAGCCGCCGAGCACCCTCGATCAGATCTATCTCTGCAACGCGGCCGAGATCGTGCGCTTCACCGAACGGCACGATTGGCTGCGCGCCGTGCTGGGCTCGATCGAGGCGCCCGCCGACCAACTGCTGATCGCGGCCCTGCGCAACGCAGCTCAGGCCCGACCACCGGATCAGCGGGACGCGTATCTCATCGCCGTCGGCCGCGAGCTGGCGAAGCTGTTGGCGCTGGATTTGACGCGGCTGGATGGGATTTTGCGGGGAATGAGGTAAATCATGACATCCATCAAGAACACCATCGTCCTCATCACCGGCGCGAGCTCGGGCATCGGCGCGGCGAGCGCGCGGGCGTTTGCCGCGGAGGGCAGCCACCTGATCTTGGCCGCGCGGCGCAGCGAGCGCGTGCAAGCGCTCGCCGACCAACTGCACGCTGAATTTGGCGTCGAGGCGCTGCCCCTGACGCTGGATGTCCGGGATCAGGCCGCAGTCGCCCGGGTCCTCGGCAACCTGCCGGAGCGCTGGGCGCCGGTTGACGTGCTGCTGAACAACGCCGGCCTTTCACGCGGGCTGGACAAACTGCACGAAGGCCAGATTTCGGACTGGGATGAGATGATTGACACCAACGTCAAGGGCCTGCTCTACGTCACCCGCGCGATCCTGCCGGGCATGGTCGCCCGGGGCCGCGGCCACGTGATCAACCTCGCCTCAATCGCGGGACACGAACCCTATCCGGGCGGCAACGTCTACGGCGCCAGCAAGGCCGCCGTCGAAATGCTGAACAAGTCCATGCGGCTGGACCTGCTGGACGCGAACGTTCGCGTCACCAGCATCGAGCCGGCGATGACCGAGACGGAGTTCAGCCTGGTGCGGTATCACGGGGATCAGGCGCGCGCCGAAAAGACGTACCAGGGGTTCCAGCCGCTCGCCCCCGCCGACATCGCCGATGCAATCATCTGGGCTGCCACACGGCCCGCGCACGTCAACGTCGAGCGGGTTGTCCTCTTCCCGACCGCACAGGCGAGCGCGACGCTGACGCATCGGGCGTGACGTGTAGGGGGCATTCTGAGCGCCGCAGCGCAAAGAATCTCGTGGAAAGAGAGATACACCCATGCAAACCCAACTGACCGAACTCAAAACCCGTCTCCTGGAAGCCTCCGACCTGAACCACGCCAATGCGCTGTTGTCGTGGGACCAGTCCACCTATATGCCGCCCGGCGGCGCCGCGGCCCGGGGGCGGCAGATGGCGCTGCTGAGCCGCCTGGCCCACGAGCGCGCCACCGATCCGGCGATCGGCCGGCTGCTGGATGCCCTCCAGCCGTACGCGGAGAGCCTGCCGTCGGACCACGACGACGCGGCGCTGATCCGCGTGGCGCGACGCAACTTCGAGCGCGCGGTCAAAGTGCCGGCCGCCTTCGTCGCCGAGCTGACCAGCCACCAGGCGGCGAGCTACCAGGTTTGGACCGAAGCACGGCCCGAAAATGACTTCAAGAAAGTGCAGCCACACCTCGAACGGATGCTCGATCTCAGCCGGCGCTACGCCGAATTCTTCGCGCCCTACGACCACATCGCCGACCCGTTGATTGACGAGGCCGACTACGGCATGAAGGCCGCGACCGTGTCCGCAGTGTTCGCCGACCTGCGCCGCGCACTCGTGCCCGTCGTGCGCGCCATCACCGCCCAGCCACCCGCCGATGACCATTGCCTGCGCCAGCACTTCCCCGAAGCCGCCCAATGGGATTTCGGGCTGGCGGTTGCGCGGCGGATCGGCTACGATTTCGAGCGCGGCCGGTTGGACAAGACGCATCACCCCTTCACCACCGAATTCTCCGTCGGTGACGTGCGCATCACCACACGCGTGAACGAGCACGACCTGGGCGACGCGCTCTTCAGCACTGTGCACGAAGCCGGCCACGCGATGTATGAGCAGGGCGTGCGGGCCGATTTCGAGGGCACCCCGCTGGGCGGCGGCACCTCGGCCGGCGTGCACGAGAGCCAGTCTCGGCTCTGGGAGAACATCGTCGGCCGCAGCCGGGGCTTCTGGACATTCCACTACCCCAAACTTCAGGCCGTGTTCCCGGATCAACTGGGCGCCGTGCCGCTGGACGCCTTCTACCGGGCGATCAACAAGGTGCAGCCGTCGCTGATCCGCACCGACGCGGACGAGGTCACCTACAACCTGCACGTCATGCTGCGCTTCGACCTGGAGCTGGCGCTGCTGGAGGGCAAGCTGGCCGTCAAAGACCTGCCCGAGGCCTGGCGTGCGCGCTACGCGACTGACCTGGGCATCGTCCCGCCGGACGATCGGGATGGCGTGCTGCAGGACGTCCACTGGTACGGCGGGATCGTGGGCGGTGTGTTCCAGGGCTACACCCTGGGCAACATCATGAGCGGTCAATTCTATGCGGCCGCGCTCGCGGCGCACCCCGAGATCCCGGACGAGATCGCCGAAGGCCGGTTCGGCACGCTGCTCGGCTGGCTGCGCGAGAACATCTATGGGCACGGCAGCAAGTTCACCGCGGCCGAACTGGTGCAACGCGTGGCCGGCGGCCCGCTGAGCATCGAGCCGTATATGCGGTATCTACGGACAAAGTACGGAGAATTGTATGAGTTGTAGGGAACCAGACCTTTGAGGCCTGTCGAAATCTCGAGGGTCCCACAATCCGTGCACGGCATACAGCATAGCGAGCCAAGCCCCGACAGTGTTGCGCAGACTAAGACGATAACAAGGAGCGACAATGCCTAAGCATCCACTTGCGGAAGTTTTCGGCTTCCCAGCAGACAATCTGTCGGTCGAAGCCGAGCGCTATCGCGCTAACAAGCTTTGCCCGTACAACAATAAGGTGCCCTCTTGTACCAAAGACAAGGCCAAGAACCCGCTGGGAGTCTGTACCGTTTTCGACGGCGATTCGGTGGCGATCACCTGCCCAACCCGATTCCGGCAGGATTGGTTGATTGTTGAAGACGCAGCGCGATTTCTCTTTCCGCCCAGCACCTCCTGGACCTCGCTCCAGGAAATTCGTTTGAATGATGCAAGCAGCCAATCTGCGGGTAACATTGACTTTGTCCTAGTCGCTTACGATGATGGTGGGCGTATCACGGACTTCGGCGCATTGGAAGTGCAGGGGGTCTATATTTCGGGCAACGTGCGCCAGCCATTCGAGTGTTACATGGCAGATCGGCTTGCCTGCGCAGAGATGACCTGGACAACAACGCGCGTAGCGCCCGACTACCTTTCCTCATCGCGTAAACGGCTGGTCCCCCAGTTGCTTTACAAAGGTGGAATCCTCAAAACCTGGGGCAAGAAGCAAGCAGTTGTCTTGCACGAAGGCTTCTATCACACACTTCCGTCGCTTCCCACAGTAGATCCTGAGCAGGCAGATATTGCCTGGCTGATCTACGGCTTAGATTTGGATTTTGCAAGCCAACGCTATCATCTGACACTCCGACGCACTGAGTATACGACTTTCCAATCAGTCCTGAATAGGATCACCTTGCCCGCAGCAGGCCCGATGACCAGCTTCATGAACCTCTTGCAGGAAAAGCTCGATGAGAAACTAGGCGAAGGGCACGCGCCAGATGCACCTGCCCTGGGTGACGTCTTGAGCGAGTGATGAAAGATGCCTGAAATCAAGTACCAGTTAAGACTTCCCTACAGCACGGAAGCATCCACAGATACATTGATGCCCCCGCCCATCGACGCGCGTTTCGACGTGGAGTTAGCCAACACGATTGCCGAGTTGGAATCGTACAACAAGCACCTCTACCGTCCAAACACCTACCTCCACAAGTGGTGGGCGCGCCGATGTGGCAGCACATTTCGGCTGATTCTGAAACACCTGATCGAAGATGAATACCAGCGTGACTACTATACACCTGGCGGTTTAGCAGGCAAGATCATCTTGGACCCCATGATGGGGGGCGGGACGACGTTGCATGAAGCGGTTCGTCTGGAAGCTAACGTGATCGGCGCCGACATCGATCCAATCCCCATCCTGCAAGCCCGAGCCACTCTGTCGGACATACCTCTGAGTGAACTCGAAACAGCTTTTGCACAATTATATCATGCCTTGCGAGCGGAACTGGCGCTGCATTTCATGACCCTATGTCCGACATGCGGAAGCACAACGGATGTCAGTTTCACACTCTATGGACTACGGAAAGCCTGTCGATGTGGGCCAGCTCTGTTCGTAAACTCGTTGGAGTTGCGCTATGAAACTGATGGAACCGTTGTTCGGTTGTGTCCGCGGTGCCACACGATTACCCGTGAGGCAGAAACCGCAAGCCCTGAATGCCATTGCGCACCATTGGACAAGCCGCCGCTGATCGAGAAGGGTACGGCCAGATGCTCAGTTTGCGGAGAGCAGTATCTCGAGGATTACACCAACCCGTTTTACTCGCGCTATACACCGTTGGCGACCGTCGGCCAATGTCCCCAGCATGGGATGTTCTTCACACCTCCTTCCGAAGTTGATCTGGAACTTATAAGACAAGCTGATGCTCTACGAAACACGCTAGATTTCGGCGCAGTGGCCGATTTTGCTGTTGTACCCGGCCCGAAATCGGCAGATTTGGTCAATCATGGCGTAACCAGCTATCTGGACTTATTTTCCAGCCGTCAACTGCTCTTCTTGCATCAGGTCGTGAAGTTATTGCCCTCCTTTGCGCCGTTGATACGTCTTAACCTGGCTTTGCTTGTCTCAACATCATTGGAATTCAACTCAATGCTCTGCGGATATAAAGGCGGAGACAAGAAGCGTCCAGGAGCGATTCGTCATACATTCTCACACCACGCGTACTCATTTCCTTATACGGCGTTGGAGAACAATCCTCTTCATCCGGCTAAGTCATCTGGGACTCTCCAAAACCTTTTTGATGATCGTATCCGTCGCGCTCGCAAATGGGCTATCCTGCCTCAGGAACGGCAGATAAATAACGGTGCCTCGCGGATAATTACGTTGAGGGGTGAACTCGATGCGGGCACAGAGGTAAGAAACCCAGTCGATCTAGGTTCCGGTGTCCGCCGGTTTCTGCTGTTACAAGGCTCATCAATCGCCTTGAACTTAGAGTCCAACAGTGTTGACTACATAGTCACTGATCCGCCCTATTTTGACAGTGTCCAGTACAGCGATCTCGCCGCGTTCTTCCGAGTCTGGCTCAAACAATTCGTGCCAAATGCTGCCAGGTGGGATTACGATCTGGCCGGATCTGCTGTAGATCCGCAGGCTAATGGCAAAGGGCAGTACGCTGATGTGCTGGGAAGTATCTTCGCAGAAAGCCATCGTGTGCTGCGGAAGGAATCCGGACGACTGATCTTCACTTTCCATCATTGGAACCCGAAAGGCTGGGCTTCGCTGACTCTGGCGCTGAGGAGCGGTAACTTTGTTCTGCTCAACTATTACGTCGTTCATGCGGAAAATCCAGTCTCCGTCCATATCGTCAATCTCAAGGCCTTGATGCATGATGCGGTTCTCGTTCTTGCTCCGCGTGAAGCGGGACATCGCCGAGAATGGGAAGTACCCGTCATCGTGGATAAAACCGATAGCCAGCGTTTTTGTGCTGACTGCGCTGCAGCGCTGGGCTGGATACTCAATTCGGACCTGGGAGAGGAAGACGTTGAGTTGTTCTGGCAGAAGTTACTGGAGAAATAACAATCAAAGCAGACACAGTCAGCGAGGCGGATGATTCCAATTTCGTCCTTCGTCTTTCGTCAAGGAACTGATCCATGATCGATAACCTAGACACATCCGATACCGGCTGGGAGGACCTCACCTCCGCCACCCAGGAGCGCGCGGCCCTGGCTGCCGAACGCGAGCACGCCGACAAACTCGGCGTCGTCATCGGCGGGTCGCTGTCCGAGGGGCTGACGGTCAAGCTGGATCGCGACCGCTCGCTGGAAGAGCTGGCCGTGGGCCGCTACGTGGTCGCGCGGGGGCAGCGGGCGAAGTTCTTCTGCATGATCACCGACGTGGCGCTGGACAGCACCAATCCGCTGATCGCCAAGCAGCCGCCGGACATGAGCGATCCGTTCCTGGCCGCGGTGCACCAGGGCACGACAACCTTCGGCACGGTGCACCTCAGCCCGCTGCTGATCCTGGAACAGGATGCGCAGGAGCCCAAGCCGGTGAAGACCGTGCCCGCGCACTTCACGCCGGTCGCCACCGCCAGCCAGGCCGAGGTGGATCAGGTCTTCGGCGAGGAAGGCGTGCGCAAGTCGGGCGGCAAGGACGTCCACTACTTCCACATCGGCGCGCCGCTGGACATGGAAAACGTCAAGATCACGCTGAACCTGGAGCGGCTGGTCGAGCGGTCGAGCGGCGTCTTCGGCAAGTCGGGCACGGGCAAGACCTTCCTCAGCCGGCTGCTGCTGGCCGGCGCGATCCAGCAGCGTGTCGCAGTCAATCTGATCTTCGACATGCACAACGAGTACGGCTGGGCCGGTTCCAGCGAGGAGGCGGGCGGCCAGGCCAAGGGGCTGAAGCAGATCTTCCCCGGCCAGGTCAGCATCTTCACGCTGGACGACGAGTCGTCGCGGCGCCGCGGCTCCAACCCCGATTACACCGTCAGCATCGGCTACGACCAGATCGAGCCGGAAGACCTGGAGATGCTGGCCGGCATCCTGAACCTGTCCGAGCCGCAGATCGGCGCGGTGTACGCGCTCTTCCGCAAGTTCGGCAAGGCGTGGCTGTCGAATTTCCTGGACGACGACTGGGTGGACAACTACACGACCTACGTTCAGGACGACGAAAAACCGGTGTCGGGCCTGAAGGCGTTGGCTGAGGACACCGGGCAGGGACAAAACACCCTGGCCGCGCTCCGCCGGCGCTTCGAGCGGATGCGCAACTATGCGTTCATCACGTCGAAGCACCAGGACGATTCCGTGGGCCGGATCATGAAGTATCTGGAGGCGGGCAACAACGTCGTGCTGGAGTTCGGCCGCTACGGCTCCGACCTGGGCGCATACATCCTGGTGGCGAACTTCCTCACCCGGCGCATCCACCGGCTCTACGTCGAGAAGAAAGAAAAGTCGTTCGGCGAGGCCGGCAAGGGTCCGACGCCGCTGGTGATCACCATCGAGGAGGCGCACAAGTTCCTCGACCCGGCCATCGCGGCCAACACCATCTTCGGCACCATCGCGCGCGAGCTGCGCAAGTACAACGTGACCCTCTTCATCGTGGATCAACGCCCCAGCGGCATTGATCCCGAGGTCATGTCACAGATCGGCACGCGCGTCACGATGCTGCTGGACAACCCGGAGGACATCAAGGCGGTGCTCTCCGGCGTCAGCGGCGGCGAGGGGTTGCGCGAGGTGCTGGCCCGGCTCGATACACGCGAGCAGGCGCTCATCCTCGGCCACGCGGTGCCCATGCCGGTCGTCGTCCAGACGCGACGGTATGACACGGAATTCTACCGGGCGATGGGCTTCGCCGACGCGCACGAACTCAACCAGCGCCTGAACGATAACGTGACCGCCATGCGCCCGCCGAAGGAGTTTGCCGGGTTTGATTAGGACGCGGACGAGCGCGGATGAACGCGGAGAGATTTCCAAGTGATCCCAACGAGATTCATTCTTGCAAGGTATTGCGCGCCGGTTGCTTGATCACATTGTCGCTTGGAGAGTCAACATGAACGAAGTTCTCAGACACGGAGACGTGACAGACAAGATCCTCCACGCTTTTTTCAAGAAGGTATACCCGAAGTTAGGCTACGGGTTTCTTGAAAAGGTCTACGAGAACGCGCTGGCACTCGAACTGCGCCACATGGGGTTGAAGGTTGAACAGCAGGCAAGGATCGAGGTCTACTACGACGGTGCGATTGTAGGCGAGTACTACGCCGATCTGCTGGTGGAAGGCGTCGTGATCGTTGAGCTCAAGGCCATTCAGCGTCTGACCAATACGGAAGAGGCGCAGTTGCTCAACTATCTGCGCGCCACGCCCTATGAAGTGGGGTTGCTGCTCAACTTCGGCCCGCGACCGGACTTCCATCGCAAAGCATACGACAATGTTAACAAGCCTTCCATAACATGGATCCCTGGGAGGGACGCGGACGAGCACGGATGAACGCGGAGAACCCGCAGACTATCCGCGCCTGTCCGCGCTCGTCCGCGTCCGACCCCCGTCGACCATGAGGCAGATATATGCAACCCATCAAACTCCTCCACACCGCCGACATCCATATCGGCATGGAAAACTACGGGCGGATTGATCCGGCGACCGGGATCAACGGCCGCGTCATGGATTTCCTGCGCCGGCTGAGCGACATCGGCGAGTACGCGATCGAGCAGGGCGTGGACGTCTTCGTGTTCGCGGGCGACGCGTACCGGACGCGCGACCCGAACCCCACCCACCAGCGCGAGTTCGCACGGCGCATCAAGCGCATCGCCGACGCCGGCATCCCGGTGATCCTGCTGGTGGGCAACCACGACCTGCCCGCGGTCGCCAAGCGCGCCACCAGCATTGACATCTTCGGCACGCTGGAAGTGCCAAACGTCTATGTCGGCAACCGGGAAGAGGTGATCCAGGTCATCTGCCGCCGCGGACAGCCGCTCCAGGTGGCCACCGCCCCTTACCCGCTGCGCACCGCACTGCTGAGCCGGGAGCAGGTGCAGGGCAAGAGCCTCAACGAGCTGGACAGCCTGCTCCAAGCCGCGATGATTGACAACATCCGGGCGTTGGCGACGCAGGTGCGCGCCCAGCCCGAGATCCCGGCAATCCTGGTCGGCCACTTCAGCGTCAACGAGGCCAGCCACGGCTTCGAGCAGAACATCATGATCGGCCGCGACGCGGCGATCCCCCGCTCGGTGCTGGCCGACCCGGCCTTCCGTTATGTCGCCCTCGGTCACATCCACAAACACCAGTCGCTCAACGGAGATTTCCCGCCCCCGGTGATCTACAGCGGCAGCATCGAGCGCATTGACTTCGGCGAAGAGGGCGAGCCAAAAGGGTTCGTCGTGGCCGAGATCGGCGACGGGCCGACGACGTGGGAGTTCGTGCCCGGCTACCGGCGCCAGGCGCGGCCGTTTGTCACCGTGAAGGCCGACGTGCGCGATGCCGCCGACCCCACCGCGGCCGTCGTGGCCGCGCTCCAGGGCCGCGGGGATCTTTCCGAGACGGTCGTGCGCGTGGCCGTCAAGCTGCGCCAGGAGCAGGAAGCATCCCTGGTCGAACGGGAAATCGTCCGGGCGCTGGAAGGCGCGTACTTTGTCGCCGCGCTGCAAAAGGAGGTTGAGCGGACGATCCGACCGCCTCGCGTCGGGGATGTTCCCGTGGAGGAGCTGACATCCGCGCAACTGCTTCAACGCTATCTCGAGGTGAAAGAGGTGCCGGAGGAGCGCGCGAAGCTGTTGCAGCAGCACGGCGAGGCGCTGATCCGGGCGGTGGATGGTGGGATCGTGTGACATGCCAGGCACTTCGCAAGTGCCTGGCATGTGAAAGGATGCGTTCACGACGTTTGCATCTGAGGATACTCACTCCGCGGAGCGGAACGACTGAAGTCGTTACTACGCCCCGAGCCTTGTCTACCAACTTACCAGTTTACCAATCTACCGGGAGAAGCATGGACATCACCTTCGACACCTACTACACCTACGCCCAACTGACCGAACGCCTAGCGTGGCTGGCCGAGGGGCACCCACAGATCATGCAGGTGCGGGCGCTGGGCAAAAGCTACGAGGGCCGCGACATCCCGCTGGTGGTGCTGACCAACACTGCGACCGGGCCGGACACCGAGAAGCCCGCGTTCTGGGTGGACGCCAACATCCACGCCACGGAGCTGACCGCCTCGATGGCCGCGCTGTACTTCGTCAAGAAGATGGCGGAAGGCTACGGCGCCGATCCGAAGATCACGCGCGTGCTGGACGAGGCCGCGATCTACGTGGTGCCCCGGCTCAACCCCGACGGCGCGGAGTGGGCGCTGGCCGAGAAGCCGCGCTTCATCCGCTCCGGGACGCGGCCCTATCCGCTGGCGGAGAAACGCGACGGTCTGCACGAGGAGGATCTCGACGGCGACGGCCGCATCCTGCAGATGCGCATCGCCGACCCGACCGGCGACTGGAAGGTTTCCGACCGCGACCCGCGGTTGATGATCAAACGTGCGCCGGACGAGGAGGGCGGGACGTACTACCGGATGTTCTCCGAAGGGCGGATCGAGAACTACGACGGCCACAGGATCGTTCCGGCGCCGCCGCTGCAGGGGCTCGACTTCAACCGCAACTTCCCCGGCGCGTGGCGACCCGAGGGGGAGCAGCACGGCGCGGGCGACTTCCCCGGCTCGGAGCCGGAGATTCGCGCGGTGATCGAATTCATGGCCGCGCATCCGAACGTCTTCGGCGCGCTCACCTTCCACACCTACAGCCGCGCCATCCTGCGCCCCTTCGGCACCAAGGCCGACAGCGAGATGGACACCGACGACCTCTGGGTGTATGAGGCCATCGGCGAGCGGGGCGCCGCGCTCACCGGCTACCCGTGCGTGTCGGTCTACCACCACTTCCGCTACCACCCGAAGGAAGTGATCACCGGCGTCTTCGACGACTGGCTCTTTGAGCACAAGGGCATCTTCGCGTTCACCGTGGAGATGTGGGATCTGGCGACCGCGGCCGGCGTGGCGGAGAAGAGCAAAGAAAAAAAGTTCATGGATTGGTTCCGGGTGCACCCGGTCGAGGACGACTACAAGATCGTAGCTTACGCGGATGAACACGCACCGGCCGGTCTGGTGCCCTGGTATGCATTCGACCACCCGCAGCTCGGCAAAGTGGAGCTGGGCGGCTGGGACAACCTCTACACCTGGCGCAACCCGCCGCACGCGCTGCTCGAGGCCGAGATCGCACCGCACGCCGATTTCGCGCTGTCGTTCGCGAGCCTGGCTCCGCGCCTTGCCTGGCGCGAGGTCAAACTGACGCCGGTTGGCGCGGGCGCGTACCACCTGCTGGCCGTGGTCGAGAACACCGGCTTCCTGCCCACCTACGGCTCGGCTCAGGCGAAGAAGATGAAGGCGGTTCGTCCTCTGCGCCTGGAAGTGACGCTGCCGGAGGGCGCGACCCTGCTGGGCGGCAAGCTCAAGCAGGAGATTGGCCAGTTGGAGGGCCGCTCCAACAAGCTGGAGGTCTCCTTCGGTGACTCGCCCACTGACAACCGCGGGGTAGCCGAGTGGCTGATCCGCGCGCCGGAGGGCGGTGCGCTGACGCTGACAGCCGTCGCCGAGCGCGGCGGAATGATCCGGCGGACGATCGCGCTGGCCGCAGGGTGACGGACGAACGTTGACGGGGTCGCAGGTTCGCACGTTTGCACGTTCGCACGTTTACACGTTTACACGTTAGCACGTTCCAACCTGCCAACGTTCCAACGTGCCAACCTGTCAACGTGCGAACGTGCCAACGCCGATTTGACACCGCATCCGGCTTCTGCCATAATTCTGCCCAGGCACATTCCCCCGATCCGTGCTTGCCGTGCTTGAGGTGACACGGCTGCTGCAATGTCCTCGGGCCGACCTTCCCCCAGCGGTCCTCTTACGGTATCCCTGCAAGGAGGTCGTCATGGCATCGCTCAACCGCGTTCAGCTCATCGGTCGTCTGGGGCGTGACCCGGAAATGCGCTACACGCCCAAGGGCACCCCGTCCACCCACTTCTCCGTCGCCGTAAACCGCAACTGGACCAACGCAGAAGGCCAACGCCAGGAGGAAACCGACTGGTTCAACGTCGAAGCGTGGGGCAAGCTGGGGGAAGTATGCCAGCAGCATCTAAAAAAAGGCAGGCTGGTCTATATCGAGGGTCGCCTGCACACGGACCGCTGGGAAGATGACAAGGGCGAAACGCAATACATGACCAAAATCATCGCCCGCGGCGTCGAATTCTTGGACCGCAAACCCGACGAACCGGAAGGCGCCGAGAGCGAGTAGCTGTCCCGATCTCGCGGGAACCGGCTCCGTGTCGGTTCCCGCGACCCAAAGAGATACGCTTTGCGTCTAGTCGAATTCTCCGAACTGACCTCGCAGCAACTCGACCTCGTCCTGGCGATCTACCGGGAGGCGTTCGAGGCGCCCTGGGAGTGGCCGGTAAGCCAGGTTGCCGGCTTAGCCGCGGCCGGTGACGGCGCCTCGCGCTACCGCGCCCTGGCTTTGCTGGACCAGGGCGCGCCGGTCGCCCTGGCGATCGCCGAATATCTGCCCGCCGGCAACGTCTGGTACCTGCACTATCTCGCGGTGGCCCCGGGCCGGCGCGGCGCTGGCATCGGCTCCGCGCTGCTCGCCGCAGTCCTGCCGCTGGGCGAGATCACGGCACAGGCGGCCGGCCGGCCCGGCTGTCTCGGCCTGCTGCTGGAAGCCGAACAGATCGAAGGCCCTCCCGCGGACGCTGACCGGGAACAGCGGCGGAAACGCATCGCGTTCTACCGGCGGCATGGCGCGCGGCTGATCGGCGTGCTCGTCCCGCGGCCGCCCTGGGCGCCGCCCGAGATGCCCGACTGGGAGATCATGTTGATCCCCGGGTTGGCGTGGGATGGCGTCATGAGCCGGAAAATTCGCCGGCGCCTCTGCCGCTCACTGATGGTCGAAGGCTACGGCATCCACCCGGATGCGGCGTGGCTCACGGCCTGCCTGGATCGCGTGGCGGACGATTGACGCTGGACCCTGGACTGCCTGCCGAATTCCTGTGTTCGCCCGCACCTTATTGGTCTTGCCTGCCGCGTGTGTTATAATCCGATCGTCGGCGGCCGATGCGAGACTGATCTCCCGGCCCCCAGCATAGGAGGCGCATGATGATGGTGCGAGTGAACATTGATAGCGTACGCGTCAGCCTGATGTCGCAGCACCGGATCGTGGTGCTCAAAGACGTAGATTCGACGCGTTATCTGCCGATTTGGATCGGGCCGTTCGAGGCGGATGCCATCACCATCGAGTTGCAAGATGTTGAAGTGGCCCGGCCGCTCACCCATGACTTGCTCAAGTCGGCCATCGAAAAGCTGGGCGGCGAGGTGGAGCAGGTTGCGATCACCGAGCTGCGCAACGACACCTTCTTCGCCGAGATCTCCTTGAACGTCGGCGGCAAACGGCTAGCGATTGATTCACGGCCCAGCGATGCAATCGCCCTGGCCGTCCGCGCCGAAGTGCCGGTCTTCGTGGATGCCGACGTGATGGCGCAGGCCGCGATCACCCCCGAACCCGATCTGGACTCCGGCGTTACCGGCGTCGAGGAAGAAGCCGGGGGAAGCCAGGTGCCCGACGCCTTCCGGGACTTCCTCGAAGGCCTGGACCTGAGCGGGCTGGACTGACACATCTTCCCGTGGCCGGCTTCCGCAGCCGGCCTCATCATCTTCGCGGCCATTGCGCCGGGTAAGCCTATGAACCAGCTCGACAAGACCATTCCTGCCAATCCCGAAGCCGAGGAGGCCATCCTCGGCTCGCTCCTCATTGATCCCGATGCGGTGATCAAGGTCGCCTCGTTCCTGGAGGCGGATGACTTCTACCGGGAAAAGAACGGCTGGATCTACCAGGCGATCCTCGACCTGCACGAGCGCCGCGAGCCGGCGGACTTCGTCACGCTGGTGGACGAGCTGGAACGCCGGAACATCCTCCAAGAGGTCGGCGGCGCGGCCTACATCACTGCGCTGATCAACAGCGTGCCGTCCGCGGTCTACGTCGAGCACTACGGCCACATCGTCGAGCGGACGGCCGTCCTGCGCCGGCTCATCGGCGCGGCCGGGCAGATCGCTGCGCTCGCCTATGAGGACTCCGACGATGTGGACGAGACCGTGGATCGCGCCGAGCAGCTCATCTTCGGCGTCTCCGAGCGCCGCGTCCGCCGCGACCTGACCCCCGTCAGCAAGATCATGCATAACGTGGTGGATCGGATTGACTTCCTCCACCGCCACCAGGGGGATGTGCTGGGCGTGCCCACCGGCTTCACCAAGCTGGACAAGCTGTTGGGCGGCTTCCAGCGGTCGGATTTGGTCATCCTGGCTGCGCGGCCAAGCGTGGGCAAAACCAGCCTGGCGCTCAACTTCGCGCTCAATGCCGCGCGGCGGTTCCGCAAGGTCATCGGGTTTTTCAGCCTGGAAATGAGCGCGGAGCAGATCGTGCAACGCCTCCTCTCGATGGAGACCGGCATTGATCAGCAGCGGCTGCGCATGGGCGAGATCAAAGAAGACGAGTGGGATATGCTGATGCGCGCTGCGGCCGAGCTGTCGGAGACGATGCTGTACATTGACGACACACCCGCGATGTCGGCCATCGAGCTGCGCACCAAAGCTCGCCGCCTCCAGGCCGAGCACGGGCTGGATCTGGTGGTGGTGGACTACCTCCAGCTCATGCGCGGGGACACGCGCAGCGAAAACCGCGTCCAGGAAATCAGCTACATCTCTCGGTCGCTCAAGAGCCTGGCGCGCGAGCTCGAGGCGCCGCTGATCGCCCTCTCGCAGCTCTCCCGCGCGGTGGAGCAGCGCACGGATCACAAGCCGCAGCTCTCCGACCTGCGCGAATCCGGCGCCATCGAGCAGGACGCGGACGTGGTCATGTTCATCTACCGTGAAGATATGGCCAAGGAAAACAGCGAGCGCAAGAACATCGCGGACGTGATCGTGGCGAAGCACCGCAACGGCCCCACCGACACCGTGCCGCTCTACTTCCAGAAGGAGCTGACCCGCTTCGCCGATCTGGAGTTCGTGCGCGAGCCGTTGGAAGTTCGATAGGACGTTGGCACGTTGGAACGTTCGCACGTTAGAACGTTGGAACGTGTAAACGTTCAAACGTGTAACCGTGTGACCGTGTCACCGTCATGAGGACGCCATGACCCATCAGATGCAGGGGTTCGCCGGGTTTCCGGCCGGCAAGCTGGCGACAACCCCCGTCCCGAACCAGTTCTTCAGCGAGCTGCTGCCGCTGGTGGACCACCTGGGCGAGCTGAAGGTGATACTCCACCTCTTCTGGCTGATCGGCCGGAAGACGGGGAAGCTGCGCTACGCCCGGTTGGATGAGCTGCTGGCCGATCGCCGGCTGCTGGATGGGCTAGCGACCGCGCAGGCCGGCGGCGAGACGGCGCTGCGCGACGGCCTGGAGCGGGCGGTGGCGCGCGGTGCGCTGCTGCACATCACCGTGCGCCGCGGTGCGGCGGCCGCAGATGCTGCGCCCGAAGAATGGTACATGATCAACAGCGCCAACGGCCGCGAGGTGCTGGAACGGCTGGCCGCGGGCGAGCTCGATCTGCTGGCCGACGTGGGCGAGGATGTGCAACTGACCGCCGAGCGGCCGCCCATCTTCGTGCTCTACGAGCAGAACATCGGCCTGCTGACCCCGATGATCGCCGAGGAGCTGCGCGACGCGGAGAAGACTTACCCCGCCGATTGGATCGCGGACGCGTTCCGAGAGGCGGTCGAGCTGAACAAGCGCAGTTGGCGTTATGTCCTGCGCATCCTGGAACGCTGGCGCGTCGAGGGCCGCGGGGATCGAGCGTCCAAAGGCGCACCGGCCGAGACCAGCGCGGAACGCAAGCGTTACTATGTGCCGGAAGGATACGAAGGCCTGGTTGAGCATTAGCGGATAGCCGCTGGCTATCCGGTGATTCGCCGCTCTCTCGTGGAGGCTGGATGTGAAACGTGTGGGAGATCTCCTCGGCGCCGTTGAACGGCCGGAGGGCCGGCCTGCCGGCGCGGGGCCGGGATCAGCGGCCGGCGACCGACCCGCGGACCGGGTTTGTCCCGTCTGCAAAGGCCGCGGCTTCCTGGTCTACGACGTGCCGCCGGGACACCCGGACTTCAACCGCGTGGTGCCGTGCCGCTGCACCGAGGCGCGCCTGGCTGCGGAGCACGCGCGAGATCTGCGCACTGTCAGCAACCTGGGTGCGCTCGACCGCATGACCTTTGACTCGTTCCTGCCCGACGGCATCGCCCTGCCGGAAGCGATCCGCCGTGCGCTGCACGAGGCCTATGAGATCAGCCTGGGCTTCGCCCGCGAACCGCACGGCTGGCTGGTGCTCATGGGCGGCTACGGCGTGGGCAAGACCCACCTGGCCGCGGCCATCGCCAACTTCCGGGTTTCGCTGGGACATCCAGCGCTTTTCGTTGTCGTGCCCGACCTGCTGGATTATCTGCGCGCCACCTATGCGCCGACAAGCGACACTGGCCTGGACGAACGGATGGAGATGATCCGTGAGGCGCCGCTGCTGATCCTGGACGACCTGGGCGCACACAACAGCACGCCGTGGGCGCAGGAAAAGCTATTTCAAATCCTGAACCACCGCTACAACGGCCGGCTCCCCACCGTCATCACTACCAACCAACGCCTGGAAGAGCTCGATCCGCGCATTGCCTCCCGGCTGGCCGACCTCGACCTCAGCCAAAAATACGACATCCCGGCGCCCGATTACCGCTCCGGGCAAGCGGGGACCGGTGCGTTCGATCGCAGCGGGCGCAGCCTCAGCTCGCTCGCGCTGCACGCGGAGCAGACCTTCGAGAGCTTCCTGGCACGCAGCGAATTGTCGGCCGACGAACGAGACAACCTGGAACGCGCCCTCTCCCTGGCGCGCGCTTTCGCCGAAGATCCTGCCGGCTGGCTAGTGCTGAGCGGCACCTTCGGCTGCGGCAAGACGCACCTGGCTGCGGCCATCGCCAACCAACAGACGGCCCGAGGCCGCCCCACGCCGATGTTCGTTGTCGTGCCCGATCTGCTGGATCACTTGCGCGCGACCTTCAGCCCGACCAGCACCACGACGCTGGACCGAGTCTTCGAGCAGGTGCGCACCGCGCCGCTGCTGATCCTGGATGACCTGGGCACCGAAAGCGCCACGCCGTGGGCTCGCGAGAAGCTTTTCCAGTTGTTCAACCACCGCTACGCCGGCCGGCTGCCCACGGTGATCACCACCACCAGCAGCCTGGAAGCCCTGGACAAGAGCGAGCCGCGGCTGGCAAGCCGGATGAAAGATACGGGCCGCTGCCGCTTCTTCGCCATCGTTGCCCCTAGCTTCCGCGGCAGCCCGGAGCAGCAGACGGCGAAGCGCGGGACGCGCAAGACCAAAATCTAGTTGGGTTTTGGTGCTGGGGGGCGGAGGCCGGGGCTGGCTGACCGCTCCAGCCGCCAAAAGGATATCGTGAAACCACCCGTCAATAAAGACATCCGTCCGCCGGAACTGCCCAAACGGCTGCGGGATGAGCCGCTCGCAGCCCTATCCGACCGCGCGGAGATCAGCGGCCGGCTGCTTACCCGGTGCGATCTGGCCGGCCAATCCGCGGCGGATGTGGTCTTCGAGCAGGTCGCGCTGCGCCGCGGCTCGTTGGCGCGCACCGTCTTCGCCGCCCCGCAACTGGCCGATGTGCGCGCCGAGGTCACGGATTTCTCCGGTGCAGACTGGAAACGGGCGCGTTTGCGCCGCGTCGAGTTCTACGAGTGTCGTCTCATAGGCGTCCAGTGGCTCGAAGTGCAACTGGAGGACGTCGTCTTTCGCGGCTGCACCTTGGAGAGCGCGGTCTTTGCCTCGGCAGCCTGCAAACGGGTGCGCTTCGAGCGCTGCCTGCTGCGCGGTGCGATGTTCGACGGCGCCGACTTGAGCGGCGTCACCCTGTACGGCTGCGACCTGACCGGCGCTGACTTGCAGGGCGCGAATCTGCGCGGGGCCGACCTGCGCGGCTCGGTCCTCGATGGGCTGCGAATCAGCGCCAGGGACGTGCAGAGCGCCATCATTGACCCGACCCAGGCCGTCCAGGTCGCCGGTCTGCTCGGCCTGACCGTCAAACCGCTGGATCCAGACATCCTGAGCTGAGCGGCGTTCGCGGAGTGAGGCCGAAGGATGCGCGCATCCTCCTCCGCTCCTCGCCCCTCTGCTCCCCCACACAAGCCACCCCCCAGAATTTGACGCCATCGCCCAACACGCGTATAATCGCCGTCGTTAGCACTCTGAGTATTTGAGTGCTAATTCTCAAATTGTTGGACAGGCCCGCTTGGGCACAACACTATCATCCAATGGAGGCTGTTGCACTATGAACCTCAAACCGCTTGCTGATCGTTTGATCGTCGAACCGATCGAGCAGGAAGAGATCACCGCCGGTGGCATCATCCTGCCGGAGACCGCCAAGGAAAAGCCCCAGCAGGGCAAAGTCATCGCCGCCGGCCCCGGCCGC
Source organism: uncultured Anaerolineales bacterium (assembly GCA_964647255.1). Taxonomy (GTDB): domain Bacteria; phylum Chloroflexota; class Anaerolineae; order CG2-30-64-16; family CG2-30-64-16; genus CAWJEL01. The sequence continues at coordinate 12,582 of CAZYGI010000002.1, read as the reverse complement.
ACCGATGACGAGGGCGAGCGCATCGCGATGGATGTCAAGGTCGGCGACCGCGTTCTCTACGCCAAGTACAGCGGCACCGAGATCAAGCTGGACGGCAAGAAACTGCTGATCCTGCGCGAGTCTGACATTCTGGCAGTGGTTGAATAGGACGACGGACCAGAGACTATCGTCCATCGTCTCGAATACGCATCATCTCTTCGCAAGGAGCTAAAATACTATGGCTAAGCAGTTGACTTTCTCCGATGAAGCTCGGCGCGGCCTCAAGGTCGGCATTGACACCCTGGCCTCCGCTGTGAAATCCACCCTCGGCCCCAAGGGCCGCAACGTGGCGCTGGACAAGAAGTGGGGCGCGCCCACCATCACGCACGACGGTGTGACCGTGGCCAAGGAAATTGAGCTGCAGGACCCGTGGCAGAACATGGGCGCGCAGCTCCTGAAGGAAGCCGCGACCAAGACCAACGACATCGCCGGTGACGGCACCACCACCGCGACCGTCCTGGCCCAGGCTATCGTGAACGAGGGCCTGAAGAACGTGGCCGCCGGCGCCAACCCCATGCTGCTGAAGCGCGGGATTGAGAAGGGCGTCGCTGCGCTCTCCGACGCGATCAAGGCGCAGGCTATCGCCATCACCACCAAGGAAGAAATCGCCGCTGTGGCCGCCATTTCGGCCCAGGATCCTGAGATCGGCAACCTGATCGCCGATGTCATGGAGAAGGTCGGCAAGGACGGCGTCATCACGGTCGAGGAGGCCAAGGGCCTGCAGTTCGAGACCGAGTACGTCGAGGGCATGGAGTTCGACCGCGGCTACATCAGCCAGTATTTCGTCACCAACCCCGAGGCGATGGAAGCCCAGCTCGCCAACCCGTACATCCTGATCACCGACAAGAAGATCTCGGCTGCGGCCGACATCGTCCCGGTGCTTGAGAAGCTGGTCCAGCTCGGCAAGCGCGAAGTTGTGATCATCGCCGAGGATGTGGACGGCGAGGCGCTGGCCACCCTGGTGCTGAACAAGCTGCGCGGCATGTTCAACGTGATCGCGGTCAAGGCCCCTGGCTTCGGCGATCGGCGCAAGGCCATGCTGCAGGATATCGCCGTGTTGACCGGCGGCACCGTCATCACCGAGGAACTCGGCCGCAAGCTGGAGACCGCGATGATCAGCGATCTGGGCCAGGCCGATAAGGTCATCGCCGACAAGGACAACACCACCATCGTCGGCGGCCAGGGCGACGCGAGCGCGATCAAGGGCCGCATCGAGCAGATCCGGGTCGAGATCGAGAACACCACCAGCGACTACGATAAGGAAAAGCTGCAGGAGCGGCTGGCTCGCCTGGCGGGCGGCGTGGCGATCATCCGCGTCGGCGCCGGCACCGAGACCGAGCTGAAGGAAAAGAAGCATCGCGTCGAGGATGCGCTGAGCGCGACCCGCGCGGCCGTGGAAGAAGGCATCGTGCCCGGCGGCGGTGTGGCGCTGCTGAACGCCAGCTCCGCGCTGGACGGGGTGGAGAAGGGCCTGGAAGGCGACGTCCTGACCGGCGTCAAGATCCTGCGCCGCGCCCTGGTGGAACCGATGATGATGCTGGCGGAGAACGCCGGTTACGACGGCGCCGTGGTGGTCGAGAACGTCAAGCGCGAGCAGAAGGCCCAGGACAACAAGCATGTGGGCTTCGACGTCATGGCCGAGGATTACCCGGACATGATCAAGCGCCAAATCATTGACCCGGCCAAGGTCACCCGCGGCGGGCTCGAGAACGCCGCCTCCATCGCGGCCATGATCCTGACCACCGAGTGCCTGATCACCGACATCCCGGAAAAAGAAAAACCGGCCCCGGCCGGCGGCTCCCCTGACATGGGCGGCATGTACTAAGCCGATCAGTGGACCGTAGAGCAGTAAATTAAAAAAACAAGGAACCCCGGTTTCCGCCTTTGGCGAGAAGCCGGGGTTCTTTGTTAATCTCGTTTCACCACGATCAGTGTCAGGTCATCGTACTGCGCCGCGTCGCCGGCGAACTCGCGCACGGCGGCTTCGATGGCATCGGCGATGGCATCGACGGACTGACCGCGCTGTGCGCTCAGCACCGCAACCAGGCGCTCCTCCCCGAATGCTTCGCCGGCCGGGTTCAGCGCATCCGCGGCGCCGTCGGTGTAGAAGCACACCACATCGCCCGGCGCCAGGCTGAGGACCTTCTGCTCGAGCTCCGGCTCCTCGATGATCCCCAACGCGATCCCGGCTGTGATCAGCGGCTCGGGGGCCTGCGCACCCGCCGGCGCGTAAAACGCCAGGTTATGGCCGGCGCTGGCGTAGGTCAACGTGTGCGCCGCGGCGTCCAACACACTGTAGTAGGCGGTGACGAACATATCCGACCGGCTGTCGGCCAGGATCAGCTCATTCGTGCGCAACAGCGCAGCAGCCGGCTCGCGTCCGCTGAGCGCCGCGACCCGCACCAGCGTCCGCGCAAACATCATGTAGAGCGCCGCGGGCGTGCCCTTGTCCGACACATCCGCGATCACCAGCCCCAAGCGGTTCGCCCCCAACGGGATGAAATCAAAGAAGTCGCCGCCGACCTCGCGCGCCGAACGCCAGCGATAGGCAATCTGATAGCCGGGAATGGTGGGCGCTTCCAGCGGGAGGAGGTTGCGCTGGATGTCATGCGCCAGCTCCAGCTCCCGGCTCATGCGAGCCCGCTCCGCCTCCTGCGCCTGCAGCCGGGCGTTCTCGATGGCGATGGCGGCCTGGTTGGCGATCCCCGCCAGGATTCGGATCCGCCGCGGGCTGAACATGTGCGCAGTATCCACATCGTCCGCCAGCAGTGCACCGATTGGCTCGTCGGCCACCAGGAGCGGGACGACCAGCAGCGTCCGGCTGCCGAAGCGGTCGCACCAATCGTCGGGCACCTGGGCGCTGGCGTGCGTGTCATCCACCATCAAGGGCTGGCCAGCGCGGCAGGCGGCATCCAGCAGCGGCAGCTCGCCGGGCCGGATCACCAACCGCGCATACGCCTCCGCCAGCGCGGGCCGCGAGGCGTGCACCGTGCGCACGCGGAAGGCGCCCTCGTCGTCCAACAGCAGCGCCGCGCACCGATCCACCCCGGTTAGCGCGGGCGCAAGGCGTGTGACCTGTTCGAGCGTGATGTCAATCGGCTGCAGACGACGCACCGCCTCGGCCACCTGGAGCAACACCGTGCTGATCCAGACCTCTTCCTCCCGCGCCGCGGCCAGGCGGGCGTTATCCACCCCCGCGGCCACCTGGTTCGCGATCCCGCTGAGCATCGCCAGCATACGGTCGCTGAGCGCGCGGGCCGGTTCACTGCGGATGCTTGCGACCATCGCGCCGAAGGCGCTGCCCTGGTTGACCAGGGGCAGCAAGACGGATCCCGCGTCCGCACGGGCTGCGGCCAGCGCCGCGGGCGGCTGCATCGCACCGGCCAGCCGGACCGGCGCAGCCGTCGCCCGGAGTTGATCCAGCGCCGGCCAATCGCCGGGCCGGAACCGAAGCACCTGTTCCTCGCCGCCGTCGTCCAGCGACAAGCCAAAGGACGCGGCGTACTGCCAGACGCCCTGCTCCTCGTTCCACAGCCAGATCGCGGTGGATTCCACACCGGCCAGCATCGCGATGACCCGCACCGCGGCGTCCAGCACCCCGGCGATGCCGATGGCCTGGCTGGTCACCTCTGCCACCTGCAGCAGGACCGTGGTGACCCAGGCCTCCTCACGCTGCGCCTCATACGCGCGCGCCGAGCTGATCGCGACCGCCACCTGATCGGCCAGGGTGCGCAGGATGAAGACATCTTCCTGGCCGAACCCGTCACAGCGCGTGCTCTGAACATCCAACACGCCGATGACAGCCCCTTCGAGGATGATCGGCACCGCCAGCTCGGCCTGCGTGTCGGGGAGGAGCCGGGGATCGTCGGGGATGTAACTGGGCTCCTGCGAAACATCGTTCACCAGGAACGGCTCGCCGCTCGCCGCGGTCCGACCGATGATCCCTTCCCGGCCGACCTGCAACATGCGCGCCTCGCGCCGCCACTTCTCGTTGAGCGCCTGATCGCTGCTCGCCTTGAAAACCGCCTGGCACGCGCCGTCGCACGCGCCATCCTCGCCGGGCTCCACTAGGAAGATCTGCGCATGATAGTAGCCGAAGCGCGCCCGGATGAGCTCGACCACCTGGGTGAGCAGCACGTCCAAATCCAGGATGCTGGTGAGCTTCCGCCCCACCTCGGACACGGCAATCAGATCATTCAGCCGGCGCAAGCCGCGGGCAAAGAGGGATGCGTTGTTCAATGCGGAGGCGGACTGATTCGCCAGGATCGCCAGCAGCCGGACGTGCGACTCGTTGAACGCATTGGGGCGTGGGCTCTGGATGGCGAGGGCGCCGATGACGCGGTCGGCCACCAGCATGGGGATGAAGACGGCCGCCCGGGGCGGATTTGCGCTGATGTAGACCGGCCGGGCGGGCAGCGTGTCCATCTCGGCCTCGAAGTCGTGCACCAACAGCGACTGATGCGACTGGCGCAGCCACCCGATGATGCCTTCGCCCGCCCGGATCGGGAAGGATGCGGCCGGTTCGCGCGCGCCGTCCTTGATCCACACCTTAATCCGGTACGTATCACCGTCGAACAAGCCCAGTTGGAAGCTCTCATCGGTGGGGACGATGCGGCCTGCAAGCTGGTAGATCAGTTCGCAGAGTTCGTCCTGGTCAAGCTGCGCCTGGAGGATCGCCCGGCCGATCTCGGCGAGGGTGGTCAGCTCGGCCAGCTTGCGTCGCGTGGCAGGATCGGCCTTGCGCCGCGGGTGCGGAGGAGAGCCTCGCGCGACCTCGGGCCGCGCCCCAGACAGCGGTTTCACGGTGAACCTGCCGGAAGCGCATCGCGCTTCATCATCACCAGCGTGTTGACGCCGTCGGCGTAGCTGTACTGGACTTCGTCCATCAGCTTGCGCATCAGGTGAAGCCCCAGCCCGCCGATGGGGCGCTCCGTCAACGGTTGGTGGAGATCGGGCGGCTTGACGGCCGCGGGCGAGAACGGGCGGCCGCGGTCACTCAGCGTGATGACGACATCGCGACCGGCCGTGGCGAAAACGATATCGAGCCGGCCGCCTTTGTGCTTGTACGCGTGCTCGATGACGTTCGTCGCCGCCTCCTCGACCGCCAACTCCAGATCGAAGAGCAGCTCGGGCGCGATGTTCGCATCCTGGCAGCACGCCTCAACAAAAGCACAAACCGCCGACAGATCGGAGCGGCGTCCTGCGAGCGTCAGCTCGCGATGAAATGGAGACATGAAGAATTCGCGTCATAAACAAGAAGCTGGCGCGTGACCGCCAGCTTCCAACATCACTCTGCGCGCACCCCGGTCAAAAACTGCCGACCGCTTCGGCTTCGGTATCGAAGACCTGAATCTGTCCGCTCAAGCCGGTCAAATCAAGCACCTTGCGGATGTTGACATTCGGCTCGGCCAGCCGCAGGTCGCCGCGGTTCCACCGGCGACAGTGCTTCCATGCGCTGATCAGCTCGCGCAGCGCCGCGCTGGAGGTGTAGCTGACGTCTTTCAAGTTGAGAACCAGCTTGAAATGGCCGGCCTCAAGCACATCGCGCAGCGCACCGCCCAGTTGGGGCGCCACACTGCCGTCTATGCGGCCGCTCACCCGGACTAATGTGCACCGCTTGAGATCAACTGTCGAAAAATCCATGAGAAAACCTCCTGGGTCTGGCGAAATGCGCCGGCATGAGGGAAGAAAGCGACGAAGCAACTATACCATACCTCGTCCACGGTGACAACTTCAGTTTGGGCGAAACTGACCATACACGGTGACACGGCGGAGGGTGACATGGCGACAATTCGCTCCCCGCTCCACGCTCCACGCTCTACGCACTACGCTCCCCGTCCCCCGCCAGCCGCGCGGCGACCATGCCCAGGCCGAGGTAGGTCCACAGAATCACCGCCATGTGCGGGTAGACCAGGTTGAACAGATAGTGATCGAACACACCGCTGACGAGGACGCCCGCCAATGCCGCACCGACGCCCATGATCACGGCCTCCAGCCGCGGGCCGGGGTGCTGGCGCCAGGCGCGCCACTGCTGGCGAAAGAAAGCGACCACCACGACCAGAAAGACGGCTACTCCGACCAGGCCCATGATCTCAGCCATCAGCATGTACAGGTTGGACACGCCCACGTAGAGGTCGGCGTCGGGCGAGCCGCTGAACCCAACGCCGAACCAGGGGTAGCGGCTGATCAGCGACAGCGCATCTTTGTATTCACCCAGGCGCATCAGCGTGGCTTGATCCTGAAGCTGGAAGCCGGCAATCAGACGCGCCACGTACGCCTGCGCCTGGGGCAGCAGCAAGAGCAAGGCCACGCCCGCGCCGCCGATCGGCAGCAGCCGCCGGTAGCGCAGCATGCCGATCACCGCCACCCCGACCAGCAGGCCGAGCAGCGCGCTCCGGCTGTAGGTCAGATAGAGCGCCAGCACCTCAACCGCGAGGAAGGGCACAATCCACCGGCGCCGAAGAAGCGGCTGTGCGCTCACCAGTTGCGGCGCAGTGATCAGGGCGATCATCACCAGAAAGCCGCCAAGCACGTTGGGATCTATCATTGTGCCGATGGCGCGCATCGGATTGGCGGAGTCGTCCTCGATGTAACGCAGCGCGCCGGCGCCGCCCGGATAGTTGAAGCGCGCCAGCGCGTCCAGGATGCGGATGGTCCAGCTCGCCGGAATCACATAGAAAACCACAGCGATGGCGGCTGCGGCCGCGCCGGCCAGCATCACCAGCCGCACGACCAGGTCGAGATCCGCCTCGCGGTGCAGGTTATTCACCAGAACGAAGAAGAATGCGATCGCCAACGCCAGCTCGGCGAAGTTGCGAATGGTCGTGGTGGTCGGCCGGCCGTTGCGCAGGCCGTTGGCGAAGGCGAACACGACCAGCAACAGAAAACCCAACACCGCCGCGCCCAGCGGGGAACCGATCAAATCGCGCTGGCGCCGCGTGGCAACCCGCATGATCCACACGAAGTAGATCGCGAACAGCGCCAGGTCGAGGAAGGTCGGCGTGAAGCCGATCTTGAACGGCAGCGTCGCGAACGGCAGGAAACCGATCACCGCAAAGAGCGCCGCGAACCCCCAACGGATATCGCGCAACATCAACAGGCCGGCGATCAGCGCCACCACCCCGGCGACGCCGTAAAGCGGCCCTGCGACGGCGACGATCATAGCTACGAGGATCGCGCCCAGCAGGAATAACCCGGCGCGGGTGGCGAGCGCCACGCGCGGATTGGGGCTGAAGAGCGCGCTTTCAAACCGGTTGAACATACCTGTCATGGGGCGATTATACCACATCGAAGCTCAGTCTATGTGCACCGCGGCGAGGCGAACGAAGTCACCTTGCGCAGCGCCATCGGGTCCCGTCACCGGCAGCCGCTGGCCGGAGGCCGCGTCGTACAACCCGGCAATCAGCGTATACTCGCCCGGCGGCAGATCGGGCGGCAGCGCCAGCCCACGACGGTCAGCGATCGCTGCGCCCGGCGCCCAGCCGGCCGCAGGTGCATAGCCGCCGCCCGGCACACCGTCTTGCTGTGCGACGAGCCGGCCATCAGGCGCCAGCAGTTGCACGAAGCCGTGCAGGTCGCCGGCCGGGGCATCGGCGGCCCAGGTCAGCTCCACCGCCAGCGCGTCGCCGGGCCGCAGCGCCAGCCCGCTCGCGCGCACGCCGAGCAAGCGCACCCCGTCTCCGAGGCGGGCGCGCACATCCAGCGGATCGAGCCGCGTCGCCGTGACAAAGAGCGCCTTGCGTGCGTCGCCCAGCCAGCGGTCATCGGCCTTGAACGCCTGCCGCGCCAGCCACGCCTCAACCCCGTTGGCCGGATCGGCGGGCGGAAAGCCCACCGTCACCAGCCAGAGCCGCCCGTGCGCCATCAGGCTGCGCCACAACACCGACTCGGTTTGGGCGTGGAGCGGCGTCGTCTCGGCCGCGTAGCCGTAGATCGGCAGGCGGCCGCGGTAGCGCGCCATCGGCACCTGGTAATCATACGGCGCAATGGTGATGATGCCATCCCCGCGTGCGCCATGCGACGCGGGCCGGGCAGCTTCCTCAGCCTCAATCTCGGCCAGCGCGGCGGCGTAGCCGGTCTCCGGCGTCCCGTACTCCGGCCGGCTGCCGTAGACCTGCGCCGAGATGACCGCCAGCGCCAGGCCTGCGAACACGGCGGCCGCAGCAGTTGCCCGCGCCGCGCCGGCCGCTCGCCGGCTGCCGGTGCGCCACGCCGCCCCGGCCAGCAGCACAACGCCCAACGCCAGCGCCGGTACCTGCCAGGCAATCCGCCCCGGCCAGATCCAGCCCAACATCAGGTTGGCGTTCAGGTTCCCCAACAGCAGCCGCACTTGCCCCAGGATCGGACTGTGGGCCGGGTTGAACAGCGCAGGCGGGCCGAACTTGAGCGGATCGGTCCAGTCGGTGGGATAGATGCCGCGCAGCACCGCTTCATAGTTAACGTAGTTGGCGACAACCGCCAGCAGTTGCACCAGGGCGGAGAGCGCGATGAAAAGGATCAACGCGCTGCGACGCAGCGCGTCCCCCCGGAGCGACGACTTAACCCCAGCCCTCTCGGGCGCCAGCCACGGCAGCAAGACCAGCGCCAGGATCGGCGCCAGCGGCACCAGGAAACGCGGCCCCCAGGCGAATCCGCCCCACCACATCCACCATTTCCCGAACAGCAGCACCAGCGTCGCGGCCACGCCCAGCAGCAGCCAACCCTCGGCCCGGTGGCGGCGGATGAAGCCCGGCCAGGCGATCACGCTGAGGATCGCCAGCGGCGTGTACCAGAAAAGCCCGCGGTAGGGGCTGAAAAGCAACCCCCACAGGCCCTGGAGCCAGTTGGCCGTAAAGCCTTCGCCCGTGTCGAAATGATACCCGGTGCTGAACGGCACGCCGAAACGCGCCAGATTGTAGAGTGCCAGCAGCCCAACCACCACCAGCAGAGGCACGACAAAGGCGAGCAGGAAGGCAAATAGGCGAATCAGTGAATGAGCGAATGATGCTGGTTCGCTGGTTCGTTGGTTCGTCGGTTCGTTGGTTCGCTGACTCGTTGATTCGTGATTCGCACCGGCCCACAGCAGGTAAACTCCAAACGGCGCCAGTAGCACCGCGTGCGCGGCCGAGGTTGCGACCATGACACCGGCGGCCAGCCCGGCGAGGCCGGCATAGCGCAGCCGTCCGGTCCGGCGGAGCCGGAGCAGCGTGTAGAACTGGCCCAGGATCGCCAGCCCTGAAACCGGCTCGCCGAAGAAGTGGGTGGCGTAGGGCCAGGCGATAGTGCCCAGCCCGAAGATCAGCCCGGCCAGGATCGCTGCCCGCAACCGATAGCCGAGCGCCAACGCCGCCTGCGCCAGGAGCACGCCGGTAAGCGCGGTGATGACGGCGTTAAGCCAGAACGCGGTCTGCAGCATGCTCAGATGCAGCGCAGCGACCGGCAGCTTGCCGCTGAGCCAGCCGGCCAGGTAGAACGGCACCGCCAGGAGCGCCGGCGCCGGCCCCTTCTTGGAGAAAACATCGCCCGCCGGGCCGAACGCGCCCAGCACTTCGCCCGGCGAGTTGACCCACTGCGTCCAGGCAATGGCATTCGTATCGAAGCTGGCGCGCTTTGCCACGCTCTCCGTCACGCCGAAAAGCGACACCTCATCCACGATACGGAACCGCCCGCTGCCGGTCGCCAGGTAGACGGCTAACAGCAGAGCGAAAAGCGCCCACCGCGCCGCCCGGCGCACGGGCACAGATTGCTCATTCGATTTCAACTTCTTCACCCGGATCGCACAGGATCTGCGAAAGTTCTAACGCCGACCCATCATAGCACGAAGATCACCTCACCGGAAAAACGAGCGTCTGCGCGGCAAAAGAAAGGCCCGCCGGCTGCACGGCAACCGGACGGGCCACATTGATCGTTTCTCTACACCGGTCGGGCTACGCCCGATGAGTCGAATTCCGCTGTGCGGCGAGCGGCCGGCGGAACCGTCGCGCCACCAGCCACGCGGCGCATCCGAGGCCGGCGAGCGCGGCCAGGAGCCAGCCGGCAGGTACACCGGCAGACGAATCCGCCGAGAAGTTCGCCAGGGTCACCGCATTCGAGGTCACGTTCGTGCCGACGGCCCAGTCCGAGAAGCCGGTGATGGTGGTGCGCGTCACCGTGGAGCTGGTGCTGGTCGTGTGCGTACCGTTGTCGCAGTCCCAGGTCGAGCTGCCCAGGTACCGGCAGGCACGCGGGCTGGGCAGGTTGTTGTGCGGCAGCGTCAGCGTCACTTCGTAGCCTGAGGCCGCCCCGCCACCGCTGGCCGTCCCGGCAATCGTCCAGTAGCGGCCGGTCTGGACGACCGTCACCGCGTCAGGATGCGTCGAATCTGTGCGCGTCACCGTGATGCAGTTGAGCGTCCCCAGCGTGTTGATCTGGATCGAGACCGGATTCACCGTCGTGAAGCTGTAGGTGTTCCCAGCCGTGAGCCCGCACTTCGTCTCGCTGATCGCCTGGACGACGGTCGTCGGGTCGGTGGCGGTATTGTTGCTCGTGTTCGCCTCGCCGCCGCCGGACACGGTGGCCGAGTTGGTCACGCTCGGCGCGGCGGTGTTCGCGACGCTCACCGTCAACGTGATGTTATCGTAGCTGGCGCTGCCGCCCAAGGCATCGCTGCGCGTGCAGGTCAGCGTCGCAAGGGTGCAGGCCCAGTTTGTGCCCGAGAGCGCCGTGGCGGTCAGACCGGCGGGCAGGGTGTCCACCAGGGTGACAGTTCCGCTCGTGGCCATGCTGCCGCTGTTCGCCACCTTGAGGGTGTAGATCGCGCCGGTCTGGCCCTGGGTGAAGTTGCCGGTGTGCGACTTGGTCACGGTAAGGTCGGGCGCGATGATAGTGATATTCGCCGTGACCGTCTGGCTGTCGGCGGTCACGTTCGCGCTCCCCGCGCCCGGCGTCGCGCCGGCGGTGAAGGTGGCGCTGGCCTGGCCGCCGATGAACTGCGTGCTCGCCCCGGACAGCGTGCCGAGCACCGCGTTGCTGAAGATCCCGGCCGGCGATGGGAACGCGGCCAGGCTCGTCAAATTGCTCGCCGCGATCGCCCCGCCGGAATTCCGGCCCAGCAGATCGGCAGCCAGGGCCGACGTGCTGTTGATGGGGATCGTGGTCGGGCTTGCCGTGTGGCGCAATTGAAGCCAGCGCGCGACAGTTGCGCCCGAATTGGCATTCGTCGTCGCGGCGCACCCCGAGCCGGTTGCGCCCGGGCCGTAGTTGCACCCCCACCAGTCGTCGTTAGCCGTCAGCGGACCCCCTGCCGCGGAGACGCCGCTGCCCGTACCGGCCGTGTTGCCGACGATCCGGCTGAAGCTCACGTTTAGCACGGCGCTGGCGTTGCTGTCGTTGCGGATGCCGCCGCCGGCCCCAGACGCGCTGTTGCCGGTCATTGTGACATTGGTCAGCGTGGTGGTGCCTGTGGCGTTGTTCCAGAGCCCGCCGCCGTTGCCCCCTGCGCTGTTCCCACTGATGACGGTGCCCTGGTCAATCGTCAGCGCGTCGGTGGTGTAGATGCCACCGCCGTGGCTCGGCGCCTGGTTGTTCGAGATGCTGCCGCCGTGGATCATTGAGCCGACGGGCGAGCTATCCCCGAAGAAGAAGATGCCGCCGCCCTGGCCCTGGCCTCCGGACCCCGCGACCGAGTTGCCCGTGATGTTGGTGTTCGTCAGGACGAACTTCATGTTGACGCCGAAGAAGATGCCACCGCCCACAGGCGAGCTCGCCCCGGCGCGGGCCGGGTGGTTGTTGCTGATCGTGCTGTTGGTGATCGTCACCACGCCGCTGCCGCCCGGAGTGTTGGTGGCCGTAATGCCGCCGCCATCCCCATCAGTCGTCGTGTTGTCGCTGATGACGCAATCCGTGATCGTCAGGTTACCGGTCCCCGAAGCCTCGAAGTCCAGCCCGCCGCCGAAACCATCCCCGGCATAGCCGCTGGGATTCCGGCCGTAGCGGATCGTCAAGCCGCTGAAGGTGACGTTCATGGCGGTGGTGAAGTCTGGGTTAACCGAGAAGACCTTGTCAATGCCGTTGCTTGCGTTCGTTCCGGCCTGAATGATCGTGTTGGCCGAACCCGCCCCGTTGAGCGTCACACTGTCGGTGATGTCAAGATCGCCGGTCGCGGCTGCGTTTTCGTTCGCGCCGGCGATGGACAGGGTGTACGTGCCGGCCGGGATCGTGATCGTGTCCGCCCCGGCCGCCGCATTCGCCGCCCGGATCGCCTCCCGCAGGCTGCAATCCGCGTTACAGACCCCGTCATTGGTGTCGGCGGTCTTGGTGACGACGAACGACGCGGCCGAGACGTGCTGCGCAGGCAAGGCGGCGAGCGTCAGCACCAGCAGCAGCGCCCAGGCGCCAACGCTGAAGAGCCTGGCCGGTGCCGAGCGCATGGCCGGCCGGGCAACCTTCATACGTTGGGCGCTGACCCCCGCAGGCGTGATGACCTGCTCCGGTTTTCCGGGCTGCTCCGATGGTTTCCAGGCGATTGCGCCGGCGCTGGCGGGTAGCGCTCGATCGTCCATGATCGGAGTGGGCCTGGTGCAAGCC
>CAZYGI010000001.1:117715-195574 GCA_964647255.1 uncultured Anaerolineales bacterium | reverse complement strand
CGACTCGGCATCGTGCAGCGCCAGCGCTCCCAGCGCGGCCATGAAGTCCATGCCGTTCGTGAGCGCCAATCCCTCCTTTGCCTCCAGCACCAGCCGCTCGATCCCCGCCCGGCGCATCGCCTCCGCGCCGTCGAGCAGCTCGCCGCCGAACCAGGCCTGTCCGCTGAAGGGGTCCGCGGCTTCGTCCTCGGCACGCGTGAAGACCGCGGCGATGTGGGCCAGCGGCGCGAGGTCGCCGCTGGCGCCCAACGAGCCCTTCTCCGGCACCACGGGCGTCACTCCCGCGTTCAGCAGATCAATCAGCGTCTGTGCCACGGCCGGCCGCACGCCGGAATGGCCCTTCGCCAGCATGTTGGCGCGGATGAGCATGATCGCCCGGACGGCCTCTTCAGGCAGCGGTCGGCCCACGCCGACGCAGCACAGCGTCACTACGTTGCGCGAGAGCTGCCGCGCCTGGGCCGCGCTGATGCGCACCGTTGCCAGCGAGCCGAACCCCGTGTTGACGCCGTAGATCGTCTGCCCCTCGCCCGCGATTGTCTCCATCACCCAGCGGTGGCTGGCCGCCATGCGGCCGCAGGCTTCCGCGGCCAGGGCCGCCACCGCCGCCTTTTCCCGCGCGACCGCGACGAGTTGTTCGATGGTCAATGTGCTGCCGGTCAGCTCGATCATGCTTTCCCCCCCATTTGACAACGGTTCGGTTTGGAGATATAAATTGTATAGACAACTAAATGATTAGTCAAATCTGAATCGTGTCAGCGTCCAGGAGGAGCCATGCCGATGAGGGTGATTGCCGGCGCGCTGCCCAAGTATCGCCAACTGCTGCAACTGCTGCGCCAGCAGATCTTGTCCGGCGAGCGGGCGCCCGGCGCGCGGCTGCCGACCGAGGAAGAGCTCCTGCAACGCTACGGCCTATCGCGCGGCACGGTGCGCAAGGCGCTTGAGCAGCTCGCGGCCGAGGGATTGGTCTACACGGTGCAGGGCAGCGGCACCTACGTAAGCGCGACCCATCCGAGCGCGGTGCCATTCCGCTTCACCGATTGTGCGTCGAGCGCCGCCAGCTACCGGGTTATCACCAAAGAGATCCTCCCCGCCTCGATGGCCGTCGCCGAGCGGCTGAGCCTGCCCTTGGGCGAACCGGTGATTCACATCCGGCGGCTGCGGCTGGAAGGCGGGACGGTCGCCGGTTTCTCGGAGCGCTATCTGCCGCAGTCGCTTTGCCCGGATTTGCTCGCTGAAGATCTGACGCAGCCCGCGGTCCACGACATCCTGGTCAACCGTTCGGAGCTGCCGCTGCTGCGCGCCGTGGTTGAGATCGAGGCGCAGATGTTGGGCGCCGAAGATGCGGCGTGGCTGAACGTCCCGCCCGCCACGCCGGGCATCATCGTCTCGCGGATCACCTACACTGCGCCTAACCGGCCAGCGGTCTGGTATCGCGCGGTCTACCGCGACGCCTATTGCCTGGCGGTGCGCACCGATGTCCTGGCCGCGGAAGCGCGGTGAGGTTGGCTCCGCCCCAACTCATTTCGACTGTATCCGCATCGGTCGGGCGCGCCTTTATGCGTTTGGGAGGTTATCATGCAAGACCGGATTCAAGCTGCGGCCCGCCGGTTGGTGGAATGCCGCCAGCTCGTCGTGCTGACCGGCGCGGGCGTCTCTAAGGAGTCAGGCATCCCCACCTTCCGCGAGGCGCAGGAAGGGCTGTGGGTGCAGTATGATCCGATGGAGATGGCGACGCAGGAGGGGTTCCTGGGCAACCCGCCGCTGGTCTGGCGCTGGTATGAGTATCGCTTCGGCATGGTCGAGGCCGCGCAGCCAAACCCCGGCCACCGCGCCATCGCCGAGTTGGAGGGGCTGCTGCCGCAGGTGACCGTGGTGACGCAGAACATTGACGGGCTGCACCAGGCGGCCGGTTCGACCGATGTGGTGGAGCTGCACGGCAGCATCCGGCGCTTCAAGTGCCTGTCCGAGCGGCACACCGGCTTCGCTCGCGCCGATTTTGCGGATCAGACGGAGATTCCGCCCCGCTGTCCAGCCTGCGGCGACATGCTCCGGCCGGAAGTGGTGTGGTTCGGCGAGAACCTGCCTGCCGCCGCGCTGGGCCGGGCGTTCGACCTGGCCGAGACGTGCGATGCGATGCTGGTGGTGGGCACTTCGGGCGCGGTGCAGCCCGCCGCGTCGCTGCCGTTTCTCGCCCGGCGCGGCGGCGCGACCGTGATTGACGTCAACCCCGACCGTGACGAGATCGCCCGCGTCTCGAACATCTTCCTCCAAGGGCCGGGCGGTGAGGTGCTGCCGGCGTTGGTCGCCGCGTTGCGAGTGGCGCTTGACGGGAAGAAGGAATAAAATACGGGCTCACAATGCGATTGAGCTGAAGTCGGGCGCGGGGCGTGTGCCCCGCACAGATCCGCTAAGAGCTGGCGGTTCTGGGATCGAGGCTGTGCAAAGCCTCCCAGGATTCGCCGGTCACGCGGTCCGTTAACCAGACAACAGGATTTGGAGTCGAAATATGATCGGATCAACCACGCTCATCCGCAACGGCGCCTTGATCACCCCCGCCGGCGATCTGCTCGGCGATTTGCTGCTGGCCGGCGAGAAGATCGCCGCGATCGGGATTGGCCTCCCGCTCGAAGGCGCCGACCGGGTCATTGATGCGACCGGCTGCATCGTGCTGCCCGGCCTGGTGGACCCGCACACGCACATCGTGCTGGACACCGGCATCTACAAGACGCCCGACGACTGGGCGGCCGGCACGCGCACCGCGGCGTGCGGCGGCGTCACGACCGTGATTGACTTCGCCACGCAGTTCCCCGGCCAGGACATGCGCGCCGCGCTCGCCGCGCGGCAGGCGGAGATCGGCGGGCTGGCGCAGATTGACTACGGCCTGCACATGATGCTCACCGCGCTGCCGAAGACGGACGCCGAGTTGGACGCCTGGATGGCCGACCTGCTGGCGGACGGCATCAACGCGGTCAAGGTGTACACCACCTACCGCCCGAACTACTACCAGGATGACGCCGCGCTGCTGCGCGTCTTCCGCGCGGCCGCGGCCCACGATGTCGTGGTGATGATCCACTGCGAGAACGATGCGCTGGTGTCGGCGGCGCGGGAGCGGCTGGTGTCGGCGGGCAAGACCGCTTTGGCGTATCACGGACAAGCGCGGCCCGCGCTGGCCGAGATCGAGGCGGCCAATCGCACGCTGTTTCTGGCGAGTCAAGTGGGGGAGCAGGGGCGCAAGGGAGTACGGGTGTATGTTGTCCATTGCTCTGCTTCCGGCACCGTTGACCAGGTGGCGCAGGCGGCAGCCAACGGTCAACCCGCCATTGCCGAGACGACGGTGCAGTACCTGACGCTCGACGAGACGGTCTACACCGGGCCGCACCCGGAATGGGGCATCATGCAGCCGCCGCTGCGCGCGCCGGAGGAGAAGGCGCGGCTGTGGGCGCAGGTCGCGTCGGGCGCGGTCTCCACCATCGGCACCGACCACTGCGACTACACCATCGCTCAGAAACGGGAACACACCGAGTTTACCAAGACCCCCGGCGGCATCCCCGGCCTGGAGACGATGCTGCCGCTGCTGGCGACCGACGGTGTGGCGGCCGGCCGCATCACCTGGTCGCGGCTGGTCGAGGTCTGCTGCGCAAACCCGGCGCGCATCTTTGGCCTGGCCGGCAAGGGCCGGCTAGCGCCCGGCGCGGACGCCGATGTGGTGATCTACGACCCGCGCGTCGAGGGCGAGATTCGGGCGGAGCGGCTGCACAACCTGGCCGGCTATACGCCGTATGAAGGGAAGCGCGTTCAGGGCCGCGTGCGAGACGTGTTCATGCGCGGGCGGCAACTGGTGCGCGAGGGTGAGTTCCTTGCGGCGCCGGGCTGGGGCCGATTTGTGCGCGCGCAAATCTAGGCTCGAGATTCCCGACCAGGCGCCTTGTCACCTGCCCTGCTCCCGGCTTGGCCGGCGATGAGATCAGGGGCCTACGAGACAAGAACCAGAAACAGGCCCGCCAGGACGAGGGGCGCGGTATACCAATAAGGGCGGGTCCTGGCCGTCGGCGCCAGAAACTGCCGGCGCGTGAGCACCCAAATCGCGCCAACTGCGGCTGCCTGAATCACCGCGTTAAGCCAGAGGTTGTTCTTGGGGAGGCGAAATTGGGCCATCCCCAACCACGTCGCAGCGACCAGGATCGTGTGGAGGGTATACGCGTAGAGGGCATTCTGGCCCAGCGGCAGCAGAAACGCCTTGCCTGGCCGCGGCAGTTTTTCCCACCAGCGGGTGAGGCTCAGGAAGAGAAAGATGAAGACGATCGCTGTGGCGATGATCCGCAGCGGTCCCATGTTGGTTTTGCTGTACAGGTGCAACGCAATCCAGCCCTGCTGGGCAACGGTGACAGGCGCCAACTGCCGCAGCTGCACCGGCAGCGCGTTGGACGAAAGGTTGATCAGGCCGACGAAAGCCAGCATCGCCGCCGTGGCGAGGCCGGACAAGCAGTGCAAGGTGCGTTGGCTGCGCTCGGCAACGCCGGGCAGCCGATCCTTGTGGTATCCGAGCGCCAGCGCACCGAAGAAGATCACCTGCCAGGCTGCAAAGGTAAATGTCCTGTTGCCGGTGATCGCCCAGGGAACGGCGGCCAGCCTCGGATAGAGTTGGTTCGCCAGCCAGAGCAGCCCTGAGGCGGCCAGCAGGATGCGCGTATGCCCGCGCTTCAGCAGCAGCAGCGCCAACGGCATCACGGCCAGGAGCAGCGCGTAGAGCAGCATGACATCCGCCAGGGTGCACGTCTGATGGATTGCGAACACGCTGACCACGAAGTGCAGCGGACGGCTTAAATTGAGCGCTTGTGAACCGGTCAAATCGCCATACTTCAGAATGGGGGCGATCACGAACGTCAACCCGACGGCGAGCATGTAGAGGCTGAACGCCCGGCGAAGCGCCTTCCGCGTTGCGGCGGCGAAACCGGTGCGCTCAATCAGCGGGCGATAGATGAGGCCGGCGGTGATGCCCGAGATGAGGATGAACCCCTCGGCGGCCGACGTCATGAAATGGTTGCCGCCGGTGAGCAGGTAAAATGGCGACAGCCCGGCGATATGATCCACGATCATGGCGAGCACACAGAAGCCGCGCAGGATGTCCAACCGCAGATCACGGCCTCGGCTGGTGAAGTAGGTCGGGCACGGCGCCCGCGGGCCGCATGCTTCTTCCGGGGGCAGGGGCGAGGACATATCCACTCTTCAGCGTGGTGGGATGTGAACAACAAGCGCATTATGGCACGAAGCCGAAGAGGGTGTCAAAAGAAGCACTGCACGATCCTTTGTGCAAGACGAATAAGTCAGGCAACTTAAATCAGGAGGCAACAGCCGATGGAAGCGCGGGAAATCTCATTCGAATCGAACGGCAGCAGCCTCGGTGGCTACTACGCGTGTCCCGACGGATCGGGCCCGTTCCCTGGCGTGGTGGTCATCCATGAGATCTTCGGGCTGAACGACAATATGCGGGACATCGCGCGGCGCTTCGCAGGCGAGGGGTATGCTGCGTTGGCGGTGGATCTGTTCTCTGGGCGCAACCGGGCGGTGTGCATGGCGCGGTTCATGCTGGCCAATCTCTTCGGGCCGCTGGAACACGGCGGTGTCAAAGACCTCAAGGCCGCGCTGAGCTACCTGGCCGATCAACCCGGCGTGGACAGCGCTCGGCTGGGCGCGATCGGCTTCTGCATGGGCGGTGGGTTCGCTATCGCCTGGGCCTGCACCGATCCGCGGCTCAAGGTTATCGCGCCATTTTATGGCACGAACCCGAAACCGTTGGAGGCCGTGGCGCGTTCTTGTCCGGTGGTCGGCTCCTATCCCGATCCCGACTTCACCACCGCGGCGGGCCGCAAGCTGGACGAGATTCTCGACACCTACGACGTCCCGCACGATATCAAAGTGTATCAAGGCGCGCGGCACTCGTTCTTCAACGATCAGAGCCCAGCCACTTTCAATGCCGAGGCTGCCGCGGACGCCTGGGCGCGGACCCTGGCGTTCTTCCAGGCGCACCTCGGCTGACAGGCTCAGCGGCCTGACGGGTTCCGGGATTCGTCGTGACGACCTTGGTCGTTCGTGGGGCGTTCGTGCCGACGCTGACGACTGAAGTCATCATGACCAAGGCCCCCGGCGACATCCCCGGCCTGGAGACGATGCTGCCGCTCCCGGCGACCTGCGGGGTCGCGACCGGCCGCATCATCTGGTCGCGGCCGGTCGAGGTCTGCTGCGCAAACCCGGCGCGCATCTTCGGCCTGCGGAACAAGGGGCGGCTGATCCCGGGCGCGGACGCCGATGCGGTGATCTACGATCCGCGCGTGCAGAGCGAAATTCGAGCCGATAAGCTGCACAACCGGGCCGGCTACACGCCCTTCCCCCGCGGCTTCCTCAACAGCCGTTCAAGCCCAAGGTGGCAAAGCGGAATGAGCAACGGCGCAGCAAGCAAGAAGTGGGCGAAGCCATTTCTAAACGATGCTGCCGTCGAGCCCGGTGGCGAACTCGGGAGTACATTCGAAAGCAGAGAACCGAGCAGCAGGAGAACGCCTGCTGCCAGGATCGCCCACCAGCCCCAGGGCTGTCGTTGAAGCCTGCTGGCGCCTCCCAGAAGGAAGACGACGAAGAGCCGCCAACCGCTGAAAATGGCCAACAGACTCATGAGCGCCGGCATGCCCAGGGCGAAATCAGCGATCCGGTGGACAGCAAACAGCGTTGGCTCAAACAATACGCGACAGTACATCGAGTACCACACGAAGGCCAGGAGGGTTATCGGCAAGGCGATCAGTATCGCTTCAGCGATGAGCAGAAACCGGTCACATTTTTCCAGCATAGTTCACCTGACCTATGGTCACACAGCCGTAACTATTCAGCCTCTGTCCCAGATCAAGCATCCTGAGCGGAGCCGGGGTAGGGGCCCCGGCGCAGTCGAAGGATGCTTCGCGATGGCTGAATAGTTACACGCAGCCTTGAAGTAGAACGCGAATGGACCGGGCGTTCCTACTGCGGTTGATCCGCCGTTTGTCGCTCGCCTGTGGTTGCCTCGGCCAGCATTGCAAACAGCCAGTAGAGGCCCAGCAGCAGCCCGGCGAACAGCGCGGTGAGCGCGTACATCCGCCAGTGCTGCACCGGATCTGCGAGCCGGACGGCGATGTCATGGAACAGCGCAGCCGGGTCGGTCACGATATCCCAACTGTTCCAACGCCGGAAGCGCCCCAGGTAGACGCCGAAGCCGGTCAGCCCCAGCGCGGCCAGCACGAAGAGCCGGCCCCCCCACATCCCCGCCCGCCGCTCGACGAGTGCCTGCACCCAGCGCAGCGACACGAACCCTGCCGTCAGCCCGCACGTCGCAAAAGCGAAAAACATGGCCGCGTCGTATATCTTCAGGGTTGAGGCGCTGCCATCCAGCCAGATCAAATCGGTGATGAGGTACGGCGCGTTCGGCAGGAACGCCAGCCACGCGCCGATCAGCGGCAGGCTCAGCCACGGCTTGCGGCCGCCGGCGCGCACCGCCAGATAGGCGAAGGCCAGCGGCAGCCAGGCCAGGAACAGGTTCCACGGCAGAAACCGGTAGGCGATCTTGCCCGTGTAGACGGCGCGGGCGATGTACAGCGCCGCCGGGAGCGCGGTGATCAACGTCAGCCGGGCGACGAGCCAGGCCGCGTTCCGCCGTTCAGTCAGTATGGATGTCATCGGCGGGTTCCTCCACAACGGATAGCGTCGGCGCATCGTAGCGCACCACCAGCCACCGGTACGCGTTCCAGCGCGCCAGGTGGAACGCCTGCCACTGCCGCCACTCGGAATGCTGGTAGCGCTGCCGCCCCAGCGACAGCAGCCGGGCGTCCACCACTTGACGCTCCGCATCCGGCAAACGATCCACTACTCCGATCAGCGCAGGCACGGCGTCGTCGGAAAAGCGCGCGAGATAGGCTGCATCAATCTTGGCATCGCCTGCGGCGCGGTCAGCCTCGCGCTGGAATGCGCTTTCGCCCTGCTGCTGATAGCGCGCGAAGTTCTGCCGGACGATAAACGCTTCGGGGTTGATCAGATCAAGCGTCGCGACGAATCCGAACGCGGCGACCAGCAGGCCGATGGCAAAGCGATCGGGCCGCAGCCACAGCGTCGCCACGAACCACGTCAGCAGCAGTCCCAACCAGACCATGAACACGTGCGGATACAGCCGCATCTCGGTAAAGCCGTAGAAATTCTCGTACAGCAGCAGCCGCTTGAACGCCGAGGCCAGCATCACGCAGGTGAGCGCGACCAGGAGCGTGCTGGAGATGTTGAACCCCGCAGCCTGGCGCGGCCCCGCCCGCCGCGTGATCGCGTGGAGCGCCAGCCCCATGCCCAGCACCAGGATTGAGACCGCGACCAGCTCGCCGAACCCGCGGCGCGCATACTCGGCATAGGTGAAGCCGCCCTCGCGGATGTTGAGCTGGCCGCCGAACAGGTACGGCAGTTGGATCAGCACGAACAGGAAGAAGAGCACGTTGACCGCGTTGATCACGATCGCCGATTCCAGGAAGCCGAGGAAGCGCGGCACAGTGGGCACCGTCACCCGGCTCTCATCCGCCGGCGGCCGGCCGGTCGCGTACGCCAGCCCTCCCAGCGCCACGAACCCGACCGTCAGGATCAAGACCCCGCGCCAGCCCCATTGCAGCAGCTTATCGAGGATGTCTTGGGCCAGCACCCGGTGGATCAGGTCGGCGAAGATCAGGTCGGCGGAGGCCAGCAGCGCGCCGAAAATGACAACGACCGGCAGCGCGATGAGCACCCCGCGCAACACGGCCGGCGCGACCCGCCGCGCGCTGCCTCGCGCCGTGTTGAGATCCTGGCGCGCCACCTGCGCCACGACCCCGCCTCCGCGCCAGAGCGATAGCCCCAGCGCCTGGACCGGCGCCCATGCCAGCCGGATCACGCCGCCCTCGGCAACCGGCTTGCGCGTCAGATGGATCGCCAGCAGCGCGGCCAGCATCAGCACGGCGCAGATGTTGAGGAAGGTCAGGAAGCCGTTGGCGCGCACGAAGCCCATCGCCGCAAAGAACAGCAGCAGCACGGGCAGCCAGAGGTTCGATCGGATCGCCCGCGCCGCCTCCGAGCGCAGCGCCAGCCCCAGCGCGCCGAGCAGCGCCGCGCTGAAGATCACCAGGGAAATCCCCGGCAGCTTGCCATAGAACAACAGATCAAACAGCCAGCCCAGCGCCAGGCCGGCGGCGACGATGCGCCACGGGTGTTTCAGGATCATGTCGGTTCCTCCGTAGATGGGTTTAGCATCACTCGGCCCGGCCGGACGGGCGCGCCAGCGACACGCCCGCGAAGATGCCAAAGATGAACGAGACGAGCATCAGGATCACGATCGTGTTGAATTCCATGGCTGGGCTCCGGGTGTGAACAGACGGGCCGCAAATCACGCAGGAGACAAAATGCCGGTATCCGCGTTCATCCGCGCTCGTCGGCGTCCTATTCGTGCGTCGGTCTTGACATCATCGGCAGTTTACCGCGCAGCGAGCGTTTCATCAACGCCTTACGCGCGGCCGGCGCTGCACTCAGGTGCTTGACGAAACTGCCCCACCGGGCGACAATGGCGCTACCTGGGAAAAAGGACGTTGCGACCGTGATCAATCTCATGCTTGTTGAAGACAATCCCCGCCTGCGGCCCGCGCTGCGCGATGGACTGGCGGCCACCGGTGAAGTCACCGTCGTCTTCGATTGCGACAGCGGCGAGGCCGTGTTCGAAGCCTGCCTGGCGCAGCCGCCGGACGCGATCCTGATGGACGTGCGGCTGGCCGGCCCGATGAACGGCATCGAGGCCGCGGTCGCGGTGCGCCGGGAGTTCCCGCGGCTGCCGGTGGTCTTCTATTCGATCCAGGACGATGACGCCTACTTCCGCCAGTTCCGCGCAGCCGGCATTCTGACCCATTTCGCCTATGTCCGCAAGTCGAACTACCTGCTGCCCGCCATGCTCGCACCGCTGATCCGCGACGCGATCGCCGGCCGCAGCTTCATTGATCCCGACATCGCTGTGCGCGTACAAGAGGTGCGCCGCCGGGACGAGAACGATCCGATGGCGCTGCTGGAGCCCAACGAGCAGGCTGTGGCGAGCATGATGGCCGCCGGCCTGACCAACGAGCAGATCGCCGATCGGCTGGGCTTCCGCGACAAGCGCACCATCAGCCGCGTCAACGGGCAGATTTACGCGGCTTGGGATCTCAAGCACACTGCCGCCGACGAGAAGGTCGCCCGCACCCGCGCTGCGCTCATCGCGCTCACCCGGCAGCTCATCCGCTGGGATGACGACGGCAACGGTTACGTCTTGAACGAACGGGACCAGTGGACACCATGGGCGCCATAGTGCCTAACCGAAAGTGGGACGCAGACGAGCGCGGATGAACGCGGATGACTGCAATTGCATGTTGTCTGTGTCCCACCGGACATGGAAGCTGCCCTGAAAATCAAACCGCGAGCATCCTGAGCGGGTCAACGGCTCAACCTCGGAAGGGGCGAATCGTCAGTCGAAGGATGCGTCATGGCTCATGGCCGCCCCTTCGACTGCGCATGGCCCGACTACAGCCGTGCTGCTCTCAATATGACACTGTGAGCATCCTGCTGCTGAAGCCGTATCCTTCGACTACGCAGCGCGGACGAATGCGATGCTCCGCTCAGGATGCTTGGCGTACTTTCTTCCAATCTTTCTCTGACTCACTATAGGATATGCATGACACCCATCCAACTCTTGACCTGGGCATTACTGGCCGTTTCGCTGTTCAACACGATCCTGCTGCTTTGGCTGGGCATCATCGTATGGTTCAACGCGGAGCGGCGCACCTGGGGCGTCGCGCTGGCCGGCAGTGGCTTCATCCTGGGCAGCCTCTTCTTCATCAGCCACTCCGCGCTGCTCCTGAGCGAAAGCCTGTCTTTCACCCGCAGCAACACCCTCTGGCTGGCCGTCGGGATGACGCCGGTGGTGGTGCTGCCGTTCGTGTGGTACGTCGTGCTGCTGTGGTACGCGGGCTATTGGACCGGCAGCGGGGGCGAGCTGCGCCGGCGGCACCGCCCGTGGCTGTGGGCCACGGCCGTGATCCTGGCGATCGGGTTCGTCTGCCTGGCCCTGCTCGGCATCCCGCACATCCCCTGGGTCGCCCGGCTGACGTCGCTCATCTGGCCGCTGCGCCAGGTGATCAAGGCGCCGATCATCGGCGAAATCCCGCTGGTGGCGGTCGGCTATCCGCTCTACGTGCTGCTGTGCGTTGCGCTCTCGCTGGACGCGCTCCGCCGGCCGGGCATCACCGAACGCATGATGGGGGACGTGGCGCGGCGCCGCGCGCAGCCCTGGCTGATCGCGGCATCGCTGCTGCTGCTGGCCGTCGGCGTGCTGGTGGCCGCGGTGGTGGTGTGGACCATCACCCACACCGCGGTCGGGGGCTACTACATCATCTACGGCCGGACGCTGACGGTGATCGGCGAGTTCGACTTGGTGATCTCGCTGCTGATCGCCGGGGTGACGGTGCTTCTGGGCCAGGCGATGACCGCGTACGAGCTGTTCACCGGTAAGGCGCTGCCGCGGCAGGGGCTGGCGCGGCAGTGGAAGCGGGCGCTCCTGCTGGCAGCCGGCTACGGGGTGCTGACCGGCGGCGCGTTGGTGCGGGGCCTGCGGCCGGTCTACGCCGTGCTACTGACCGCCTCCTTGATGACCGTCTTTTTCGCCCTGCTGAGCTGGCGCTCGTACGTCGAATGGGATGAGGCGATGCACCGGCTGCGGCCGTTTGTCGCCAGCCAACACCTGTACGACTCGCTGCTGACCGCGCCCGGCCCGGCCGGGGAGACGGCGGAGCCCTTCGCGGCGCTGTGCAGCTCGGTGCTCGACACCACACTGGCCTACCTGGTCCCGGCCGGCCCCGCCGCGGCGTTTGTCGCCGGCCAAAGCTATCCGGCCGGCCGCGCGTGTCCGACCATCGGCCCGTTGCTGGAGCGGCCCCTCGCCGGCCTGGGTCTGATCACGGCCGTGGACCCGGAGCAGTTCGGGGGCGCGCCGTGGGCGATCCCCTTGTGGGGGCTGCGCGGCCTGACGGGCATCCTGCTGGTGGGGCCGCGGCGCGGCAACGGGCTGTACACGCAGGAGGAGATCGAGATCGCGCGCTCGACCGGCGAACGGCTCGTGGACACCGCGGCCGGCGCCGCGCTGTCGCAGCGGCTGATGCAGCTTCAACGCGAGCGCATGGCGGCCACGCAGATCCTCGACCAGCGCACCCGCCGCGTGCTCCACGACGAAGTGCTGCCCCTGATTCACACGGCGATGCTGTCGCTGTCGGCCGGTTTGCCGGCCGAAGCCGTCCTCGCGCAGCTCTCGGACGCGCACCAGGAGGTGTCGAGCCTGCTGCGCGAGCTGGCGCCTACGGTGCTGCCGGAGATCGCGCGCCTGGGGCTGATCGGCGCGCTGCGCCGGATGCTGGATGTGGAGTTTGCCCAGGCGTTTGAAGCGGTGACGTGGCGCTGCGAGGAAGGAGTCGAGGCCCTGGCTGCCGGGGTGCGGCCGCAGGCGGCCGAAACGCTCTATTACGCCGCGCGCGAGGCCGTGCGCAACGCGGCCAAACATGCGCAGCGTCCGGCCGGCGACGTCGGCCTGCGCCTGACGATCTCGGCGCAGGCTGTCGCCGGCCGGCTGCAAATCACGATCGCGGATAACGGCGTCGGCCTGCCGCAGCAGATGGGCGGCGGCCAGGGCCTGGCGCTGCACAGCACCCTGATGGCGGTCGTCGGCGGGTCGCTGGCGCTGGAGTCGGCGCCCGGCCAGCGGACGCAGGTGCAGCTCACCTTGCCGCTGGCGGAATAGGCGGGATGCTCACGCCAGCCCGGCCATCTCGCGCACTTCCTCGATGAACGCCACGATGTTCTCCATCGGGACATCTTCCAGGCAGGTGTGCGAGGTTTGCAGGATGTAGCCGCCCCCGCGGCCCATCGTCTCGGCCATGGATCGCACCGCTTGACGCACCTCGGCGGGCGTGCCGAACGGCATCAGCCGCTCCACATCAATGCCGCCGTAAAACGTCAGCCTGTTGCCCCACTTCGCCTTGTATTCCGCCGGGTTCATGATCGTCGGCGAGAGCGGGTTGAACACCTGGAGGCCGATCTCGACCAGGTCGGGGAAGAGGCCGCCCACCGCGCCGTCGGAGTGCTGGCCGACGACCACGCCCGCCTGCCGGCACCGCTCGTACATCAGCGCCAGCCGCGGCTTGATGAAGCGCCGCCACAGCTTGGGGCTGAACAGGAGCGATGTCTCGCTGCCCCAATCCTCGGCGAAGTAGAAGCCATCCACGCCGATCGCGAGCTGCTGATCAATAATCGGCAGGTTCCACTCGTAGAGGATCCGATCCAAGAGCCCTTCGACGAATTCCGGCCGCTCGAGCATATCCACCAGGATCCGGTCCATGCCCCGGATGCTCCATGCGCGCTCGAACAGGCACATGCCCAGCTTGCCGAAGATGAACAGATCGCCGCGGTAGCGGTCGGCCAGCTTTACGGCTGAGTCGAAACGCCCCGCGTGACACGGATCGGGCATGGGGTAGGCTCGCAGCGCAGCCATAAGCTCATCATCTGGTGTGTCACCTAACGGATAGGCGACCGGATGGGGCAGGCTGCCGCGGCGGTCCCAGACGCAGCCGAATTCGTCGGTGTGGAGCAACCCCTCGCGGTCGGCGTCGGTGTGCACCGGCCCGCCGCTGGGGGTCAGTTCCACCTTGCCCACATCGGCCGCCCAGGGGTTATAGTTGAAGTCGGAGCCGATTTTGACGATGTGGTTGCCGATGAACGCCATCGCCTCGAGGTGATCGGCCAGCCCGTAGTGCAGCCGCACCTTCTCCCACACCGCGGGAATTGCGTGGAGCCCGTAGGGGACGTAGTCGGGTTCCTGATGGTTGATCGCAGCAAGCACGCGTTCGCGTCGCGTGAATGACATAAAACCCTCTTTGGAGCGAAGATTAAAATGGGGGTGAGCGGCGAAGCCGCTCACCCCCATTACTGAGCTCACATTATCCCTTCACCGCGCCGAACGTCAGCCCGCGCACGATGTACTTCTGCGCGGTCAACGCCAGGAGCGCCGGAGGCAGGATCGCTAACAGCAGGCGGGTGGCGACCTGGTGGAACTGGATGCCCTGGGTGTGCTCCATGCCGGCGATGACAACCGTGATTGGCCGCGCGTCCTGGTAGCTCAGGATCAACCCAAACAAGAACTCGTTCCAGGCGAAGGCAAAGCAAATCACGGCGGCCGCGGCGACAGCCGGCGCGGCCAGGGGTAGCGCGATGTGCCAGAACGCTTGCAGCGGTGTCGCACCGTCTACATAGGCCGATTCCTCCAGTTCAAGGGGCAGATCCTTGAAGACATCGCGCAGCGTGAGCACGGCGAACGGCATGGTGAACGTGGCGTTTGCCAGGATCAATCCCAAGTGTTTGTCGGTGAGGCCCAGGAACTGGATCAAGAGGAAGAACGGGATGACCGTGACGATGGGCGGCAGGAAGCGCTGCGACAGGAACCACACGGCCATGTCGCGGTTCTTCCAACGGCGAAAACGAAAGCGCGCCAGGCCATAGCCGGCGAGCGTGCCCAGGGCCACAGCGATGATCACCGCACCGATCGAGATGATGAGGCTGTTGAACAACGCCGCGCTGATCTCGGGCCAGCGGGTCGTGAATTCATTCTGCCAGTTGAACAGCGTCGGAGCGAAGTCGAGCCAGGGGATGATGGCTGGCTTCGTCAGGATCACTGAGCGCGGCTTGAATGACGTGATAAGCGCCCAATAAAACGGAAAGAGACACCAGGCAGTCGCGAGGATGATCACCAGCCAGATCAGGGCGTTCACCAGTGGGGGATTTTTGCGATGGTACATGACCTCAGCTCCTTACTCGTAATTCGCCCGCATGCGGCTGAAGAAGAAGGTTGCGATGATCATCATGATGATGAGCAGGAGATAAGCCAGGGCCGAGGCGTATCCCTGATTGAAGTTGCGCAGCCCGGTCAGGTAGATGTAGAAGGAATAGGTTTGGGTGGCCGCGCCCGGTCCGCCGCTGGTCATGCTGAAGGGGATGTCGAGCACTTTGAAGGCCTCTACCAGACGCAAGATCGTGACCGTGAAGAGCACGGGGCTGAGCAGCGGCAGGGTGACGAAGCGGAAGGTGTCCCACACCGATGAGGTGTCCAGCACGGCGGCTTCATAGACCTCATCGGGCAGCGCCTGCAAGCCCGCCAGCAACACCAGGAAGCAAAACGGCGTCCATTGCCACATATCTACCAGCACGATGGTCGCGCGCGCCGGCCAGATGGCCGAGAACCACGGCGGGAGGTTGACCACCCCCAAAGCGCGCAGGACCGTGTTGACGGCGCCTACCTGCTCGTGAAAGATCGTTAAGCCCAGGTAGCCTAGCGCGATGGGTGCAGTGAACATAGGCATTGTGAAGAGCGCCCGGAAGACCTTCTGCCCGCGCATGGCACGATGAAAGAGCAAAGCCAGGCCCAGCCCGGCCAACACCGTCAAGGTGACGCTGCACACGACAAAGAAAAGCGTCACAGTGGCTGAGTCCATGACGCGGTAGTCGCTGAACGCGCGCACGTAGTTCTTCAGCCCGATGAAGCGCGACGGCGTGCCCATTTTGCCTGCATGAAGCTCAGACGGAGCGAATAGAGCAGCGGAACGATGGTGAAAATCAAGACCCAGACAATGCCCGGCACGACGAACAGGTATTTGACCCGACTGCGGGTTTGCATGCTGCCTCCCTGGAGTGCAGGAGTATGGGGGTGTGCAGGCGATCATTCGCACACCCCCTGTGCACTACCTCACCCCGTGGCGGGGTGAACAAGCTGTCAAGGGACCGTTACTTCTTGTAACCGATGGACTCCTGGTACAGCTTCAGCAGGTTATCCTTGCCTTGTTCCTCGATGATGGCCTCCCAGTCGGCCTTGGTCCGATCCAAAGCTTCTTGGGCGGAGATCTGGCCCGTGACGGCTTCCGACAGGTGGATGTCCCAGGCCGTCATCATCTCCGTGGTGCCAGGGATGCGGATGTAGGTCTGGAAGATCGGGTACTTGAAGAAGTTGTCGGTGTATGCATCCACGTAACCCTTGGCATCCACCGCATTCCAGCCCGCCGCCTCGTAGTCCTTGATGGACGCTTTGCCGGTCGGCTCGAGCCAGTCATACGACGTGCCGGGGTTCACGCCGGTCCAACCGTATTCTACCAACCAGTGGTTGATCGGCTGCGTGCCCATCAGGGCCATCCAGTAGTAAACGAGGTCCGGGTTCTTCGCGTACTTCGAGAGCACCGGATGCCACGAGCAGCCCACCTGGTTGCCGACGATGTTGGCCTTGTCCAGATTCATGAACTGCTTGGTCTCCATGTTGTACGGCTGTTTGGTGCCCGGCAGACCGCGGGCGCCGACCTTGCCCATCACAACAGACTGGGTCTTGTCTTCGGCAAGCGCACCGACATCGCCCCAGGAGAAGGTCATGATGGCATTGCCGGACAGGAAGTCAGCCCAGGCTTCGCCCAGGCTCCAGCCCCACATCGCCGCCGGGCCGGTTTTCGAGAGCGCGATCAACTGTTCGAGCGCCTTCACATGGCCCGGCGAATTGATCAGCGGCTCCATGGTTTCGGGATCGAAGTAGTAGATGTTGTGGTACTTGTCGACCTTCTGCGGGTTGTCGCCCGGCGCGGGGATCGTCACGTAGGGTGCGGAGAAGGCCATGTAGTGGAAGTAGCCTTGCCCGCCGACCTTCAGGTGCAGCGTGACGCCATCATCTGGGTCACCGTCGCCGTTCCAATCCTTGCCGTTGAAGAATTTCGCAATCGAGATCACATCTTCCCAGGTGTCCATGGCCACCGGCATGTCTGTGCCGGTTTCCTGCTTGTACTGGGCCTGCCACTTCGGGTCTTCCAGGATATCCTTGCGCCAATAGAGGATCATAGCATCATGATCGTAGCTGGTGCCGTAGTATTGGCCATTCCATTGGAGCAGATTGCGCACAGCAGGGCCGATAGACTCCAGATCCTGCTTGGGCATCCGGGGATCGGTCAGGTACTTATCGAGCGGCTGGACGAAGTCGTTGGCGATGTAGTCGCCGTAGAAGTTCGAGCAGTTGATGATCATGTCGTACTTGTGCGCGCCGGTCTGGAAATCGGTGAAGATCTTCTCGCGCATTTCGGCGAAGGGGATTTCCACGATGTCGTACGTGGCGCCGGTCAATTCCTCGAACTTCTGGCGGAAGAAATAGGTGGGCCCGGAGATGGCGCCGCGCTGCCCGGCGGAGTAGACACCGATGGTGAATTTCTGGCCCTTCCAGGCGGGGTCGGGCTTGCCCTTGTCGGCGGCATCCCAGGCGGCCTGGGCGGTCTTGGCCTCGGCATCGTCGATGGCGGGCCAGCCGTTAATGACCTTCGGGGCCTCGGTCGGTGCAGGCGTCGGGGTGACCTGGACCTCGACCTTTTTCTCGACGACCTGGGTCTGGATTTTCTCAACGACCTGGGTCTCAACGACCTTCTTCTCGACGATTTGGGTGACGACTTTCTCGATGACTTGGGGGGTTGGTGCGGCACAGCTCGGCAGGAGCATGGCCACGACGACCAACAGAGCGATGATGGTGGCAGTGCGTTTCGCGAGAGTCCTCCTTGACTGAATGCGCAATTGGATCGCCCGACTCGCCGCGGCCGGGATACCCACTCGATGCGCTGTGCAGATGAGATGTGGACTAAGGAAGTGCAGCGGCTGGATCACCCCCTTCCGAAGATGGGCTTCCGGTTTTGAGTCAGTTTGACGTTCCGTGGTGTCGCATCGTCACTGCAAGATGCAGGCTGCTGAATGGCGCCCCTGCGTTCTTCGAGTCCTTGTCTCAGTGGAACCAACTGGCAAGGAGCCGACTCAAAAACCGGCACAACGGGCTGGACACGGATGCTCGTTTAACAAACGAAATGACGCGTGGATCGCGGGCAGACTGGGGAACGAGTATCGTGTCTGAGACCAACGGGAAGACATTCTACGTCGCTGTTTTTCGGTTGTCAACTGTCAACTGCTGGGCTTTGGACTCATACCCGGGCACCAGGATCTAGCTGCAGTGCCTATGAGGACGCCAAGCCCTCGACATCCTCGGCCAGTACTCGACCCTCGTCAGCCTGGTGTTCCGCCCGGCCCGATCCACAGGCCATGCGACCTGTCGAACTGCCAGCCCGGCGCATCCACATGCAGGTCGTGCCTCGGCCAGCCGGTCGCGATGCGCGCCAGTGTTTCTTCCCAGGAGCGAATACCGCTCGATGCGTCCAGCGCCTCCACCTTGCATGCGCCGACGGCCACGGCCGCGTTCACAGCCTCTTCGGGCGCCAGGTCGCGCAGGAGCGCTGCCAGGAATCCGGCGATCGTCGCATCGCCCGATCCGGTGGTGCCGACCACCGCCACCCGGAAGCAGGGCGCCCACAGCTCCCGGTCGGCCCAGCGTGTGAGATCGGCCGGCCGGCCGCGGCCCAGCGCCGCCAGGGCTGGCTGGCCCGCCGTGCGCAGGTAGAAGCCCCGGTGGCCGAGCTTTAGGCCCACGATCCGGGCGCCCATCGCCAGCAGCTCGCTGCCGAGGTCGGTGAGCAGTTCCGGTTTGACGGCAGACAGCACATCGCCGTCAGCCGTTGCCCCGCGCAGGCGCTCATAGGTCTCGCGGTGCAGCATGAGCAGGATTTCCTCGATGCTTGGCAGGAAGATGTCCACGTGCGGCAGCGTCACCGTCAGAATCGTTCGCCAGTCGGCATTGCGCGCGGAGGAGTTGCCCGGCAAGGCCATGTCCAGCGATGTCGTCACGCCCAGCGCCTTGGCGCGACGGTACATGGACGACAACTGCGTCCCGTTATCGGAGTACATGCGCTTCATCAGCGGGGGATAGCCGAAGTGGAAGAGGCCGGCTCCGGCTACCAGCTCGTAGCGCACATCGTCGGCGCCGAAGGTTTCGTTTGCGCCGGGACAATGCAGGAAAATGCGATCAATGCCGGGGGGGTTGATCACGATGGTATACGCTGTGTTGACTTGTGGATCAACGATCATGCCATCCGCCAGGTGCGGATCATGGCCCGCCACAAGCCGTCTGATCGCCTGGCTGAACAAGTCGTCGCCGATTTTCCCCATCAACTGCGTGGGAACGCCGAGCTTGTGTAAAGCCAGCCCGGTGTTGGAGACCGCCCCGCCCGTCGAAAGCGCGACCGGTCCCACATCAATCAGCCGTCCCGGCACGAAGGCGGCGCGGAACGCTTCGGGCGTGACACCCGCAATGAGCGGGATGATGTCGAGGCACAAATGCCCGGCGACGATGGCGCTGAATCGGTCTGTCACGTGAGCTCCTTGTTCGGATCGGCCTGTCAATCTGTCCACAGCGGCACGATCTTGAACTGATCCACGTCCACCAGCCCTTGATCGGTCAGCTTGAGGTGCGGGATGACCTCCAGCGCCAGGAAGCTGAGGGCCATGAACGGATCGTGCATGTCCGAGCCGAGGCTGCGCGCCGCGGCGATCACGTCATCCAGCCCACGACGCACTTCGGTGATCGGCTTGTTGGACATCAGGCCGGCGACCGGCAGCGGCAGCCGCGCCAGGATGCGCACGCCGTCGGCGACGGCCAGCCCGCCGCCCATGTCCGCGATGGCGCCGGCCGCGGTGCTGAGCGAGATGTTGTCGGTGCCGGCCACGATCAGGTTGTGGTGGTCGTGCGCGATAGTGGAGGCGATGGCGCCCCGGCGCAGCCCCACCCCCTGCACGAACCCCTTGCCGACATGCCCCGTCGCCATGTGCCGTTCGATCACGGCCATCTTGATGATGTCATGCTCGATGTCTGGCGTCGCAAAGCCGGAGGCCGACGGGATCTCCAACAGGCGATCCTCGGTGATGAGGCTGTCGGGCGTGACGCCGATGACGTGTGCGCGGCGGCCTTCCACAGGGATGGTGAAGTCCACCGTGTGCCAGTTGACGTTCATCGAGCCGCGCAGATAGCTGGGGCGCTCGGGCACATCCAGTGGGACGAGTTTGCCATCCTCGGCCGCGATCTGGCCGGAGCGGATCACCAGCCGGGCGCGGAACTCCTGCGGATCGTCGAAGACCATCAGGTCGGCGCGGTGGCCGGGGCGGATTCCCCCGCGGTCGTAGAGGCGGAACCATTCGGCAGTGTTCAAGGTCGCCATGCGGATCGCCGTGACCACATCCACGCCCGCGCGGATCGCGCTCCGCACCAGGTGATCCACGCTGCCCTCGTCCAGCAGGTCGCCGGGGTGGCGATCGTCGGTGCAGAAGCAGACGCGCCGCGCGTTGTCGGGATTGAGCATGGGCAGCACTGCGGCCAGGTTATGCGCGTTGGTCGCCTCCCGGATCAGGATGTACATACCCAGCCGCAGCTTCTCCAGCGCCTCCTCGACCGTCGTGCACTCATGGTCTGAGCCGATGCCGGAGGCCAGGTAGGCGTTGAGCGCCTTCCCCCGGAGGCCCGGTGCATGGCCGTCCAGCACGCGCGTCCTGAATGCCTCGATTTTTTCGATGACGCCTTCATCCTCGTTCACCACGCCGGGATAGTTCATCATCTCTGCCAGGCCGAGCACCCATGGGTCGCCCTGGAGTGAGGCGATGTCCTTCGCCTCCAGGTACGCGCCCGCAGTCGCCATGTGGGTCGCCGGGACGCATGAAGGCACCATCACGAACATGCTCAGCCGGCCGTACTTGGCCTGGTCGAACATATAGCGGATGCCGTCCAGCCCCAGTACGTTGGTGATCTCGTGCGGGTCGGCGATCACCGAGGTCACGCCCTTGGGCACCACCGCGGCGGCGAACTGGCGCACGCCGACCATCGCGCTCTCGATGTGGACGTGGGCGTCAATCAGGCCGGGCGCGAGATAGCCGCCCTTGAGATCAATCTCCTGCTGTGCGGTATAGCCATCGCCAACGCCGGCAATCCGGCCGTTGAAGATCGCGACATCTGCGGGATAGATTTCGCCGGAATAGACGTTGACCAGCCGGGCGTTGCGCAGCACCAGGTCGGCCGGCGCATCGCCGCGGGCCACTCGGATCAGGGTGTTAAGTTCAGGCATGGTTCCTCCTCGAATCGAAGCCGAATGCGGCCGCATTATACCACGCGAGCGGATATGACGCGCCTCATTTGCAGGCAGTGTCTTTTAGGGCTACAATCATCCCCGCAGTGATGCACGTCCGGCCGAGCACTTGGCAATGAGGGCATTTCTGCCGAGGCTCGGCAACAGAAAGGTGGTGACGCAGCGGAGACACTCTTTTTCTCTGATCCTGTGTAACAAAAAAGTCCCAATTTGAAGGAGGAGAAGTTCCATGTCTCGTAAGTCACTTTGGGGGGCGCTCGCGCTCCTGCTCGTCCTCTCGATGGTCCTGACCGCCTGTGGCGGCGCAGCAACGCCGGCGCCCGCTCAGCCCGCGGCCCCTGCGGCGACCCAGGCGCCTGCGGCCCCGGCCGCGACCCAAGCACCTGCTGCACCGGCCGCCTTGCAGATCCCGGACGTTGTCGCTGGCAAGTTCAACGTCGCTGGCGTGTTGATCGGCCCGCATGACGACGGTGGCTGGAGCCAGGCGCACTACGATGGCCTGGTCTACGTCGAAAAGAACGTCCCCAACGCGCACGTGGCCTATGTCGAGAACGTCCCCGAAGGCGCCGAGGCCGAGCAGGTCATCCGCTCGCTGGCGCGCAAGGGCTTCAACCTGATCTTCACCACTTCCTTTGGCTTCATGGATCCGACCGCCACTGTGGCCGAGGAATTCCCTGACATCACCTTCATCCATGTCAGCGGGTACAAGACCAACGGCAAGAACTTTGGCAACCTGATGGGCGCGATGGAAGATATGAAATACCTGGCGGGCATGGTCGCCGGGTCACGCGCCAAGATGGACAAGAATCCGAAGCTCGGTTACATCGCCACCTTCCCCATCCCCGAAGAGTTGCGCCTGGGCAACGCCTTTGCGTTGGGCATGAAGAAGACCTGCCCCGACTGCACGATGGATGTGCGCTGGATCAACAGCTGGCACGATCCGATCCAGGAGAAGGCCGCGGCCGAGTCACTGATGGACGCCGGCGCGCAGGTGGTCTTCACCGGCGCGGATACGCCGGCCCCCGCCGACGTCGCGCAGGCCAAGGGCAAGTGGGGCATCACCTACGACTGGGTCGGCTCCTGCAAGGTCGAGCGCTGCCTCACCACCATCTACTGGGACTGGGGCAAGATCTACAGCAAGATCGCCCTGGGCGTGATTGATAAGACTTACAAGCCCGGTTTCGACTACTTCGACGCCGACTCCGGCGCGTTGGG
Organism: uncultured Anaerolineales bacterium; assembly: GCA_964647255.1. Classification (GTDB taxonomy): domain Bacteria; phylum Chloroflexota; class Anaerolineae; order CG2-30-64-16; family CG2-30-64-16; genus CAWJEL01. Next base: position 173,246 of record CAZYGI010000001.1, on the reverse strand, counting down.
GCTCTTCGGCTTCATGGAAGGCCAGCAGCCCACCAAGGGCATGGCCGACCTGCCGGCTGAAGATCTGCAGATGGTGAAGGACACCCTGGCCAAGATGCTAAAGGGCGAGTTCACCCGCTTCGACGTCTTCGCTGGCCCGATCAAGGACAACAAGGGCAACGTGGTCGTCCCGGCCGGCGAGAAGATGGTGCAGGCGGATCTTGACCAGTTCCCGCCCGGCGCCGAGGGCCTGTCCTGCAAGTACTGCATGTACTGGTGGGCTGACGGCGTCGTCGCTGAGCTGCCGAAACAATAGGGGAGTAGATTGGTAGATTGGTAGATTGGTAGTCTGACCATTGGAAGGAATCACTCAGCCTACCGGCTACCAATCTACCAACTTACCAGTTCATCAACATACCAATTTACCAACATACCGACTCCCCGTGAGGTTCCCCATGCCCGAGATCGTCAATGCAGTCGAGATGCGAGGCATCATCAAACGGTTCCCCGGCGTCCTCGCCAACGACCATGTAGACTTCGACCTCCGCCAGGGTGAGGTGCACGCCTTGCTGGGCGAAAACGGCGCCGGCAAGAGCACCCTGATGAACGTGCTGGCCGGCATGTACAAGGCCGAAGAAGGCACGATCTTCGTGGATGGCCGGCGCGTTAATTTTAGTTCGCCGCGCGACGCCATCGCCGCGGGCATCGGCATGATCCACCAGCATTTCATGCTCGTCCCGTCCCAAACGGTGACGGAGAATATCATCCTCGGCCTGTCCGATCCGCGCTTTTTCCTGCCGCTGGATGCGTTGGATAAGAAGATCCTTGCGCTTCAAGAACAGTACGGCCTCAAAGTAGACCCCAAAGCCAAAATCTGGCAGCTCTCGGTCGGCGAGCAGCAGCGCGTCGAAATCCTGAAAATGCTCTATCGCGGCGCCAAAGTCCTGATTATGGATGAGCCGACCGCGGTCCTGACCCCGCAGGAGATTGACGAACTGTTCGTCACCTTGCGTGCGATGGTCGCCAAGGGTCACTCCATCGTCTTTATCAGCCACAAGCTCCACGAGGTGCTCTCCATTGCCAACCGCGTCACTGTTTTGCGCGGGGGCAAGGTCACCGCGGCCGGGCTCAGCACGGTGGGCGTGACTAAAGCCCAACTGGCGCAACTGATGGTCGGCCGTGAGGTGGTCTTTACCGTTAAGAAGAATCCGGTGCGGGCCGGCGACGTGGTGCTCTCGGTCGAGGACGTCTGCACCGAGAACGATCGCGGAGTGCCGGCTTTGCGCGAATTTGGCATCCAGGTGCGGGCGGGCGAGATCGTCGGCATCGCTGGAGTGGCCGGCAACGGGCAGAGCGAGCTGGCGCAAGTGATCACCGGCCTGCGCAAATGTTCCTGCGGCCGGGTGCTCATCAGCGGCGAGGACATCGCCAACCAGGATCCGCGGGCCGCAATCAAACGCCGCGTCGCCCACGTCCCCGAAGATCGCCATCATGTCGGCAGCTCACCCGGGCTAAGCCTGGCCGACAACCTGATCATGAAGAGCTATCGCGAGACGCCCGTCTCGCGCGGCTGGGTGCTGAACCGCCCGGTGATTCGCCAGCAATCGAACACGCTCAAAAAGGAATATGACATCGCGGCGCCGAATGTGGATGTGCAAGCCCGCCTCCTCTCCGGCGGCAATCTGCAAAAAGCGATCCTGGCGCGCGAGATGACCGCCGGGCCGAAGCTGATCGTCGCGGTGCAGCCGACGCGCGGCCTGGATGTCGGCGCCATCGAGGCGGTGCAGCGCGTGCTGCTGCGCGAACGCGAAAAGGGCACAGCCATCCTGTTGATCTCCGAAGAATTGGAAGAGATCATGACCCTCTCCGATCGCATCGTTGGCATCTACGAGGGCCGCAACATGGGCGAATTGAAAGCCGAAGAGGCTACGCTGACTGACATCGGCCTGATGATGGCAGGCACGCCGCGGGGCGAGGCAGCGACGGGCTGACAGGATGACACGGGGACAAGGTGACAGGGTGGCGTGGTGACACACGACTTCTCACCTGATCCCTGATCCCTAACCCTCAGCCCTCAACCCCCAAACACGGGAGAAAGCCATGGCTGTTACTGAAAACACTGTGCGAGGATTTCGCTTTCCGTACGCCATCCGCACGGAGCGGCGGCTGACGACGCCGGGCTGGCTGCCCATCGTGACATCGGTGGGCGCGCTGGTGGTGGCTTTCATCATCGGCGGCGTCGTGATTCAGGCGGCCGGCGGCCATCCTATCGCCGCGTATGAGCATATCTTGCAGGCCGCGTTCGGCAGCCTGGGGGTGTTCAACGACACGTTGGTCAAGGCCATCCCGCTGATCCTGGTGGGGCTGGCGTGTACGCTGGCGTTCCGCATGAAGCTGTGGAATATCGGCGCGGAGGGGCAGTTCTTCCTGGGCGCGTGGGGCGCCAGCGCCGTCGTGCTGATCCCGATCCTGCCTGCGAATACGCCGCGCATCATTATGCTCACGGTGATGGCGATCGCCGGCTTCATCTGCGGCGCGCTGTGGGGCCTGATCCCCGGCTATCTGAAGGCCAAGCTGAACGTCAATGAGATCATCACCACGTTGATGATGAACTACATCGCTACATCGTGGGTGCTATTCTGGGTCTTCGGCGCGTGGAGCGAGGCGGGCTTCCAGATGTCGCCGCAGTTTCCCAAGAGCGCCTGGATGCCGCGCCTGCTGGACTACGCCAAACAGATCAAGCTCTTCAGCGGCATGACGCTGCACGCCGGCATCCTGCTGGGCATCGTTGCTGCGGTGGTCGTGTGGTTCATCATCTCCCGCAGCCGGTGGGGCTACGAAATCCGCCTGATCGGCGATAACCGGCGGGCGGCCTACTACGCGGGCGTGGACATCGTCAAAAACACCGTGTTGGTGATGATGGTTTCGGGCGGTTTGGCCGGGCTGGCAGGCATGTCCGAGATTTCCGGTGTCGTGCACCGGCTCCAGGGTGCGATCTCGCCGGGCTACGGCTTCACCGGCATCATCATCGCCTGGCTGGCGAAGCTGAACCCGTTTGCGGTGATCCTGGTCTCGATCCTCTTCGGCGGGCTGATCCAGGCCGGCCGCGAAATCCAGCCTTCCGGCGTCCCGCGCATGCTGCAGGGCATCATCCTGTTCTGCGTGATCGCCAGCGATGTGCTGCTCCGGTACCGGGTGCGCGTGGTGCGAAAGTAGGAAGGTTACATGATTGACTGGATCATCATCCTGCAAGCCGGGATCGCGACCGGCACCATCCTCTTGTTCGCGGCCATCGGCGAGATCCTGGCCGAGCGGTCGGGCGTGATGAACCTGGGCGTCGAGGGCATGATGCTGATCGGCGCGATGACCGCCTACAGCACCGCGGTTAAGACCGGCCACCCGTGGCAAGGCGTGCTGTACGCGATGCTGGCGGCGGGCGTCCTTGCCCTGCTCCATGCGGTGGTGACGGTGAACTTCCAGGCCGACCAGGTGGTCAGTGGCCTCGCGATCAACTTCGTCGGCATCGGCCTGAGCATGGTGCTGGGTGAAGGGCTGAGCAAGGCGGGCGCGGTTTCGCTGCTGCCCGTGTGGACCGTTCCCCTCCTGTCGAAGATCCCTATCATTGGCCCGATCATGTTCACCCATCACAGCCCGATGGCCTACCTGGGCTATGTGTTGACGCCGGCCGTGGCGTTCTACATCAACCGCACCCGGCCGGGCCTGCATCTGCGCGCGGTGGGCGAATATCCCTCCGCCGCCGATGCGCTGGGGATCAACGTATACGGCTTGCGCTACCTCTATGTCTTCATCGGCGGTTTATTTGCCGGCCTGGCTGGTGCGACGATCAGCCTGGCCGTCTCGCCTGGCTGGTTCAGTGAGCTGACGACGGGGGGGCAGGGCTGGATCGCAGTCGGCCTGGTGATCTTCGCCCAATGGGACCCATGGCGCGCGGCCGCGGGCGGCTACATGTTCGGCGCGCTGCGCCGGTTGATCCTGGATCTGCAGGGGCCGCAGAAGCTCCTGGGCTTCAAGAACCCATTCTTCTACGCGCCGAAGCTGGGCTTCTTCCTGCAGATGGCGCCTTACATCCTGGTGATTATCATCCTGGTGATCGGCTCTCGGGAGGCGATGAAGAAGCGCATCGGCGCGCCGGCCGCGCTGGGGAATCCGTACGTGCGCGGAGAGCGCGGGCTGTAATCCACCGTCGCCGACCGACCGACGCGTGGCATTGCTTGACATTCCGTAGCCAGGATTATGATAGCAATCATAGCCGCCTAACCTTTTGCGTTGTATCCTACACCGCGTAGTGGATTGAAAACCGGACTCTATCCGGAGTCCGGTTTTTCACGCGGTTCGTGCTTCCGGGGCCATCGGGCACCAGGCCGGCCGCCCATCGAGACGCTCATTCATATCGTCCGAACCTGCCTGCATATATCAAGCGGAGGAAATCTGATGTCAAAACGCACGGTCGTTACGATTGATGGCAATGAGGCAGCCGCCTATATTGCCCACAAGACCAACGAAGTCATAGCCATTTACCCGATTACGCCGTCCAGCAACATGGGCGAATGGGCCGACGCCTGGAGCGCCGAGGGCCGGAAGAACATCTGGGGCACGGTGCCGACCGTGGTCGAGATGCAGTCGGAAGGCGGCGCGGCCGGTGCGGTGCATGGTGCGTTGCAGACCGGCGCCCTCACCACCACCTTTACCGCATCACAGGGCCTCCTGCTGATGATCCCGAACATGTTCAAGATCGCAGGCGAGCTGACTTCGACGGTGTTTCATGTGGCGGCGCGTGCCCTTGCCACCCATGCGCTCTCGATCTTTGGCGACCACAGCGATGTCATGGCGGCGCGTTCCACCGGCTGGGCGATGCTCTGCTCCAACAACCCGCAAGAGGTCATGGATTTGGCCCTGATCGCGACGGCCGCCACCTTGCGGTCGCGCGTGCCGTTCGTGCATTTCTTCGATGGCTTCCGCACCAGCCACGAAATCCGCAAGATCGAAGAACTGGGCGATGACGACATCAGCGCCATGATCCCCGACGATTTGGTGTTGGCGCACCGGCAGCGGGCACTCAACCCGGAGCGGCCCGTGCTGCGCGGCACGGCGCAAAACCCGGACGTTTTCTTCCAGGCGCGTGAGGCCGCCAATTCGTATTACCTGGCCGTCCCGACCATCCTCCAGGATGAAATGGACAAGTTCGCTGGGCTGGTCGGCCGCCAGTACAAGCTGTTTGACTATGTCGGTGCACCGGATGCCGAGCGCGTGATCGTAGTCATGGGCTCCGCGGCGGATATCGCGCACGAGACCGCCCATGCACTGGCCGACTGCTGCGGCGAGAAGGTCGGTGTCGTCAAGGTCCACCTCTTCCGTCCCTTCAGCGCCGAGCATTTGATGGCCGCGATCCCTGAGACTACGAAGATCGTCACCGCACTTGACCGCTGCAAGGAACCCGGCGGCGCGGGCGAACCGCTGTATCAGGACGTCGTGACCGCTGCGGCCGAAACAGGCCGGACATTCCGGGTGCTGGGCGGCCGCTACGGGTTGGCGAGCAAGGACTTCACCGCCGCCATGGTCAAGGGCGTCTTCGATAACATGGCCGCGGCCACACCGAAGAATCACTTCACCATCGGCATCAATGACGACGTGACGCACACCAGCCTGGCGTACGATCCCTCGTACAACGTCGAGCCGTCGCGCGGCGTGCGGGCGCTGTTCTACGGCCTGGGTTCCGACGGTACGGTGGGCGCCAACCACAACTCCATCCGCATCATCGGGCAGGAAACCGAGAATTATGCCCAGGGCTATTTCTACTATGACTCGAAGAAGGCCGGCACGGTCACGACCTCGCACCTGCGCTTCGGGCCTGATCCGATTCGCCTGTCCAACTTGATCGAGTCCGCCAACTTCGTCGCGTGCCATCAGTGGGTTTTCCTGGAGCGCGTCAACATGCTCGCCAAGGCTGAGCCGGGCGCGACCTTCCTCCTTGCCAGCCCTTACGGGCCGGACGAGGTGTGGGATCACCTTCCGCGCGAGGTGCAGGCGCAGATCATCGCCAAGAAGCTGAAGTTCTACGTCATTGACGCGATCGGGGTTGCCAAAGCCACCGGTATGGGCGGCCGTATCAACACCATCATGCAGACCTGCTTCTTCGCCATCTCCGGCGTCCTGCCCAAGGACGAGGCGATCGAGAAGATCAAGCAGTCCATCCGCACCACCTACGGGAAGCGCGGCGAGATCGTGGTGCAGCAGAACTTTGCGGCCGTGGATCATACGCTCTCGCACTTGTACGAGGTGCAGTACCCAAACGAGGTCACCAGCCAGCTCAAGATGGAATCGCCGGTCTCTGATGAGGCGCCGGCCTTCGTCAAAGATGTGACTGCGCAGATCATCGCGGGCAACGGCGAGGACCTGCCGGTCTCGGCGTTCCCGGCGGACGGCACCTGGCCCACGGCCACGACGCAGTGGGAAAAGCGCAACCTGGCGTTGGAAATCCCGGTCTGGGATCCCTCCATCTGCATCCAGTGCGGCAAATGCGCGCTGGTGTGCCCACACGCGGCTATCCGCACTAAGGTCTACCCGGCGGAGAGCCTGGCTGGCGCGCCCGAGACCTACAAGAGCATGGATTACAAGAGCCGCGATCTGCCCGGCATGAAGTACACCGTCCAGGTGGCGCCGGAAGATTGCACGGGCTGTGCGCTGTGCGTGGAAAACTGCCCGGCCAAGAACAAGAGCCAGCCGAAGTTCAAGGCCATCAATATGGAGCCACAGTTGCCGCTCCGCTTCACCGAGCGCGCCAACTTCCAGTTCTTCCTGGATCTGCCGGAGCTTGATCGGACGATCATCCCGCTGAACACCGTCAAGAACTCACAACTGCTCCAGCCGCTGTTCGAGTTCTCCGGCGCGTGCGCCGGCTGCGGCGAGACGCCGTACATCAAGCTGGTCAGCCAGCTCTTCGGCGATCGGGCCATCGTCGCAAACGCCACCGGCTGCTCCTCGATCTACGGCGGCAACCTCCCGACGACGCCGTGGGCGCAGGACAAGAACGGCCGCGGCCCGGCCTGGTCCAATAGCCTGTTCGAGGACAACGCCGAGTTCGGCATGGGCTTCCGGTTGACGATTGACAAGCAAAACGAATTTGCGCGCGAGCTCGTCCAGGCGCACCGAGACGTATTGGGTGACGTGTTGGTGGATGGGCTGCTGTCCGCCGACCAGGGCAGCGAGAAGGGCATCGCCGAGCAGCGCGAGCGGGTCGCTGCGCTGAAGGCGAAGCTGGCTGACCTGACCGCCTCTTGGGCTGTGCAGCTCAATAGCATCGCCGATATGTTGGTCAAGCGTAGCGTGTGGATCATGGGCGGCGACGGCTGGGCCTACGACATCGGCTACGGCGGGTTGGATCATGTGCTGGCCTCCGGTCTGGACGTCAACGTCCTGGTGCTTGATACGCAGGTCTACTCCAACACCGGCGGCCAGGCGTCGAAGGCCACCCCGCGCGCGGCTGTGGCTCGGTTCGCGGCCGGCGGCAAGCCGATCTCGAAGAAGGATCTGGGCGCGATTGCGATGAGCCAGGGCACGATCTACGTGGCCCAGGTCGCCATGGGCGCCAGCGACAATCAGACCGTGAAGGCGTTCCTGGAGGCCGAGGCATATCACGGCCCCAGCCTGATCATCGCCTACAGCCACTGCATCGCGCACGGTATCAACATGACCCTGGGCATGGGCGAGCAGAAGCTGGCCGTGGATAGCGGTGCGTGGCCGCTCTACCGCTACAACCCGACCAACTTTGTCGAAGGAAAGAATCCGCTGTCGCTGGATTCCAGGGCGCCGAAGATTCCGTTGAAGGACTATATCTACAACGAGACTCGCTACAGCTCTCTGGCAAAACGCGATGAGGAGCGGGCCGAGATGCTGCTGAAGCTGGCGCAAGGCGACGTGTTGGCGCGCTGGAAGCAGCTTGAGCAGATGGCGGCGATGACGTTCGAGAAGTAGGATGGCAAACCGGTAGATTGGTAACTTGGTAGATTGGTCATTTGGTGATGCGGCAAGTCGGTTTTCGGGTTCCGCGTCCCAATTGACTGATGTACCAAGTTACACGTCACCTCGAAAGGAACACAGCATGACCGATCTCACCACTCGCTACATGGGCTTGACCCTGAAGAACCCCATCGTGCCCTCGGCCTCGCCGCTGTCCAAGACGCTCGGCAGCATCCGGCAGATGGAAGATGCCGGCGCAGCAGCGGTCACGATGTACTCGTTGTTTGAGGAGCAGATTGACTTCGAAGCCCTGGCTCAGCACAACTTCATTGAGCAGGCGACGCACACTTCGGCTGAGGCGACGTCCTACTTCCCCAAATCGGCTGACTATAATCGTGGCCCCGATGGGTATCTGGAGCTGATTCGGGAAGCAAAGACCGCGGTGGACATCCCGATCATCGGCAGCTTGAACGGCGTCACTACGGGCGGTTGGACACGCTACGCCAAGTTGATCGAGGAAGCGGGCGCCGATGCGTTGGAACTCAATGTCTATTTCATCCCGACGCGCGCCAGCATCACAAGCGATGCGGTGGAAAACACCTACCTGGAGATCCTGCGCGAGGTCAAGGCCCAGGTGAATATCCCGGTGGCGATTAAGCTCAGTCCGTTCTTCAGCGCCTTGCCCAACATGGCCCTCCGCTTGGACCGCATCGGCGCAGATGCGCTGGTGCTCTTCAATCGTTTCTATCAACCGGACCTCGACCTGGAAGAACTGGCCGTCATCCCGCACCTGGTGCTGAGCACCTCTGACGAGATGCGGCTGCCGTTGCGGTGGATTGCCATTCTCTTCGGCCATGTCAAGGCGTCGTTGGCCCTCACCACCGGCATCCACTCGGTTGATGACGCGGTCAAGGCGGTCATGGCCGGCGCGGACGTCGCCAACGTCGCCTCACTCTTGCTGGAACGCGGCATCGGAGCTATCGGCGACCTGGTGCGCGGCTTCGGCCAGTGGATGGAGGCGCACGAGTACGACTCAGTGGCGCAGATGAAGGGCGCGCTCAGCCAACGCGGCGTGGCCGATCCAGCAGCGTTCGAGCGGGCCAACTACATGAAGGTGTTGGGGAGCTGGAAGTAGCAGTCAGGCGCCGGTTGCAGCGGTGCGGAGTCCAATGATTCCGGCCTTCGCTCTCATCTGCCGTCCCCCGCGGGCCTCCGAAGCCTCCTGCCAGCAGGTTTCGGAGGCCCGCTTTGCGTTCTTGCCGCTCTGTGCTTTCCCCGGCGGCCTGTCTTTGCTCTGATCTGGATTTGCTTTCTGATCGGGTTTGAGTATAATGCAAGAGGTCAGACATCTTACAACCACACCTCTACATGGTAGCGTCGCTTGATAACAAGTGAAGGGATCGGCCGTGATTCCGAACACACACTCTCCCTTGCGGATTGATCAGCGTCCGCTGTACGCCCAAGCGAGCGAAGTTTTAGCCAACTTAATTCAGGGTGAATACGTGCCCGGCGAGCGGTTGCCCTCTGAGATCGAACTGTCCGGGCGGTTGGGTATCTCGCGACCGACGCTGCGTGAGGCATTGCGTCATCTGGAGCAGGAAGGGATCATCATCCGCCGGCACGGAGTTGGCACCTTCGTGGCGGAGCGGATACCGGTGATCGAGGCCGGCCTGGAAGTGCTGGAAAGCATCGAGCAGATGGCAAATCGTGCGGGCCTGCAGGTCCAGATGGGGGAGGCGACCATCTGTGAACGGGTGGCTACTCCGGACGAAACAGAAGGCCTGGCGTTGGCCGCCCCTGAGATGGTCACATGCGTCACGCGTGTGATTCTGGCGAAAGACAAGCCCGTTGCGCATTTGACGGATGTCCTGCCGCAACGATTTTTCCGTCAGACCGATCTCGGCCCCGGGTTCAGCGGCTCGGTGTTGGACTCGCTACGGGCGCGCGGCTGGCCGGCGTTGGCGTATTCGCGCACCGAGCTGGCCTCGGAAGCTGCGGACGCCAGCCTGGCCCATGCGCTGCGCATCCCGAAGGGTGCGCCGCTGATGGAGCTGGTGGCGCAGTTGTTTGCAACGGATGGGCAGATCGTAGATTATTCGATCAGCCATTTCTTTCCCGGGTATTTTCGTTTTCACGTCGTGCGGCGGATTGCAGGCGTGTGATCTCCTGCGCGGCCGTCACCGACGGTTCTCTCACTTCACTTCGGAGGTAGTTCAATGGATCAGATCAACGAAATTAAGCACCGCGTCCAGGCGCATCGCGATGAGATCATCCAGTTCATGCGCGACATCTGCGCGATCCCCAGCATGAACTCCCAGATCGGCCCGGTGGGCGAACGCATTCAGGCCGAGATGCGGAAATTGGGCTTCGACGAGGCGCGTTTCGACAAGATGGGCAACACGATCGGTCGCATCGGCGATGGGCCCAAGAAGATCCTCTTCGATTCGCACATTGACACCGTCGGCGTGGGCGATCCCAGCGAATGGGAATGGGACCCGTTTGTCGGCAAAGTGGAGAACGGCATCCTGTTCGCTCGCGGCGCGTGCGATGAAAAGAACAGCACGCCGGGCATGGTGTACGGCCTGGCGATTGCCCGCGATCTGGGCCTGCTAGAGGGCTATACCGCTTACTACTTCGGCAACATGGAAGAATGGTGCGACGGCATCGCGCCCAACGCATTCGTCGAGGCCGATCCCCAGGTGCGCCCCGATTTCGTCGTGATCGGCGAGCCGACCAAGATGAACGTGTACCGCGGGCACAAGGGTCGCATCGAGATGAAGATCACGGCCTCCGGTCGTTCGGCCCATGCGGCCTCGCACTACCTGGGCGATAACGCGGTCTACAAGATGGCGGCGATCATCACGCAGATTCGCGAGCTGGATCGGCGCTTCCATTTCGGCATGGGTGGCCATCCGATCCAGGGGATGCCTTCCATCGCGGTCACCGATGTTCACGTCCGCACGGCCTCCCTCAACGCTGTGCCGGATGAGTTCACCATCTATATTGACCGGCGCATCACCTCGAACGAGCCGCACGACATGGTCATCGCGCAGGTCAAAGGGCTCATTCCCGACTACCTTCAGGAAGAGATCGCCGTTGAGGAGCTCTTCTACGACGAGCCGTCCTACACGGGGTTCGTCTTCCCGGTGTTGAAGTATTATCCCGCGTGGCTGCTGGAAGACAACCATCCGCTGGCGCAGGCCGGCCAGCAGACGATCAAGGCGCTGTGGGGCGAGGAGCGGCCGCTCGGCACGTGGGACTTCTCGACCAACGGCACCTACTGGGCCGGTAAGGCGGGCATCCCCGCCATCGGCTTCGGCCCCGGCGACGAGAAGACCGCGCACATGCGCCACGAGCAGGTCCCGCTGGACGACGTAGTGAAGGCCGCAGAGTTTTACGCGCTGCTGCCGAAGATGCTGGCTGAATAAATTACGGATGATGAATTACGAAGTACGATGGACGGTTGGACCGGAGACTCTCAAGCTTCGGTAGTCACTCGTCATTCGTCATTCTCAATTCGTCATATGCAATTCTAAATTCACTCAAAGGGGAGGCTTTCGCAATGCGTAGTTTTGAGGGTCGTGACATCCTTTCGCTCAAGGATTTCGAGCGGCAGGAATTCTTCCGCGTGTTCGATGTTGCGGAACAGATGGAGCCATTTGCGCGTAACCGGCACAACGGTGATCTGCTGAAAGACAAGACGCTGGTGACGGCATTCTATCAGCCGTCCACCCGCACGCGCCTGGCGCATGAGGCGGCGATGCACCGCCTGGGCGGGCACGTGACCGGCTTCTCCGATGCCAAGATGACCCGCGCGGGCGATTGGTATCAGGAGTCCATCAAAGACACCGTCAAGATGCTGGAGTTCTACGGCGACGTGATCGTGATGCGCCACTACCAGATGGGCGCGCCGCAGGAGGCCGCTAAGTGGTCGTCTGTGCCGATCATCAACGGCGGCGACGGCTGGGGCGAGCACCCGACTCAGATTCTGACCGATCTTTACACCGTTCTGCGCACCAAGGGTCGCATTGATGGTCTGAGGTGGGTGGCGGTCGGCGACATGCGGATGCGCACCATGCACTCCCTGGGCTATGCGCTGACGCAGTTTGACTGCCCGATCACCTTCGTCGGCCCAACTGCGGATGCGCTCTTCCCCGGGTCGCCGGACATGCGCATGCCCGAATCGTACAAGGCGGACTTCCGCCAGTACTCGCTAGATTTCAAAGAAGCCGAGCATGTTGAGCAGGTCATCGCGGACGCAGATGTGATCCTGGTCGAGCCGGTGATCCAGCCCGACTACACCCAGGCCCGCCAGGAAGCCAGCAAGGATCATAGCCTGACCCCGCCGGCCTACAAGATCACCCGCGAGCTGCTGGCGACCAAGGCCAAGTCGGACGCGATCCTGCTCCACTCGCTGCCGCGCATGGACGAGATCCCGCTCGACGTGGATGCCACCAAGTGGTCGCGCTACTGGCAGGAGGCGTACCACGGCGTCGTGATGCGCATGGCGCTGTTGGCGCTCGTCTTGGGCCGCACGGACGAAATCGCCAATCGGTAAACTGCTAGATTGATGCTTGGTACACTGGGTCAGGGACAACTGCTTCCGCAAATCGAAGGGGTAGACAAGGAAACAAGTAGACAAGGCCAGTATCCCTGGTTTCCTTGTCTACCTGTTTCCCCGCTTACCCGACACACCCCAAACAAGGAGACCAACCTATGCAAACCTATCTCCACGGTCGTGATCTCATCGGCGACCTCGACTTCTCGAAGGAGGAGGTCGAAACCGTCCTGGACGTGGCGTTCGATCTGAAGCGCAAGCGCGCGCTGAACGAACCCCACGCGTATCTGCGCGACAAGGTGCTAGCGATGCTGTTCTTCTTCAGCAGCACCCGCACCCGCGGCTCGTTCGAGGCCGGCATGGCCCAGCTCGGCGGCCACGGCGCGTTCATTGACTCCAACACCACCCAGATTTCCCACGGCGATACCCCGAAGGAGATCGGCGAGATCTTCGGTCGCTACTTCGACGGCATCGCCATCCGCCACTGCGACTGGCTCGACGGCAATAAGTACATCAACGCAGTGGCGAAGGCGTCGCGCGTGCCGGTGCTCAACATGCAGTGCGACATCTACCATCCGTTTCAGTGCCTGGCCGACCTGATGACCATCATGGAAAAGAAGGGCCGCGACCTGCGCAAGAAGAAGATCGTCGTGTCCTGGGCGTACGCCGCGTCGTACCTCAAGCCGATCTCGGTGCCGCAATCGCTGATTCTGCAGATGCCGCGCTTCGGCATGGACGTCACCCTCGCCTACCCGCCCGGCTTCCAACTGATGCCGGAAATCGTGGGCATGGCCGAGGAGCAGGCGCGCAAATACAAGACTAACTTCGAGATCGTGGAAGATGTTAACGGCATGGATATCGCATTCCGGGACGCGGACGTCATCTACGCCAAGTCGTGGGGCCCGCTGCTGACCACTGCCGACAAGCTGGAGGGCAAGAAGCTCCAGGATTCCTACAAGAACTGGATCACCGATGAGGCTAAGATGGCCCTGGCGCAGCCCGACGCGATCTACATGCACCCACTGCCCGCCGACCGCAACATCGAGGTCACCGACGGCGTCATTGATGGCCCGAACTCGGTGGTTTACGATCAGGCGGAGAACCGGCTGCACGCGCAGAAGGCCGTGATGGCGTTGACGATGTAGGAGATAACTATGACCTCTCAGGCTAAGAAAGTCGCTGTCGTCGCCATCGGCGGTAATTCGTTGATTTTGGACACCAAGCATCAGTCGGTCGAAGACCAATACGATGCAGCCAAGGAAACCACCCGTCACATCGCCGACATGATCGAGGCGGGGTGGGACGTCGCGATCGGCCATGGCAACGGGCCGCAGGTCGGCTTCATCCTGCGCCGCTCCGAGATCGCGGCGAAGGTCGAGGGGATGCACGAGGTGCCGCTCGACGTCTGCGGCGCGGACAGCCAGGGCGCCATCGGCTACGCGCTCCAACAGACCCTGCAAAACTGGCTGTTCCAGCGCCACATCAACAAGAACGTCGCGACTGTCATCACCCAGGTGCTGGTGGATCGCAACGATCCCGCTTTCAAGAATCCCTCGAAGCCCATCGGCGGCTTCATGGGCGAGCCGGAAGCCAAGCGCCGCGAGACGGAGATGGGCTGGTCGGTGGTCGAGGATGCGGGCCGCGGCTGGCGCCGCGTGGTGGCATCCCCGCTGCCGAAGGAAGTCGTGGAGCTGGACACCGTCAAGGCGCTGATCAACGCGGGCGTGGTTGTTATCACGGTGGGCGGCGGCGGCATCCCGGTGATTGATCCCGGCGACGGCAACTACCAGGGCACGGCCGCGGTCATTGACAAGGACTACGCCTCCAGTCTGCTTGCGCAGAGCATCCAGGCCGACCTGTTCCTGATTTCCACCGCGGTCGAGAAGGTGGCGATCAACTTCGGTAAGCCGGATCAACAGTGGTTGGATCGCATGACCCTGTCCGAGGCGAAGAAGTATCTGGCTGAGGGCAAGCACTTCGCCAAAGGCTCGATGGCGCCTAAGATCCAGGCCATCATCTGGTATATGGAGAACGGCGGCAAGCACGCGATCATCACCAACCCGGAAAACATCGGCCGCGCGCTGCGGGGTGAGACCGGGACGCATATTGTGCCGGATTGATCGTAGATTGGTGCGTGGTAAGTTGGTAAACTGGTAAGTTTGTACACTGGTAGATCGGTAAGCCCGGAATTAGTCTACCAGTATACCAATTTACCAGTCTACCAGTCTACCAGCGGAGCGTTACATGGATCACGTTACCTCCCTCAAATGCCTCATCTGCGGCGCGGAATACCAGCCGGATGAGATCGAGTATGTCTGCCCGAAGCACGGCGATGACGGCATCGTGGATGTGCAGTACGACTACGACCTCATCGGCCGCCGGATCAGCCCGGCGACGCTGGCGCAGAACCGCGACTATACGATCTGGCGCTACAAGCCGCTGCTGCCGGTGGAGCCGGACAGCCCGGTGCCCCCGCTGACCGTGGGGTGGACGCCGCTCTACCGGGCGGATCGGCTGGCTGCGGGCCTGGGGCTGAAGCATGTGTGGGTCAAGGACGAGGGCCGCCAGCCCAGCGCATCGTTCAAGGATCGTGCCAGCGTGGTCGCCGTGGTCAAGGCGCAGGAGCGGCGCGCCGAGGTGATCACGACCGCCAGCACCGGCAATGCCGGCGCCGCACTCTCCGCGATGTGCGCCAGCGTGGGGCAGAAGAACGTCATCTTCTTGCCCGAGTCTGCGCCGCCGGCCAAAGTGGCGCAACTCCTGGTCTATGGCAGCACCGTCATTATGGTGCGCGGCACCTATGACGATGCCTTCGAGCTGTGCGCGCAGGCCGCCAAGGAGTTCGGCTGGTACAACCGCAACACGGGCTACAATCCGTACATGAGCGAGGGCAAGAAGACCGCGGCGTATGAGATCTGCGAGCAGTTGACCGCGCAGGTAGGGGCGGACGGCCGTCCGCCCCTACAGTGGGATGCGCCGGACCGCATCTTCGTCTCCGTGGGCGACGGCTGCATCATCGGCGGCGTGCATAAAGGGCTGCGCGACCTCATGGCGCTTGGCTGGATCACCAAAATGCCGAAGATCATGGGCGTGCAGGCTGCCGGCTCGGCTGCGCTGTACGACGCGTGGCGGACGGGCATCAGCGCGATGGCGATGACGCCGATTGATGCGCATACCATTGCCGACAGCATCTCGGCCGGCCTGCCCGCGGATCGCATCAAAGCGTTGGCCGCGGTGCGCGAGACGGACGGCGCGTACATCAAGATCACGGATGCTGAAATCCTGGCTGCGATCCCGGCGCTGGCTCGCGGCAGCGGCGTCTTCGCCGAGCCGGCTGCCGCGGCCGCCTATGCCGGGCTGGTCAAGGCCGTCGAGCAGGGGCTGGTGCAGCCTGACGAGCGCATCGTCGTCCTCTCCACCGGCAACGGCCTGAAGGATATCGCCTCAGCGCGCAAGAGCGTGGGCGAGCCGGCCGTTGTGGATAAGAATCTAGCGGACGTCAAGCGCGCGCTTGCCAAATAGCCCATGACTGGAATTCGGTTCCGACAGGCCGCCTGGCTCGCCGTGGCTTTGATCATCGCCTGGTTGTTGTGGATGACGCTGCGGCCGAGCCAGGAGCTTAATGTCCCGGGCGTCCGGATGGGCAATCCGCTCAGCGAGATCAACCTGCAGCCGTTCAAACACAAGATCGAGGTGGTCAAGTACCTGTTGTTGTCCGATTTCCCATCCGCGCGACGGTCAGCGCGAACCTACCTGACCGTTGATCTGCTGGGGAACATCGCTGTCTTCGTCCCGCTGGGCGCTGCGCTGGCGGCAGCAACCTTTCCTGTGCGGCCGGCCGAGCGGCGCCGGCGCCGGTTCGGGGCGCGTTGGTGGCTGCGGGTCGTTGGCGCTGGGCTTTTGCTCAGCGTGAGCATCGAGCTGATCCAACTTGCGATCCCCAGCCGCGCGACCGATATAGATGATGTGATTTTGAACACCCTGGGGACGGCGATCGGCGCGGTCTTGACCTGGGGAATATCCGGGCTAGCGAGTAACCAGTAACGAGTAACTGGGTGCTCGTAACTGGTTACTTGTTACTCGTCACCTTTCAACGGAGAAGAATACATGATTGACCTGACCATCCATTCCGACCGCCTCGAGCGCACCGTCAAGCGGGCGCGCGAGCGCAAGATCATCGTGCCGACCTTCAAGCAGATGCAGAATCCAGCCTTGATCCCCGCCAGGATCAAAGCCGGGCTGAAGAATGTCGGCCTGTGGGACATCAACCCGCTCAACCTGTTCCGCATCACCTGGCACAACGAGCCGGTGGCGAAGGGCGGCGGTTTCGGCGGCGTCAACTATCTGGAGCTACCCAAGGCGTTGACCGGTGTGGACGCGCGTATCATCGTCATGGTGGGCAAGTGGTTCCCCACCGGCGCGCACAAGGTCGGCGCGGCGTTCGGCTGCCTGGTCCCGCGGTTGGTCACCGGCCAGTTCGACCCCACCACCCAGAAGGCTGTTTGGCCGTCCACCGGCAACTACTGCCGCGGCGGCGCGTACGACTCGGCGCTGCTGGGCTGCCAGTCCATCGCGATCCTGCCCGAGGGGATGAGCAAGGAACGCTTCGAGTGGCTGAGCAAGGTCGCGGGCGAGGTGATCGCAACGCCCGGCACCGAGAGCAACGTCAAGGAGATCTTCGACAAGTGCTGGGAGCTGCGCCGTTCGGGCCAGGACCTGATGATCTTCAACCAGTTTGAGGAGTTCGGCAACGTCCTGTGGCACCACGCGGTCACCGGGAACGCGTTCGCCGAGGTGTTGGAAAAAGAGCTGCGCCCCGGCGAAACCTTGCGCGGTTCGGTCTTCACCACCGGTTCCGCGGGGACCATCAACGCGGGCGACCGGCTGAAGGAGCTCTTCCCGCAGAGCAAGATCGCGGCCAGCGAGGCGCTGCAGTGCCCCACGCTGCTGAGCAACGGTTTCGGCGCGCACCGCATCGAGGGCATCGGCGACAAGCACGTGCCGTGGATCCACAACGTCAAGAACACCGATATGGTGATGGCCGTTGACGACGAAGTGCCCATGCAGATGATCCGGCTGTTCAACGAGCCGGAGGGCCGCAAGTATCTGGTCGAGCAGGGCGTGCCCGAGGCGTTGGTGGAGCAACTGCACTTGATCGGTATCTCCGGCGCGGCGAACATCGCGTCGGCCATCAAGATGGCGAAGTGGTACGAGTGGGGCGAGGGCGACGTGGTCGTCACCTTGCTGACCGACTCGATGGAGCTCTACTGCTCCCGCCTGGCCGAGCTGACCGCCGAGCGCGGCGAGTTCACGGCCCGCGATGCGGCCGCGGCCTACCATCAGCACATCCTGGGCCTCAGCACCGACTATGTCGAGGAGTTGAGCTACCCGGCCCGCAAGCGCGTCCACAACCTGAAGTACTACACCTGGGTCGAGCAGCAGGGCAAGACCTACGCCGAAATCCAGGATCAGTGGTACAAGAAGGACTACTGGACCGGCGTGCACGGCCAGGTCGAAGAGATAGATGCGCTGATCGAGGAGTTCAACGCGAAAGTCGGGCTGCTGTAGCCGGAAGCCAGAAGCTGGATGCTGGCAGCGCAGCATCCAGCTTCTGGCTTCCTTCCAGGAAAGGGTGGCATACAACGGCGTGTGTCACCCTTCGTTCTCCTTCGACTCCTCAGATCAATTCCCAAAAAACATCGGGCGTGGTAGAATAGATGCAGTTCATGCAATAGAGGAGATGTTCAGTGCAGCACATCGAATTTACCCGCAAGTCCCCCGACGGTCTTGAATTTTACTTCCAGGGCTGGCAACCTGAGCAGGCGCCCTGCGGCGTGGTCTGCCTGGTGCATGGCCTGGGCGAGCACACGGGCCGTTATGCGCACGTCGCCGCCGCGCTCAACGATGTCGGATATGCTGTGCTCGGCTTTGATCTGCGCGGCCACGGCAAATCGGGCGGGCTGCGCGGCCACACCCCGACCTACGACACCCTCCTGGACGATATCGGCCGCCTGCTGGATGAGGCCGCGGCTCGCTACCCCGGCGTGCCGCGCTTCCTCTATGGCCACAGCCTGGGCGGCAACCTGGTGATTAACTACGCGCTGCGATGTCTGTCTACCCTGAGCGGCGAGGAACGGAGCCGAAGGGTTGCGGGCGTGATCTCCACCAGCCCTGGTCTGCGCGTGACGAATCCGCTGCCCCCGCTGCAAGTCGCCCTGGCCCAGGTGATGAACAAGCTCCAACCTGGCCTGCAGATGGCGAACGGTCTGGCGCTCGACGGTCTGGCGCGCGACCCGGAAGTGATCCGGGCCTATACCAGCGACCCACTCGTTCACAACAAAATTTCGGTGCGCCTGGCCCTGGGCATGTTGCAGGCCGGCGAATGGGCGATTGCCCATGCGTCCGAGTTCCCGCTGCCGCTCCTGCTGGTGCACGGCACCGCGGACAAGCTCACGTCGGCCAAAGCCTCGGAGGAATTTGCCGCCAAAGCGCCGGCCGGGCTCTGCACGCTGAAACTCTGGGAAGGTTTTTACCACGAGACGCACAACGAGCCGGAGAAGGCGGAGGTGCTCGGGTTTGTGATCGCGTGGCTCCGGCAGCATACGCCATCCTGAGCGTTTCTGCCCAGTGATACGATGAGGTGAAAGATGTCTTTGTTGATCACCCACGGCCAGGTTTTCACCCTGGGTCAGGCCAACGAGCTCATCTCTGACGGCGCGATTTACGTCGAAGGAGACACGATTGCCGAGGTCGGTTCCACGGCCGCGTTGGCAGCCAGGTATCCGGACGCTGAACGGCTAGACGCGGGCGGCAAGATCGTCTTGCCCGCTTCGGTCTGCGGGCACACTCATTTCTACGGTGCGTTTGCGCGCGGGATGGCGATCCCCGGCGCGCCGGCCACCAACTTTGTGGAAATCCTGGAGCGGCTGTGGTGGAAGCTCGACCGGGCGCTGCTCTGGGATGACGTCCGCTACAGCGCACTGGTGTGCCTGGTGGATGCGATCCGCCACGGCTGCACCACGCTGATTGACCACCACGCCAGCCCCAGCGCCATTGACGGCAGCCTCGACATCATCGCCGATGCAGTCAAAACGACGGGCCTGCGCGCCAGCCTGTGTTATGAGGTCACCGATCGCAACGGCATGGCCGGCGCCAAGGCCGGCATCGCCGAGAACGCGCGCTTCCTCAAGCGCTGCCGCAAGGAGCGCGACCCGCAGTTGGCCGCCTCCTTCGGGTTGCATGCCGCGCTCACCCTTTCCGATGACACGCTGGAGGCGAGCCGAGATGCGGCCGATGGCCTGGACACCGGCTTCCACATCCACGTCGCCGAGGGGATCGCCGATCAGCAGGAGAGCCTGCGCCAGTACAACCTGCGCGTGGTGGAACGGCTGCAAAAGTTCGGCATCCTCGGGCCGAAGACCCTTGCCATCCACTGCGTGCACCTGGATGCCTTCGAGAAAGACATCCTGCATCGCACCGGCACCTGGGTGACGCATCAGCCGCGCTCGAACATGAATAACGCCGTGGGGCTGCCCGATGTCGCCGGCCTGCTCCGCCGCGGCATTCCGGTGGCGCTGGGCAATGATGGCTTCTCGAACAACATGTTCGAGGAGATGAAGGCGTGCTACCTGGCGCACAAGCACAACACCGGCGACCCGCAGGCCATGCCCGGCGACGTGGTCATGCAGATGGCTTACGGCAACAACGCCAAGCTGTGCCGGCAGTTCTTCCCCAAGCCCGTCGCGGAGATCGCCGCGGGCGCGTTCGCCGATATCATCTTCCTGGATTATGCGCCTTTTACCCCGCTGACCCCGGGTAATCTCCCGTGGCAGATCCTCTTCGGTGTGGATGGCGCGCACGTCACGCACACCATCGCCTCGGGCAAGGTGCTAATGCGGGATCGCCGGCTTACCATGCTGGACGAGGCGGAGATCGCGGCCAAGGCGCGGGAGCTGGCGGTGGGAGTGTGGAAGCGGGTGGGCTAGATAACGAGTAACCAGTCACGCGTAAGATTTCGGGTCACTCATTACTCGTTACGTGTCATTCGTCGTTGCAGGAGGTCACCATGTCCATGCCAACCTTTTCCTGGGTTCGTGCGCTGGAAGCAGGCATCCTCACCGACATGCAGATGGAAACGTTGCAGGCCGCGGTGGATAACGGCGACGCCGATTCGCTGATTGAAGCCGCTCGCCTGCTGGACTACGAAGCGACGCACACGGTCGGCGAGGAGCCGGGGCCAGCCGCGTTCTAAACTGATACCGCGGTGAAATCCATGTTGCGGCTGGCTTCGTAGTGGCGACTTTAGTCGCCAGAAGCTCGCCTACAGCGGCTAAAGCCGCAACTACAACGGATATCGCATGTCGGTTTCACTTTGGACTCAGTTTAGTCTGGCCGGGCGCAGATTTGACCGGGGTTCGGAGTAGAGATCTTAGTCGCTGGTGTCCGCCGGAACGACTGAAGTCGTTACTACCAAAACACCGGCAGACTTCAGCGCTCGTCTACGGCTTATCGTCATCAATCAAGAGGTCGAATCATGTGGCACACCTACTATGCGCCGGGCACGATCGCCGAGGCGTTGGATTTTCTGGCGCAATACGGCGATGCGTGCCGTCTCATCGCGGGCGGCACCGACCTGATCCTGGAGATCGAGCGCGGCGTCCGGACCCCGGAGACCATTATTGATGTTTCGCGCATCCCTGGCCTAAACGCCATCCAGCGCGAGAACGGCACGTTTCATCTGGGCGCTAACGTGACCCACAACCAGGTGGTCGGCGCGTCCGACGCCGTGGCGGGCGCCTTCCCGCTGGCGCGCGCGTGCTGGCTGGTCGGCGCGCCGCAGATTCGCAACCGCGGCACCGTTGCGGGCAACTGCGTCACCGCCAGTCCGGCGAACGACACCATCGCACCGCTGTGGGCCATGGACGCGACGTTCACCCTCGCCAGCCGCGATCGCGGGGAGCGCACCCTGTCTTGCGCCGAGTTCTTCCGCGGCGTGCGCAAGACTGCGCTCCAGCCCGACGAGATGCTCCTCCGCATCAACGTCCCGGCCCTCAAGCCGGCCGAGCGCGGCACCTTTTTGAAGCTGGGGTTGCGGCAGGCGCAGGCGATCAGCGTGGTGAACGTTGCGGTGGTTGTGGAGTTTGACGGCGGAAGCAGCGGAGGAGCTGCCGCGCCGCGACTCGTGAATGCCCGCATTGCGCTTGGCTCCGTCGCGCCCACCATCGTCCGCGCGGCCGAGGCGGAAGCGTACCTGGCCGGCAAAGCCCTGACCGACGAGGTCGTCGAGCGAGCGGCCGAGCTGGCTGCGGCCGCGGCCCGGCCTATCACCGACGTGCGCGGCAGCGCAGACTATCGCCGTGACATGGTGCGCGTGCTGACCGCGCGGGCGCTGCGCCAGTTGCGCGACGGGACGGAGCGGGAGGGATGGCCGGCGGCGCCGGTGCTGCTGCAGGGGGCAGGGGGCAGGGAGCAGGGAGCAGGGGTCAGGGGCCAGGGGGCAGGGGTCAGTTTCAGCCTCAATGGTAAGCCAGCCACCCTGCCCAACGCCCACGGCAAGACGCTGCTGCGCGCGCTGCGCGAGGATGCGGGGCTGACCGGGACCAAAGAGGGGTGTGCGGAGGGCGAGTGCGGCGCGTGCACCGTGTGGCTCGACGGCGTGGCGGTGATGAGCTGCCTGGTGCCGGCCGAGCGCGCGGAAGGCTGCGAAGTCGTCACCGTCGAGGGACTGGGCCAGCCGGACGGGACGCTCAGCCCCCTCCAGCAAGCCTTCATTGACGCGGCAGCGGTCCAGTGCGGCTATTGCACCCCCGGCATCCTGATGTCCGCGGCCAATCTGCTGGAGGAATTCCCCCGGCCCACCGCCGACCAGATCAAGCAGGCGCTCACCGGCAATTTGTGCCGCTGCACCGGGTACTACAAGATCCTGGAAGCCGTGGAACGTGCGACAGCGCGATAATGCGCTTCTTTCCCGGCTTTCCCGTTTCCCTGGCTACTCGTCTACCTGATCAGAGGAAGACACCATGACCTATCAAACTATCGGAACCAATGCCCCCCGTATTGACGCCGCGGGCAAGGTCACAGGCAAGACGCTTTACCCGGGCGACATCGCCGCGCCGGATATGCTGCATATGGCGACGCTGTTCGCCGGCCGGCCGCATGCACGCGTCCTGAGCATTGATACGGCGGCCGCTGAGGCCGCGGCAGGCGTCATCGCCGTGTTCACCGCCGCCGATGTGCCGGTGAACGAATACGGCCTCCAGATTAAGGATCAACCCGTGCTGTGCGGCCCCGGTTCGGCTGTGCCCGGCGCAGATGTGGTGCGCTTCGTGGGTGACCAGGTGGCGATCGTCGTCGCCGAGACCGAGGTGCAGGCCCGCGCCGCGTGCAAGCTGATCCGCGTCGAGTGGGAAGATCTGCCGATTGTCACCGATCCCGAAGTGGCCGCGCCGTCGCTGGCCGGCGGGCTGGGCGGCGACGACCCGGCGCGGCCCGTGCCGATCCAGCTCCACCCGAACTGCCCCAATAACGTCTGCTACGGCTACCGCATCCGCAAAGGCGATATTGAGGCCGGTTTCCAGGAGGCCGACGTCATCGTCGAGGGGGTCTACCAGACCCCGGTGCAGGAGCACGCCTACCTCCAGCCCGAAGCCGGCGTGGCCTATATGGACGAGGCCGGCCGCGTCACCGTGGAAGTGGCCGGGCAATGGACGCACGAAGACCAGGGACAAATCGCCCACGCGCTGGGCATCCCGAAGGAGCAAGTGCGCGTGATCTACCCGGCCATCGGCGGCGCGTTCGGCGGCCGCGAGGACATGTCGGTGCAGATCACCCTGGCGCTGGCGGTCTGGCGGCTGGCGCAGCGCGGCATCATCCGGCCCGTCAAGACAATCTGGAGCCGTGAGGAGTCCATCGTCGGCCACGGCAAGCGCCACGCGATGAAGATCTACACCAAGTGGGGCGCCAAGCGCGACGGCAAGCTGACCGCGGTCCAGGTCAAGGTGATCGCCGACGGCGGCGCGTACATGTACACCAGCAACAAAGTGCTGGGCAACACGACGTTGACCTGCGCGGGGCCCTACGACATTCCGAACGTCGCCATTGACACCCACGCGGCCTACACCAACAACGTACCGGGCGCGGCGTTCCGCGGCTTCGGCGGGCCGCAGGGCCACTTCGCGGCCGAGGGCCAGATGAACAAACTGGCCGAAGCGCTCGGCATGGATCCGGTCGAAATCCGGCTGAAGAACATCCTGACCGATCAAAGCCTGCTCTCCGTCGGCACCCCCATCCCCGGCGGCGTCGGCCTCACCGCGACGATCGTCGCCGCGGCAAAGGCGGCCGGGTGGATACAGGATGAGGCGGGGCATTGGCAGAGACCAGCGAACCAGCGAACACCTGCACTTGCGCCGGAGCGCAGCGCAGGTGCAAGTGTCAGCGAATCAGCGAATAGCGCCGCTCGCCACTCGCCACTCGCCACTCGCCGCGGCGTTGGTTTCGCGGCCGGCTTCAAGAATGTCGGTTTCTCCTTCGGCTATCAGGAGAACAGCTACGCGCGCGTTGAGCTGCGTGGCGGCGCCGAAATCGCAGAAGCGACGGTCTACTTCGCCGGCGCGGACTGCGGGCAGGGCAACCACACGATCATCGCCCAGGTCGCGGCTGAGGTGGCGGGTGTGCCGCTCGAGCGGGTCAAGGTGATCGCGTCCGACACCGCGCAGATGGGCAGCAGCGGCAGCGCGTCCGCGTCGCGGCTCACCTACATGTCGGGCAACGCGGTGAAGGGCGCGGCCGAAAAGGCGGTGGCTGCCTGGCGCAACGAAGAGCGGCCGGCCGTGGGCGAGCACGTCTACCTGGCGCCCAAGACCACCAAGCTCGATCCCGAGACGGGCCAGGGGATGCCCAATTTCGCCTACGGCTACGTGGCGCAGGTCGCCCTCGTCGCCGTGGACATCGAGACCGGTCAGGTCAAGGTGGAGCGCTTCATCAGCGCCGACGACGTGGGGCAGGCCATCAACCCGCAGCAGGTGGCGGGCCAGATCGAAGGCGCGGCGGTGCAGGCGTTGGGCTACGCCATCCAGGAGGAGTGGAAGGCGCGGGATGGCCGCGTGCTGACCGACAAGTTCAGCACCTACCTGATTCCCACCGTGCTGGACGTGCCCGATCAGATGGATGCGTTGATCGTGGAAGTGCCCGATCCCAACGGCCCCTTCGGCGCTCGCGGCATGGGCGAGATGCCCTTCCTCCCCGCCGCAGCCGCGGTCTGCGCGGCCGTGTACGACGCGACCGGCGTGCGCTTCGACGAGTTCCCGCTGACAGCGGAGCGGGTGTGGCGGGGGTTACAGGGGCGCTGAGGCCTGCTTCCCTTGCGGCACGTTTGACAGGACGTACGAAATCACGTACCATAATGCCACGAGTCAGGAGGTGCGTATGACGGTGTTGAAGGTAAGTGAAGCGCGTGCGAACCTGTATCAACTCATTGACGAGACGGCCCAATCGCATCAGCCAGTGCTCATTGCCGGCAAGCGAAACAACGCCGTTTTGCTTTCGGAAGAAGACTGGCGGTCTGTGCAGGAGACGCTGTACCTGATTTCCATACCGGGGATGCGCGAATCCATTATCGAGGGCCTGCGGACGCCGATAGTCGAGTGCGGTGAGGAACTGGTATGGTGAAGTGGCGGTTGGTCTACACCCGCCAGGCCCAAAAAGACGCGCCGAAGCTGGCGGCGGCCGGTCTCAAGGAGAAAGTAATCGCATTATTGGAGATCCTTGAAATCAACCCGTTTCAGACGCCGCCGCCTTACGAAAAGTTGATCGGTGATTTGGCGGGCGCTTACTCACGAAGGATCAATATCCATCACAGGTTGGTTTACCAGGTCCTCGAAGAAGAGCGGATCGTCAAGGTGATCCGATTGTGGTCTCACTACGATTGACGAGACCTTCGGGCTGATCGAGTTTCAAGCGATGGGCCAACTCCGAGACGATAGGAGTTGGCCCTGTTTTCCTGTTGGACGATTCCGCTTTCACGGCCTATCATGAAAGGGGCATTTATGCTCTCAGACCTGGTGTTCAAGAACCGCAGTTACCGCCGTTTCCACCAAGACATCCCCGTCAGCCTCGCCACCCTGCGCGAGCTGATCGGCCTGGCGCGGCTGTCCGCGTCGGCGCGCAACTTGCAGCCGCTGCGCTATGTGCTCTGTGCCGATCGGGGGACCAACGCGGCCGTGTTCTCCACCCTGGCGTGGGCCGGCTACCTGAAGGACTGGCCCGGCCCGGTCGAGGGGGAGCGGCCGGCCGCCTATATCGTCGTCCTGGCGGACACCGCCAACATGGCCCAAGGCTACATCGGCGTGGATCACGGCCTGGCGATGCAAAACATCCTGCTGGGCGCCGTGGAGCGCGGGCTGGGCGGCTGTATCATCAACTCGGTGCGGCGCGACGCGCTGCGCGAGATCCTCGCGATCCCCGATCGCTACGAGATCCTGGAGGTGGTGGCTTTAGGCGCGCCCAAGGAGACGGTCGTCGTGGATGAGATCGGCCCGGAGGGCGACGTCAAGTACTGGCGCGATGCACAGCAGGTGCATCACGTGCCCAAGCGGCGGCTGGAAGATGTGATCGTAGGCGAGAGGGGCTGAACTATGAGTGATCGCGCCGGCGGCTACACCGAATATCAGTTCACCGCGGAGTTCTACGACCACATCGCGCCCTACCGGGAGCGCGGAGACGTGGGGTTCTTTGTCGAGATGGCCCGGGCGTCCGGCGGCCCGGTGCTGGAGGTCGGCTGCGGCACCGGCCGGGTGCTGATCCCCACCGCTCGCGCGGGCATCGAGATCGTCGGGCTGGATCTGTCGCCTTCCATGCTGGCGATTTGCCGGCAGAACCTGGCCGCCGAGCCGGCCGAGGTGCAGGGCCATGTCCAGTTGGTCGAGGCTGACATGCGCGACTTCGACCTGGGCCACGAGTTTGCGCTCATCACTATCCCATTCCGCCCGTTCCAGCACCTGACGACCGTGGAAGACCAGATCGCCTGCCTGACCGCGCTCCGCCGCCATCTGCGTCCCGGTGGCCGGCTGGTGCTCGATCTCTTCAACCCCTCCCTTCCCTACCTGGCCGACCCGGCGCGGCTGGGGGAGTTTGGCGACGAGCCGGAGATCCTCATGCCCGACGGCCGGCGCGTCGTGCGCCGGGCGCGCATCGCCGGGCGCGACTACTTCGGCCAGGTGCAGGACACCGAGCTGATCTACTACGTGACGCACCCTGACGGCCGGCAGGAGCGCCTGGTGCATGCGTTTCCCATGCGCTACCTCTTCCGCTTCGAGGCCGAGCACCTGCTGGTCCGCTGTGGGTACGAAGTGGAGGCGCTCTACGCCGATTATGACCGCAGCCCCTACGGCTCCAAATACCCCGGTGAACTGATCTTTGTGGCGCAGCGGCCGGCCTAGAGATACACCCCCGGATGTGCCTTTGGGTGCATCCGCCGCGCCCGAAGTTGTGGCACAATGGCGGCATGAGAGGCGCTTCCGTCAAGGCATGGAAGCAGCGGAGTGAGCATCCTCAGATGCGAAGGGCCTTGACGGAAGATCCGCATCCAAGGATGCTGGCGCTTCAAATCAGCCACCGGTCCAGGAGCCAGGCCCATGCCAACCGATCCCAACCCGCCTACCGACGGCAGCTTTGCCCAGCCGCCCTTTCTCTACGAAATCCGCGTCAAAGGCCGGCTCGACGGCCAACAGTGGACCGACTGGTTTGACGACCTGACCGTCACCACAGCCGGAGGCGAATCCACATTACGGGGCCGTGCAGTAGATCACGCGGCGCTGTACGGATTGCTGGCCCGCCTGCGCGATCTGGCGATTCCGTTGATGGCTGTAAAGGTGCTGGACGAAGAAGCGCAGCGACGGTTGTCTGCGCAGAGCCGCCGTCTCGATGTGGTGCTCACCGGTACGTTGGTGGGCCTGTACGGGCTGCTGCTCGGCAGCCTGGTCGCGATCACCGTCTTCGTGACGCAAGTGATCAACACCGCGCTCGCGCTGACGCTGCTCTTCGCTGCGCTGGCCGGACTGGCTCATGCCTTTTGGCTCTGGAGCGGACAGGCGCCGTGGCGCTGGATCACCTACCTGCTGTGGCCGGCTGCGGCCATCACCTTCCTCGTCTTCATCCCGGTTTCCGGTTTGCTGCCGACGCCGCTGGGCATTGCGGTGATGCTTTTGCTCCTGGCTGCCGCGCTGGCGTATGCCCTTTCTCGGCTGCGACGCCGCATCAGCGACATTCGGAGCTGGCTGACCGAAAACCTGCCGGCTCACGACCGTGCCACATCGGCATCAAGGCCCGACGCCGCGACCGCCGATCACGCGTCAGGCGAGCCGATGTGAACCCCGGAACCCTGCTTGCCACCAAGCTGCGTATCCCTGAGGCCCGACCGGCCCAGGTGGCACGCCCGCGCCTGCTGGAGCGGCTGGACGAGGGTCTGCGCCTGGGCCGCCGCCTCACGCTGGTCTCCGCGCCGCCGGGCTTTGGCAAAACGATGCTCATCCGTGAGTGGCTGGCGGCCAGCGACCGCCGCGCCGCCTGGCTGACGCTGGACGAGGGGGACAACGACCCGGCGCGTTTTCTGCGCTATCTCTCTGCGGCGGCCGGCCAGAGCGCGACAGAGGGTGAACCGGCCACAGCCCAGGATCAACTCATCCGCATCATCAACGACATCGCGACAACGGACCAGGAGTTGCTGCTCGTCCTCGATGATTATCAAGAGGTCCGCAACTTCGTTGTGCATGACTTGGTGGCCTTTATGCTGGCGCACCAGCCCGCCAACCTGCACCTGGTCATCGGCACGCGCGAGGATCCGCCCCTGCCGCTGCCGCGCCTGCGGGCGCGCGATCAGGTGACAGAGGTGCGCGCCCGTGCGCTGCGCTTCACACCCGAAGAGGCCGCGGCCTTCCTCAACCGCACGCTGCGGCTCGATCTGCCCGCCGCCGCCGTCGCCGCGCTCAGTGCTCGCACGGAAGGGTGGATCACCGCCTTGCAGCTTGCCGGGCTGGCCCTGGCCGCACCGGCCGGGGGTGATCGGCCAGCAGGTGAAGCGGATGCCTTTGTGGCCGCCTTTGCCGGAGATGACCGCTATATCGCCGACTACCTGGTGGCCGAGGTGCTGGAGCGCCAGCCCGAGGCGCTGCGCGAGTTCTTGCGCCAGACGGCTATCCTCGACCGTCTCTGCGCGCCCCTGTGTCAGGCCATCACCGGGCGAGACGACGCGCAGGCGCTCCTGGAGCACCTGGAGGCCGCCAACCTCTTCCTGGCGCCGCTGGACAACCGCCGCGAGTGGTATCGCTATCACATGCTCTTTGCCGAGATGCTGCGGCTGACCCTGTCGGCCGGGCAGCAGGGCGAGCTGCACCGCCGGGCGGCCGGCTGGTGCGACGCCAACGGCCATCCCGACCTGGCGGTGCACCACGCGCGCCGCGCCGCCGAGCTGGCCGCCATTGCCGCAAACGTTCGGCGCCCGGCCCCCGCCGCCGAACAACTCCTCATCGAGTCGTTGAGCGAGCGCGAGATCGAGGTCTTGCAGCTTATCGCCGCGGGGCTCTCCAATCAGGAGATCGCCGACCGGCTTGTCATCGCCCCCGGCACCGTCAAGCGCCACATCAACAACATCTACGGCAAGCTCCAGGTCGGCAGCCGCACCCAGGCGATTGCGGTGGCACGCGAGCTGCGGATTTTGTAAGCGTATTTGCCCCTGATCCCCCGAAAATGGAGCGCAGATCACGCTGACGAACGCAGATTGGCGCTGAGAGCTCTCTCCCACCCAACGGCTTCTGCATTCCTCCGTCGCTTCCATTGCACCCCTTAATGTGCCTTTCGATGGGCGACAATACACCCCCTTTGCCGCTATCCTGCACGCAGTCAGTTGAACCGCCGGCCAGCATCCACCAGGCCGGCGAGCAAGCAGGAGCACACCAATGTCCTCAAATCTCACAGGCAAAACCATCGTCGTGACGGGCGCCACATCGGGCATCGGGCTGGCGACCGCCGAGGAACTGACCCGCCGCGGGGCCGCGGTGATCGGCGTCGGCCGGTCGGCCGAGCGCTGCCGGGCCGCTGAGGAGCGGCTGGCCGCGCTGAACCCGGCCACGCAGCCGGTCTTTTGCACCGCAGACCTGGTGTTGCAGTGCGAGGTGCGCCGCCTGGCCGGCGACATCCGCCGCATCGCGGCGGCGCGCGGACTGACGGCCCTGGATGGCCTGGTCAACAACGCCGGCACATTCACCTACTGGTTGACACTCACCGCCGAAGGCTTCGAAACACAGTGGGCAGTCAACTACCTGGCGCCGTTCCTGCTAACGCACGAGCTGCTGCCGCTGCTGACCGCGGCCTCCGCGGCGCGGGTTGTCACGGTCAGCTCCGAATCGCACGCCCACACGGACCTGAACTGGGCCGATATCCAGTTGCGGCGGCACTACAACGGCTTGCTGGCGTATCAACAGACCAAACTGGCGGACATCCTGTTCACGGCCGAGTTGAACCGCCGGCTGGGGCCTGGCTCGCCTGTGCGCGCTTTCGCCGCCGATCCCGGCCTGGTGGATACCGCAATCGGGCAGAAAGGCACGCCGGGGCTGGTGCAATGGGTCTGGCAACGGCGGCGGGATGCCGGCATCCCACCGGTCCAGGCCGCCCAGGGCATCGTCTACCTGGTGAGCGAAGCCGGCATCCAGGGCTCGCCCGATATCTACTGGCGGCACGGCCGGCCGCGGCGCCCCAGCCGCCAGGCATTGGACGCCTTCGCCGCCCAGCGTTTATGGGCCATGTCAGAGCAGATGTGTGGGACAACGGATGGCCTGCGGCCCCCGCAGTGGCAGGAGCAGCGCTTCTGAAGGCGGACCGGAATAGAGGCTTCAGCCGGCCTGGCCGCCCTGGCGCGCAGCGTTGAGACCGGCCAAAGACTCGATTCCGCTGCTATGCATCTTGAAAGGAGTCTCTGATGAAGAACTACATACTGATTACCGGCGCGACCGGCGGCCTGGGTAAGGCGTTTGCCGTGGAATGCGCCAGCCGGGGTTGGGATGTCTTTTTGACCGACCTGCGGCCGGAGCCGCTGGCGCTGCTGGCCGATGCGCTGCGCTGCACCTACAGTGTGCAAGTCAGGCGCCAGGCGTGCGACCTGACCGATCCGGCCCAGCGGGTGGCGCTGCTCGAGGCAGCGCGCAGCGAACAGATCCGGTTCAGCGCGCTGATCAATGTGGCGGGCGGCGACCACGAGGGCCTGTTCTGCGAACAGACGAGCGCACAAATCCGCAGCATCGTGCGACTGAACATCGAAAGCACCATCGAGATGACGCACGCCCTGCTGCGCCTGCGTGATACGTCCGAAACGTTCCGCATCATCAATGTCGCCAGCCTGGCGGCCTTCTATCCCATGCCTTACAAGGCGACTTACGCGGCATCCAAACGCTTTCTGCTCGACTTCTCGCTGGCGCTGGGCCAGGAATTGGCCGGCCAGGGCGTGACCGTGACCGCGCTGTGTCCGGCCGGTCTGCCCACGACGCCGGCCTGCATCGCAGCCATCGAGGCGCAAGGTCTGATGGGGCAACTCACCACGCAGAACATCGGCGCCGTGGCGGCATGCACGTTGGATGCGGCGCTGTCCGGACGGTCGGTGGTCATCCCCGGCCTGCTGAACCGCCTGCTGCGGGCAGCCAGCGCGCTCGTCCCGCCCGCGCTGATCGCCCGGCTGGTGCGACGACGGTGGGGCGCGGCCCATCGTAATTTGGGCCAGGCGCCAGCTTCGAGTATCCTTGTAGGCCAAATGGGGCCTGCATGAGCGAAACGTTCTGGAGCACGCTGGATGCGCTGGTGAGCGCAAGCCGCCTGGTCGTTGACCGGCCGGCCGGCAGTGCTCACCCGCGCTACTCGGCGCTGATCTACCCGCTGGACTACGGCTACCTGGCCGGCACGACCGCGGCCGATGGCGGCGGGATTGACGTCTGGCTCGGCTCCTTGCCCGAACGCCGCGTGACCGGCGTGATCTGCACTGTGGACCTGCACAAACGCGACGCTGAGCTGAAGCTCTTGCTCGGTTGCACGCCCGCCGAGGCGCGCATTGCCCTGGCGATGCACCGAAGCGGCCCCCAGGCGGCGCTTTTGTTCGAACGTCCTTCTACCCTGGCGGTTGAAACCGCAGCAACCCTGGCGAAGTCCACCTGCGTGGACTGACCGTTAGTCTGCGCAGGCAGACTTTGCAGCAGTTGCTGCGACCTCGGCCGCCCGGTTTTGGAGAAATCATTATGCCCCACCTCCCCTTCACCTCCCGCCGCTCCCCCGTCTATGGCCGCGGCGGCATGGTGGCGGCCTCGCAGCCGCTGGCCGTGGCTGCCGGGCTGGAGATCCTGGCCGCGGGCGGCAACGCTGCGGACGCAGCCATCGCCACCGCCGCGGCGTTGAACGTGACCGAGCCGACTTCCACCGGCATCGGCGGGGACTGCTTCGCACTCTATTTTGAGGCCGCGACGGGACAGGTGGCCGCGCTCAACGGCTCCGGCCGCGCGCCGGCCGGGCTGACGCTGGAACGGCTGCGCCGTGAGGGTTTCGGCGCCGAGCTGCCGCCCTACCACGCCCATACCGTCACCGTGCCGGGCGCGTGCGCCGGCTGGTGCGACCTGATCGAGCGGCACGGCAGCTTGCCGCTGCCGCGCATCCTGGCCCCCGCCATCCGCCTGGCCGAAGAAGGCTTCCCGGTCGCGCCGATCACCGCCTACTTCTGGCAGCGCGGGGCCGAGCGGCAACTGGCTCAGGCGCCCGGCGGCCGCGCGCTGACCATTGACGGCCGCGGCCCGCGGCCGGGTGAGATCTTCCGCAACCCCGGCCTGGCGCGCACGCTGCGAATCGTGGCCGACGGCGGCAAAGACGCGTTCTACCGCGGCCCGATCGCCGAAGCCATCGCTGCGGTCCTCCGGGCCGCGGGCGGCTGCATGACGGTCGAAGACCTGGCCGGCCACACCAGCACGTGGGATGAACCGATCAGCACCACGTATCGGGGCCTGCGCGTTTGGGAATGCCCGCCCAACGGCCAGGGGTTGGCTGCTCTGCTGGCGCTCAACGTGTTGGAAGGGTTCGACCTCGCCGGCCTCGATCCCGTTTCGCCGGAGCGGCTGCACCTTGAGATCGAAGCGATGCGCGTGGCCTTCGCCGACGCCCGCTGGTATGTTGCCGACCCCGAATTTGCCCATTTACCCCTCCACCAGTTGCTTTGCAAGACCTACGCCGCCGACCGCCGCCGCCTCGTCAACCCGGCCCGCGCCACCCTGGATCAGCGCCGCGGCGCGCCGGTCGCCGGCTCCGACACGGTCTACTTCTGCGTGGTAGACCGCGACGGCAACGCGTGCTCGTTTATCAACAGCAACTACATGGGCTTCGGCACCGGCATCGTGCCCGCGGGCTGGGGCTTCACCTTGCAAAACCGCGGCCACAACTTCAGCCTGGACCCCGCCCATCCCAACGCCCTCGCGCCCGGCAAGCGGCCGTATCATACGATCATACCGGGGATGATTACGAGGGATGGTAAACTGGTAGGTGGTAGATTGGTACGTGGTAAATTGGTAGATGGTAAATTGGTGGACGCCTCTACCGGCTCCCAATCCACCAATCACCAATCTACCAATCTACCAATCCCCAATCACCTCGTCGCCCCCTTCGGCGTGATGGGCGGGTTCATGCAGCCGCAGGGACACGTGCAGGTGGTGCTGGCGCTGGCCGACGACGGGCTGGATCCGCAGGCCGCGCTCGATCGCCCGCGCTTCTGCATCGGCGATGGCACTGCTGGCGGTCGCGTGAGCCTGGAAGAGGGCATCCCGGCGATCACGGTCGCGCGGCTGGCCGAGATGGGCCATCCCGTGGATGTAGTGACCGGCCACGACCGCGCCCTCTTCGGCCGCGGGCAGATCATCGTGCGCGACCCCGAGACGGGCGTGCTCTGCGGCGGCAGCGATCCGCGGGCGGACGGGTGCGCGATGGCGTTGTAGCAGATGGCGAATAGCTGATGGCAGGATCGCAGACCACACAGGGTCTTTCTTGGTCAATCCCCGCGCCCTTCCTGGCGCGCATGGCCGCGCTGCTCGGCGACGAGTTCCCGCCGTTCCTCGCCAGTTATGACGCGCCGGTCAGCGTCGGGCTGCGGGTGAACACGCTCAAGATCGAGCCGGAGATGTTTCGCGACCTCGCGCCATTCGACTTGTCGCCGGTTCCGTGGTGCCCGGCCGGATTTGTCGTGGACGAACGCACCTCACCCCCAGCCCCTCCCCTGCAAGGGGAGGGGAGTTCATCGCCCCCTTCCCTCGCAGGGAGGGGGGCCGGGGGGGTAGGTCCCGGCAAGCACCCCTACCACGCCGCCGGCCTCTACTACCTCCAGGATCCGTCCGCGATGGCCGTGGCCGAGCTGCTCGATCCGCAGCCGGGCGAACGCGTGCTCGACCTGGCGGCGGCGCCGGGCGGCAAGGCGACTCACATCGCCAGCCTGATGGGGAACCGAGGCTTGCTGGTCGCCAACGAGATCCACCCCAAGCGCGCCTGGGAGCTGGCCGGCAACCTGGAGCGCTGGGGCGCGCCGAACGCCGCCGTCATCAACGAGACGCCGGAACGGCTGGCCGAACGGTTTCCCGGCTTCTTCGACCGGGTGCTGGTGGACGCGCCCTGCTCGGGCGAGGGAATGATGCGCAAGGGCGAGGCCGCGCGGATCGAGTGGGCGCCGGAGCTCGTGCGCGGTTGCGCGCTGCGTCAGGCCGGCATCATCGAGCAAGCCGCGCGCCTGGTGCGCCCCGGCGGCCGGTTGGTCTATTCGACGTGCACCTTCAACCCGGAGGAAAACGAGGGGACGGTGGCGCGCTTCCTGGCGGACCACCCCGACTTCGCGCTGATCAAGCCGCCGCAGCGCCCAGGCTTCTCGCCCGGCCGGCCCGATTGGATTTCCGTAGGGGCGGGTCTTGCACCTGCCCTGGCGCGCACCGTCCGCCTGTGGCCGCACCTGGCACCGGGCGAGGGGCATTTCGTCGCCGTGCTGGGACGGGCGGCTGACATGCCCGCCAACCAACCACCCAAGGCCTGGCGACCGGCGAAACTCACGCGGACGGACGAAGCGGCCTATCGCAACTTCTGCGCCGCACATTTGACCGGTGAACCCACGGTGGAACAACTGGCATTGGTCGGCTCCTACCTGTATGCCCTGCCCGCAGGTATGCCCGATCTGACCGCCCTGCGCTACCTGCATCCCGGCTGGTGGCTGGGGACGCTCAAGGGCGATCGGTTCGAACCGTCGCACGCGCTGGCGCTGGGGCTTCGGCCAGAGGATGCCCGTCGAGTCCTTGACCTGCCTGCGGCCGCAGCCGAACTGGCCGCCTACCTGCGCGGGGAGACGCTGACAAGCCCCGGCGAAGACGGTTGGACGCTGGTCGCCGTGGACGGATTCCCGATGGGTTGGGGCAAACGCACGGACGGGCGCGTGAAAAGCCGTTACCCGAAGGGGCTGCGCCGGAGTTAGTCCCGCCGGCGCCATCCGGTCCAACCCGATTGCAGAAACCGCGCGGCCCGCCTATAATGGCCCATGAATTCGATCGCAGCACGCGACACCGTACAATGCCATGACACACACGCTTACCCCTCAAGACTTCGTCGCCAAATGGCGCCACGCGGCGCTCAAGGAGCGCTCGGCTAGCCAGTCGCACTTCAACGACCTGTGCGCGCTGCTCGGCCAGCCGACCCCGACCGAGGCCGACCCGGCCGGCCGCTGGTACACCTTCGAGGCCGGCGCGCTCAAATCAGGGTTGGCAACTTCCCGGAAGTTGCCAATCCTCACCCAGGGCTTCGCCGACGTCTGGAAGATGGGCTACTTCGCCTGGGAGTACAAGGGCGGGCACGCCGACCTGGACCGGGCCTACCGCCAGCTCCTGCAGTACCGCGAATCGTTGCTGAACCCGCCGCTGCTGATCGTCTCCGATATGCAGCGCATCCTCATCCACACCAATTTCACCAACACCGTCAAGCGCGTCTACGAGCTGAGCCTGGACGACCTGCTGATCCCCGACAAGCTGGCGATCCTGCGCCAGGCGTTCACCGACCCGGACGCGCTGCGCGATGCCAGGACGCCGGAGCAGGTGACGGAGGAAGCCGCGACGCACTTCGCCCGATTGGCTGCGCTGCTGCGCGCTCGCGGGCACGACCCCCACGCCAGCGCCCATTTCCTGATCCGGCTGCTCTTCTGCCTCTTCGCCGAGGACGCGGGCATCCTGCCGAACAAGCTCTTCACCCGGCTGGCCACCAAGCCGCACCGCTCACCGGCCGCGTTCACCAGCCAGGTGCGCCAGCTCTTCGCGGCGATGGCGACCGGCGGCTCGTTCGGCGTCGAAGATGTGCCGCACGTGGACGGCGGGCTGTTCGAGGATGACACGGCGCTGGAGCTCGACGCGGACGGGCTGCGCATCCTGGCCGAGGTGAGCGGGCTGGACTGGGCCGCCATCGAACCCTCCGTGCTCGGCACCCTGTTCGAACGCAGCCTGGACCCCGGCAAACGCTCGCAGCTCGGCGCGCACTACACCGGCAAGGACGATATCCTCCTGATCGTCGAGCCGGTGCTGATGGCGCCGCTGCGCCGGCGGTGGGAGGAGGTCAAGGCTGAGGTCAAGGTCAAGGCCCAAAAGCGCGAGCTGATCGCCGGGAGCAAGCCATCGCCGCAGAAGACCCGGCAACTGGCGAAGATCGAGGCGGAGCTGTTCGGCGTGCTGCGCGGCTTTCGCGCCGAGCTGGCCGCGGTGCAGGTGCTCGACGCCGCGTGCGGCAGCGGAAATTTCCTCTACATCAGCCTGCGCGCGCTGCTCGACCTGGAGCAGGAGGTCATCAACCTGGCCGTGAGCCTGGGCGACAGCCGCGCGCTGCCGCTGGTCTCGCCGGAGCAGCTCCACGGCATCGAGATCAACCTCTACGCCCGCGAGTTGGCGCAGGCCACCATCTGGATCGGCTACATCCAGTGGTTCCGCGAGAACGGCTACGGCGTCCCGGCCGAGCCGATCCTTAAGCCTCTGGACGCGATCCGACAGATGGACGCGATCCTGGCGATGGCAGACCCTAAAGGTTTTCCAAAACCTTTAGGGTCTTCGCCGGTCGAACCCGACTGGCCCGCGGCGGACGTGATCATCGGGAACCCGCCGTTTTTGGGCGGGAACAAGATTCGCAAAGAGTTGGGCGACGCGTACGTTGACGCGCTGTTCAAGCTCTACGAGGGCCGCGTCCCGGCGTTCGCCGACCTGGTGTGCTACTGGTTCGAGAAGACGCGGGCGCAGATCGCCGCGGGGAAGGCGAAGCGGGCCGGGCTGCTGGCGACGCAGGCGATCCGCGGCGGCGCAAACCGCAAGGTATTGGAGCGGATCAAGGAGACCGGCGACATCTTCTGGGCGCAGTCGGATCGGAATTGGGTGCTGGATGGCGCAGCCGTGCACGTTGCGATGGTCGCATTTGATGATGGCTCTGAGGGCAAGAAAAGCCTCAACAACCTACCTGTGACCGATATCAATGCGGACTTGACTTCAGCAGCGGATTTAACGAATGCCCATGTGCTATCCGAGAACGCGAACATTGCCTTCATAGGTGATACCAAGAAAGGCAAGTTCGACATTTCGAGTCAGATGGCAGCAGAGATGATGGCAGAACCATTGAACCCAAATGGTAGAAGCAATCGTCAGGTTATTCGGCCTTGGGTGAATGGTCTTGATATTACTCAGCGTCCCCGCAATATGTTCATCATCGACTTCGGCGTTGACATGACTGAGATGGAAGCTGCGCTGTACGAAAGACCATACGAATACGTGAAAGCGAACGTGAAACCAGAGCGAGGCAAGGTGCGCAACGACCGAGAGAGAGCGCACTGGTGGATTCATGGGCGGGCAGCACCCGATCTGCGAGCAGCAATAGCGCCCCTATCTCGCTACATCGCTACTCCGCGGGTGGCAAAGCATAGGTTGTTTGTGTACCTGGACGCAACGACGCTTCCCGATGGACAAGTGGTCATTTTCGCACGTGAAGACGATTACTTCATGGGTGTTTTGCACTCAAAGGTTCACGAGCTTTGGGCACGGGGAACTGGTACACAACTCCGCGAAGCTGAAAGCGGTTTCCGGTACTCTCAGACCATGACCTTCGAGACCTTCCCCTTCCCCTGGCCGCCCGGCCGCGAGCCGGCGGGTGACCCGCGGGTGCGCGCCATCGCCGCGGCTGCAGCGGAGCTGGTCGCGAAGCGCGATGCGTGGTTGAACCCGGCCGGCGCATCCGAAGCCGAGCGCAAGCAGCGCACCCTCACCGCGCTCTACAACGCGCGGCCGGCCTGGCTTGATCTGGCGCACCGCGCGCTCGACGCGGCCGTGCTCGCCGCGTACGGCTGGCCGGCAGATTTGACGGACGATGAGATCCTGGCGCGGCTGCTGGCGCTGAACCTGGAACGGGTGGGGAAATAGATGAACTGAGGGAATGCGCTACCGGGCGGCAAAACGCACGCGCGTCTCTGTCACCACAACGTATTGATCAACCAGCCGATCCGCGTAGCTGGCAAGTAACTGGCGCAGGACGTCAATCTTGACCGCCACCAGGAAACGCATCAGGCAGGCTCCATCGTCAGGGGCATGAAGAGGGTGCTTTGCAGAGATTGGGCCGCAAACAACAGGCAGGCCTGAAGATCAGCGCGTGTGAGGCCATCATATTCCGCCAGAATCTCAGCCTCAGTCGCGCCATGCGCCAACAAGTTGAGGATGTACTCCACCGTCAGACGCGTGCCGCGCACGATCGGTTTACCGACCAGCACGCGCGGATTGATAACGATACGATCGAGCAAAGGATCTGCCTTCATGGGCTATGACCTCCGGACGACATCATATACCAGACCGGGTCAGATGTCTAGCGACGGTGATCGCCCATCAGAAGCGTAAGCCATTTGGAGCAATAACCGGCCCACATGGCTCGACCTGGCTGCACTTCGTGCACCGGGTGCCGTACGCGGCCATGCTTGCCGCGTACGGCTGGCCGCAAGATCTGTCTGACGACGAGATCCTGGGGCGGCTGCTGGCGCTCAACCTGGCGCGGGCGGGGCAACGGGTAGGCTGAGACGCCACCGTGCGTTCGGCGGTGCGTTCATCGGTTGAAACCGATGCCTGGTATGCCAAACCTGTTCAAACAGGTTGGCGCGGCGCCGTGGGGCGCACCCGTTTCAACGGGTTTGGCATAGCAGCCGCCGAATTCATTCGGTGATGCGTTCGGTGATGCGTTCGGCGGCTCATTGGGCGGTTCCGCAGGAGGCCACGATGAATCATCGTTTCAGTCGTATGGGCGCTGCCTTTGCGTTGGCCGTCGGTTTTGCGTTGACGCTGGCAACCGGCGTGATGGGATCACGGGCCGCGGCGGGATGGGGGTCGGCTGCCACCGTGCGCTACGTCGCTCCGGCCGGCAACTGCGGCGGCGCCAGCCCGTGCTACGCGGCGATCCAGGCCGCGGTGGACGCCGCGGCTGCCGGGGATGAAATCCGTGTGGCGGCCGGCACGTACACCGGCGTCACTACGCGTGCGGGCATCAAGCAGGTCGTCTTTCTGGACAAGAAAGCGACGGTCCGCGGGGGCTTCACGACCGCGAACTGGAACACGCCGAACCCATCCGCCAACCTCACCACGATCGACGCGCAAGGGTTGGGCCGGGGGCTGGTCATCTCCGGCACGGTGACAACCGCCCCGGCAGCTACCGTCGAGGGTCTGCGGATCACCGGCGGGGACGCGACCGGGCTGGGCGGTTATGGCGGCGCGACCCTGGCGGCCGGCGGGGGCGTCTATGTCTTCCTCGCCCAGGCGACGTTCCACAACTGCGCGATCACCAACAACACGGCCAGCACCGCGGCGGCGGGCTACGGCGGCGGGCTGGCGGCCCTGTTCAGCACGTTGACGCTGGACGGGTGCACCGTCGAGAACAACCGCGCCAGCGGGGGCGGCAACGGCAACGGCGGCGGCGTCCTGGTCAAGAACTATCCCGGCTGGGGCGGCCCCGTAGTCCTCTCCGGCAACACCATTCGGAACAACACCGCCAGCACTGCGGGCGGCGGCTGGGGCGGCGGCGTCCACCTGGACACGGCCGCCGCGTCCCTGTCCGGCAACACGCTCGCCGGCAACACCGCGACCACGGCGGCGGGCGCGGCGGGCTACGGCGGCGGGCTCCGGGCCGACGGCAGCGAGCTCACCTTCACGGATAACACGGTCCAGGACAACCGCGCCAGCGCGGCCGGCTGGGGCAGCGGCGGCGGCGTCTTCCTGCGCGACACCCACGCGACCGTCACGGGCAACCGCCTGACCGGCAACACCGCGGCGACGGCCACCACCGGCGACGGCGGCGGCTTCTACGCCGTCTCGGACCTCAACATCCGCACCGCGACGGTCACGCTGACGGACAACACCGTCCAGGGCAATGCCGCCTGCGGCAACACCGCGCCCATCATGGCCCTCTGCCGTGGCGGCGGGGTTGAGCTGTGGCGGGTCAAGGCGACGCTGACCGGCAACACGATCCAGGGCAACATCGGCGGCGCCACTGTCGCGGCAGATTCCGCGGTCAACGACCTCAGCCGGGGCGGCGGCATCTCCTTGAACGAGCCTTTCGACACGGTGCTGACAGGCAACACCGTGCGCGACAATATCGCCAACCGCACCGGCTACGGCTTCGGCGGTGGCATCGAGATCTCGGCCCAGACGCCGCGCGGGACGGTGACGCTGGCCGGTAACACGGTGCAGGGCAACACCGGCAGCCAGGGCTTCACGGGCCTGGGCGGCGGTATCTTTGCCAGTGGCGTGACGGCGGTGTTGAGCAACAACGTCCTGGCCGCGAACACGGCCAGCAAGGGGAAATACGGCTTCGGCGGCGGGTTCTACGCGGACAGCGGCGTCCTGACCCTGCGCGACAACACGATCCAGAACAACGTCGCCAGCACCGCGGATCAGGGGGTCGGCGGCGGGCTGAGCTTCGACCACGTGACCCTGTCCGTCCGGGCCGTGGCGACGCTGACCGGCAACACCGTGACCGGCAACACGGGCAGCACCGCCGCGGCCAACACGTTGGGGTGGAAAAGCGGCGCGGGCGGCCTCGAGCTGTTCGGCGCCGATGCGACGATCAGCGGCAACACCTTCCGCGGCAACACCGGCGCCACGGCCCAGGCGGGCTACTGCGGCGGGGTCGCCCTCTATGCCGACGTGTACAGCGGCGGCCCATCCGTTTCCTTCACGGGCAACACGATCCAGGACAACATCGCCGGCACAGCGGCCGCGGGCGGCGGGGGCGGCGGCCTCTGCGCCAGCGGCAAGGTGACGGCATCCCAAAACACCCTCCGGGGCAACACCGCGGCCACAGCGGGCGGGGGCAGCGGGGGCGGCGCGACGATCGGCCTGGGGCTGCGCGCGGCCGACCTCAGCGGCCCGACGGTCTTCTCCGGCAACACCGTGCAGGGTAATATCGCCAGCGTCTCGGGCGCCGGCCGGGGCGGCGGTCTGTACGTGGCGCGCAATACGATGAATTCGACCGACGTCTTCACCGTGACGCACAATCTGATCGCGGACAACCTGGGCAGCCAGGGCGGCGCGGGCACGGGCGGCGGGATTTACCTGGGGCCGAGCTATGCGGCGCGGCTCGATGCCAACACGGTCGTGGGCAACATCGCGGCGAAGAACGCGGGGATGACCGGCGTGGGCGGCGGCCTTGCCATCGCCAGCAGCAACGCGTTCAGCGTGACCAACTCCGTGATCGCACACAACCGGGCGGACACCGCGGGCAGCGGCGTCTGGCTGGGCAAGACCGGCAGCATGTCGGAGCCGTTGACGTGGGGCCGTTTCCTGCACACCACGGTCGCCGACAACCTGGTCGGCGCTGGCGTCTGGCTCGAATCGCCGCTCGCCGCCGGGGCGCTGACCGAGGCGTATGCCAGCGGCACGCAATTGAAGGTCAGCACCCCGTGCTTCTACCGCGTCGGCGACATGCTGCTCATCCTTCACACCAACGGGACAACGCGGGCCTGGCGCAAGCTGGCGGCGGTTCAGTACGGCGACGCGTGGCGGCTGACCCTCGACAGCCCTCTGCCCTACGCCTTCCCGATCGGCTCCGTGGTGCGGGACGCATCCGCGCTGTTCGTGGACACGATCATCGCAGGACACACGGTGGGGCTTGGCGCGGTAGATCAGCCGGTGACGCTGGTGAGTACCCTCTGGTACAGCAACAGTGTGTATGTGACCGACAACCTGAACGCCATCCAGTCCCAGGGGGATGTGAGCGGCAGCCCGGCCTTCGCGAACGCGGCCGGCAACGACTATCACCTCACCGCCGGCTCGGCCGCAAGGGACGCGGGCGTGAATGCCGGCCTGACAACGGACCTGGACGGCGAGCCGCGGCCCTACGGCCCCGGCTACGACATCGGCGCGGACGAATACACGGGGCAAGTGGCCCGCACGCCCACGCCGACAGCCACTGCGACGCCGGCGCGCACGGCCACGCCGACGGCGACGGTCACCGCGACGCGCAGCGCGACAGCCACCCCGACGGGGACGCCGGGCGGGCGGCGCATCTATCTGCCGTTGGTATTGAAGCGGTGACGCCCGGAGGGTCGGCTCTTGAACACCCGGCCAGCCTGCCAGCTCAACGTCCTACACCGATGCGGGCGCAGCGAGAACATCAGGCGCCAGGTATTTCCACATCGCGTAGGGGCTGATCAACTGCGGGGCGCCTTCGGAGTACGATAGGCGGTTGGGCGTGTTCAACTTCGGGCTGACACCCGGCCAATGATGACGGCGTCCGCTGGTTCGGAAGCGCCGGCCGCAGGCAGGGCGCGGTGCGGCCGGCGCGGCCCGACCTGGCTGGGCTTCGTCCACCGCGCGCTCGCCGCGGCCGTGCTCACCGCGTATGGCTGGCCCTGAGACCTGACTGATGATGAAATCCTTGAGCGGCTGCTGGCGCTGAACCTGGAACGGGTGGAGAGAACCTCTGCAGCGGCTATTGACAGAACCCCCACCCGGACTTAGAATCCTCCACCAGGAGCGAAAACATGCTGGAACTTCCTCTCGACCAACTGAACACGTTCATCGTGCGCGCCAAGGCCGCGACCTACGTCGGCGGCGGGGCAGTAGCGCCAGCTTGCCGGCCTGGATCGCACGATTTGCGCTTCGAAGACGGCCGCTTTGCTTATCTTGACAGCTACTTCGGTGGGTCGGATTTCCTGGGCGAAGAGGTCGTCTACTTTCAGGACGCGCCTGTTTGGGCGATGAACTACTACGGACGCATCCTGGAACCGGAGATGATCAGCGCCGCGCAGGCGGGACAAGTCATCAAGGCAAGCCTGTCCGAAATGTACAAGCGGGGACGTTTTCTTGGCGGCTTTGAACACGTAGTGGACGGTTTCACCTACACCGACACGAGCCAAGGGGACGTGGCCTGCTTCACCGGGATGGAATGGATCTGCCGTGGGGACAGTCGGGTCTATGAGCTTGTCTATCACGGCGGGCTGATCAAGGGCTGAAGACACAGATTATGACCATCTACGAAACCATCATCGGGCTGGAAGTTCACGCCCAGCTCCAAACGCACTCCAAGATGTTCTGCGGGTGCAGCGCGGATTACGCGGCCGCGACGCCGAACACGCACGTCTGCCCGGTGTGCATGGCGCTGCCGGGCAGCCTCCCGGTGATCAACCGCGCGGCTGTGGAGAAGACGATCCTGGCCGGGCTGGCCCTCAACTGCACGATCTCCGAGCATGCGGTCTTTGCCCGCAAGAATTACCACTACGCGGACCTGCCGAAGGGCTATCAGATCAGCCAGTACGAGCTGCCGTTCTGTCGCGAAGGGTGGATCGAGGTAGAGATTAAGGCTGAGGATCAGGCCGAGGCTGAGATCAAGCGGATCGGGATCACGCGGGCGCACCTGGAGGAGGACACCGGCAAGCTGGTGCACGGCGGCAGCGAGGCGGGCGATACGCGGCTCAGCCAGGGGCGCGGCAGCTACACCCTGGTGGACCTCAACCGGGCCGGCGTCCCGCTGCTGGAAATCGTCACCGAACCCGACATGCGTTCGCCCGAGGAAGCCCGCGCCTACCTGGTGAAGCTCCAACAGATCCTGCGTTACCTGGGCGTCAGCAGCGCGGATATGGAGCGGGGCGCGATGCGATGCGAGGCCAACGTCAGCCTGCGGCCGGTCGGCCAGGCTGCGTTCGGCACCAAGGTTGAGGTGAAGAACCTCAATTCGTTTCGCTCCGTGGTGCAGGCGCTAGAGTACGAGATCGCCCGCCAGACCGTGCTGCTCGAACGCGGGGAACGCGTGGTGCAGGTGACGATGGGCTGGGACGAGGCGCGCGGCCGCACGGTCGTCCAGCGGGTGAAAGAGTCGTCCGATGACTACCGCTACTTCCCGGAGCCCGATCTGCCGCCCCTGCTGGTGGATCGCGCCTGGGTGGATGAGATCCGCTCTCGTCTGGTGGAGCTGCCGGACGCCAAGCGCGCGCGCTACGTGGACGAGCTGGGTCTCGACCCGCGCGATGCGCAACTGCTGGCCCTGGATCGCGGCGTGGCGGAGTATTTCGAGGCGACCCTGTCCGCGCTTAGAAACCAGGTTTCTGCAAGAAACCTGGTTTCTTGCAGAAACCTGGTTTCTTGCGCCAAAACCATCGCCAACTGGATCACCGGTGAGCTGTTTCGGCTGATGAACGCGGCCGGAATCGGGATCGGCGCGGTGCAAGTGACGCCGGCCGCCCTGGCCGAGCTGCTGGGGTTGGTCGCGACGGGCCAGGTCAACCAGAACGGCGGCAAAAAGGCGCTCGGCGTCATGTTCGAGACCGGCCGGCCCGCCGGCCAGGTCATCCGGGAGCTTGGGCTGGCGCAGGTCAGCGACGCGGACGCGCTGGCGCAGGTGGTCGCGGGCGCGCTGGCAAAGTTCCCCGCCGAGGTCGCCCGCTATCGCGGCGGCGAGGAGAAGGTCTTCGGCTGGCTGATGGGCCAGGTGATGCGAGAAACCAAGGGTAAAGGCAACCCCGCGGTGATGCGCGAGCTGCTGGAAGTGGCGCTGCAGAGATAACGACCGCCTTGACCGCTTGCGCCGATCCAACTGAGCGCAAGCGGCTTGGCAGAGCGATCAACGACCGGAACTTGAAATTCGATCTGCTGCAGGAGCAAAAGCAACGCGCGAAACGCAAAGCGCGCAGAACCGGATAGAGCCATCACAGACGGCCGCGACAACGTGAAGGGCGCAGAGAGCCGAAGCATCTCTGCGCCCTTCATGTTCCCACGGTTGTCTTTCTCGCTACTTCATCATCACC
Source organism: uncultured Anaerolineales bacterium (assembly GCA_964647255.1). Taxonomy (GTDB): domain Bacteria; phylum Chloroflexota; class Anaerolineae; order CG2-30-64-16; family CG2-30-64-16; genus CAWJEL01. The sequence continues at coordinate 128,397 of CAZYGI010000001.1, read as the reverse complement.
GGCAGGTAGATGCGCGTGCCGATGAAGACGCCAACTGTGAGCGTGGACGCTTGGCCCTTGCTGTCGGTGGCAGTCAGCTTGATGACGTGCGGGCCGGGCAGCAGAGTGTTCGTCGGCAGCGACGGCCCGGTGCCGAGCACGCCCTGGCGATCGCTCGACCACACCAGCGCCCCATCGGGCAGCGTGCCATCCTCCATGTCGGTCGCCGAGCCCTGGAACACGATCAGCGCACCGGGGACGAACGTCGCACCGTTGGCCGGGTTGCTGATCACCACGAACGGCGCCTGGTCGGGCACGCTGATGGGAGCCTTCGTCTCATCTGAACCGATGTCCAGCCCATCGTTGGCGACCACGCGGAACCGCGCATCGGTCCCTCCGGCCAGCGAGTTGACCTCGACGGTGTAGGATGTCGCGGTCAGGTGATCCGCCAGCAGCACCCAGTGCGCACCGCCGTCGTTGCTGTAGAGCAGCGAGTAGGTCAGCGCATCGCCGTCCGCGTCGCTGCCGGTCCAGGTGATGGTCTGCATCGAGCCGGCCGGCCAGGTCGTCGCGGCGGTCGGGCCGGTGATCTGCACCGTCGGCGCGTGGGCGCTGACCCGGCGCTGGTCGAGCACCTGCCCGTTATGAACCAGCGCCACCGTATCCGCGCCTGCGACCCACGGCAGGATGAACGTCACGTCCGCCTGGGGCGACGGCTCGGGCGGGAAAGGCGGCGCGTCCGCGGTCCCTTCAGGATGCGTGCCGCCGTGGCCCGCGTACTCGCTGCGGAAGCTGACCATAAAGCTCTTCTGCGCCAGCACCGAACTGCCCTTGCGCAGCTCGATCGCGTACTCGCCCTGCGGCACATCATACGCCAGCCCGCCGCTGACCCGCACCAGGTCGCCGAGCTTGCCGCCCTTCTGCGCCGACACGTCGGGGTTGTAGATCGTCGCCGACACCATTAGCGATTGCGCGGCCGCGGTCTCGTACAGGATGCCGACGTTGGGCTGTTCGGGCGAAGCCGCCGCCGCGTTCAGTGCGGTCGTCGCCAGGCCGGTGAACATCTTGTTCCAGGTGAACGGCGAGATCCAGCCCTGTCGTGAGCCGCCCGCCGGGCAGTAGCTCATCAGGTCGTGCGTCTGCGCCGGGTTATAGATCTTGCCGGTGATCGGGTTGAAGCCGAATTCCTGGATGCTCGATGTGCTGTACGGGAAGTTCGAGTTGCTATCCTGCGAACCGCAACTGTCCGCGGTGTTGGTGTGGTAGATGTTGTAGTCGTGCGTCAGTTCGTGGCCGAAGATGTACGCGCCTCCGCCCGGATCGTCGGTGCTCGTCCCCGCAAGATCCGTGCCGATGCCCACCACGCCCAGGCCGCCTGCGTGCGGGTAGATCGGCATGTCGGCGTGGCCACCGCTGTAACCGGCGCTCGGCGCCCAGCCGTAGAGGTGATCCGCGCCGGTCAGCGTCCCCGTGCCGAAGATGAAGGCAAGGAGGTTTTCCTTCATCCACTCCAGGTTGAGATAGCTGATCAACGCATGCTGCCCGTCGCCGCTTCCCAGGCTGCTCGTCCAGTCCAGGTAACCGCTCTTCACCACATAGTTGATGCCGTTATTGCGGATGGGCAGAAGCTCCTCCCACCAGTCGGCCGCGCCGCCGTTGACCGCCCAGCCGCCCGCGTACTGGTTGCCGCTGTAGCCGCTCGGGTGGTAGCGCAGCCGCCAGCCGACCGTCTTCAACGTATCGCGCGTGCGGAAATTAAGCGTGAGCGTGCCGCTCGCCGGGTAGCGGTTGTTGCCCTCGTTGGTCTCGAAAATCGTGTGATCCGGGTCTACTTCTGCGTAGAAGCTCACGGGGATGTCGCTTGAGAAATTCACGTTGAAGTAGATGTTTGCGCTGTCCGTCTTGCTCTGGTCGAGGGCGGGCGTCGCCTTGCCGGACGCGTTCGCGATGTACTCGACGCCGTTTGCAAAGATGTGCAGCCGCACCGGCACGTTGCTCATGCTGCCCAAAGCGCCGGTGTAACGGAGGTAGATGCGTGCGGTGGTGTCCTTTTTGGCGACCACCGGCAGCGAGTTGTCGGGGCATCCGGTCAGCCCCTTGCTGGTATCGAAACACTGGATGCCCTGGGTGATCTCGATGCCGTAGATGGACAGATCGCCCGAAAACAGGGCCGGCGCAAACTTCAGCACCGGCAGGTACGGCAGAGCCAGCACGGCCGGCAGGCTGGATGTGGGGGTCGGCGTAGGCGTGCGCGTCGCCGTCGGAGTGGCGGTGCGGGTCGGCGCGGGCGTGCGCGTCCGCGTCGGGGTGGCCGTCACCGTGGGCCGGGGCGGCGAGTAGGGCGCAAAGTACAGATCATCAATGGATTCGCTGAGCGCGGTGTTGCCATAATCCAGCGTGATCGTGACGATGCTGCCGGTCGGATCGTTGATGCCGAAGAACGCGGTGTGCGCCTCCGGCACGTTGACATACCGCTTCTGACAGATAATGGCGCCGGCGGCGTTGTAGGCGGTCAGCAGGGCCGTGGGCTGCTGGGTCTCGCCGTTGCCCATGTAGAAGCCCACATCGGTTTTCGGCGCATCAAAGGTGAACACCAGCGGTACGTTGTTGCTAGTGTTCGGGGAGACCGCGTTGTTGATTGCCACGTTGGGCGCGGAGTGCGGCGCAGGATCAGGGCCGAAGATGATGGCCTTGTTGGTCGCCGAGTTCTCGAACCGCACGCCGTAAGCCGCAGCGTAGTTGTTGCCGATGACCGTCGCATTCGGCAACGTGTCGAAGTTGATCAGGCCGGGGGATGAAATCTGCGTCGGGCTCTGAAGCTGGGTGCAGCCTTGCGTCTGCGCCGAAAAAGTCGCGACGGCGCGGTTTGGAACGCCAATGACGGCCGCCGCCACCAGGACCGCAACCACCAGGGTCACGTGGAGCTTGGACATGTGAAAAGTCCTCCTGAATCCGGATGGAGCTGGCACGATAACACAATCTTGCCTCAATACTAACTCAAGTTATGGATAACTTCGGGAAGAGGGGATACAAAGCGCAGGAAGGCACAGAGAGGCGAGAGGGCCGGGATCAGGGGACGGGGGGAGCCGTTCTGCTCTCTACCCTCATCGCCTGATCCTGGCGATTCTCTCAAGAAATAGGCGAGGAAACCGGCGCGGTGGCGGCGCAGCGTTTCACCAGGCGGATTTGGCGCGCGCTTCGATGGCCTGATCCCAGGCCAGGAGCAGCGCGGGCAGCTCGGCGATGGTCTCGATCGTCGCGTCGGGGATGATCTCCGGGTCGCTCTCGACGCGGAAGGGCGAGCGGATGAGCGCCGCGCGCATGCCGAGCTTTTGTGGCCCGGCCACATCCACTTTGAGCTTATCCCCCACGAAAACCGCCTCGGCCGGCGCGACATCCAGCTTATCCAACGCGTGGCGATAGATGGAGGGATGCGGTTTGGTCATGCCGAAGGCGCTCGAATAGACGCGCACCGGCAGATAATCCAACAGCCCAAAGCGGGCCAGGTCGGCGTCGTGCAGCGCAGGCGCCCAGAAGGTGTTCGAGACCAGGCCCAGGCCGCGTCCCTGGGCGGTCAATTGCGCCAGCACCGAGACCGCATCGCCGTCCACCGGCTTGACGTGCGCCGAAATCGCCTCGTAATAGGCGGCCAGCCCGGCATCCCAGGCCTTCGCCGGGAGTTTCACGCCGATCGCTTCCAGGCCATCGTTGATGATCACTTCCGCGGTGTTGGCGTATTGGGTGCGCGTGGCGCGCGCCTCCATCGCAGCCGCCATGCGGCCGACGGCGCGCACGGCCAGATCGGGATCCGGGATGCGGGCGCCGGCCTGGGTCGCGGCCTCCAGGCACGCCCGCATCGCAATGCCGTTCAGCGCGTCGAAACTGTGTTCCGGCGGCTGCTCATAGTGCAGCAAGGTGCCGCCCAAATCGAAAAGCACCACTTGGATGATAGCCATAACCACCTCATGCGCATTTCTTTTTCAGGCGCCGCGCTCCACGCCAAGATATGACATGATCTTTCGCAAATTGACTGCGACCGGCTCGGCGGTGTCCACAACCAGCCGGCGCTCCGTAAGCCCTTCAAAGCGGGCCCGCGTGCTTTGATATCCGGCCCAGTCATCGTCGCGAGACGCCGGCAGCTCTCGGCCCCGTGCCTCAACCCGATCCCGGAGCAGCGCCTCATCCGAGCAGATGCACTCAATCACCTTCAGCTCGACCTTCGCACTCTGGGCCAGGCGGCCTACGCGCTCGCGGAACTCACGATATCCTGCGGGGCTATCCAACACGACCGAAAGCCCGATCTGGAGGTTGTCGCGCGCCAGGTCGGGCAGCAGTTCATACGACAACGGCCCGGCCAACGCGTCCGCCCGCTCGAGCTTCAGCTCGCGCGCCAGCCGGAGGACTGCATCCTTGACGGTGGCCTTGTCCAGATAGACCGCCCGCAGCGCTCGCGCCGCGGCCCGTGACAGGGTGCTCTTTCCGGTGCCGGGCAGCCCGGCGAAGACGATCAGAAGCGGGTCGGCCATGCTACAGCTTTACCCCCAGCAATCCCAGCACGATCACAATCACCGGCGCAATGAAGATCGCCGGTAGCAGATTGGCGGCGCGGATGCGTTTGATGTCCAGCAGCATAAAGGCGATGCTCAAGATCACGACGCCGCCGGTCGCGGTCATCTCGATCACCCAGGGGGTCTGGGCCGTCACGCCGCCCATCTTCGCGGCAAACAACATCGCCAACAGGCTCAGCCCGCCCTGATAGCCCAAAACGGCAACCGCCGACAGGATCACGCCGGCGCCCAGGCTGGCGGCCAGCGCCATCGAAGCGAAGCCATCCAGCACCGCCTTAACTGCCAGCAATCCATAATCGCCCATCAAGCCGTCCTGGATGGACCCCAGGATGGTCATCGGCCCGATGCAGAAGATCAGGCTGGCGGTGATGAAGCCCTGGGCGAATTTGCCCGCCCCTGCGCCGCCCGGCCCGGTTGAGGCGCGGCCGAAACGCTTCTCGGCCTGTCGGCCCAGCCAAGTGAGCCCATCATCTATCCGCGCGGCCTCGCCGATGATGCCCCCCAGCAGGACGCTGAACAGCGGGACCAGCACGTTCCGGGTCTGGATCGCCATCGTCACGCCGATGGTCAGCGTCATCAAGCCCAGGCCGGCGAACACCGTCTGGCGCGTCTTCTCGGGCAGGCGATCGCCCAACAGCGTGCCCAGCGTGCCGCCGGCGATCACGGTGGCGGTGTTGATCAGGGTGCCAGCGATCATGGCCGGGCCACCACTTCGAGGTAGCCGAGAAGCGCCTGCGCCTCGATCCGGCGCACATCGGCGCGGTAAATCTCACCATCCAGATGGACCGGGAGGCCGTCGGGGGCCTCGATGACAATCTGGGCCGCTTGATGCAAGGTGACATAACGTCGCTGTGCCACATGCGTCCCGCGCAACAGGTGCGTCAGCAACCAGACCGTCCGGGCGAGGTTGGGGCTGGAGATCAACACCAGGTCCAACTTGCCATCATCCAGCCGCGCCTCGGGCGAAACCCGAAATCCACCGCCGCTCCGCCCGCCGTTCGCGGCCGACGCCATCAAAAAACCGCGCGTCTCCGAGACGCCATCATGCCAGACGGTCAAGGATGTGCCCCGCCTGTAGCGCGGGATCACCCGCAAGACAGCGACCAGGAAGAGCAACTGGCCGCGCGGCCAGCGGATCATGCGGCTCTCGATCTTCACCGCCGCCTCAATGCCGCCTCCCAAGTGGTTGTGAAAGTACACCGTACGGCCCGTCTCATCGCGCATCTCGCCCAGATCCACGCGCTGTCGTTGATCGGCCAGCACGATGCGGCAAGCGGCCGCGAGATCGTTTTCTGGGATGCCAAGCCGCGTGCTGAAGTCATTGCCGGTGCCCACCGGGATCACACCCAGCGTCGCAATCGGCTTGCCGTTGCCCCAACAGCCGTTCTCCTGCGCGGCCTGGGCGATGCCGTTGACGACTTCGTGGATCGTGCCATCACCGCCCGCGGCCACGATCACATCGTAGCCATTCTGCCCTGCCTCACGCGCCAGCGTGATGGCGTCTCCCGGTCCGGCCGTCTCCTTCAGATCATACGTTGCGCCGGCTTCGTTAAAAATATGCTCGATGGCAGGTCGGGCCAACCGGCCCCGGCCTCGGCCTGCCGCCGGATTGAGGATAATCGCATATCGTTGCATTTATGCCCTACAGGATTGAGATCAATGATGGCGTAAGCATAGCATGAGTTCAGCACATGGGCAAGCACAGAAAAACGCTGCGACCTTCCAACATGACGCGCGCCATTCAGCGCAGGCGCGCCCGGGAGTATAATGGTCCGGACTGGCGCGGTTTTAAGACGCCGGAGACCGCATGCAGCTTGGTCCAAGAGTCTCTTGCTGCACGGCAAGGCCGTTATGATATCCATCGAAAACACAAACCCAAATCATCAAGCGAATCGGGAGAAAATCGGTGCAGCGATCAGTTCGGTGATCGCTGCGGTTGGTCTGACCGGGTTCAAACTCACGGTCGGCATCCTGACGGGCAGCCTGGGCATCCTGGCCGAGGCGCTCCACTCGGCGCTCGACCTGGTCGCGGCGGCTGTGACGCTGTTCGCCGTGCGGGTGTCGGGCCGACCTGCGGATCGCGAGCATTCCTACGGACACGGCAAGGTGGAGAACCTTTCGGCGCTGTTTGAGACCCTGCTCCTGCTGGCGACCTGTGTCTGGATCATCGTCGAGGCAATCCAACGCCTCTTTTTTAAAAGCGTCGAAATTGAGGCCAGCGTTTGGGCCTTCGTGGTGATGATCTGTGCCATCGCGGTGGACTACAGCCGCTCCCGCATGCTCTATCGTGTCGCAAAAAAACACGACAGCCAGGCCCTGGAAGCGGATGCGCTGCATTTCTCCACCGACATCTGGTCCTCATCGGTCGTCATCGTAGGCCTGGCGCTGGTGAAGCTGTCCGAGGTGTTGGCCATCCCGTGGCTGGCAAAGGCAGACGCCGTCGCCGCGATGGGTGTGGCCGGCATCGTCGCGTGGGTGAGCCTGCAACTCGGCCAGCGCACGGTCACCGCGCTGCTGGACGGCGTGCCGGCCTCCCTTCGCGAGGAGGTGACGCGCGCGGCGCGCGTGCCCGGCGTGATGGAGGTCAAACGCGTGCGGGTGCGGCGGAGCGGGCCGGAGGCCTTCGCCGATGTGCACCTGACCGTCAACCGGGATGCGTCCTTCGAGCGAACGCACGATATTGCCGCGGCGGCGCAGGAAGCCATTCAAGCGGCGCTCCCCGGCGCGGACGTCGTTGTGGAGATCGAACCGGTCAAGGCCGATCACGAAGGCTGGGTGACCACCGTCCGTCTGCTGGCCGCGCGCCAGGGTTTGGGCGCGCACGGCATCCGCATCTATGATCTGGGCGCGGGCGGCCACTCGGTTGAGCTGCACCTGGAGGTGGAGGATGGGTTAAGCCTGGAGCAGGCCCACGCCCAGGCGACCGTGTTCGAGGAGGCGCTGCGCAACACGCTCACCGGCGTTAGCCGGATTATCACCCACATCGAGCCGACCGGCGACGCCATTGCCCGGCGCGAATCCACCGCTGGGGACGAGGCGACAGTGCGCCGCATCCTGGAAGAGATGACGGAAACGGAAGGCATCCGCTGCGACCCACACGACGTCATGGTGCGCAAGACGGGCGGTGAGCTGCAACTGACCTTCCATTGCACCATGGCCGCGGACACCCCCATCGCCGAAGCCCACGCCCTGTCCGAGCACATCGAAAGCCTGCTCCGCGGCCAGATGCCGAGCCTGGGACGGGTTGTGATTCACGTCGAACCGGATGACGGATCAGTGGCCAGTGACCAGTGACCAGTGACCAGTGGCCAGTGACTATCCTCGTAAGGAGCCAACGATGTCTACCCTTCTCCTCAGACACGCCGATCTGCTCGTCACAATGGATGCCGGGCAGCGGCGCATCCCAGACGGCGGGTTGTTCGTCCGTGACAACGCGATTGTACAAGCTGGCCCCACCGCCGAGCTGCCGGAAACAGCCGACCGCGTTATTGACGCGCGCGGCATGATCGTGCTGCCGGGCCTGGTCAACACGCATCATCACCTCTACCAGACCCTCACCCGCTGCATCGCGCAGGACAGCGTGCTGTTCGACTGGCTGGTGACGCTTTACCCCATCTGGGCGCGGCTGACGCCCGAGGCGGTGTACGTCTCGGCGAAGGTCGGCCTGGCGGAGCTGATGCTTTCCGGCTGCACCACGTCCAGCGATCACCTGTACGTTTACCCGAACGGCTGCAAGATCGAGCACGAGATCGAAGCCGCAGCCGACCTGGGCATCCGCTTCACCGCCACGCGCGGCAGCATGAGCCTGGGCCGCAGCAAGGGGGGCCTGCCGCCGGATAGCTGCGTCGAGGATGAAGCCTACATCCTCAAGGATAGCCAGCGCGCCATCGAGCAGTATCACCAGCGGGAGCGCTTCGGTATGGTCCACGTGGCGCTGGCGCCCTGCTCCCCCTTCAGCGTGACCGGCGACCTGATGCGCGAGAGCGCGGCCCTGGCGCGCGCTTACGGCGTCCGCCTCCACACCCACCTGGCCGAGACCATGGACGAAGACGCGTTCTGTCTGGAGAAGTTCGGCGCGAAGCCGGTGGATTACATGGCCTCGGTGGGCTGGATCGGCGCGGATGTGTGGCATGCCCACTGCGTCGTCTTGAATCCCGAGGAGATCGCGCTCTTTGCGCGCACCGGCTGCGGCGTGGCGCACTGCCCCAGCTCCAACATGCGGCTCGCCTCCGGCATCGCCCCCATCCGCGCCATGCGGGATGCGGGCGTGCGCGTCGGCCTGGGCGTGGACGGCTCGGCCTCCAACGACAGCAGCCACCTGCTGGCCGAGGCGCGGCAGGCGATGCTGCTGCAGCGCATGGGCTCGACGTTTGTTTCTGGTGAGGCGGTGGGGACCACACGCGCACAATCTCTGGGCAACCCGGCCGCGCTCGGCGCGGCGGAGGCGCTGGAGATCGCAACGTTGGGCGGCGCCAGCGTGCTCGGCCGCGATGACATCGGTGCGCTCGCGTCCGGCATGGCCGCCGACTTCATCGGCTACCGTCTGGAGCGGCTGGACTTCACCGGCGCGCTGCACGACCCGCTGGCCGCGCTGGTCTTCTGCACCCCGCCGAAGGTGGACCTGAGCGTGATCAACGGGCAGGTGCGCGTGGCGGATGGGGAGATCGTTGGCTTGGACCTGCCGGCGCTGATCCGGCAGCACAATGCGATCAGCCGGAAGATGCTGCGCGGGGAGTAACGCGGAGAGCGTGGAGCGCCTGCCCCGACGCTCAGGATCAGTCCAATGAACGATCGAGTACTGCGCGACGCGATCCTTACCCTGGCCCGCCGCTACGATTTTGAGGAGGGCCATTCGCTGCAAGATGAGCGGCTGGCCCTGCGGCTGTTCGATGAGCTGGCGCAGGTGGGGCTGGCGCCCGGCGATTGGAAATCGCAGCAACCATTGCAAGGTCGCCCTACGGCGACTGACGATCAGCCTGCGGAGGCAGGCTTCGCAGAGGTAGCCGCGACTTCGAGTCGCCCGATCTCGCGCGACCTCCTCTCCTGCGCCGCGCTGCTCCACGACATCGGCTACGTCGAGGGGTACGAGCAGCATCACAAGACCGCGTTCCGGCTGATCCTGGCCGAGCCCATCCCCGGCCTGGCGCCGCGCGAGCAGACGCTGGTGGCCCATGTCGCCCGCTACCACCGCGGGGGCACCCCCGATCCAAGCAAGCATCCGGCCTTCGCCGCGCTTCCCGTGGAGGATCGGGCGCTTGTGGAGCAGCTCGGCGCGATCCTCCGCTTCGCCGACGGGCTGGACCGCAGCCACACCGACGCGGTGCAGGACCTGCGCTGCGACTTTGACGGCCACCGGCTCATCCTCACCCTCCTGCCAGGCGCCGGCGACGAGGCCGAGCGCGGGGCCGGGCAGAAGAAGGCGCGGTGGTTTGAGGCGGTGTATGGGGTGCAGGTGGTGCTAAAGTGATCTCCGTGATCTTCCCCTGCGCGCGCTGCGGCCAGCCCGCGGCGACCTTCACCCTCCTCCCGGCCGGGAAGGGTGAGGGCATGGGGCGCGACCGGGATCGCCTGGAGCGGGCCGGCTTCATGGGCACGACGACTCATTTCGGTGAGTTGCCCGGCCTGACCGAGCTCATGCGCGCCATCCAGCGCCGCGACTACCAAGCGATCTGCGATCTGGCCGGGCCCGACCTGGTGGCCTTTCACTGTCGGCAATGCGCTGCCGACTACTGCCAGGCGTGCTGGCGCATCGGCCCGCCGGAGTTCGATGCGGACTTTCCCGGCCTCTATGACCGCATGGAGGGCGTGTGCCCGGCGGGACATAGCCAGGTCGTGGATGACTGAAGACCGGTGACAGGAGCGGATTCCCCTGGCTGCGCACCCTGCCCTATCCCCGTGTCACCCCGTCATCGTGTCAGGTAATCCGAATATCCGCCGTCCACTTCCACGATCCGCCTGTCCTCCAGCGCCGCGACCCGATCCACGATGCGATCCAGGAAGTACCGGTCGTGCGAGATCACCAGCACCGTGCCGTTGAATTCCTCCAGCGCCGCCTCCAGCACCTCGGCCGAGGGGATGTCGAGGTTGTTGGTCGGCTCGTCCAGCAGCAGGAAGTTGGCGTCGGAGAGCATCAGC
>CAZYGI010000001.1:89102-117705 GCA_964647255.1 uncultured Anaerolineales bacterium | reverse complement strand
ATCAGCCGGGCCAGTTGCAGCCGGCTCCGCTCGCCGCCGCTGAGCTGGCGCACCAGCTTACGGCACGCCTGGTAGTCAAACAGGAAGCGGCCCAGGATGGCGATGGCGTCGTCCTCGTACATCGGCCGCGCGTCCCGGATCTCCTGGATCAGCGTCCAGTCGGGGTGCAGCGTCTCGTGCTGCTGGGCGTAGTAGCCGACCGTCACGCTGGGGCCGAGTTTGATCGCGCCGCCGTCCGGCCGTTCGTCACCGATGCCGGCCGCGCCGAGGATACACCGGAACAGCACGGACTTCCCCGCGCCGTTCGGCCCCACCAGCCCCACCCGCTCCCCATGCCAGATCGTCAGGTCAACGCCATCCAGGACGATGTTCATGGCTTCAGTTCCTTGAAAACGGAACGCAGATGACGCAGATGAACGCAGATTGGCGCTGATTGTCCGATCTTGATCTGTGTCTGTGTCCTGCGAGTTGTGGACGCCGTTCTCGTACCACTTCACCAATCTACCGATCTCCAACACCTTGTTACTGCCGCGCCAGCCGCCCAGTTCCAGCCGCATCCGCCGCCCCTCGCCGGGCCGCTCGATCTTGTCCATCCGTTCCAGCATCTTGTAGCGGGCGCGGGCCTGCCGCGCGTGGCGCTCGTCCACGACGATGCTGGCCCACAACTCGAACCGGGCGATGGCCGCCTCGATCTGGCCGATCCGCTTCTGCTGTGCGCGGTAAAGCTGCTCCTGGCGCAGCCGCGCGAGCTGCTTGTTGATCGCGTACGTCGAATAGGTGCCCGGCCAGACCGTGATCCGGCCCCCCTCCAGCTCGGCGATGCGTTCCACGGTCTGGTCGAGCAGATAGCGGTCGTGGGAGACGATGATCACTGCGCCGGGATAGCCGCGCACCAGCCGCTCGACCATCTCTTTGCCGGCCACATCGAGATGGTTGTCCGGCTCGTCCAGCAGCAGCACATCGGGCTGCCACACCAGCAGCCGCGCCAGGCCCACCAGCTTCGCCTGCCCGCCGCTGAGCACGTCCATCGGCCGGTCGAAGGTCTCCTCGCCCAATCCGAGGTCGCGCAGGGTTGAGCGGACGCGGTTCTCGTAGGTAAGGCCGCCGGCCGCCTCGTACTCGTGCAGCAGCCGGGCGTGATCGTCCATCACTCGCACCAGGCGCGCGGCGTCGCCGTAGACGACCGGATCGCCCATGCTTGCCTCGGCCTTGGCCAGCGCGCCGCGCAGCCGTGCGATTTCGGGGGAGCCAGAGAGCGCGGCCTCGAATACGGTCGGAGCCGCTGCACTCCCTGCCTCTCTCTCTCCCGCCGCAGCGGGGGAGAGGGCCGGGGTGAGGGGAGCATCTTGCGGCAAATACCCGATGGTCAGGTCTCTGGCCCGGAAGATGGCGCCGGTGTCGGGCGCGGCCTGGCCCAGGATGAGCCGGAGCAGCGTGGACTTGCCCGTGCCGTTGGCGCCCACCAGACCGATCTTCTGGCCGGCCTGAATCTCCCAGCTCAACTCACGGAGGATCGGTTTGTCGAAGTAGGTGTAACTGACGTCGGTCAGGTTAAGAAGCACGCTAGACATGGGAACCTCGTCCTAAAGGATACCTTGCAGTGTGTTTGTTGATCTGTGTCCGGAAGCCTGCGCAATGAAAAAGCCGTGAGCAGATGCGCCCACGGCCAGTGAATAGACATAACAGAACAAGCAATGGGCGCGCTGAACTAAAGCCGCTGCGCCCAAGAAGCGATGCGAGGCAAAGGAAGCGTGGTGAAGCCGAGCCAAACAAACAACATGCGGCGAGTATACCGGGGGCCGCCGCGTCTGTCAAACTGTCGGCGCCCGCGGACCCGCGGCAGGTACCCAAGATGCCTTCACAGTGTTATAATCTGTGCATCAGCTCGGCGTCACAGCCCGGTTACGGTCAACGCCCGGCATCACAGGAGAAAAAATGATCATGGGCGAACAACGGATGGCGGCATACAGCCAGGGTGCGATTGGACAGGCTGAGCTGTTGCGCCAGTTGAGCGGGAAGACGACAAGGTGATCTGAGGATGTTTTTTACGAAGACAACTTCGCTGCGCCCAGTTGGCGCGTCCGGGTTTTCGGAGATCAACCGGCTGGCCGCGGCGCTGCGGCAACCGCTGCCCGGTCTCTCCGCGCAAATGGGCATGGCGCCCGATCCGCGGCCCGGCACGGAACGCATCTTCGATCCTGACCTGGATTGCCGTCGGGCGGGCGTCTTGGTGCTGTTGTATCCGAGCAAGGGCGAAGCGCTCCCGGATGAATCTATCGTGGCGGAACCCCGTGCATCGCACGGAATATCTGCCGCAACGGCCTGCAATGGAGGGACTACCTCGCCCCTCCACATCGTGCTTACCCGCCGCACCGATGCGGTGGACACCCACCGGGGGCAGATTTCCTTCCCCGGCGGCAGCACGGAGCCGGGCGAGGACACGGTGTGTGCGGCGTTACGAGAAGCCTGGGAGGAGTTGGGGATTGATCCGGCGAAGCTGAACGTATTGGGCGAGCTCTCTCCGCTTTACATCCCGCCCAGCGGCTTTTGCATCTACCCGGTCGTGGCTTATTCCACCGCGAGGCCGGATTTTGTCCCCAACCCAGGCGAGGTTGCTGAAGTGCTGGAGGTCTCTCTCGCACATCTGCTTGACTCGGCGACGCGCGGCGAGGAGATCTGGCCGATCCGTGGCCTGGATGTACGGGTGCCCTTCTACTGGGTCGGCCATCACAAGGTGTGGGGCGCAACCGCGATGGTGCTGTGTGAATTATTGTCACTGTTATCGCAGGAGGCTCATCTATGAAGGCGATTGTCTACACGGAATTCGGCGGGCCTGAGGTGTTGAAGCTGGAAGAGCGTGCCATACCGACGCCCGGCCCAGGCCAGGCGCTGATCAAGATTGCCGCTGCTGGCGTCAACTTCATTGACATCTACCAGCGCAAGGGCATGTACCCGGTTCAGCTGCCCGCCGTCCCCGGCGGTGAGGCCGCCGGCGTGGTCGCCGCGGTCGGCGAGGGCGTCACCGAGGCGAAGCCCGGCGATCGGGTGGCCTTCTTTGGCGGGACCGGCTGCTACGCCGAATATGCACTCGCGCCGGCCGACAGGCTCGCGCCCCTGCCCGCCGCGCTCAGCTTTGAGCAGGGCGCGGCGGCGATGGTGCAAGGGATCACCGCCTACGTGCTGAGCCACGTCACCTATCCGCTGAAGCCGGGCGACCGCTGCCTGGTGCACGCCGCGGCCGGCGGGGTCGGCCTGCTCCTGTGCCAGATGGCGAAGGCGGCCGGTGCGATCGTCATCGGCACGACCTCCACCGCAGAGAAGGCCGCGCTGGCGCGCGCGGCAGGCGCCGATGAGGTGATCCTGTACACGGAGCAGGACTTCCTGGCTGAGGTCAAGCGGATCACCGGCGGGGCAGGCGTGAACGTCGTTTACGACTCGGTGGGACGAGACACCTTCGACCATAGCCTGGAGTGCCTGGCGCCGCTGGGGATGCTGGTGAGTTTCGGCCAGTCCAGCGGCTTCCCCGCGCCGCTCGACATCCAGCGCCTGGGCGGGATGCGCTCGGCGTTTGTCACCCGGCCCTCGGTGTTCGCCTACGTGCAGCAGCGGGAGAAGTACCTGGCCTATGCCGGCGCGGTGTTCGATATGGCTGTGTCCGGCGCGCTGACGCTGCGCATCGGCGGGGCGTATCCTCTCGCCCAAGCCGCGGAAGCGCAGGTCGCGCTGGCAGGGCGGGGGACGATGGGGAAGCTGGTGTTGACCCCCTGACACACGGGCTGTCCTTTCAATCGCTGCTTGCGATTTCCTCCTGTGCAGGCGCAGGCGGCTCGTGTTCATCGTCGGTCAGACCCGTGTCAATCTCGGCTGCCAGCTTCTCGAAGACTTCCTCGGAGACGATCCCGTCGCGCTGTAAGCTGCGCAGTGCCGCGCGCTGCGCGCGGAGGAGCTCACGGCGGGCGCGCTCCAGTTCCTCGGCAGCGAGTGCGGGGTGCGCCTGCTGGAGCGCACCCACGTCGAGCGCCATCTGTTCGGCGCGGGCCAGGAGCTGGGGGCGCAGCAGCTCCCAGGTGTGTTGTGAAAGAAAACCGTCCCGCTGCATCTGATCCAGGTGCAGCGCGGCCGAGCGAAACGCCAACATGCGCGCGTGTCGCGTCTCGTACTCGATCTGGATCGGGTCTTGCGCGGCGATGCCCAGCCGGCGCAGCAGCGGCTTCATGCTGACGCTCTGCACCACCAGGGTGAACAGCACCACCCCGAACGCCATCACCTGTAACAACTCCCGATCCGGGCCGATCCCGGCCGGCAGTGTGAGGACCAAAGCCAGGGCGATTGCTCCGCGCAGACCGCCCCAGTTCATCACATGCAGCCACCGCAGCGGGAACGGCTCGCCCAGCCGGCTGCCGAGCCAGCCCAGGCTGTAGGTCACGGCCGCACGGGAGATCAGCACCGCGGCAACGGCCAGCAGCACCGGCAGCCAATGCACCGCCAGTGTCGGGATGTTCACCTGAAGGCCGATGAGCAGGAAAACGAACGAGTTCGCCAGGAAGGCCACATACTCCCAGAAGTTGAACAGAACGATACGCGTGGTGGGGCTCATGCCTCTTGGGCCCAGGCTGCCGCAGACCAATCCCGCCGCCACCACCGCCAGCACGCCGCTGAAGTGCAGCCATTCGGCGATCAGGTACGCGCCAAAGGCCAACACGGTCGTGAGGGTGGTCTCGATCAGATAGTCGTCAATCTGGGCGATGACGCGGGCGATCAGCCATCCCAGGATCAGGCCAACGGCCAGCCCGCCAGCCGAGACGCGCAGGAAATCTGCGAGACCCCCGAGCAGGCTGAAGGCCCCCGTAAGCGCAGCGACGATCGCAAGGTTGAAGATCACGATCGCCGTGCCATCGTTCAACAGACTCTCCGCCTCGATGAGCACCACCAGTCGCTTCGGCGCGCCCACCGCGCGGAAAAGCGCCACCACTGCCACTGGATCGGTGGCCGAGATGAGCGCACCGAACACCAACGCCACCGGGAGCGCGATCGGCGTCAGCCAGGCCAACAGCCCGCCGACGATGAACATCGTCAGTAGGACGCCCGGCACGGTCAGCAGCAGAATGATCGGGAAATTGCGCTGCAGGTCCCGGAAATTGATTTTGAAGGCGGCCTCAAATGCCAGCGGGGGCACCAGCAGCGCCAGAATCAGCTCGGAGGTCAGGCTCAGCTTGATCGGCCGGAGCGTGGTGAGCAGGAGGCCAACCACCACCAGCGCCACGGTGTACGGGATGCGCAACCGGCGCACGGCAATCGCGACCAGCGAGGCAATTAGCAAGAGCTCGATGACCAGCGTCTCGGTGGTGATGAAATGTTCCATGCCGCGCAACTCCTCGCACCCACGGCCAAGGGCCAAAGTTCGGGCTTGACATGATACGGGGTTACGGGTAGAGTAACAGACAGACCGGCTGCGGTCAAAAATCGAAACGTGGCGGTGTTTGATTCGCGTATCGGGAGGCGCACATGCAGCTTGCGGTTGCCATTGTCCAAGACGAAGACGCGGGCCTGCTGTGCAAGCGGCTGGGTGCGCTCGGGATCGGCTTCACCCGCCTGAACAGCGTGGGCGGCTTCCTGGCGCGGGGCAATGTCACCTTGCTCGCGGGGATCGAGATGGCGCAGGTCGAGATCATGCTCGATGCGATCCGGAAGACGTGCCACACCCGGAAGCGCTTCATCAATCCGATCCCGGCCGGTGCGGAGCCCGCGCACATGGCGCTGGCTGCGCCGACCTTCCCCCTCGAAGTCCAGGTCGGGGGCGCGACGGTTTTCTTCCTGGCCGTGAAGCGTTTTATGCGCGGCACTGAGGCCGCACCATCGCGCCCCGCACAAGCGCAGCCAGTTTCACCATCCTCCGAAGGAGCCCATCCCATGACTCTCTTGTTGAGCATCGTTACCAGCGACGCCGTCGAAGGAGTCACCCGCGCACTGCTGGCCGCGAACTATCGGGTGACGCGCATCAACAGCGCAGGGGGCTTCCTCCGACGCGGCAACGTGACCCTGTTGATCGGCGTGGAAGATGCGCAAGTCGAGGATGCGCTGGCCGTCATTGCTGGACATTGCAGCGGACAGGCGGGCCGGACCGACGGCGCACCGGCCTCTTGCGCCACGACGTTTGTTTTGGAGGCCACGCGCACCGTGCGCGTGTGAGCGCGCCGGTCGGCGTCTATTCCACCCTTTTGCCCGTCCGAGACGCGCATTGCACCCTGTTCACCCACCTCAAATCCGGGAAGGACCAGCGGTATGCCCAAGATCGCCATTACCGGCAAGGGCGGCGTCGGCAAAACGACGCTGACGGCCCTGCTTTCAGATGTATACGCCCGCCGCGGCCAGGATGTGATCGCCATTGATGCCGATCCGGCAGGCAATCTCGGCCTGGCGTTCGGCCTCACCGCGCAGATGGACGCCGAGCTCAAGCCCATCGCCGAGATGGAGACGTTGATCTACGAGCGCACCGGCGCGCAGCCGGGCACGATCGGCGGCTGGTTCAAGCTGAATCCCAAAGTGGACGACATCCCGGAGAACTTCAGCCTCACCCATCGCGGGGTGCGGCTGCTGCGCCTGGGCACCGTGCGCGGGGGCGGCGCCGGCTGTCTCTGCCCGGAGAATGCGTTGCTGAAGGCGCTCGTCACCCATCTGCTGCTGCGCCAGGGCCAGACGTTGATCCTGGATATGGAAGCCGGGGTGGAGCATCTGGGTCGCGGCACCGCCAGCGCCGTGGACGCGTTCGTGATCGTCGTGGAGCCCGGCTTGCGCAGCCTCGGCACCGCCGAACAGATTCGCGGCCTGGCCGCGGAGATCGGCATTCGTAAGATCTATCTCGTGGCGAATAAGGTGCGCTCCGGCCAGGACGAAGAGTTTGTGCGCAGCCACGCTGCCGGCCTGCGGTTGCTCGGCAGCCTCCCCTTCACCGCAGCCGCGGTCGCCGCGGATCAAGGCGGGGTGGCGGTCTTCGATGCCGCGCCGGAGATGGTCGTCGCCGCCGAACGGATCGCGGATGCATTGGAGAGCTGACCCAGGATCCCATCGTACGCCAGGAACACTCGCGGTCGCTCACCCGCACCGTCGGCTTTCCGTTGCCTTGCGGATTCTATCTGCCAGGCATCTTTTGGTGGAACCCCAGGGCTGACATTAATATGTGGTGAGACATTCATCCGAAGGCTTGACTTTTGGATGATTTTATTATATAGTATTGATACAAATTAGTGGAAATGGCCTGTGTAAGCGGTTTGAGATAGACGCAAAGAGGAGAACATCATGAGCAATCGAAGCAAGACTCGCTCGCTCCCGGAAATTCTAATCGAATTGCGCGAGGATGACCCTGAATTGAAGCGGGTCCTCACTTCGCATTCGTTTCGCGCCGGCCAGACGGTGGCCGAGCCTGACGTGTTGGCCTGTAACCTCTTTACCCTGATGAAGGGTCGTGTGCAGTTGATTCGTGAAGGATCGAATGGCCGCCGGCTTGCGATTGCTACGCTGGGGCCCGGCGCGATCTTCGGTGAGAAATCTCTGCTCGGCGCGTCTGACCCGGGCGTTGAAGCTGTCGCATTGACGGACTGCATCGTGTGGATGGTGCCGCAGCCGCAGGCCCATGCCCTGACGCTGCGCCATCCCGTCTTAAGCTGGGGGCTGCTTCAGACGATCGGCCAACGGCTGGCGCAGGTGGAGAACCGCATGGAAGAGGTGGCCTACAAGCGGCTGCCGCAGCGGCTGGCTGGACTGCTCCTCGAGCTGGCGAACGGCAGCCGGGCGATCCGCGGCACCAGCCACCAGGCCTTGGCGGACATGCTGGGCACTTACCGCGAGACGATCAGCGCTATCCTGCGCGGCTTCAAGGACGATGGTTTGGTCGAGCTGGGCTATCGCAAGATCGAGCTGCGCGATGTCCGCGGCCTGCGCATGGCATCGGGCGCCATCGAATAGGAGCAGACAAACCTGTCTTCGAGAGGCCGTGGGCTGGCGTTTGGGATGCCAGCCCACGGCCTTTTTTGTTGCCCTCCCACAAACAAATCTTTGTTTCCCTCTTGACAAATCACGATTCCGGGTGTACATTTAGTTCAATGATACAATTCATTCATTGAGCAGGCGACACCATGCGCATCACCCTCGATTTCCACAGCAAGGCGCCGATTTACACCCAGATCGTCGAGCAGGTTGAAAAGCTGGTTGGGGCGGGCGAACTCAAGCCGGGCGATCAACTGCCGACCGTGCGCGAGCTGGCGGCCGATCTGCGCATTAACTTCAACACGGTGGCGCGCGCGTATCGCCTGCTCCATGAGGCGCGGATCATCTCGACGCAACAGGGCCGCGGCACCTTCGTGTTGGAACAGCCGCCGCCCGGTGATCGGCAACCGGCGCGGGAGGCGCGCCTGAGTGAATTGATCGTTGACTGGCTGGACGAGGCCAACCGGCTGGGCTACACGCCTGACGAGCTCGACCGGGCATGGCGGGACGGCTTTGCGGTGTGGGTGGCGAGCTCCACAATGCGAGACTCGTAAGGGCCCCGGATATTGGAAACAAGAAGGAGATACTTCGATGGCAACCAAATTGCAGAAACGAACCCCGGAACTCAACGCGGCGCGAGGGCCGAACAGCATCGCGCTGACCGTGTTCTTCATCATCATCACCCTGGACGTGCTTCTGGCGATGTATCTGAGCAGCCGACGAAGCAGCGATCTGATCATCGCCGCTGTCAGCATCGGCCTGGCGTTGATCGCGGGCTACATCCTCGCGGCCTTGCAGGTGGCTCGCCAGTGGGAGAAAGCGGTCGTGCTGCGGATGGGCAAATTCCACGGGCTCCGCGGGCCGGGGCTGTTCTGGATCATCCCGATTGTGGACTCAGTCACGTCTTGGATAGATCACCGCGTGATGGTGACGCCGTTCAACGCCGAAAAGACGCTGACCAAGGACACCGTGCCAACCGACGTGGATGCGGTGCTCTTCTGGATGGTGTGGGATGCGCAGAAGGCGGCGCTGGAGGTTGAGGATTACCGCACCGCCATCGCCTGGGCCGCGCAGACCGCGCTGCGCGAGGTGATCGGCCAGAAGTACCTGGCCGACATTCTGGTGGGCCGGGCAGCGATGGACGCCGAGCTGCAAAGGATCATTGACGAACGCACGACGCCGTGGGGTATCACCGTGCAGTCGGTCGAAATCTGCGACGTGGTGATCCCACCGGATCTGGAGAACGCGATGAGCCGCCAGGCGCAAGCCGAGCGCGAGCGCCAGGCCCGCGTGATTCTGGGCGAATCCGAGAAGCAGATCGCCACCAGCTTTGCGGAGGCGGCCGAGGCGTACGTGGACAATCCGACGGCGCTCCACCTGCGGGCCATGAACATGCTTTTTGAGGGCCTAAAGGAGCGCGGCGCGATGGTCATCGTGCCCAGCAGCGCAGTGGAAAGCATGAATCTCGGCGGCTTGAGCGGGCTGGTGTCGCTGGCGCAGAACGCGGGGCATAGCGCGGGGCAGAACAGCGCGAAGGCGTCGTGAACGCGGAGGATGCTATGGCCGATCAAACGCAGTGGGAATATCGTGTCCAGACAATCGGCGGGACCTTCGGCGCCAAGGATGAACTCATCGAGGCAACGCTCAACGAATGGGGCGAAGAAGGCTGGGAACTGGTCCAGTCACACAGGCCCGACCGAAGCAGCAAAGTCACGCTCATCGCAAAGCGCCCCCTCTCCCGCAGCGCGCGGCGGGCACGCATGCTGCCCGGCAGCGTGACCGCCGTGTAAAATGGTCGAACCGTCGCAGCCGTGGTAAGATGTGGCACAGACCTCCGCGGCGATCCGCGGAGGTCTGTGCGCATCATACCGATACGGAGATTCTACATTGACGCAACCTCGCCCCCTTCTCTTGTTGACGAACGATGACGGCATCCGTTCGCCGGGCCTGCTAGCCGTAGCCGAGGCGGTCTGTGATCTCGGTGACCTGCTGCTGGTGGCGCCCGCGACGCAACAAACCGGCATGGGCCGCGGCATCACGCCCGTGTTGGATGGCCGGATTCAGCGCGAGGAGCTCGCGGTCGGCTGCCGGACGCTGGCGGCGTACTCGCTGACCGGCTCGCCGGCCCTGGCGGTACTATACGGCGTGCTGGCCCTGGCGCCTCACCTCTATGGCCGCCGGCCCGACCTGGTAATCTCCGGGATCAACTACGGCGAGAACCTGGGCACGTGCGTCACGTCATCGGGCACG
The DNA here is from genome assembly GCA_964647255.1 of uncultured Anaerolineales bacterium. Classification (GTDB taxonomy): domain Bacteria; phylum Chloroflexota; class Anaerolineae; order CG2-30-64-16; family CG2-30-64-16; genus CAWJEL01. Next base: position 107,472 of record CAZYGI010000001.1, on the reverse strand, counting down.
GTGGGCGCAGCGCTGCAGGCTGCGGAGCTGAGCATTCCTGGGCTGGCCGCCTCGCTGGAGACCGACAAGGCGTACCACTTCAACCACGGCGCCGACATCCACTGGGGCGTCGCGGCGGCAATGACGCGCACGTTCGCGCAGATGATGCTTGAGCGGCCACTTCCGTTCGACGCCGACGTGCTCAAGATTGACGTGCCATCGGACGCGACGTCTGAGACGCCCTGGCGGCTCACCCGGCAGGCGCGGCAGTCGTATTACATCAACTATCCGCCGGCCGGCTTTGCGCCGGAAGGCGACCTCGCGCCGCTGGATTACGGTGTCAGCATTGACTGGGAAACCCTGGGAACGGACACCGACATCTATGCGTTCGCCCGGGATCGCGTCATCGCGGTGACGCCGCTGAGCCAGGATCTCACGTCACGGGCGGATTTCAGCGTGTTAGAATCGAGGCTCAGATGAAATCCCGGTTTTCACTTACGATGGTTCTCTGCGCTCTGCTGGCGGCGTTGACCGCCTGCGGTGGCGCACAGCTTCAACCGTTGGCCTTCAACTCCGCGCCGTGGGCTGACGGAGAGGTGAGCAGCTACGCTCTGAAGGACGCGGCCGGTGCAGCGCTTGGCACAGCTTCATGGACGTGGGGCCGCGGCGCCGATGGCGAGACGTGGACGCAAAGCTATGAGCTGACGATCGGCGGGCGGCTCGATCACGGCGCGGTGACGATGGGAAGTGATCTGCGCCCCATCAACGCGTGGCGTGAGATGAGCGGCGTGCGCTTCGAGACGACGTACAGCCCGGAGGCGATCACCATTCTGACCACTCAGGCCGACGGCAGCAAGACCACGAAGACGCTCAAACCGGTCACCGACGGCTACGACAATGACCAGTCCCTCCAGATCCAACGGGCGCTGCCGTTCGCGGCTGGATATGCCACGCGCTACACCGACGTGATCCCGACCACCGGCCTGACTGCGGGCGTGAAAGTCAGCGTGACCGGAGCGGAGACCATCACCGTGCCGGCGGGAACGTTCGCGACCTGGAAGGTGGCGTTGGACTTCGGCAGCGGCAAGCACGATGCCTGGTACGGCCAGCAACTGCCGCATCCGTTGGTGAAATATCGCAACCGGGCGTCCGGCGCGGTGTTCGAGCTGAGTTCGCTCAGCGCCGGCAGTGGCGCAGCCGCACCCAACAGCGAAGCGATCGCACCTCAAATTGCGACACCGGGTTCGCAGCAGGCCGGTCCGCCGGGTCTTAATGTCCCGTTCATCCTGGTCTCGGCCCTGATCCAATACCCGATCATGATCCTGGCGCCGGTCGCGCTCGGCTGGTGGCTGCGCCGGCGCTTCAAGGTCGGCTGGGGCGTCTTCTTCGCGGGCGTGGGCACGTTCATCCTGTCGCAGATCGTGCACCTGCCGCTGAATTATGCGCTCGGCCTGCTGGGCGGCGGCCGCGGGGTCGCGCTCTGGCCGCTGATCCCGATGGCGCTGATCGCCGGGCTGAGCGCCGGACTGTGCGAGGAGGGGGCGCGTTGGATCGTGCTGCGCTTCTTCCTGAAGCGGGTGCGCCGCTGGCACGAAGGGCTCCAGTACGGCGCAGGGCACGGCGGCGCCGAGGCGATCATCTCCGGCGTGCTTGTGGCGGTCACGCTGGTGCAAATGATCGCCATGCGCTCTATGAACCTGTCCACACTGGGCCTGTCGGAGGCGATGGCGAGCCAGGCGCAGGCGCAGATCGCAGCGTATTGGGCCACGCCGTGGTACATGGCCGCAGTCGCCGCGGCGGAACGCATCTTCGCCGTCACCGCGCAGATTGCATTCGCGCTGCTCGTAGTGCGCAGCGTGGCGCGGGGGCAGCCGCTCTATCTGCTGGCCGCCATCGGGTTTCACGCCGCGCTGGATGCCTGGGCGGTCTGGGCCGGCAAGACGCTTGGCTGGGCGTGGACGGAGGCCGGTGTCGCAGTCCTGGCCGCGGCCGCGCTTTGGTTGATCTTCAAGCTGCGCGAGCCGCTGCCCGCGGCCGAGGGGGCCGCCGCGCCCGAAGTTGCGCCGGCGCTCACCGCCGCTGATCTGGCGCCGCACGCGGTCTCCGCCGAAGAGCTGGCGCGGCGGGCGGACGCATCGAGGTACGAGTGAGGACGATAGACGAAAGACGATGGACGAGGGGCGGTCCCCGAAGCGCATTGTCCAGGGTCCATCGCCCGTCATGAGGAGGGAATATGATTCGCACTGAAGGCCTGAGCAAGTACTTCCAAAGCAATGGCGCTCAGATCAAAGCCGTGGATGGGCTGAACCTGCAGGTGCGGGAGGGCGAGGTGTTCGGCTTCCTCGGCCCGAACGGCGCGGGCAAGACGACTACGGTGCGCCTGCTGGCGTGCCTGATTGGCCCCACGGCCGGCCGCGCCTGGGTGAACGGTCTGGAGGTTGGCCAGGCCGACACGCGCATCCGCGGCCAGATCGGCATCCTGACCGAGTCGCCCGGGCTGTACGAGCGGCTGAGCGCCCGCCGCAACCTGGAGATCTTCGCCGAGCTGTATGGCGTCAAGGATGTGGCCGGACAGGTGCGCAAGTACCTGGAGCTGCTCGATCTGTGGGAGCGCCGCGACACCGAAGCGGGCACCTTCTCGAAGGGGATGAAGCAAAAGCTGGCGATTGCGCGCGCACTGCTGCACGAACCGCCGGTGGTCTTCATGGATGAGCCCACCAGCGCGCTCGACCCTGAATCGGCCAAGACCGTGCGCGACTTTATCGAGACCCTGCGCGGGCAGGGCCGGACGATCTTCCTGTGCACGCACAACCTGGATGAGGCCGAGCGTCTTTGCGACCGGATCGGCGTCTTCCGCCAGCACCTCATCGCCGTGGATACGCCCGAGGCGCTGCGCCGCCAGCTTTTTGGCCGGCAGACGGTCGTGCATCTGGCGCAGGCCACCGATCAGATGGCCGCAGCCGTGCGCGGGCTGCCCTTCGTGAAGCATCTGGACGTCCTCGCCGGCGATGAAGGCAGCGCGAAGTTCGTCGTCAGTCTGGCGGATCCCGCCGCGCAGAATCCGGTCATTGTGCAGACGCTGGTGGGCCAGGGCGCGCAGATCCAGTTCGTCAACGAGCTCAAACATTCGCTGGAAGACGTCTACCTGAGCCTGATGCAGAACGGACGATAGACGATGGACGGTGTCTATCGTCATTCCACGAGGGAACCATGAACCACATTCGCACGATCATGTTCAAAGAATGGGCCGAGGTGCGGCGGAACAAGCTTGTTTTCTCGGTCGTCTGGGGGATACCGCTGCTGATGGCGGCGATCCCCATCGCGATGCTGATCATCATGGGCCGCGTGCCGGTCAGCGAGAGCGACTTCAAAGAGATGGCCGCGATGATGCGTAACCCGATCTTTGCGGGATTGCAGCCGGCGGAGGCGATGCAGTCGGTGCTCGCCAGCAACTATCTGGTGCTGTTCCTGATGATGCCGCTGATGGTGCCGGTTACTATCGCCGCGTACAGCATCGTCGGTGAGAAGGTGACGCGCTCGCTGGAGCCGCTGCTGGCGACGCCGATCACTACGCGGGAGCTGCTGCTGGGCAAGGGCCTGGCCGCCGCGCTGCCCGGCATCGTCGCCGCGTGGGCCAGCTACGGCGTCTTTCTGGTCTTTGCCCGCATTTTCTCGGTCAGCGATCGGGTGTTTCGGGTGTTCATCAACCCGATGTGGCTGGTGGCAATGTTCGTGCTGGCGCCGCTGCTCACGATCATGGCCGTGAACGTCGGGATCATCGTCAGCAGCCGCACCAGCGACCCGCGCGCGGCCGAGCAGCTCGGCTCGCTGATCATCTTGCCGCTGATGGTGCTCTTTATCGGCCCGCTGACCGGTTTCATTATGCTGAACAGCACAACGTTCTGGATCAGCTCGGCTATCGCGCTGGTGCTGGATGCCGCGTCGCTCTACCTGGGGATCAAGCTGTTCCAGCGCGAGACGATTCTGACGCGGTGGAAGTGAACAACTGCTCCCGGAGAGCGCTATGAGCGATGGACGTCGCACTTATCTGTACACCGTCGCGCTGCTGAGCTATTTCGCGCTCCTGGCAGCTCTGACTTTCCTGGCCCGGCGCATGGTGGAGGCGCTGCTCAGCGACGCGTCCTTCGTTGGGACATTGATCAGTGGTCGAGGAACGATCGGACTGATCAGCGTCGGCGCGGCCGCGGCCGCTTGGGGCATCCACTGGTTCCTCGCCAACCGGGCGGCGCGACCATTAACCCTGACCGGCGCGGCCGAGCGCAGCTCAATCGTTCGTAAAGCGTGGCTGTACCTGGGCGAGGGCGGCGGTCTGGCGGCTGCGGTGGCTCAGGCCGCGCTGGGTGCTGCTGCTACGGCCGCCGCCGTGTTCGGCGGGGCCGCGGCGCGGCCGGTCGGTTGGATCGGTGGGGTTGCGCCCCTGGCGGCCGGTGCGCTCCTGGCATTCCTCTTTTGGGCTTACCTCCGCTGGGAAACGATGCGCGATGGGGACTTCGGCCGCGAGCCGGGCCGCGCGGCCAACTGGCGGCGGGCTTATGTCTATGGCGCAGTCCTCATCGGCAGCGCGCTGGCGCTGATCGGCGCCGGGACGCTGCTGTACCAGGTATTGACGCTCTTCAACCGTGCGGCGGTCACAGGCTGGAACGAGCGGCTGGCGAACGCGGTGGCCGCCTTATCGGCCGGCGCGCTGCTGGCCCTGGCCGGGTGGGGCACGGCAAATACTGCGGCGAGCAAGGCCACGCGCATCGAGATGAACACGTTGAGCCGCGTGTTGCTGCGCTACGGCAGTCTGCTGGCCGGGGCGCTGGGCACTCTCGCGAGCCTGGGGTACCTCCTGGCGCAGGCGCTGCTCCTTGCCCTGGGCGGTGCACTCGGCGCACGGTGGGGTGTTGCGCTGGCCGTGCTGCCGCCGGCCGTGATCCTGTGGCTGGCAAGCGCCAACGGCATCCGGCAGGACGCGAACGCCGGCGGTGAGGCGGAGCGGACCGCGCAGGTTCGCCGCACGGTCCGCTACACCGTGGCGCTGCTGGGGTTGATCGCACTCTGCCTCGGCCTGGCCGAATTCGTCCGACTGATCCTGTTGTCCGTGTTGCGCGTGCGGCCGGCTGACGCCGCCATCGCAGCAGCCTGGTGGCGCCGTTTCGCCTACGCCGCGGGGATGGTGTTCGCCGGCGCACCGGCGTGGTGGGGCCATTGGTGGTCGCAGCAGGTGCGGGCGCGCGCCGGCGGCGCAGCCGGGCATGCCGAGCGCACCTCGGTTGTGCGGCGGGCGTATCTGCTCTTCGTGACGCTGCTCGCGGGCGCCGCGGTGCTGGCGGCGCTGGGCATCGCGGCCTTTCTACTGCTGAACGTGCGGGCGGCCGGCGACATGGGCGTGCGGGCCGCGCTGGCTGGCGTAGCCGCGGCCGCCTCGGTGGCGCTTGTCGTCGCCGCGGCACATGGGCTGACCCTGCGCGGGGATGCGGCCTGGCTGGCCGCCGACCGCCGCCAGGTATCCGCTTCGAGCGTTGCACCCGGCGCCGGCGCCCCATCGTCCGCCGGGCCCACGCCGGGCCCTGCCCTCTCGGCGCCGGCGCAAGCCATAGCCGCCGAGAGGGCGCCGGCCGCGCGCAGTTATCGCCGCGAAGAGCTGCCGGCATTCACCTTCGCGCCCGTGCGGCCCGCGCCCCGGCCGCTGGTTGTGATAGACGGCCGAGACGGTGTGGTTGGTGCGGCATTGATCGCCGCGCTGCGTAAGGCGCTGCCGGACGCCGTGCTCTGGCCGGTTGGGCTGAACGCCGACGCCCAGGTGGCGATGCTGAACGCGCTGGGCGGAGGCACACCGCCCGCCGTTCCCGCCGATGCACTGGATCAGGCCGCCGCGGTGCTCGGCCCCAGCGATATGCTCGTTGTCGGCGGCCTGGGCGGCGATGTGACCGCCGAGCTGGCGGCCGCACTGGCGAACTGTGGGGCACGGCTGCTGCTCCTGCCCCCGCGCGATCCCCGGCTGCGCTGGGTCGCCGCGCCCGACTGGCCCCTGGCGCAGTGGATCGAGAACGCCGTGATCGAAGCAACCAATGCCAGCACGGGATCCTGAACATGTCTTCTTCCCTCGTCGCCTTGCGTGACCGGGCCCGCCAGCTCAAGGCCGACACCTATGCGCTTTACCTGGCCTATCGCGACCCCCGCGTGCCGTGGCACGCTAAGCTCGTCGTCGCATGCGTCGTGGCCTATGCGTTCAGCCCGATTGATCTGATCCCCGACTTCGTCCCGATCCTCGGCTATCTGGATGATCTGGTCCTGGTCCCCGCGGGCATCGCCCTGGCGCTCAAGCTGATTCCGCCGGCCGTGATGGCTGAGAGCCGGGAGCGGGCATCCATCGAACTGGCCGCCGGCAAGCCGACCAACTGGGTGGCGGCTGGCGTCATCGTGGCGCTCTGGCTTGGCGCACTCGCGTTGGTGATCTGGCTGATCAGAAGAAAGTCAGGTTGAACGGGTTGGCAGCGCAAGGTGTGATACGGCCCGTCGTCAGCGAAGCGTCTCAGTTGGGCGCGAGACTCTTCGCTGATGTTGAGCAGATTTCGACGCCGGGCCCGTTCCCGGTTTCGCCCCATACGCAGTATAATGCGGCTACTTCACCCTGCTGAGGTATTCCATGCACACACTCGTGCTGCTCCAGGATGGCCGCTTCCGCAGCGACCTGCCGCTTGACCGGATCGGCGAAACACTGGATGACCTGGGAAGCCGCGTCTGGTTCGACATCCAGGACCCGACCAGCGATGATGTCGCGCTGCTGCGTGATGAGATCGGCTTTCATCCGCTTGCCGTCGAGGATGCTTTGCGCGCCCACGAGCGGCCCAAGGTAGACGCCTACGACCTCTCCACCGGCGCCAGCCTGTCAGCGGTGGCCGATCACGCCGCCACTGCGCACCTGCAGCCGACCCGCGACGCCTACTACTTCGTCGTCTTCTACGTCGCGGGCTTCGATGTCGAGCATGATCACATCGTCTCCCAGGCTGTCAGCCTATTTGTCGGCCCGAATTACCTGGTCACGGTGCATGCAGGGAATCTGCCGCACGTCGGCGAAACCATCGCCCGGTGGCAGGCGCCCAACAGCCCATTGGGCGACAAAATCGGCCCCCTGGTGCACGCATTCCTCGACGCGCTGGTGGACGATTACTTCCCGCTGATGGATCAGGTGGCCGACCGGGTGGAGGATCTTGAGGACACCATCTTCACCCATTTTGACGAAGGCTCCATCGAGACGATCTTCAGGTTGAAGAAGGACCTGCTCGCCATGCGCCGCGTCGTCGCGCCGGAACGCGACGTGCTGAACGTGCTGCTGCGCCGCCAACTGCCGATCTTCGCGGCGGAGGATGTCGCGTACCTCCAGGACGTCTACGACCACATCGTGCGCGTCACCGACAACATTGACACCTACCGCGACCTGCTCTCCAGCGCGTTGGATTCTTATCTCTCCCTCCAATCCAACAAGCTGAACCAGATCATGAAGACGCTGACCATCGCCTCCATCATCCTGATGACGGCCGCGCTGATCACCGGCTTTTACGGGCAAAACTTTCATTTCTTCCCGGAGCTGAGCTGGCCCACCGGTTCCTTCTGGTCGCTGATCCTGATCGCCATGGCAACGATTGTGCTGGTGGTTTATTTCCGCAGGAGGAAGTGGTTGTAAGAACCTGCCGCCCCTGTCACCGCCCCGCTCAGCGCCGCGCTGACTCCCGTCGGCTGAAAGCTGAACCGCACGAAGACCGGGTCATGATCCGAGCTGCGGCGGCTGTTCGCGTCCGGGACGCGCGGCTCCGGGAAGTCCGCGTTGATGTGCACCGGCCCGCCCGACAAGAAGTGCCGATCCAGCCCCGGCGTCATGATGAAGTGATCGAGCACCTCGGCGAGCCCGTTGAAGATGTAGGTATAGCGGGCGGCCGGTGGCAGGTGCGCCTCATAGAGGTTGACGAAGTCGGCAAATTGCGCCAGCGTCTCGGAGCCGAGCGGATCGTTGAAGTCGCCCAGCGCCACGGAGTTCGGCGCGGTCAGCAGGGTCGCAGCGAATTTCGCCTGGGCTGCGCGCCGCGGCGCGTTGATCGCCTCCTCCCCACGCTTGGACTTCAGGTGATTGACGATGATCCGCACGTCCAGCAGCCGGTCGCCGGCTGCGCTCCGCACCGTCAGGTCGGCGATGTAGGGCGGCCGGTCGAAAAGCGGATAGGTTCCGGCGCCGCAGGGGTCCGGCCGGGCGCGCAGGCCGCGGGCCGCTGTGTAATCCACCATGTAGTCGGTCGGCGTACAGGCCTGCGCCTGGTCGCTGTGCCGCAGCGCGGCCCGGCCTCCGTCGTAGAGCACGCCGACGGTGATATCGCGGGCGTCGGCGCTCTCGAAATAGTCATAGCGGAAGGCGGGGCCGACCGCCCGCGCTAGCGCCTCCCAGACCGCATCTTTCCCCTCGACTTCCTGCACGCCAACAATCGTGCACCCGCGCAGATCTTCCCGGATCGCCGTGGCCCGTTTGTTCAATTGCACGGCGAATTCGGCCGCGTCTGCCGGCATCCAGTCGCCGAGGTCGCCATCGCTATCATCCACGGCATCGAACAGATTCTCCACGTTGAAGGTGCAGATGCCGAACTCGTCCGCTGCGAGGGGTGCCTCGGCAGTCACGGCGTCCGGGACATCCTCGGTGCGGAGCGGCGCCGGATTGTCCACCAGCAGGACATAGCGGCCAAACTGAAACGCGAGGACGCCGGTCAGGCCCTCGGCCCGCACCCGGTCGCCCATCCCCACGGCCGGCAGATCCACGTCCAACCCGCCGGTGAGATAGACCATGCCGCGGCCCTGGGGTAGAGTGGGCACAGCGGCTGTCGTTCCGGAGGGTGCAAAGACCCGCTGGCCGTAGAACGGGCTGGCGCGATCAAGCAGCGCGATCTCCGGCTCGCCGGCCGGGAAGCGCGAGACGTAGCGCGCCGTCGGGCCGGCCACCGCGGCGTCGAAGCTCAGCGCCACGCGCATCCCCTCGTACTGCTCGTAGGCTGCGGCCGGGTCCGCCTGGGGATCGGTCAGCGGCGGGATCGTGACGGCCGCGGGCAGCGGACACGCGCCGGTGCGGCGGTAGACGGCTTGCGTGTCGTCGGCCAGCTTGACGATCTCGGTCTGGCCGTAATACTCCTGGACGCCGAAGCCGCTGATCGCCACTTGATCGCCTGGTTTCAGCCCTTGCGGGTTCGTCCAACCGTCAAAGCGAAAGACGTAGACACCTTCGGAGGTTGTAGGATCGCTATCGGGCTGCACGCTTTGCAGGAAGAAGCCGCTCGCCGCGACGCCGGTGACGCAGCCGACCACGCTGCCGAGGCCAGTCTTGCCATCGTAGGGCGAGGCATCCCCGCGGCCTTGAATCTCGTGGATGGTCAGGGCGGGCGCCTCAGCCTGGGCGCAATCGCCGGGGACGACGTCGGCCTGCCAGCGGGGCCAGATTTGCGGCCCGTCGTAATCCGCGCTGAGGCCGATCACCGTGGCGGAACAGCCGTCCCGCAGTCCGGCGGTCGAGATGCCGGCTAGCTTTTCCAGGAAGATCGCCGCGGCGCCCACGCGGAACCGGCTGCTGCCCAGGCGCGAGACGACGCCGGTCACGGAGACCAACCGGCCCTCCGTCGCCTCACCGACCTGCTCCGGGGCAATGCTTTGCGGCGCGGGGGCCGGCCCCGATCCCAGGCGGATCACCTGCTGGGGCGAAGCGGGCATCAGCTCAAGCAGGCCGTGGTAAGCTGCCAGCCGGCCGGTGACGCACACGTCATCGCCCGCGGCCAGCGCCTGCCCGATCCCGCTCTGGCGGTAAACGTAAATGCCGCCCGACGCATCCTGCACCGCAAACGTCTGCCCAGCCGTAAAGGCGCCGGTCGGCGCCGTGACCAGTCCGCGCACCGTGACCTGGCTGCCGACTGCCAGACGGCGGGTGCCGGCGATGGGCTGCGCGCCGGGACAGGCATCAGCAGATGCGGGCGCGGCGATTTGGCCCGCGTGCACGGGAGGCACTGCGGTCAGAAGAACAAGCATGAGCGGCAGGAGCGCGAGCTGAAACCGAGGCATGATGCGCCTCCGCGGCGTGAAATGGGGGGAGCGGCATAATGTAACCATAGATCGGGAAACGCGTCAAACCGGAATGCGCAATCTCAGATTGTAGCTGTTAGAATAGCCGGGAATGGAGGTTTTAGCCGGTTTGGTAGCTTTTGCGCATATCATTGAGACCGGCCAAAGCCTCGAATCCAGACACAGGTCTTATGAACCAAACTCGCTGGAACATCCTCATCATCACCCTGCTGATCCTGGGCGTCGCCTGGATCTGGGCCAACCGCGTGCCCGGGGGTGCGGCGGCCGCGGCCCTGGCGCTGCCGCCTGCGCCGGCCGTGGGCCATCCCGCGCCGGACTTCACGCTGACCACCGTCACCGGCGAGACGTTCCGGCTTTCAGACTTGCGTGGGACGCCGGTGGTGCTTAACTTCTGGGCGACATGGTGTCCGCCCTGTCGCGCCGAACTGCCGGAACTGGAGGCCGCCCGCGGCCGCCTGTCGGGGAAAGTCGCCATCATCGGGGTTGACCAGGCAGAGGCCGCTGTGCGTGTGCAGGCGTTCACGGAAACGATGGGCCTGACGTTCACCGTTCCGCTCGATACCGGCGCCGACGCCAGCCGGCTTTACGCCGTGCGCAGCCTGCCCACCACGTTCTTTATTGATCGCACCGGCGTGATCCGGCAGATTCAGCTCGGCGCGATGACCGGAGCTACGCTGGAGCAGTTGTTACGGACGATTTATCCGTAGAGCGTGGAGCGTAGAGCGTCGAGCGTGGAGCGTGGAGCGTGGAGCGTATCATGTTCCTGCTGCACGCACTACGCTTTACGCCACACGTTTTACGCCACACGAAGGGATCCCCATGCTTCCAATCCTGCAACTCGGCCCATTTTCTCTGCCCACCTATCCGCTGGCGCTGCTGCTGGCAGTCTGGGTCGGGCTGGCGGTCGCGGCGTGGGCTGCGCGGCGCGCTGGCCTGGATGGCGATCACTTGGTCAACGCGGGGCTGTATGGGCTGGTCGCCGGGCTGGTCGCCGCGCGATTTGGGCACGTGATCGCCTATTGGGATGCATATCGCCTGCAACTGCTGGAAATCTTCAGCGTCAACACGCGTGCATTCCTGCTCTGGCCGGGCGTGATCGCCGCGCTCCTCGTTGCAGGCTGGTACATCTATCGCCACCGCCTGCCGCCGGCGAAGGCGCTGGACGCGTTCGCCGCGGCCGCGGCGTTCGCCATCGCGTTGGCATCGCTCGGCAACTTCCTGGCCGGCCGTGCGGCCGGCGCAGCGACAGACCTGCCCTGGGCGGTGAACCTCTGGGGCGTGACCCGGCATCCGAGCCAGATTTACGAAGCGGCCGCCGCGCTGCTCGTTGGCGCCCTGGCCCTGCGGATGATTGCCCGCGCGAGCCGGCCCGGCGCGGCCGGCCTGGTCGCGTTGTGCGGCTACGGGCTGAGCCGGTGGCTGCTTGAGCCGTTTCGGGCCGAGAGCACAACCATCCTGGGCGGCATGCGCCTGGTGCAGGTGTTGGGGCTGGCCGCCGCGATCATCGCGCTTGTGGCGCTGCGCGCGTCGCTGGCCCAGCCGGGCGGCGCAGCGGCCGCGCACGAGCCATCTTCGGCAAAGCAAGAGTGACTTCATCTTGCCGGGAGGCGGCCGGCAGCGCGCGGCGTTGAGATCCGATCAGGCTGCGGGCTGGCTGGGGTATGCTTCCGGGATGTCAATATCTTGCAGCACCTCCGGCGTCGGCCAGTCCACCCAGGCGATCTCCTCATGGTGCCGCTGGAGGATCGGCCGGGCGCCGACGTCGCCGGCCAGCCCAGCGAATTCGGGGAAGGTTGCACGGTCGAACAGGACGGGGTTGCCGCGCTGTCCGGCATAACGCGGCGCGACCACCGGCGCGAGTGTCTCGCGGTGGCGTTGGATAAGCGCAGAGAGCAGTTCGGGCGTCACGCCCGGCTGGTCGGCGAGGAGGAAGAGGGCGGCCCCGACCCCCACTCCAGACTCCTCTTTCGTCCCGGCGGGGGCTAAAGCTGCCAGCCCTGCGACCACGCTGCGGCTCTGCCCCTCGGCCCAGTTGGGCACGGGGATGATTTGCAGGGCAGCCTCCCTGACTGCACTCAGCCCCTGAGTATCTGAGGACACACCATCCGCGTTTGTCCGCGCTTGTCCGCGACCCGTTTGGGGGTTTGTTGCAGCAGAAATCTCCGCGAGCGCAGCGGTCACGCGTTCGGCCTCCGCGCCGACGGTAACGGCTATGCGGGCGATATCGGGGCAGGCCAACGCCTGGCCGGCCACGTGCGCAACGAGCGGGACGCCGCGCCAGGGCAACACCTGTTTGAGCGCACCGAAGCGTTTGGCTTGCCCCGCGGCCAACACCACCGCGCCGACGCGGCCCCAGACCTCGCGCACCGGTTCGGTCGCCTGCGCCGCGCCGATCATCACGCTGTCAATGCGGTCATGCTGCAACAACAACCGGGCAATCTCTCGCGCCGCAGCCAGGCAGGCCTCATCCTCGGCTTTGTTCAGAAAGGGGACCAGGCGTGCGGTTGCAGGAACGCCCTGGGCGCCGCCCTGAGGATGGGCCAGCACGGCCGCGATCATGGCCGGCGTGACAGAATCGCCAAGGGCTGCACCGGTCAGCGCCGCGACCAGCTCCGGCCGATGAACGTGGTCGGCGTCCAGCGGCTGCCCCAGCACATCGATCCCGACGACCGGCACGACGAGCGTGGCGCTTGTCGGGATCACCGGCTCGTGCGCTGCCGGCGCCTTGAACGGCAGCCGCCGTGACCCATCGGCCTCCGCGATGACCGCGTCCACCGCGGGATGCGCGGCCACGCGGTCAAGCAGCTCGGGCGTGACCCCCTGCACCTTGTCCTGCTCGACGATTGCGCCGCCTGTGAGCAACACATGGCCGTGTTCGGCCAACAGCGCCGGCAGTTGGGCCAGAAGCGCCCCCGCGTCCTCCAGGATCAGGCGCGCGGGGGCGCGATCCATTTGGGACACGAAGATCTTGGTGGTCATGGTTGTTACCACGCGGCGATCAGCCGCGCGCAGTTCCTCGGCCAGGCGGAACATGGCGGTGGTCTTGCCGCCGCCCCCGGCCAGGGCCACGACGTCCTTTGGGCGGATGCGGAGAGCGGTTGAGAGCAACACTGACTTCTTCTTTCAGGGGAGAGGCATTCCTGGCAGGGTGTGCATCATGGCATTTTGCGGGCTGCGCTCGCTTGCGCCGCCATTATAAGTCCGGCCGCGCAGTTTCTGCAATCGGGTGGTCCGTTGACAAGAATTCACGATGTGACCGGAAGCGCAGAAACCAGCGGCCGCCTTCCTTGAGAAATTCGAGATTGACACGCGCCTGCCGGGGAGCCTATAATGTCGCCTGGAACCGCAGCATTCGTCTGAACGTCCCTGGTGCAAGCATCTATCGAAGAGGAAAGCAATGAAGACGATACAGCAGATCGCGCAGTTAGCGTTGCTGGCAGCCGGCGTGGGTTTTCTGGCCGGATGCCTGGCGCCTTCCGTCGCCCCGACGGGCGGTGCGGCCCCGACGGTCCAAACCCCTGGCCCCGCGGCCAGCACGGTCGCAGGGGCGCCCAGCGACATTCCAACCGCTGCGCCAACCGACGTTGGGAGCGCGATCACCAGCACCAGCAGCGGGAATCTCTCCGGGAGCCTGGTCAGCATGGGCACGACGCCGACGGTCCGGCCGCCCCTGGTGACGACGGGCGGCGTCGCCCCGACAGTGACGCTGGCCGACGCAGGCCGCACGATCGAGATGCAGGTGGGCGATCGCTTCTTGCTTAACTTGGAGGAGGGCGCGGCCTGGGTCGTGGCGATTGCCGATCCGCAGGTTTTGCGCGCAGCGGTGGATACGGCGGTTCCCAGTGAGAGTCAGGGCCTGTTTGAGGCCGCCAGGCCCGGCGCGACTCGCCTCGTTGCGGTCAACGAGCCGGCCTGCCGCAAGGCCAAGCCTCCCTGCATGCTCCCCACACGTTCGTTTGAGGTAGACGTGGCCGTGAAATGAACGTTGGCGCGTTGACACGGTCTAACGTGCCAACGCGCCAACGTCTCAACGTGCCAACGCTACTTCCGCCGCATCAACACTACACCGATCAGCCCCACCAGCGCAAGCCCAGCCGCCGCCAGCGGCCAGCGGGCCGCGGCCGGGTTGGCCGCCAGGTTAGTCAACGTGACCGCGGTCGGCGCCGAGCAGCTCGGGAACTTGAAGGAGCCGATGCGCGTGTACCAGTTGTACCCGCCGCTCGACTGCGTGTATTCCTGAGTGTACCAGAACGTGCAGTCGTCGGCCGGGTCCACCTGCATGGCGCTGTAGTCGCCCCAGCGGCCGTAGGAGTCCGACTGATAGCCGCCTCCGGCCACCAGGGACGTTTCGCCTTGAGGCAGGGTGCCCGTCGCATCCGTCACGAGCCGGCCTGCGTAGCGGATGCTGGGGTAGATGGCGCTGCTGGACACGGTGTAACCGATGGCCGCGTTGCCCAGACGATCCATGGCGATGCTGCCCATCCAGCGGCTGGCGCTGTCGGGCTCGTAGGTCCCTTCCTGGTAGAGCGTCCAGCCGCTGCCCGTGTTGCGCAGCTCATACCAATGGATCGCGGAGTTGCTGTTGCCGCCGAGCACCGTCTGGTTGGTGACCATCGCCTGGTACCCAGAGTCGGTGAAGTTGCGGTACTGGAGGCGGTGCATCAGCCGGTCGGAGAGCGAGTCCAGGTTCTGGGTCGTCCCCGGCTGGTCAATGCACGGCTCGCTCGCGCAGATGGCCGGATTGATGTCAGCCGTGGTCAAGGTGTAGCTAGGCGTGAAAGGCGAACCGGACACGCCGAAATACGAGTTGGCCGGCGTGGTCCAGTCCACATGGAAGTTCCAGATGCGCAGCGCGTCGCTGGGACCGATCCAGGTCGAGTCATCCCACTCCGTGAACGGACACGGCGCGCCGCTGGGGGGTTGGGTTGTTCCCTCCCAATCGGCCGGAAGCATCCCACCGTAGTTGGAGTTGTAGGTGTTGCCGTTGTAGTAGATCGTCTGCGCCGAGGCCCCTGTCAGCATCTTGGCGCGCTCGAACGCGGCCACGCCTGCGCCGCGCCAGGCGCCAGCCTGCGTGAATTGGTTGACCGTCAGGTAATAACCGTCAGGCCACAACCCCAGCTTAGGATAGTCCGGCATGTAGCTGCTGGACCAGGCATACGAGTAGCGATACCAGCTGCCCAAGGGGTCCGCGGTCTGCGACACGGCCATACAGATCAGGTCGGAACCTGTGCCGCTCACGGCAAACTGCATCATCACCCAGCGGTCAGCCAGGTGATCGTAGAGGACCACCGGGTCGCCGTCGTTATAGGTTGCGCACTTGCCGCCGAAGCCGCTCCAGAGGGTGCTGCCGTTCGCCGGGCCATAGAGGGATGTGCCGGTCTTGTTCCAGATCTGGAAGCGAACATTGACCCACTGAACATAGTGGTTGGGGCCGACGTCACCGTTGGTGTCTGGTGGACGTACGGTGTAGCCGACGTTATTGATTCCTTCCCAGCTCTGGATGGGAGAGGGCATGGCCGTTGGTCCCTGCCAGTTTTGGATCGTGGCATCCCCGATGGAACTGCCCATTTCATGGCCGGGCAGCCGCTCGATCTCGTTGAAGCGGCGCAGCGCCTCGTCCCCCGAAGGCGCCACGTCGGGCACAATGTCCCGCAACGCCGGCGACACATCCATATGCTCCGGCTGGAGTGCGATCGGCCCCGAGACGGCTGGCGCTTCAGCTTCGGTTGCATTCTGGCGGATGACTCCCGCCGACGCGCCGGCCGCACTGAGCGTCCCGGCTCGTCCGTTTGGGGCCGTCTGTCCGGGTGCTACGACCCAGGCCACGGCCGCAATGACCAACGCGATTGCGATGGCGCCGCTGACGAGATTGAACCATTTCTTCTTCTGCCTGACTGCCTCCATGATGCTTCTATGTTTCCGGAAGGAACGATGGGCCAACCGGACAGGTCGTGACATTGGGGAAAAAATGTTAAGTCTGTAAATTGGGAGACTACATTGTAAAGGAGATGTGACTTCTGATGCAAATCTCGCTCGCCGCGCGCGTCCCTCGCCGACCGTCACCGTAGCACCAGCGGACCAGCCGTCCGATCACCGCCGGACGAGCGGCAGATAGCTCACCGGCGGGTTCGGCAGCCGATAGGCAGCCACGACGCGTCCGGCCAGGCTCTTGCTGTAGCGGAAGGTCAGGCCAGCCGCGCTGACGGTCACCGGCACGCGGCCGATGACGCCGCCGGCCGCGTCCAGGGCGAGCGCGGCGGCTGGCCCGCGCGTGCCCCAGCCGGGCAGGCGCGCCACGGTCAGGTCGGTGTCTGCACCCATCGGCTGCCGCACGATGCTCCCCCAATCCCCGCGCGTCTCGATCAGGTAATGCTCGCCGGCGCTTAAGGCGGCGTTATTGTATTGTCCGTCAAAAATGCCGGCGATGAGATCGCCGCTGTTGCACGTCACCAGCGCGCCGTTGCGTGCGATAATGTGTCGGCCGAGGATATAGCGGTACGACGAACTCCAGTTAGCATATGCCTGGCAGGTCTCGAAATCCGTCCGGGTAAGCGATTCCTCCTCTTGGGTGTAGCCGGTGATCCGCTGATCGGCATACGCGGCCAACACCCACTTCTGGAAGGCGCTCGTCACGCCCAGCCACTCACTGTCCAGCCCGCCGCCGAACTCCGATTGCACCAGGTCGTAGCTGAGCATGTAGCCCATCGCCAGGTTCCAGGTCAGGATCTGTTTCCGGGTGGTGAAAGTCTCCGGGGCCAGGTCATGCTGGTAGAAGAGCGTCTTGTCGCGGGCCATCGCCGTGGCCAGGGGATAGGGCTGCCACGTGCCCATCCCCCACCAGTCCGTCGTAGCGCCGGTGACTTCGGGCAGGAGCACGCTGCCGTGGAAGCCGGTCTCGGTCTCGGCCAGCCGGTCGAAGGCAAGCTCGGTCATCAGCAGGGTGTCGCTGTAGGCGCGGGTGTGCGCCAGCCAGCCGTCCATGTAGGCCACAGGCGACGGCGACGACGCGTTGTGGTCGAAGAGCCACGGCCGTGCGCCGATCTGGTCCTCGAACAACAGATCGCTGGGTACATCGGTCGTCATCTGGTTCACCAGGCGATCCAGCCGGCTGCGGACGAAGGCCGCGTAAGGGGAGATGACATAGCCGCCGTGCGTGCCGTAGTACTCATACTGGGGCACGCCGTCCTGGGCGAGCACGGCCAGGTCTTTGATCGTCTGCGGTGCAGGCAGGGTGCGCAGCGTGGGAGACTCGTCATCCCACCAGGTGGGGTTGGTGTAGGGCATCACCAGGAAGCCCCGGGCCTGCGCTTGCCGGAACATGGCCGCCATATCGGCGGTCGTGCCCCAGGCGGCTGCGGGCGGCAGGAAGTCGGGGTAGTTCTCGTCGTGCGCGCCCGGCTGGAAGGCGACGGGGTGGAGGATGCCGGGCGCAGGCACCCTGGCGAGCAGCCCGCCGTACGCGCTGAAACGGATGCCAAGCTGGGCGGTGTCCGCCTTGTAGAGGGGGGAGCGCACCAACTGGTCGTGGCTTGCGCCCACCTTCTGCCGCAGGGACGGGTAGCGGTCCATGCCGTTGTCCGCGCGATAGGCCTGGATGGCGTTCATGGCGGATTCGCCCACCCGAACGCGCATCCAGGGCGAGGTGAAGGCCGCACCGTTCGCGATCCGGGCGCCGAAGGTGTGGTAGTAAAAGGTGCTGTCCGCCAGGTACTCCTCATCGTGGATGAAACCGATGACGTCCGGTCGGATCGGCCCGTTATTGTTCAGTGCGTAGATGGCGAGCCGGCCCCTGGTCGTGGCGAGCCAGAGGAAGTCGGCGAAGAGGCCCGGATAGCCGGGGTATTTGGCGGTGTAGGATCGGTTCTCGACGAAGAACTGCGGGGTGAAGATCACGCCCGGCAGGATCGGGAGCAACGCCTCCTGGATCTCCGCTTCCGCAAAGACCGTGTCGCATGGGAAGAGGACCCAGTCCAACGTATAGCCCCAGTTGTTGCGGAGCTGCAACTGCATGTCGAGCCAGGAGCCGGTCGAGGGCTTCACCGTGACCTGAGCTGCCACCCGTTGTCCTGCGCCGGGGTCAGGTGTGTAGGTGAATGTCAACGTCTGCGTGCTGGCGGACCAGGCATAGCGGAACCGGTTCGGCCCGGCCGCGTCGAAGGAGCAGCCGCCAATAAACGAAGGAGCGCCGTCCGGGAAGGAGGCGCCCCATAGACATCCGTAACGGGAGCCCTGCGTGACGCTCTACGACCTGCTCCCCCGGGAACTGACCGCCACC
>CAZYGI010000001.1:9740-89092 GCA_964647255.1 uncultured Anaerolineales bacterium | reverse complement strand
CAGTGATGTAGGCGATCGAGCCGTTGACCTTGCGAAACCCGATCTCGTAATGATCGCTGTTGCCGAGGATCATCAGATCGGGGCGCGAGTCATCGAAATAGATGCCGGCAGCTTGCGCCGGCGCGGCCGGCAAGCCTGCCAGCAGCAGCATGACCAGAACCACCCAGCGTTTCATGGTGACCTCCTTCCGGTGCATCTGGGGGCCGGCGATGAGGTCCACAATGACAGGCGCCCCCTACACTCTACCCGTGCCGCCTCACGAACCGCGCCATCCGCTCCAGCGCCTCCTCGATCTGGTCCCGGGCGGTGGCGTAGCACATGCGCACATACCCTTCGCCGCCCAGGCCGAACGCCGGGCCGGGCACGCACGCCACCCGCTCCTCTTCCAGGAGCGTCCAGGCGAACTTGTCCGAGGTCATCCCGCTGGCGCGAATGTCGGGGAAGGCGTAGAACGCGCCGCGCGGCTCGAATGTCGGCATCCCGATGCTCCGCAGCCCGTCCACGATCAGCCTCCGGCGCAGGTCATACGACTCGCGCATCGCCAGCACGGCTTCTTCGGCGCGCGGATCCGTGAGCGCGACGATCGCTGCCATCTGTGCCGTGGTTGAAGCTGACATAATCGTGTACTGGTGAATTTTGCGCATCGCCGCGGTGATGTCGGCGGGGGCCAGCGAGAAGCCGAGGCGCCAGCCGGTCATCGCATAATCCTTCGAGAAGCCGCCGACCACCAGCGTGCGGTCGCGCATGTTTGGCAGCGCACTGAAGGTCGTGTGCTTGCCGACGTAGCGCAGGCGATCGTAAATCTCATCCGAGATGACGAGCAGATCGTGCGCGACGGCGAGCGCGGCGATTTCAGCCATCCGGTCATCATCCAGCACCGCGCCGGTGGGGTTATTGGGATAGCTGAGCAGGATCGCTTTGGTGTGAGGCGTGATCGCCGCAGCGATCTGCGCGCCTGTGACCTGGAACTCTTCTTCGACGCGGGTGGCGATGGGGATGGGGATGCCGCCCGCAAAGGTGACCTCGGCCTCGTAGGAGACGAAGCACGGCTCCGGGATGATCACCTCATCGCCGGGGTTCAAGATCGCGGTGAGCGCCAGGTACAATGCCTCCGAGCCGCCCACTGTGACCAGGGTCTCCGCCTCCGGGTCGTAGACCACGCCGTAGTGGTGCGTCCAGTTGGCGGTGATCGCCTGGCGTAGCGCCTGGACGCCGGAGTTGGAGGTGTAGCGGGTCTCGCCGCGGTTTAGCGATGCGATGCCGGCCTCGCGGATCACATCCGGCGTCACAAAGTCCGGCTCGCCCACGCCAAGCGAGATCACATCTTGCATCGTGGCGGCGATATCGAAGAATTTGCGGATGCCGGACGGGGGAACGCTCGCGATGCGGCGTGCAATCCGATCAGACATGAAAGTCTCCTTCGTTGAAAATCATGTATTTGTGTGATCAGCCGGGTGAGGGCTGGGCGGGCAGGCGTTTTCAGCGCCGGCGGACCGCATCGCTGGCGTCAATCGGCTTCCGCTTCGGCGCCCACGGCGGTCGGCTGTAGAGCGGGGCGGCGCAGATGCCAGGGCGTTGCTTGCTCATAGGCCCACGCCGACCGCAGCAGCACATCCTCACGGAAGGCCCCGGCCATGAGCTGAAGCCCGATGGGCAGCCCAGCCTGGTCAAAGCCGCAGGGCACGGAGACGCCGCAGATGCCAGCCAGGTTTAAAGACAGCGTGAATACGTCCGAAAGATACATGCCCAGGGGGTCTTCGGCCTTCTCGCCTATACGAAATGCGGTTGTTGGCGCGACGGGACAGGCGATGACATCCACTTCGTGTAACGCAATGTCGAAATCGCGTTTGATAAGCGTGCGAACCTGCTGGGCTTTGAGATAGTAGGCGTCGTAGTAACCGGCGCTGAGCGCGTACGCGCCCAGCATGATGCGCCGCTTCACCTCGGGGCCGAAGCCCCTGCCGCGGGTGGCGCGGTAGGTTTCCCACAGCGAGCTGCTTTGAGCCGAAAAGCCGTAGCGGATCCCGTCGAAGCGCGCCAGGTTCGCCGACGCCTCGGCCGGCGCGATCAGGTAGTAGACAGGCAGCGCCAGGTCGGTGTGCGGTAGGCTGACCTCACGCACCTCGGCGCCGAGGCTGCGCAGCATCTCGACGGCCGCCCGCACCGCCGCCTCAACTTCGGGCTGCATGCCGGGGATGAAATACTCCTTCGGCACGCCGACCTTTAGCCCCTTGACTCCCGATTCCTGGCTCCTGACTCCTGAAGCGTAGTCCGGCACGGGCGCATCCACGCTGGTGCTGTCGCGCGGATCGTAACCGGCGATCGCCCCTAGCAGGATCGCGGCGTCGGTCACGTCCTTGCCGAACGGGCCGATCTGATCGAGTGACGAGGCGAAGGCGACGAGACCGTAGCGGCTGACGCGGCCGTAGGTCGGCTTGACCCCCACGACGCCGCACAGCGCCGCGGGCTGGCGGACGCTGCCGCCCGTGTCCGAGCCGAGCGCGGCCAGGCATTCGTCCGCGGCCACCGCGGCCGCGCTCCCCCCGCTGGAGCCCCCGGGCACGCGCTCCAGATCCCAGGGGTTGCGCGTGGTGAAGTAAGCGGAGTTCTCCGTGCTGGAGCCCATGGCAAATTCGTCGGTGTTGGTTTTGCCCAGGAACACCGCGCCCTGGCTGCGCAGCTTCTCGATCACCGTCGCGTTGTAGGGCGGCACGTAGCCGGCAAGGATCCTGGAACCGGCCGTCAGGGGCACGCCCTCAACCGTGATCACATCCTTGATCGCCAGCGGGATGCCGGTCAGGAGAGGCAGATCGGCCAACGTGTCGTGCTGGCGGGCCGCGGCGAGGGCCACGTCCGCCTCGGCTGCCTGCTCCAGCGCCGCTTCCGGTGTCAGCGCCAGATACGCTTTGACGTCATTGTCGGTCGCGTAGATGCGCTCGAGCACGGCCTCGGTCAGTTCCGTTGCCGTGATCTCGCCCGCGCGCAGGAGTTCGGCGGCCTCGTGGATGGTTAACTCAAATAACATGATCAGCTTCCCGCTTCCAGGATCGTCTTCACTCTGAAATAGCCCTCGCTGGCGTCCGGCGCGTTCGCGAGCACATCTTCCTGCGGCAAAGAATCCGCTTGGACATCCGGCCGCGTGACGTTGCGCAGGGGCAGTACGGTCGCTGTTGGCGGAATGGCGGAGGTATCAATGCCTTGCAGCACCGCCGCATAGTCGAGGATGGCGGAAAGTTGGGTCTGAAAACGTGCGGTTTCTTCCGCCGTCAGGCTCAGCTTCGCCAGCTCAGCGATGTGTTCGACTTCTGAGATGGTCAGGGGCATGGGGCTACTCGATTTCGGTGTTTCGGCCATTATAGCACCCCCGCGGCGGCCCGCCAAACGATTGGCAGCGGCGTCCGCTTATGCTATACTCTCGGCATCGCGTTAGCTATGGCAGTAACTCTCCGCGGAGGTGGGGATGGCCTCACTGGGCAGTGATCTGACTCGACGTCGCGGCGGATGCGCGCCGGCGCACCGGGTGGGCCTGGCGGTGGGCCTGGCGCTGACTTTGCTGGCTCTGCTGCTGGCCGGCTGTACGCTCCTGTCGCCCCGGCCGGACCCCTACGCCGATTTCCGCGCGGGCTGGCGCACCGGGTTTGAGGTGTCCGAGGCGCAGTTGCGCGCGATGCCGCTTTACAGCATCACCGTCGCCATCAATCCGGCCACGAAGTCCTACACCGGCGCCCTGGCGTTGACTCTCCCGATCACCGGCTCCAAGCCGCTGACGGAGCTCTACTTCCGCACCTATCCGAATCTCCTGGCGTTCGGTGGTGTCATGCAGGTGAACGGCGCCAGCGTGAATGGGAAGACCGTCAATTTCGCGCCCGCGGTCGAGCGTTCGGCGCTCCATCTTTCACTGCCCGAGGCGCTCGAAATCGGATCGCGAGCCGACATCCGGCTCTTCTTCACCGGCCGGGTGGATCACAAGAGCCAGGCGGGCGAGTACACGATCTTCGGCTTCAACGAGGACGTGCTGAGCCTGACCGGTTTCTACCCGATCCTGACGGGCCGGCGCGGGGATGAGTGGGCGATTGATCTGCCGCACCCGCAGGGCGATGTGGGATTTCACGACGCCGCGCTTTACCGCGTGACCGTCACCGCGCCGGCGGACCAGGTGGTGGTCGCCACCGGCGCGGAGATCACGCAGACGCTCGGCGCGGACGGCTGGCGCACCGTGCGCTATGCGCTGGGGCCGGCGCGTGAGTTTACGCTGCTGCTTAGCCCCAGCCTGCAGATGACGGAAACGGTCTCGCTGGGGACGCGCGTGCGCTCCTATTTCTATCCGACGGACGCTGCAGCCGGGCGGCTGGCGCTCTATCATGCCGTCGCCGCGCTCGAAATCTATAGCGACCGCTTCGGCGGCTATCCCTATCGTGACATGGCGGTCGTCGAGGCGCCGCTGACGTACCACGGGATGGAATTTCCCTCCGTCAGCCTGATCGGCAGCCAGGTGTACAGCAAGTTCGGCGACGAGCTGGAGACATTGGTGGTTCACGAGGTGGCGCACCAATGGTGGTATAACCAGGTGGGCAGCGACCAGGTGCGCACACCCTGGCTGGACGAGGGGCTGGCCGAGTTCAGCATGTACGAGTACTACGCCGCACGCTACGGCGAGCCGCGGGCCGAGAAGCTCCGCGCTCAGCGCTGGCAGACGCCGGTGAACCTCCTGATCGCCCGTGGGGTGGATCGGCCGATCGGCCTGCCGGTGCGCGAGTATACGGAGAATTACGAGACGCTGGTGTACGGCAAAGGCGCGCTTTTCTTCGCCGCGCTGCGCGACGAGCTGGGGCCGGCGACGTTCGGGCAGTTACTGCGCACCTACCTGGCGCGTTATCGCTGGCAGATTGCCACTCCCGCGGAGTTCCAGGCGTTGGCGGAAGAAATAGCAGGGAAGAAGCTAAATGGGTTGTTTGGGGAGTGGGTGTATGGAAAGTGAAGATAGTTGGGGCTGTGGTCACTCATCTTTGGCGATTGTGTGAGGTTCGGCCATAAATGGATGGGCTGCAGCAGGTGCGTTTGACGCGGCACGACGCCCTACTTCACACCGAGCGAGGCGGGCACGACCAAGGTCACGACGACGGCGTCCACCGGCGCCAGCGACCCCGGCCGCATCGGTGATCTGAGCATGAACGAATCAAAAAGCAGCGCCCTGAGTTAAGCACTCAACCCAGGGCGCTGCTTGGTCAACTGTGTCCGCGGTCAGCCGCTTTTTCCCGCGATCGGCTGCTTCTCCGGCACAAAGAACCGCACCGCATTTGCCACCGTCGCCGGCAGGTCAGTCCAGAAGCTCCGCTTACTCACCTTCTGCCACACCCGCTTGGGCCGATAGAGATAGAAGCGCCGGTACGCCTCTTTCCATTTCTTCACGACCAGGTCGGGGTCGTAGTCGGGCATGGTGAAGCGCGCCTTGTCGGAGTGGATGGCGTAGTCTTCCCATTCGTTGGCGAAGATGTTGCCGTACTTCTGGATGACGTCGTACATCTCGGTGCCGGGATAGGGCGTTGCCAGCATGAAGTTCGCCAGGTCGGGATCCAGCTCGAGCGCGAACTTGATCGTCTTCTCCATGGTTTCCTCCGTTTCCTCAGGCATGCCGAAGATGAAGAAGCCCATCGTTTGCAGCCCGGCCTCGCGCGCCCACTTGAACGCGTTCCGCACCTGATCCAGCGACTGGCTTTTCTTGATCACGTTGCGCAGGATCGTCGGGTCGCCGCTCTCCACGCCGAAGCCCACCCGCTTGCAGCCGGCCTGCTTCATCAGTTGAAACAGCTCGGCGTCAGCGTGGTTGACCTTCATGCCGTGCACTGTGACCCACGGGACGGTGTTGAGTCCCTCGGCGATGATCCGGCGGCAGAGCTCCTTGGCACGGTCGAGCTTCAGATTCCAGATGTCGTCGGTCAGGCCGATCTCGGTGGCGCGCAGGTCTTTCACCAGCCAGCGCCATTCGCCGATGACGTTCTCCACCGAGCGCGGCCGCCAGGTGGAGCCGGTAATCGGTTTGGAGCAGTAGGTGCACTTGTACGGGCACCCGCGGCTCGTCATGATGGTGTAGGCGCGGGCTTTGGTGTCCAGCCCGTCGGTCAGCGGCTGGAGGTTGGTGTAGCGCGTGATCTTGAACAGGTCGTGCGCAGGGTAGGGGATGCTGTCCAGGTTCGGGATCAGCCCGGCGGGCGGATTGACGACCATCCCGCCGTTCCGGCGCCAGTAGAGGCCGTGCACCGCCTCCATCGCCCCGCGGCCTTCCAGCGCATCCATGAACTCGATGATGCTTTCCTCGGCCTCACCCTGGATGACGTAATCCACCTCCGGGTGGTCCGGGCCGATGGATTCCTCAGGCATCAAGGTCAGATGCGGGCCGCCGAGCACGGTGATCATGCCCAGGCGTTTGCCTTCCTTCGCCATGTTCCACGCGTCCACGATCAGCGGCGTGACCGCGGTGATGCCCAGCAGCTCGTAGCCGCCGCGGCGCACCACCGTCTCCAGCGGCTCGTCTTCGATCGCCGCGTCGAAGATGCCCACCTGGTGTCCGTGCTCCCGCAGCACAGCGGCCAGGTAGCCCAGGCCCAACGGGATATGTTTACGTGAAGTCCAGACCTCGGATTCCGGGCTGGCTAGTAGCACTTTCATGAAGTTACCTTTCACGGGGAGAGAAAAACGGGTGGATAAGAAAACCAGGCAGTCAGGAAACAGGGAAACAAGGCGCTTTTCCCCTTGTCTCCTGGTTTCCCGGTGCCCTGTCTACTCGTTCTCTTCTTCCAGCTTCGCCGCGTTGTAATTCCCGCGCGACTTGAGCGGCGTCGGCTTCCACCACGCCCACTCGGTGCAGGTGTTGCAGGGCGTCACCGAGTCATACTGGCCCTTCAGGTGCAGACTGCGGAGCGCTTGCATCTTCGGCCCGTTCCAGTTCTCGAACACGTGAACGGAGCCGTCTGCATTGCGCACGTTGCCCAGATCGTACGCCAGGTTGAAGTCGCGGTCGCACATCGCGATCCGGCCATCCCAGTAAATGTGCGTGTGATACCACAGGTTCGGGCACGCATACCGGCCCTTCGGCAGCGCGTCGGCCTCCGCCTCCAGGCTGTTGATCGCCTCGATCTGGCCGCCCCATGAGTCGAACGGCTTGACGTTGATCCGATCCACGCCGGGCATGCGCCATTCTTTGACGAACCCGTCAATCTCGCCCATCGTTTTCTCCATTTCGATGATCTGGAGGTTCACGAAGGGCTGTTTGTGACCGCTGGCCTGCTTCATCCCGATGAAGTTGCGGATGTTGGCGTTGGTCTTCTCGTAATCGGCATTCACCCGAATCTGTTCGTATGTCTCAGGCCGCATGCCGTCCAGGCACAGATAGATCGCGCCGAGGCCCGCGTCCAGGATGCGCTTGCTCCGCTCTTCGTTCAGCAGGGTGGCGTTGGTGCTGATCTCGCTGCGCAGCCCTTTGCGATGGCAGTAGGCGATCATGTCGAACAGCCGCGGGTGGAGCAGCGGTTCGCCCCAAATGTGCAACGTCGTGGCCTGCACCCACGGCGCCATCTCGTCCACGATGGACTTGAAGAGCTCGAAGTCCATGTAGCCCTTCTTGCGCACCTGCTCCTTGCGCCCCGTCGGGCACATGATGCAGCTCAGGTTGCAGATATTCGTGGACTCGATGTACAGCCGGTCCGGCGGCGGCACCAGCCGCGTCTGGCCGGTTTCGTACGCCAGCCACTTCACCGGCGACAGCATCCGATTGCGCCGCCACCGCGTGGCGAGCTCTATTTTTTCCAGGAAACCGATGGGATCTTCAGGTGATTGATTCATATGCTCACTTGCTGCTGGGCGCAGAGTGTATCGTGCAGATCTGACAGCGGCTGGCAAATGGCCGTCGGCTATCGCTCCACGCCCCACGCTCCACGCTCACGGCTCCACGCGTCACTCCCACGCCCGCACTTCGCTTTTCGGCTGCAACTGGCGGAACCGCGGGAAGAGTCCCAGGTTCAGCACCGCGCGGCCGATCCGTTTGACCGGCTTCGCCTGGGCGACCCGATAAATCCGGTCCCCCCACTCAGACCCGAAGTAGCGGACGTAGCTGCGCTTTCGCTTGCTCTCCAGGAACCGCTGCCGCGCGTGGATCGCCATCTTGCTCAGCTTATCATCGCTGACGTTCGAGACGTTCATGAAGGGCGCGATCTCGCTGGTGTAGGAGTTGTAGTAGTAGCTTTTCGTGAAGTCGGCGCTGTACGCGGTCTCTGGGTTCCGGTGGATCAGCTCCTCCCAGAGCTCGGTGCCGGGCATCGGGGTGGCGATGGAGAACATCGCCTCGCTCAGCCGCAGGCTGGCCGCGAATTCGATGGTCTGGTGCATCGTCTCCTCGGTGTCGCCCGGCAGGCCCAACATGAAGTAGCCTTTGCTCATGATGCCGGCGTCTTCCGTCCATTCGATGGCCTGGCGCACCTGGGTCAGGTCAATGTGCTTGGCCGTGCGCGCCAGGATTTCCGGGTTGCCCGACTCGATGCCGAAGTGGATCTGCCGGCAGCCGGCCCGATACATCTTCTTGAGCAGCTCCGGGTTCACGCGGTCCACGCGCGCCAGGCAACGCCACCGCACGTCCAGGTTCTGGGCGATGAAGTAGTCCAGGATCGCTTCCAGCCGCTTGACGTTGATGGTGAACAGGTCGTCCATGAAGTAGAAGTTGCGAACGCCGTACTGATCAATGAGCTGGCGCAGCTCGGCCACGATGTTTTCGGGGCTGCGCTGGCGGTAGGTGCGGCCGACGATCCCCTTGAAGCAGAACGAGCATTTGTACGGGCAGCCGCGGCTGGTGAGCACCGTGATCATCTGTTCGCCGTCCGGCGCGTAGAGCGGATAGGCCTTCAGGTTGAACAGGTGCCGCGCGGGGAAGGGCAGCTCGTCCAGGTCCGGGATCAGCTCGCGCTCGCCGCCGTCCACGATCTCGCCGTGCGCGTCCTTGTACCACAGCCCGCGAATCTTGCCCCAGTCCGTGTCCCCTGCCGCGATCTGTCGCAACCAGTCCCGGAAGACATATTCACCCTCGCCGTACACCAGGAAGTCGAAGTTCGGGTTGCGGAGGGTGAGCTCCGGCAGCGTGGTCGCATGCGGCCCGCCGATGATGGTCGGCACGCCCAGAGCGGTCTTGAGCAGGGCGACGGATTCTTCGACGCTTTGATACGAGGTGGTCATCGAGGTGTACGCGATGACGTCCGGCTTCCAGGCGATGATCTCCTGCACCTCGTCCGGCAGTGGCTTCTTGGGCCGCAACCCCATGTCGAAGACCGCGGTCTGGTGGCCTTCCTGCTCGGCGATGGCGGCCAGATAAGCCAGGCCCAGCGACGGATAGCTGTTCACCATCTCGTGCCACTTGGGGCCGATCAATGCAACTCGCATGTTTTGTACCTCGTTATGCCGACGCTTCCATCGCCCGCTTTAGCTCGGTCTTTTCTTTCTGCGGGAAGATGGTCCGGTAGGCGATGCGCGCGTTTCGGCCGAAATTCAGCCAGAAATCCTTGCGCTGCATGGCGCGCAGGACGTACTTGGGCCGCCAGTAGAACTGCCGGTATGCCTTCTGGTACATCTCTTCCATCAGCTCGGCGGTCAGGTCGCCCATCTCGTAGCGCGCCTTGGTGTCGAAGAAGACGTAGTCTTCCCAGTCCTGCATCAGGAAGCGGCCGTTGCGCTTGACCTGCTCGTAGACGATGGTGCCGGGGTAGGGCGTCATCATGCTGAAGTTGGCGATCATCGGGTCGAGCTCGATGGCGAAATTGATCGTTTTTTGCATCGTTTCGCGCGTGTCGCCGGGCAGGCCGATGATGAAGAAGCCAATGGTCTCGATCCCGGCGGTCTTGGCGTTCTTGAAGGCCTGGCGGATGGTGTCGTGATCCACGTGCTTGTCAATCTTGATGATCATCTGCTCGTCGCCGGTCTCGACGCCGAACGCCGTGCGCCGGAGCCCGGCGGCCTTGAGCTTCGTGAGCAGCTCCAGGTCGGCCAGGTTGGCGCGGATGCCGTTGACGAAGATCCACGGCACGTGGTTAAGCTTGTTCGCCACCAGGTCATCGGCGAGCTGCGCCAGGCGATTGCGGCGGATATTGGCGCTGTCGTCCAGCACGCCGATCTCCAGCGCGCCCAGGTCGTGCACCAGGTGCCGCCACTCCGCGATGACGTTCTCCGAGGAGCGGGCGCGCCACTTGATGGGCATGATGCTCTGCGAACAGAACGTGCAGCGGTAGGGGCAGCCGCGGCTGGTCATGATGGAGAAGCTGCGCTCGCCCGGGATCGCATCGGTCGCGGGCTGTAGATTGGTGTACCGGTTCATCTTGAACAGGTGATATGCGGGCCACGGCAGGCTGTCCAGGTCGGCGATGACCGGGCCGTCGGGGTTGCGGTGGAGCTGGCCGTCGCCGGTCTTGTAGCTGACGCTCTTCACCTCGCGGAACAGATCGAACTCCGGCCGCATCAACCCTGCGGCGCTGAACGCGGGCTGGTCGCGCAGGTAGGCGTCCACGATGTTGCTGATCTCGATCCAGGGGCCCTCGCCCTCGCCGCGCACCACCAGGTCAACCTGCGGCTGGCGGAGCGACTCGAAATCCAGCTCCTCGGAGGCGACGCTGACGTGGGGTCCGCCCAGGACGATCGGCACATCCATGTCTTTTTTGATGGCCGCGGCCGTGCGCCACGCCTGCTTCACCTGGGGCGTGTTGGTGGTGATGCCGACCAGGTGCGGCTTGAATTCCTGGATGAAGTCTGCCAGCGGCTGATCTTCCACGTCTGCATCGTAAACGCGCACGGTATCCCCACGGCGCTCGGACACCGCGCCCAGGTAAGCCAGCGCCAGGTGCGGCGAGGTCCGGGTGTCAATCGGCAGACGGAATTTCGGGTTGATTAATGCGACGCGCAACGTTACCTCCGATGTGAGCCGGCCAGGGAGTCGTTCCTGGCTTCCGGCTTCCAGTTCTAGCTCCAATACCTTTCAAATAGTGCATCGAAATCGAGGCTTTAGCCGGCGAGAGACCGCCTGCAGGCTCCATTCCAGCTTTATCTGAAGGATAGGGTGTTAGCCCTTAATGACTGCCAGCGGCTCTAGCCGGGCGACGATCCGGGCGAGACCGGCCGCTTCCACGATTGCCACCACGCGGTCCACATCTTTGTAGGCCTGCGGCGCTTCCTCGGCCAGGCCGGACAGGCTGCCGGCGCGGACGGCGATGCCGTCGTGCTCCAGCTCGTTGCGCAGCTGTTCGCCACGCACCTGTCGTTTGGCATCCGAGCGGCTCATCACGCGGCCGGCACCGTGACAGCACGAGCCAAAGGTGTGCGCCAGGGCGTCTGCCGTGCCGACCAGGACGTAAGACGCCGTGCCCATGCTGCCGGGCACCAGCACCGGCTGGCCCACCGCCCGGTAATCGCCCGGTACATCCGGGTGGCCCTGTCCGAAGGCGCGGGTGGCACCTTTGCGGTGCACGCACAGCCTGGCCTCGTGGCCGCCGAGCGCGTGAATCTCGATCTTCGCCATGTTGTGGGCCACGTCGTAGACCTGATCCAGATCCCAATCCGGCACCTTGCCGCCCAGCGCATCCTCGAAGGCTTCCCGGACCGCGTAAGTGAGCACTTGACGGTTGGCCCACGCATAGTTCGCCGCGCAGTTCATCGCCGCCAGGTAGCTTTGCCCCTCCGGCGAGTCCAGCGGCGCGCACACCAGTTGCCGGTCCGGCAGCTCATAGCCAAATCTGCGGCTGGCGGCCTGGAACGTCTGGATGTAGTCTGTGGCGACCTGGTGACCCAGCCCGCGGCTGCCGCAGTGGATCTGCACGACCACCTGGCCGCGGCGCAGCCCGAACGCGTCGGCTGCCGCCGGGTGGAAGATGTCCGTGACCACGTCCACCTCGGCGAAATGGTTGCCCGAGCCGAGCGTGCCGACCTGTTCAAGGCCCCGCTTCTTCGCCTCGCTGCTGACCTTGGCCGGATCGGCCCCCGCCATGCAGCCGCCCTCTTCGGTATGCGCCACATCTTCCTTGCGGGCGTAGCCTTCTTTGAGCGCCCATCGGCTGCCGGCAGCGAGGATGGTTTCCAGCTCCGCCTTGTTGACGTGCAGGTTGCCCTTCACACCGACGCCGCTGGGCACGCGGCGATAGAGTGCGTCCGCCAGACGATCTATGTACGGCTTAAGTTCCGGTGCATCGAGGTGCGAAGCGAGCAGGCGGACGCCGCAGTTGATATCATATCCTACGCCGCCAGGCGAGATCGCGCCGCTGGGCAGACGCGTGGCGACGACGCCGCCGATGGGGAAACCGTAGCCCTGGTGGATGTCCGGCATCGCCAGCGCCTGGCCGATCACGCCGGGCAGGGTCGCCGTGTTGACCAACTGCTCCAGGGAGCGATCTCCCAGGGCTTTTTCGAGCAGGTCGTCGTCAGCGTAGAAATGAGCCGGCACGCGCATGTCGTGCCGAAAGTCCTGCGGCACTTCATAGGCGTACTCAGCGACCTTCTTCAGGTCATGGCGCGTGACCGGCTTCATCGTCCCTCTGTCCTCATCCACATCCGCTACAACCGCCGCTGTTCCCGGAACGGGAGGAACTGCCGCAACTGCTGCAGCTCGCGACAGCGTTCGGATTCTCGATGTGGAACCCACCGCCCATCGGGCTCTCCACGAAGTCAATCTCCGAGCCCGCCATGTACTGCACGCTCTGCGGATCAATGATCACCCGCAGGCCGTGTTGCTCGAAGACCGTATCGGTCGGTCGTGGGTTGGCGTCGAAGGTCATGCCGTATTGGAGCCCGCTGCATCCGCCGCCGCTGACAAATACCCGCAGCCCATACGTGTCAGCCAATCCTTTTTCCTTCATGACTGTGGCCAGCTTTTCCGCCGCCGCTTCGGTCAAAACGATCACATCGGTCTTCTCTGCAGTTATGCTTGACATTTTGTTCCCTTTCCTAAAACGGAATAGTTTGATCTGGGTTTTATCCGCCGATCTGGCTCATCTCGCGCGATCCGGCGATTTCATTCTCTTCGAGCCGGTGGCCCCAGGGCTTGCGATAGGCCGCAGCCGCCATGAGTGTGCGCAGCGTCGAAAAGTCGGCGCCGGCGCGCAGCGGCGTCATCAGGTCCGCTTCATCGTCGCGCAGCAGACACAGCCTTAGCTTCCCGTCGGCGGTCAGCCGCAGCCGGTTGCACCCCGAGCAGAACGGCTCCGTGACACTGCTGATGAAACCCAGGCGGCCACAGGACCCGGCGAGGCGGAAGTGTTTGGCCGGATCGTGTCCATTGTGGCCTGGCTCCAGGGTGAGCGGCCCCAGCTCGGCTTCGATGCGGGCTAGCGTTTCGCGCACGGGGACGACCTGGTCTTGCTGGAAACCGGCGATGGTGCCTAGCGGCATTAATTCGATAAACCGGATTTCCCACGGATGGACCAGGGTCAGTCTCGCCAGGTCGGCTACTTCGTCGTCGTTGAAGCCGCGGGTTACGACGCAGTTAAACTTGATCGGATCTATGCCGGCAGCCCGGGCCGCTTCGATGCCGCGCCACACGTCGTCCAGGTTGCCGCGGCGGGTGATCCTGTGGAATCGTTCCGGTTTCAAGCTGTCAATGCTGACGTTGACCTGGTCCAGGCCGGCTTCTGCCAGCGGGGCGGCCATCTCAGCCAGCCTGATGCCGTTCGTGGTCATCGCGATGCGCTGGATGCCCGGGATCGCTTTGATGGCCCGTACGAGATCCACGACCCCACGGCGCACGGTCGGCTCGCCGCCGGTCAGGCGCACCTTGTCCACGCCCAGGCTCGCGGCAACTTTGACCAGCGTAACGATCTCGTCATCCTGGAGCAAGGTCGAAGGGGGCCGAAAGACGATGTCTTCCGGCATGCAGTACACGCAGCGCAGGTTACACGCATCGGTGAGTGATACGCGCAGATAGTGTAGGCGCCGGCCAAATGTATCATACATGACGCCCGGCAGATCAGGAAAAACGGCTCTGGTGTCCATTGCAGTGCTCAACTGGCCGGTCAAGCTTCGCTGTTTGCGGCAGGCTTGTTCGGCACAATATACATGCACCGCGGTGCGCCCCGTGCAATGGACTGATGCTCTCGGGTCACGCCCGGCAGCAGCTCCTCAACCATCGCCTGGTCCATTGTGCACAACTCGGGGTGGTGGTTCGATACACCCGAATACGGACAGTTGCAGACGTGCAATTCATATTGTCCATCATGAGCGTTCCAGCGCGCGTCGTAG
This sequence comes from uncultured Anaerolineales bacterium, assembly GCA_964647255.1. GTDB lineage: Bacteria > Chloroflexota > Anaerolineae > CG2-30-64-16 > CG2-30-64-16 > CAWJEL01. Next base: position 74,839 of record CAZYGI010000001.1, on the reverse strand, counting down.
CCCCGATCGGACAAGAAATCGGTCACTTGATCGAGCCGATCCTCCAGCGACTGCTGAGCCGCCGGCAATGGCGCCTCGAGCGCGGTGCGCCGGGCCACGCGTTCCAGCATCTGGCGCAGCTCGGAGCCGGTGAGAGAGGCCTTCAGCTCGGCGAGGAGATCGTTGGCCAGGGCCTCGTGACGTTGCGGAAAGAGCCTCGCTGCGTTCGCGGTCAGGATGTATATCTGACTGGGCCGTCCGGCGCCGTTGTGCCGCTGCACTCCCGCCAACTCAACCAGGTCTTCGCCCACCAGAATGTCAAGATGATGCCGCACCGAGACCTGCGCCATTCCAAGCATGTCGGCCAGCTGAGCGACGGTGGCCGAGCCGTTTTCCTTTAGGATTTCGATGACACGCTGGCGAATCGGTTGCACGAACAGTCCCTCACTTCCGAAAAAGATCACTCGTCGCACGGCATCCTGTTTCCGGCGCATTCTGTTGCCCGGATTCAGAAAGCAAAAGAGATAATAGCACAGCAAGGGGGGCATGTCAATTATTGCGATTTTTCTAATAGATATTCACGCGCGGCAATCCCAGAAATTGATGCTTGCAACCAGTGTCTTTTTGCGCGCTCTTCCGTCTTTCTATCAGGTGAGATACAGCGGGGAACCGCGGTGCGGCTTATCCCTGTTGGAGGGTGATGCCTGCGGCGCGTAGATGCAGGCGAATCGTCTCGGGATGGATGGTCGTGCCGGTCTGTTGCGCCAGATAGTCGGCCAGGCGTTCGTAGGTCCAGGCCGTGAAAGGCAGCCGCAGGGTTTGCGGTTGCGTGCGAGCGGCGGCGACCAGCGCAGCGAGAAATGCCGGGGTCACTTTGCGTGGCCCGCCCGGCCGAGGCAGGTCAGACAGCCCGGCGATCCCCTGGTTCAGATAGCGTTTGAGCCAACGCCGCACGGTCTGCTCGTCGGTGCGGACGATTGAGGCGATCTCTTCGGCCACCAGACCCTTTTCCGCGGCAAGCAGGATGATCAGGGCGCGCGTGTGGATGCGAACGTCTTTCGTCGTTCGGTACAGCGTGTCAAGCTCCTGCCGGGCCTCGGCGGATAAATCTGTGACTTGTAAGGGCTTCAAGTGGCTTCTCTCCAAGCGGTTTCATTATATCCGACACCAATCATTTGTCCAGTCCGTGTTCCAAATATATCGTGAAATACTGGGCGAATTTATTGGCGCGTTCGGCGGATTGCGTGATCGTTAGAAGCATGTTTTGTTGCGTAGTGCTCTGGACAAGAGGCGAGTTAGGCAAAGGGCGGTCATAAAGAATTGATATACTATTTATTAGTTAGTCTCTCGCGCGCAAGGTCAGGGTTGAAACTACATGTTGGGCGCTTGTCGCGTTGCTAAAGTGTCGGGCGCGTCAAATTCGACCCGACAGGGCATTGGAGCGGGGGTCCGCGGGTGGCCGGCCGGTGGCAAGCCTGGGGAAACCTCGATGGCTTTTGAGCAGGGGTGCGATCGCTCAGGTGACCAGGGTGTGAAGGCCGGTATCGGGGCCGAGCATGACGGAGAGGTGCCTCCCCGTCATGCTCGGCCCCGCGCGTTATGCGCCAGCGGTCATGCGTTCGATTTCCGCGTCCACGAGGCTGGGTTCCAGTTTGGTGAACAGCGGGGCCGGCGGGCGGAGCGGCTGGCCGGGGAGAAGCTCGCCCGGCGTCCACTGGCCGGTCACGTTGGAGCCATCATAGCGTAGCGCTAGATGTCGGCGGGACGTCTCTGCCAGCTCGTCCGTGTACAACCGGCCGAATAGCTCGCCTTCATAGCCGAGATAGCCGTGCAGCCGCTGGCTCGAGTACGGTAGGAACGGGGCGAACAGCGTCTTTAAGGCGTCAATCACGCGCAGGGCAACAAAGATGGAGGTTGCTGCGGCGCCCGGATCGGTTTTGATCTGCTGCCAGGGTTCCTTTGCATTCAGGTAGCGGTTGGCCTCGTGGGCCAGTGCCATCGTCTCGGTCAGGGCGGCTTTGAGCTTGACCTCGTCCAACAGGCGGGTGACCTCCCGGAAGGCCGGCTCGACTTGGGCCAACATGCTGCGATCCGTCTCGTCGAACTCGCCCGGCTGCGGCACTTTGCCATCGAAACGCTTATACGCGAAACTGATGACCCGGTTCGCCAGATTGCCCCACGTCGCCACCAACTCGTCGTTGTTGCGGCGCACGAACTCTTCCCAGGTGAAGTTGACGTCCTGCGCTTCCGGCGCGCTGGCGGCGAGCGCATAGCGCCATGGGTCCGGGTCGTACCGATCCAGCGCGTCCCCCATCCCGATCATCCAGCGGCGGCTTTTGCTGAGCTTTCGACCTTCGACATTCAGGTACTCATTCGCGGGCACGTCGTAGGGCAGGTTAAGGTCGCGGTCGTAGCCGATCAACATGCCGGGCCAGATGATGGTGTGAAACTCGATGTTGTCTTTGCCGATGAAGTGGTAGGTGCGCGCGGCGGGGCCCTGCCACCAGGCGCGCCACGCTTCCGCGTCTCCGACCAGCGTTGCCCACTCTTTGCTGGCCGCCAGATAGCCGATCACGGCATCGTACCAGACGTAGATGCGTTTTTCCTCGAAGCCGGGCACCGGGATGGTGACGCCCCAATTGAGATCGCGAGTGATGGGCCGGCCGCGCAGCTCGCGGCTCTCCAGCCGGGAACGGGTCGCGTTCATCACATTGGGCCGCCAGTGATCCTTGTGACCGTCGTTGATCCACGCCAGCAGCGGGTCGTTCAGCTTGGCCAGATCCAGGAAGAAGTGCTCGGTCTCCCGGATTTCGATGTGGCTGCCGCCGCAGAGCTTGCAGCGTGGCTTGATAAGAGTGATGGTCTCATAGATCCGGCCACAGGCATCACATTGATCGCCCCGCGCGCCGTCAACGCCGCAGTAGGGACAGATGCCCTCAACGAAACGGTCCGCCAGCCACTTCTTGCAGTCCAGGCAGTAGAGCTGTTGCATGGTGTCGCGATACACGTAACCGTGCTCCAGGTGCGTCAGGAAGATGTCCTGCGTCACCGCCCAGTGGTTCTCGGTGTCCGTCTCGGTGAAGAGGTCGAAGCTGATCCCCAGCCGGCGCATCATCTCCACGTTGCGCGGATGATAGCGATCTACCACCGCGCGCGGCGTGATCCCCTCTTCCTCCGCGCGCACGGTGATCGGCGTGCCGTGGGTATCCGACCCGGAAACCATCAACACGTCGTTCCCGCACAGGCGGTGGTAGCGGGCAAAGATGTCCGCCGGCAGGTACGCGCCGGCGATGTGACCGATATGCATGTCGCCGTTGCTGTACGGCCAGGCAACGCAAACAAGGATCTTCTCAGACATGGGACACCTCACTGATCTACGATGTTCATCCGGTTCCCGAGCACGGGCCCCGCAGTGAACGTTCGGCTGCATGGAATTCTACCACAAGTCGCCGACGGAGCGGAAAGCCGCCGGCCCGCCGCACCGCCCCTCGGTTTCTGAAGCAAAAAAGCGGTGCGTCCACCCGACGCACCGCTTTCAAAAACCTGACTTTGGTCACTTCACAATTGTGACTGCGGTCAATTTGGGTCTTCCGGGGGGACGTTGGGCGTTTCGGTCGGCTCCTCAGGCATGACGATCATCATGATGAGGTAGACCAGCACGCCGCTGCCGCCGAGCACGGTGATCAGAACGAAGAGCAGGCGGATCAGCGTCGGATCAATGGCGAGATACTTGCCCAGGCCGCCGCACACCCCGGAAATCATCTTGTCGGTGCGGCTGCGATACAGCTTCTTGTTTTCCATAGTTCCTCCTCAAGTGTTGGAGCAAGTGTTGGAGCGATCTTCCATCTTGCGCCGGAGCAGTCAGCGAGGCCCCGGCTGTTTTCTTTCGCACTGGACAATACGCACTTGAGGCGTTGGGGTTGCAGGGCCAATGATGCGTCCTGAAGGCGCGGCCTCCCCTGTGGTGATCAGCGCGTGAGTTGCGGCACGATGGCCCCGAAGAGGGCGTACAGGTCGAGCAGGGGCAGCGCCAGGAGGGGCAGCGCAAAGAGCAGCGCCAGCAGCCGGCGTCGGCCAACCCTGAGGTGCGGACCGAACGCGGCCACCATCAGAACACCGGCCAGCAGCGCGGTGAGCACCAGCGGCCACTTGGGCAAGCCGTGACCGGTCAGGATGCCCCACGCGGTCAACCCGAACCCGAAGAGCACCAGCGCCGCGGCCAGGATCAAGTTCGCGCGCGGGCGGAGCGCTTCCTCCCACCCCAGACTGAAGAAAATCGCGAGCGGGATCAGTGCAGTGAATAGATAGCGTCCCTGGTGTTGGAGGAATTGGGTGTTGTACCAGGCGAAGACGAGCAGCGTCAGCGTCGTGGATGCGATCAGCAGGGCCAGGGCGGCCGTCGAATGGCCGCCGGGCCGGCGTCGTCGGCTGTTCGCTATCCGAAAAGCCAGGCCGCCGAGCACGGCTCCGCTGAAAATTGCCAGGACAAAGTAGATGCGGCTGTCCATCACGACGCCCATCCAGCCGAATTGGCCCCAGAAGCTGCGGAAGGTCTCCAGGATCGCGCGCTGCCAGTAGGCGCCCCAGCCTTGCTGCGCGATGAAGTCAGCGGCGCGCATCTGCCCGACGACGATCTGGTCGTGCCGGATCAACCCCAGGAAATCGGGCCAGCCGTAGACGGCGATGTCGCGGACGTACCACGGCAACGCGATCACTGCAGGGGGAACGAGGACCGCCACGCCCTCGACAAGGACGTGGCGGACGTCGGCCCGCGCGCGCGTCCAGCGCCAGATCAGCACCCCGGCGGCCAGCGGCACCGCGATGTACGCCGTGGTCTTCGTGATCAGGATCAGGCCGAGCAGAATTCCCAGGCCAAGAAGAGATCGCGTCTTTGCCGGCCAGCGTTTTTGCGGCTTGTCGGGTGACTCGCCGGACTCCCGGCTTTCAGGGCGGAGATCGTCGCTCTGCATGAACCTGCTGACCAAATGATACAACACCGCCGCGAACAATAGCTCCGCCAACACATCGTTGCCGACCTGCGAGACCGTTGTGAGATGCTGCGGCAGAAACGCGACGAAGGCTGCGGCCGCCAGGGCGTGGCGCAGCCCAACGATCTGTCGGGCCACCGCATGAGCCAGCAGCACGATCCCGGCCCCCAGGAGCACGGAGAGCCACCGCAGCGCCAGAAGATTCCCTCCGGCCAGCGTGTAGAACGGCGCGGCCAGCGCGTAGTAGAGCGGCGGCTGGTGGAACTCGTAGCGGATCGGGGCGATGCTCAGATCGGGCGGAAACTTGCGCGACTTGATTTCTTCCAGGTAGGCGTGTGGGTAATCGCCCGGATGCAGCACGGGAAAGGCGCCGTTTTCCGCGAGGTAGCGCACGTAGTTGTAGTGCGCCGGCTCATCGGGCGCCTGCCACGCGGGGGTGATCGCCGCAAAGAGCCCGGCGAGGGCGAAGTAAAGGACCAGGATGAGCGCCAGGATCGTGCGCTCGCGCCGGATGGTGTTCATTCCTTGAATAGCTCCCCGACCGAGTGGCCCACATGAATCCGACGGATCACCTGTGCCAGCAGCGACGCGATCGGGAGGATCGTGAGCTTGTTCCCCGAACGGTGTTGTTTGTCTTCTGAAATGAGGACTGTGTCGCTCACGACGACCTCGCGCAGGATGCTCTCGCGGATGCGATCGGGTGCGGGTTCTGAGAGGATGGCGTGGGTGGCGCAGGCGACAACTTCGAGCGCGCCTTGCTCGCGCACGAAGCTGGCAGCGCGCACCAGGGTGCCTGCGGTGTCAATCTCGTCGTCCACGATGATGACGTTGCGCCCGCGGACATCACCGATCAGGTTGAACATCTCGGTGCGCGTGCCATCAATTGTGCGCCGCTTTTCGACCACAGCAAGCGGCGCACCGATCTGCTCGGCCATGTTGCGCGCCCGGCGCAGTGATCCGACGTCCGGCGCGACGACGGTCACGTTTTTGACCGGGTGTTTCTTGAAGTGTTCCACAAACAAACCGAGTGCCGGCAACTCATCAATGGCAATCGAGAAAAAGCCCTGAAGCTGCTTGGCATGCAGATCGAGGGTCAGGATGCGGTCGGCGCCGGCCACCTGGATCATGTCCGCCACCAGTCGAGCGGTAATAGGAACGCGCGGCTGATCCTTCTTGTCGGTGCGACCGTAACCGTAGTATGGCATGACGGCCGTGATCCGGCCGGCGGAATCGCGGCGCAGGGTATCAATGAAGATCAACAACTCCATCAGGGTGTCGTTGACGGGCGCCGAGGTCGGCTGAATCAGGAAGACATCTTTGGCGCGCACGCTGTGTTCGAGTCGAACAAACGTGTTGCTGTTCGGGAATTGCTTGACCTCCGCGCCGCCCAGCGGCACCCGCAGCTGACGCGAGACGGCCTGCGCCAAAGGTCGGTTCGCCGTGCCCGCAAAGATCATGAGATCGCCATACATCTTGACCGTGCCGGCTGGCATCAGTGGCTCCTTTACGATTGCGCCGGATTTAATACTTTCCGGCTGCCGTACAGCTTGCGATAGTACTCCTTGAACTCGCCCGATTTAATCTTGCGCCACCACCATTCGTTTGCCACATACCAGCGCACGGTCGCACGGATGGCCCCCTCGTGAGTGTAGCGTGGCTGCCAACCGAGCGCCTTGAGCTTGTCCACGTTCAGGCAGTAGCGGCGATCGTGCCCAGGGCGGTCCTCCACGTGCTGGATCAGGTCAAGCGGTTTGCCCAATTCATCCAGCAAGATCTTGACCATGGTGAGGTTTTCCATCTCCCCGCCGGTGCCTACGTTGTAGATCTCGCCCGGCTGCCCGCGTTGCAGCACCACGTCAATCCCCTCACAGTGATCCAGTACGTGCTGATAGTCGCGGCGCTGCTTGCCGTCTCCGTACACCGGCAGTTTTTGGCCTTCAATGGCATTGGTGACGAACAGCGGGATGACTTTTTCGGGATATTGATAGGGGCCGATGTTGTTTGCCCCGCGGGTGATGGTGACGGGCAGGCCGTAGGTGATGTGATAGGCGATCGCCATCAAGTCGCCGCTGGTTTTGCTGGCGGCATAAGGGCTGCGCGGCGCGACTGGGTCAGTTTCCAACGAGCGGTGCTCGCCCGCGACGTGGCCGTAAACCTCATCCGTGCTGATCTGGTGGTAGCGCTCCAGGCCGAGCTGCCGCGCCGCCTCCAGCAGGACGTAGGTGCCGTAAACGTCGGTGCGAATGAACGCGTCGGGATCCATGATCGAGCGGTCCACATGGGTTTCGGCGGCGAAGTTGACGATGGTGTCAATCTGATGCGCCTGGATCGCGTCGACAACCGCGGCCGCGTCGCAGATGTCACCCTGGACGAAGGCGTACCGGGGATCGTCCTTGACGTCCAACAGGTTGTCCAGATTGCCCGCATAGGTCAGTTTGTCGTACACCAGGATATGCTGATCCGGGTATTTGTCCAGCATGTAGCGCACGAAATTGGAGCCGATGAAGCCTGCGCCCCCCGTGACCATCAGATTCTTCATGGGAGATTCCTTTCGCCTGGTATTCACGATGGACGAAAGACAAAGGACGAAGGTCTTGATCATCCTTCGTCCTTCGCCTTTCGTCCCTTATTTGCAGTTAGCGGCCAGCCACATTCACCAGGGCTGCGCCCACCACCCGAGCGCCGACTTTATTCAGCCGATCCTTGGCCTGCTGAGCCTCATCACGTTTGGTCTGCCCCGCGCGCACGGTGAGCAGGACGCCATCCACCTGGGTCGCTAGCTCGACGGCATCCGTGGCCGCTGCGATCGCCGGGGCGTCGAAGATGACGAGGTCGGCTTCCTCGCGGAGCCGCGCGATCACGGCGGTCATTGCAGGGGACGCTAGCAGATCGGATGGCACGGCGGTCTGCGGCCCGCTCGCCAGCACGCGCAACCCCTCGACAGCAGTCGCCTGGAGCGTGAGCGCGGCCGGATCGGTGACGGCCGCCGCGATGCCCGCGGCGTTGCTCAGCCCAAAGAGCGTGTGCTGTCGGGGCGTCCGAAGGTCGCAATCCACCAGGATGACGCGTTTCCCGACCCGGGCGAATGAGACAGCGAGATCGGCTACAGTCGTAGCTTTGTCCGGGTCGTCGGCGGCCGCCACCACCAGCAAGGTGCGCAGCGGCTTCTCCCGGTCTGCCGACATCAGATTGGCGCGCAGGCTGCGGTAGGCTTCCGCGGCCGGCGAGGCGGGTTCGGTCAGGGTGATGAGGTTGGGGGTCATTTTGTTCCTCTGCGCTTATTCCGGGCGTCGGTTCCCGATCCGGCCGGGATCGCGCCCAGCACGGGGAGGTTCAGCACGCGCTCGACGTGGGCTGGGGTCGCCAGGATGTCGGCGGCCATCCATTCCAACACCAGGACGATCAGCGCACCGATGATGGCGCCCAGCGCAAACCCGGCGATGGCGTTGGTCAGGGGCTTGGGTTTGTAGAGCGGGGCATCCACCACGCTGTCAACGACTTTGACTTCGATGCGGTTGCTTTTGTCCTGGGTTTCGTAGTATTGCCGGCGCTCGGTCTCGAATTCCTGGGCCAGCGTCAGGGCGATCTTCTTGGCGATTTCTGGGTCTTGATCCTTGGCGTCAATCCGGATCATGAAGTTGTCCGGTTCGGTGCTGATCGTGAGCTTGCTCAACAGATCATAGGAGTTCATGTCCAGTTTGGCCGCGGCAATCACCTGGTTCGCCATGTCGTGGGTGTTGAGGTTGTTGACGAAGTTGCGCAGCAGGTCTTTGGCGCTGTTGCCCAGGCCCCAGTCCGGCCGGGCTGGCACTGCGCTGATGCGCACAGTGGCCCGATAAATCTTGGTCTGCACCAGGCTGACGCCGAGCGCAAGCGCCGCGGCAAGAATCGCCGCGGCGAGGATTAGCCAGCCCCGCCGGCGGATCACATCCAGGTAAGCGCGTAGCTCCATAAAGTACTCCTAGCCTTCTTTGAGTTCTTGCGTTCCATTTTACACGCGAACGTCTGAGCTGCCAAACCCGTTGCGCCCTGGAATTCTCAGGCATCGGTGTTGGGTGATACAATGGACCCTGGGCCAGAGACGATAGACCAGAGACCACGGGGCGTCGTCCATCCTCCATCGTCCGTCCCGGAGACGCTGCAATGACCGAACCCGTTCCCGTCACAATCCCGATCCAGATTCGTTGGCGCGATGTGGACGCGTTGGGACACGTCAACAACGCCGTTTATCTCACCTATTTCGAGCTGGCGCGGCTGGGCTACATCCGTGCGCTCCTGGGCGAAGACGCAGAGATAGAGCCGCGCACGCTGTTGCCGGTAGCGTTTCAGTTTATCCTGGCCGAGGTCAATATCAGGTACCGCTCGCCCGCCACCCTGCGCGATCAATTATCGGCTGCCATTTGGGTGTCGCAAGTGGGACGTAAGAGCTTTGTGTTTGAGTACGAAATCGTTGACGAGAAGACAGGACGGCTGGTGGCCGAGGGGTGCAGCACGCAGGTATGGTACGACTATGCGGCGGGGGAGAGCCGGGTTGTGCCGGGAGAGATCATTGGGCGCATGGAGGCGATGCAGGGGGCGCCGATTCCACGCGCCTGAAGCCGACCACGGACGACGGACCCTGGATGGTGGGTCATCAGCAAAAGGCCATGGGCGACGGGTGATCGTTTCCCGTCGTCCATGGCCTGCCGTCTATTGTCTGTCGTTACTTGCTCACGACCTGGATAGTCTTCGGCTTCACCGCTTCGGCCTTCGGAATGGTCAGCGTCAGCAGGCCGTTCTCGTACTTCGCTTCGGCCTTGTCCGCGTCCACCGGGATGTTGATGTTCACTGTGCGCTGGAACCTGCCGAACGGGCGCTCTTGCAGCACGTAGTCCACGTTCTCCAGCGGCGCCCGCCGCTCGCCCTTGATGGTCAAGGTGTCGCCCTCGATGGTGATCTCGACCTCGGTCGGGTTCACGCCCGGCATATTCGCCAGCACCACAATTTCGTTCGGGGTGACATACGCATCCAGCGGCAGACGGTAGAACCGCTCCCCGCTCTGCTCGCGCTGGCGGGCCGGGACATAGCTATCCTCAAACAACCGATCCATCGCCTCTCGCAGCGTCACCGCCTCGCGGAAAGGATCCCAACGGGTTACATAGCTTGGCATTTTGTCTATCCTCTCAATCTTCACATGCTGTGCAGTACATACTGGCCGTTTACTTGGCTAAAACCTTGACCGTCTTCGCCTTGGCCGCCTCGACTTTCGGCAGCTCCAGGCTCAACACACCGTGCTCGAAGGTGGCCTGGACGCCGTTGCTGTCCACGCTGACGGGCAAGCTCACCTGGCGGCAGAAGCTGCCGTAGCGGCGCTCTTGGCGCAGGTAATTCCGCTTTTCCGTCTTCTCTTCGGACTTCGACTCGCCCTTGATCGTCAGCAGGTCGCCGGTGATGGTCACTTCGATGTCCTCAGGCTTGACGCCCGGCACAGTCGCCTTCACAACGATGTTGTTCTCGGTCTCATACACGTCCAGCGGCAGCGCGCCGGCCGGATTGTCACCGAAGCCGAGCAGATCGGAGCGCAGGAAGCTCTCCTCGAACAGCCGGTCCATCGCTTCGCGCAGGCTCAACATGTCCTGCGCCGGATTCCAACGTGCCAGATTTGCCATAACAGCACCTCCCATTTCAACTCATCTTGTCTCAGTTTGTTTTTCGGTTTCGGCTCGTCTTGGGCCGTTTACTTGAGTTGAAGTTTAGCCACCCCGCGTTAGAACAGCATTGGATAGGCGTTAGAGATGTGTAAGCGCGAAGGTTTTGACAAGGCGCGTTATTGCGTGTATTCTCGCGTGCGTGTGATCAACATAACTTTTTGTCCGACCTGGAGTTTAAATGTTCTTTGATGAAGCCAAAATCTACGTGAAGGCCGGCGACGGTGGCAACGGCGTCGTCTCGTTCCGCCGCGAGGCGCATGTGCCGCGAGGGGGGCCCGACGGCGGGAACGGCGGCACGGGCGGCGATGTCTACCTGCTGGCCGATCCGCAGATCAATACGCTGATCGCGTTCAGCAAGCAGATCCATTTCCGCGCGGCCGCTGGCGAGCCGGGCCGGGGCAAAAAGCAGACCGGAGCCAGCGGCGCCGATGCTGTGATCGCCGTTCCTGTGGGCACGGTCGCTTCGGATGCCGACACCGGCTTGATTTTGGCCGATCTGGCGACGCCGCGCCAGCAGGTTGTGGTGGCGCGCGGCGGCCGCGGTGGCCGCGGCAATTGGGTCTTCCGCTCCCCGATCCATCAAGCCCCGCGCATCGCGGAGAACGGCGAGCCGGGCGAGGAGCGCTGGCTGCGGCTGGAGTTGAAGTTGATCGCGGACGTCGGGATCGTCGGCGTGCCGAACGCGGGCAAGTCCACCCTGCTTTCGGTTGTCAGCGCGGCGCGGCCTAAGATCGCAGACTATCCCTTCACGACGCTCGCGCCGAATCTGGGCACCGTGGTCATTGACAACCGCGATATGGTGTTTGCCGACATTCCCGGCCTGATCGAAGGCGCGAGCGCGGGCGCCGGGCTGGGGCATACCTTCCTGCGCCACATCGAGCGCACCCGGCTGCTGATCCATTTGTTGAACGGCCTCAGCCCCGATCCTTTGGGCGACTACAAGGCCATCTGCCAGGAACTGGCGCTCTTTGACCCGGAGCTGGCTGCAAAACCGCAGATCGTGGTGCTGAACAAGATGGATGTGCCGGACGTGCGCGCGGCGTGGCCCGAGATTGCCCGGAAGCTGCGCGGTCTGGACGTCGAAACGCCGATGGCGATCTCCGCGGTGACCGGCGAGGGGGTGGAAACCCTGTTGCGGCGCACTGCCGCGGCGCTGGCCGAGTTGCCGAAGACAGCCGCCGCGCCTGAGGATGAAGAGACGATCGTCGTGACGCCGGTCAAGAGCCTCCCGCCCGAAGACAAGAGCTTTACCATCGAACGCGACCCGGACGGCGCCTGGCGCGTCGGCGGGCCCTATATCGAGAAGATTGTCAAGATGACGAAGTGGGAATACTACGACGCAGTCATGCGCTTCCAGCGCATCCTCGAGGCCTTGGGCATCACGATGGCGCTGCGTGAGAAGGGCGTGCAGGCGGGCGATACGGTGCGGATCGGTGAGAAAGAACTTGAGTGGACCGATTGAGGCGCAGCGCGCTGGAGTCGGGGGACAGGAATCAGGTGTCAAACGTGAACGACCCACAAGACGCAGTGGAACATGCGGTGCGCAATACGCCCTATGCCATCAGTCAGCCGCCGTCGGCCAGATTGCGTGTCGGCGTGCTGGGCGGCACGTTTGATCCGATTCATGTCGGCCATCTGATCCTGGCCGAGGAGGCGCGCGACCAGCTCGGCCTGGATCTCGTTTACTTCGTGCCTGCCGGCAATCCGCCGCACAAGCTGGGCCGGCGTCTGGCCCCCGTGGAAGACCGCGTGTGGATGGCCGGGCTGGCGGTCGCCGGGAACGTGGCCTTTCGCGTCTCGCGGGTGGACGCCGACCGGCCCGGTCCGCACTACACGATTGACATGGTGCACATCATTCGGGATCAGTTGCCGTCCGGCAGCGAGCTGTTTTTCTTGATGGGGTTCGACAGCCTGGTGGATCTGCCCAAATGGCACGAGCCGGCCCAACTGGTCGCGGCCTGCCATCTGGTGGCGTTGACCCGGCACGACATCGAGTTGGATTGGGGGCCGTTGGAGGCCGCGCTGCCCGGCGTCCGCGAGCGCGTCACGATCCTCGACATGCCTGAGCTAGAGATCGCCTCGCACCAGCTTCAGGAACGCATCCGCCAGGGGCGCAGCATCCGCTATCTTGTGCCGGACGCGGTGGGCGAGTATATTCAGGAACAGAAACTGTACGCGACGAACGGCGAATGAGCGAATCGCGAATCTACAGGTAGCGCCTCATTGATTCGCTGATTCGCTCACTCCACCTGATACGGCACGTCCGTCACCACGATCCCGGGTTTGAACAAGAGGGCCAGCCGCAGCCAGGTGGCGGTTTGCGCATGAAGGAGATTGGTCCACCAGTGCTTCGGCACGAACTGCGGCACAACGATGGTGATGATCTCGTTTGGCTGGCGCTTCGCCGCGATATCCTCGATGTAGCGCAGCAGCGGTTCGATCATCAGCCGATACGGTGAATCCAGGATCACCAACCTCACGCCCTTGCCCCACATGTCCCACTTGTGCTGAATTTTGTCTGCCTCGGCCGGATCAAGGCAGACGTGGATGGCCGTCACATCGTCCGACAGGACCACAGCATAACGCAGCGCGGCCAGGGTGCCCTGATGGACGCCGCTGATCGGCAGGATGACCCGATGGCGAGAGATGCGCGGCGGCTCGGCGAAGATGTCGAGGGAGAGGCGCCCCGCCAGCCGTTGGTAATGCCGGTGGATGGCTGAGAACCCTGCCACGAGCAAGGGGATCAAGATCAGGACGACCCAGGCGCCGTCGCGGAACTTCGTGACCGCAAAGACCAACGCGACGATGGTGGTGCACAGCGCCCCGAAGCCGTTGATCAACATCTTGAACTGCCACCCGCTCTCGTAATGCAGCGTTGAGCCGCGTTCGACCCGCTCCTGGCCCACCGTCAGCCGCCCCTGCTTCCACCAGCGCCGCGCCATGCCTGCCTGCGAGAGCGTGAAGGAGAGAAATACACCGATCGCATACAACGGAATCAGCGCCGTCACGCTCGCCCGGAAGACGATGATCAATACGCAGGCGACCAGCGCCAACGCGATGATCCCGCGCGAGTAAACCAGCCGGCTCCCGCGGAACGCCAGTTGGCGCATCAGGAAACCATCTTGCCCCAGCAGCGCGCTGAGCCGCGGAAAACCGGCGTACGAGGTATTAGCGGCCATGACCAGGATGACCATCGTGCCCGCGATCACGGCCAGATAAAGCACATTCCGGCCGCCGAGGGCCGTGCGCGCCAATTGCGAGATCACCGTCTCCATTTCTGAAGGCACCGCGCCGATTTGGCCGGACAGGAAGGTGATGCCCAAAAAGAGGACGGCCAGGATGGCTGACATCCAGACTAAGGTGATGCCGGCATTGCGGCTGCGCGGCTCCCGGAATGCGGTGATCCCGTTGGAGATCGCCTCGACGCCCGTCAAGGCGGTTGTGCCGCTGGAGAATGCGTGCAAGATCAGGAACAGCGAGATCGCCTGGCCGGTGTAGAGCGTTTCTATCGGCGGGGGCGACTCCACGCGTCCCAGTGACCCTGCGACATACCGGAACATGCCCTCACCCACGGTCAGGGACATCACCACCAGAAAGAAGTAACTGGGGATTGCAAAAACTGCACCGGACTCCCGCACCCCGCGCAGATTCACGATCATCATAAACAAAACCAGCCCGACCGCAATCTCAACACGATAGTCGTACAGCGCAGGAAAGGCCGATGTGACCTGCGCGACCCCGGATGAGATGGACACCGCCACGGTCAAGATATAGTCGGTCAGCAAGGAGGCGCCGGCAATCTGGGCCGGCAACTCGCCCAGATTGTCACGCGCGACGATATACGCGCCGCCCCCGCCCGAGTACGCGTGAATGATCTGCTCATAGGACAGGGTGACGATCGCCAGCAATCCCACGATGACAATCGCGATCGGGAAAGCATAGGAGAATGCCACAGCGCCGGCCCCGGCAAGAATAAAGAGGATTTCTTGCGTGGCATACGCGGTCGAAGAGAGCGCATCGGAGGCAAAGACGGCCAGGCCGACGAGTTTGCCGATTGTTTCATGCGGCGCATCGGCGGTTTGCAGCGGCCGGCCGATCAACCAGGTGCGCCATGACGGGCGCGGGCGATACTCATCGGTGCGGTGTTGAACGGCGATGTCAGTATCCTGGTCAAAGTCAGGCAAGGTGACTCCCTCAACGTGGTCAGTGTGGCTGGATTATATCTGATGTCAGGGCGAACGCCAACTCACAAAACCTGAGTCCAGATGGCATACATTTGACGTGCCGCGCAAAGGGGAGTATGATTTTTATCGTCTTATTTCAGCGGGGGGACAGGTCGTTAGGCTTGTGTCCCTTTTTTGTTGGTCGCTTATCGGCCAGAGCGGAGTTTATGGAACCTTCTGATTTCGAATCGGATTCGGGTGTGCTGCGTCGCATCGCGCAATACAAACCGCGACGCTCGTTGAGCACCTGGCTTATCGGTCGCCCCCTGGCCACGGCCGACGCGCCCCACCAGGCCATCGGCAAGACCATCGGCCTGGCGGTCTTCTCGTCGGACGCGATGTCCTCGGTGGCGTATGCGACCCAGGAAATGCTCGTGGTGTTGGCCGCGGCGGGCGTCGCCGCCTTCGTGCACGCACTGCCCCTGGCGTTCGCCATCGTCATCTTGCTGATGATCCTGACGATCTCATACGAGCAAACGATCCATGCCTATCCGGGCGGCGGCGGCGCGTATATCGTCGCGCGTGACAATCTGGGCGAGCTGCCGGCGCAGACGGCCGGCGCGGCGTTGCTCACCGACTATATCCTGACTGTCGCCGTTTCGATCTCCTCCGGCGTCGCGCAGATCACATCCGCGTTTCCGACGCTCTTCTCGTGGCGGGTGGAGATTGCCGTGGCGTTGATCGCGGTCGTGATGCTGATCAACCTGCGGGGCGTCAAGGAATCGGGCACGATTTTCGCTATCCCAACCTACTTCTTCGTGGTGCTGATGTTTATCACGGTGTTTGTGGGGCTGGTGCGTTACGCGATGGGCAGCCTGGGATCGGTGGTGGCCCCGCCTCCGTTGGAGATGCTGCACGGGGCGCAGGCGCTTTCCCTGTTCCTGATCCTGCGCGCTTTCTCTAGCGGCACGACCGCCCTCACCGGCGTGGAGGCAATTTCAAACGGCATCCCGGCTTTCCGGGAACCCCGCAGCCGCAACGCCGGGATCACGCTCATCTGGATGTCAGCGATCTTGGGCAGCCTGCTTCTGGGCATCACCTTCCTGGCGGTTCGGATCGGCGCGGTGCCGTCCGAGGTTGAGACCGTGATCTCGCAGTTGGCGCGCACCACCTACGGCGGCCGGAATGTGTTGTACCTGGCTGTGATCTCGTCCACCACGTTGATCCTGGTGATGGCGGCCAACACCTCGTTCGCGGATTTCCCGCGGCTCAGCGCGCTGCTGGCGGCTGACGGTTTTTTGCCCCGGCAGCTTGCTTATCGCGGCAGCCGGCTGGTGTTTTCCCGCGGCATCGCCGCGTTGGCGCTGATCGCGGCCTTGCTGGTGATCGTCTTCAAGGCCAGCGTGACGGCCTTGATCCCACTGTATGCGATCGGCGTCTTCCTTTCCTTCACGCTCTCCCAGGCCGGCATGGCGCATCGTTGGTGGAAGATCGGTCATTTGGCGCGCGACCAGGAGATCAAGGAGCGCGGGTCAACGTTGCGTTTTGAGGCCGGCTGGCAGTTTAAAATGATCGTCAACGGCTTCGGCGCACTCTTGACGGCCGTCGTCGCGCTGGTCTTTGCGACCACCAAGTTCCGGGATGGCGCGTGGGTTGTCTTGATCCTGGTCCCCCTGATCATCGTCGGCCTGAGCGGCATCCATCGCCATTACAAGCGGCTGGCGCACAACCTGTCATTGGAACAGTTCGGCGCGCCGCCTCGCACGCATCGGCATCGGGTGATCTTGCCGATCGCTGGGGTGCACCGCGGCTCGCTGGCCGCGCTTTCCTACGCCCAGATGCTCTCCGACGACGTGACCGCGGTCTACGTCTCGTTGGACCCCGGGGAGACTCAAAGAGTCCAGCAGAAGTGGGAAACGTGGGGCGCGGGGGTGCGGCTGCAGGTGCTGGAATCGCCGTACCGTTTGCTGCTGGAACCGCTGCTCACCTACATCGAACAGGTGGCCGCCCAGCGCCAGCCCAACGAGATCATCACCGTCGTGGTGCCGCAGTTTGTGCCCAAGAAGACCTGGCACAACGTCCTGCACGCCCAGACGGCGACCTGGCTGCGGTTGGCATTGCTGTATAAACCGGGCATCGTCATCACCAACGTGCCGTATCAAGTGCAATAACATGGAGAAAGCTATGAAAGTCATTGTTGTAGGCTGCGGCCGTGTGGGCTCGCAGTTGGCCGGCCGGCTGTTCCAGCAGGGCCATCAAGTGACGGTGCTCGATGCCGTCGCTTCCGCCTTCGATAATCTGGATCCTGAGTTCCGCGGGCGCACCCTGGAAGGGGATGTGCTGGCGCAGGACACGCTGCGGCGCGCCGGGATCGAGACGGCGGACGGGCTGGCGGCCGTGACCAGTTCAGACACGCTCAACTGCGTGATTTGCCACGTGGCGCGCACCGTCTACCATATCGCCAACGTTGTTGCGCGCAATTACGAGCCGCGGGTGGTGGCGCTCTATGAGGCGTTCGGCGTCCAGGCCGTGGGCGCCAGCGCCTGGGGCGCGCAGCGCATCGAGGAAATGCTGGCCGATACGTCGCTGCGCACGGTCTATTCGGCAGGCAACGGCGAAGTCGAAATCTATGAGGTCATGGTGCCTGAAGGCTGGCAAGGCCGGCGTCTGGGCGAAATGGTCAGCTACGGCGGCTGTCTGCCGGTTGCCCTGACGCGGGCGGGCAAATCCGTGCTGCCGAAGGATGATATGCCGTTGCAGGTGGGTGATATCTTGAATCTAAGCGCGACTTTTGCCGGCATCGAAGCGCTGCGCGGCAAGCTCGCCAACACGAAGGGGGCCTGATATGTTTGTACTCATTGCCGGCGGCGGCCGCACTGGCACGCAACTGGCTTCCACGCTGTTGGCCGGGAACCAACAAGTGCGTCTGGTCGAGCATCGCCGCGATTTGCTGGCGCGCTTACACCATGAGCTGCCTACGGAAGTCATCTATGAGGGTAACGCCACAGATCCGGCGGTGCTGGAGTTGGCCGGCATCGCCCGGGCCCAGGTGATGGCCGCGGTGACCACCAGCGATGCCGACAATCTGGCCCTCTGCTTCCTGGCGCGGACGCGTTACAACATTGGGCGCACGATCGCACGGGTCAACAATCCCCGGACGGGGTGGCTCTTCGACAAGAAATTCCACGTGGATGCGGCCGTCAACCAGGCGGGAATCCTTGCCAGCATGATCGAGGAGGAGATGTCGTTGGGCGATATGATGCCGCTGCTCAAGCTCCGCCGCGGCCGCTATACGCTGGTCGAAGAAAAAATCCCGTCGGAAGCCCGGGCGTTGGGCACGCCGATCAAGGACCTCAACCTGCCCGAGCAGTGCGTCATTGCGGCGATCCTGCGCGCGGGCCAGATCGTGATCCCGCGCGGGATCACGGAGTTTCAGCCCGACGACGAGGTGCTGGCGATCGTCGGACCGGATGCGGTGGATGACTTGGCTGCGCTCTTTGCGCGGCCCGCACCGGCGGCCAACGGCAAGGCCAAGTAAAGGTCTGCACCCGGCCGGGTTGCAGGGAGCGCCGCCTGGCGGCGCTCCCAGGAACCCGGCCCCCTTCTTTCGTTCCTCCCCCGGTCGTGACCATTTGCGGCCCTTCTTTCCTCCGTGTACAATGGTGACCGGCGATCCGGTTTACCCCGGGCGCTGCGAGGTGCGGCCATGAACGAGCAACCCATCGGAAAACGAGCTGCCGGCAAGCTGGAGCGGCGCAACCGACTTTACGAGGCTGCCGTGGCGCTTTTTCGCGAGCAGGGTTACGAGGCCACCACCGTGGATCAGATCGTCCGGCGGGCGGGGGTGGCGAAGGGCACCTTTTTCAATTATTTCGCGACCAAAGACGCCGTGCTGCGCTACATGGGCGAGCGCGAGATCGGGAGACTGGGCGCGGCGACCCTCTCCGGGGGCGGCACGTCGGCTGTGGGCAACCTGAAGCGCTTCATGGCGGCATTGGCCGGCAGCATCGAACGCGATCGTGATCTCGTTAAGCTGATCTTTGAGAAAGGCGTCACCGTGCCTGAGCTGATGTGCGGCGATGCGGGCGGCTTCAGCGTGCAGCCGACCACGAGTTTGCTGATCCGCCGGGCGCAGATGCTGCGCGAGATTAACTGCGATCTTGACCCGGATGAGGTGGCAAGCGCGCTCGATGGCCTGTACCTCCAGCAGCTCGTCCGCTGGTGCCGCGCCGAGCCGTCCTACTCCCTCGTCGAGCGTTTGACCGGGATCGTGGATCTGCTGTTGATCGGCATCGCCGCTTGAGAGGAGACGATTTGGCGACATCACAGACGGCCGCCCCAACGGGCCCCACTGCGTGGACAAGGCTTCTAGCCGGTGATCTCTTCCCCGGCGTCGCGCTGCCGTTCGCCTGGACCGTGTTGCGTGCGCCCGCCGAGCGGGCGCTTCGCCGCGCACTGGTGGCGCTGGGCGCAGGCGAGCCGGCGGCTTCCCCGCTGTGGCGTCTGGCCGACGATCGGCGCGTCTACGTCAACGCGGATGCGTTGGCTGAAGCCGCCCGGCAGCTTCACGGCGCAGCCTGGTTGGGGGAGCTGCCCGGCGAGCCGCCGGCCGGTCTGCTGGCGCGGTGGCAGACCGGGGGCGTGATCCGGCAGGCTCAGGCCCGCGTAGCGCAGGCGTTGACCGAGGTTGCGGGGCTTCATGTGCAAGTCGCCCAGTGGCTGGCGTGGGTGCGCGGCCTGCACTGGACCCAGGCCGATCTCCTGCAGGTGATGGAGGAAGTGGAGCCAAAGGCGCAGGCGGCGCTCGAAACGTATTTCATCCTCCGCGCCGGGCTCGCCGCAGCCGGGCAACAGGTGGCGAAACTGCTGGCCGATTGGCTGCCCGAGCGGCCGCCGGACGTGCAGTGGGGCCTCTACGTCGGACTTGAGGGCTTGCCTGGGGTTGAAGCGGCCTACACCCTGGCGGTGGCCGCCCGCGACGAGCCCAGCAGCGCGGCCGCCCTGGTGCGTTTCGGACACCGCGGGCCGGGCGAGATGGCGCCGGACGGCGAACGCTGGGGCGATGAGCCGGAGCTGATGGCCGATCTGGCCTTGCATCGGCCCGCGCGCAACCATGACACGGCGCGCATCCAACGCCAGGCGGTCGAGGCGTGGGTCTTCGGCCAGCTGAAAGAAGGCCAGGGGCGCCAGTTTGAGGCGGTGCTGCGCGCGGCGCAAGACCTCAGCCGCGCGGCGGACATCGCCTGGGATGGCGTGATCATGATTGTGGCCGCGGCGCAAGCCTGGCTTGGCGCGGTGGCGCAGGAGGCGCGGGCCGTCGGGGTGGTGGCTTCGCCGTCCGACACGTTTTTCATGGAGCTGGAAGAACTGAAGCAGGTTGCCACCGGCGAGTGGCACGGCGGCCGCAGCGATCAGATCCGCACCGAGGTGTCACGCCGCCGCACGTCGCCGGCTGCCGCCGCAGGCGAGGCCGCGGAAGATCGGCCGGCGCCCGCCAGCCCGGGACAGGCCCGGGGACCGGCCTACCTGGCTTCGCCGGCCGTGACGCCGCCCCCGCCGGGCGCCATCTGGGTGGCCGAGCAGGCCGATGCGGGGTGCGCCGCGTTTTGGCTCAGCGCCGGCGCGTTGGCGCTCGCGTCCGCCGATCCCTGGTCGCCGGGGGTCATTGTGGCTCGTTCTCTGGGTGTACCGGTGGTGATCGGCGTCCGATCAATCCTGGCTTCAGTCCAACCGGGCCAACTGCTGGCCGTTGATGGGGACACCGGTCAGGTCGGATTCTCGTCTGTGGTATAATCGTCATTATGCAACGCTTGATCACCGGCGCGGCGCAGATCGGCCTGAACCTTACCCCAGGCCAGATCGCCGCCTTCCAGGAATACACCGACGAACTGCTGGCCTGGAATGAGCAGTTCAACCTTACCGCGATCACCGACCCCGAACAGGTGCAAATCCGCCACTTCCTGGACGCGTTGACGCTGCTTCCGGTGCTGGCAGCGCTGGACGGCGTTTCTGTTTCGACCCTGGTCAGCCGGGGCCTGCGGGCGGTGGATGTCGGCGCGGGGGCGGGTTTCCCCGGCCTTGCCCTGAAGATTGTCTGGCCGCGGCTGCGGCTAGATTTGATCGAGGCGACAGCGAAAAAAGTGCGTTTCATGGAGCACATCGGGACGAAGCTCGGCATGGCGGATGTGCAGTTTGTTCACGGCCGCGCGGAGGAGCTGGCGTTGCGTGAACCCTATCGCGCCGGCTATGATCTGGTTGTCGCCCGAGCCGTCGCCGCGCTGCCGACGTTGGTGGAGTATCTGCTGCCGTTGGCGAAGCGGGGCGGTCGCGTGGTGGCCTACAAGGGAACAGCCGCGCACGAGGAAGCGCTGTGCGCCGAGCCGGGCCTGCGTCTGTTGGGCGGACAGTTGACCCGGCTTATCCCCGTCGAAGTGCCGGGCCTGGCCGAGACGCGCGTGCTGGTGGTGATGGAAAAAGTCGCGCAGACGCCCGACAGCTACCCGCGCGGTCGCGGGTTGCCGAGGAAACAGCCGTTGGGGTGCAAAGAGGTCCCAAATTGCGCAGAGGAGACAGATGGATGATTCTCCTTACCCTGCCTTCAATGCGCCTTCCTGAACTTGCCACCGTCGCGCCTGGGCCAGCAGCTCGGGCGTGAAGTCGCCCCAGTCCGTCGTCGTGACCAGCGCCTGATCCACTTCCGCCAATGCATCCAGCATCGCCTGCCGCCGGATGGCGTCCAACTCCGACATGACGTCATCCAGCAACAGCAGCGGTGTGTCCCCCGTCTCGTCGCGCATCATTTGCACTTCGGCCAGCTTGAGCGCCAATGCGGCGGTCCGCTGTTGCCCACGTGAGCCGAACGCGCGCAGGTCGTGGCCCTCCACGGTGAATCCGAGATCATCCCGGTGTGGGCCGAGCAGCGAGCCGCCGGCCGCGATGTCGCGGCTGCGGGTCGCCTTGAGCTGGCCTGCCAGCCACGCGGCGATCTGGTCGCGCGTGAGCGCCTCGTAGGCCAGATGCTCGCCATCTGCGGAGAGCCGGAGCCCCGCGGCGCGCATCGGGTCGGGGCTGGGTAGATAGCTCAGCCGCAGCCGCTCCGCGCCGCCCGTGAGGCTGCGGTGCCGGTCGGCGGCAAGCGTGTCGAGCTGGCGGATTGCGATGGCGCGACGGCCCAGCAGCACGCTGCCGTGCTCGGCCATCTGTCCGTCCCAGAAGCCGAGCTGGCCGGCATCGCCGCCGTCGTCGCGCAGCCGGCGGAGCAGCGCGTTGCGTTGGGCCAACACCTTCTGGTACTCGCTCAGCGCGCGGCAATAGCTCGGTGCAATCTGACACAGGGCGATGTCGAGATAGCGCCGCCGCTCGGCGGGCGCGCCGGACACCAGGCTCACATCTTCGGGCAGGAAAAGCACAACGCGCAGGTGGCCCACCAGGTCAAGGGCGCGCTTCGCCACGCCGTTGATGCGCACCTGTTTGCGGATGATCGGGCCTTCCTTGCCGCCGTTACGCGCCAGCTCCAACACCACTTCCAACCGCTGCATCTCCGCTCCTGCGCCGATCTCCCCTTCCAGCCGCGCATAGGGCAACGATCCTTCCAGCGCCAGCCAGTTGATCAGCTCTCGCTCCGCGCCTGCGCGCGTCGAACGGCCCGTCGCCAGCAGGTGGATCGCTTCCAGCAAGTTGGTCTTGCCCTGCGCGTTGGCGCCCTGAAACACGGTGATGCGGTCGGGCAGGTTTAGCTCCAGCCGGGCGTAATTGCGGAAGTTGACGAGGGAGAGGTAGTTGAGACGCATGAGAGGAAACAAGGAGCGGAGAAACAAGTAGACAAGCCGATGGGCGGATGAAGAGGTTGGTTTCGTCCACCTGTTGCCTTGTCTACTTGTCTACTCACTCCTAGCGCTGCAACTGCATCGGCATAATCACGTGCGTGAACTCCTCCGGGCCGGCGCCGACCGGGCGGATCACCCCGGGGCGGTCGGAGCGGGTGGTTTCAAGCACGACCTGCGGCGTGTCAATCACCGAGAGGACTTCGATCACGTAGCGGACGTTGAAGGCGATCTCGACCGGCGCGCCCTCCACCAGCGCGTCAATATCGCTGACGTTGTCGCCCGCCTCGGCCGACGTCGCGCGCAGCGACACCTGGCCCGGCAGGGTATCGGAGCCGGGCGTGATCGCGAACACGACCCGGTCGGACGCATCGCGTGCAAAGAGCGACGCCACCTTCAGCGCCCGGAGGAACGCAGCGGTGTCCAGCACGGTGCGGGTGGTATGGCTCTTCGGAATGATCGCGGTGAAGTCCGGGAATTTGGCGTCAATCAACTGGGACACCAGATCCACCTGGTGGAACGCGCCGCGTTCGCCCTCTGCCTCGCCCTTGCCGAACAGCCGGAAGAGGATCTGATTTCGGGGACCGGCTACGGTGATCTCCACCGGCCGGTCAGGGTGCGCTTCGCCGCTGATGCGGCTCACCTCAACCAGCGAGCGGGCGGGGATGATGATGTTGCTGTCGGCCGGGGCCGCGGCGGGCAGCAGGGTGCGGCGCACGGAGAGACGATAGCCGTCGGTTGCCGCCAGGGTCAGCCGGTCGCCCTCGAACTTCGCCAGTACACCGGTGAGCGATGGCCGGCTGGTGTCTTTAGCATCAGCAGCGGCAAAGACCACCTGGTCAATGATCTTGCGCAGCGTAGCGGCCGGCAGACCCAGTGCGTTCGCGCCGTCCGCAGAGGGGATCAACGGAAATTCACTGGCGTCAATGCCCTTGATGTTCGACTCGGAGCGGCCGCACTTCAGGTTCATGCTCATTTGGCGGACCACCATCTCCATGCCGATGCGATCGGGTTGCATGGAGTTGACCCAGTCGGTGAGCAGTCGCGCCGGCAGGGTGATCGCCCCGTCGTCTTCCACCTGCGCACCGATCCAGCAGATCACGCCGACTTCCAGGTTGGTGGCGGCCAGCTTCAGGCGGTTGTCGTCGGTGCTCAGCAAGATGTTGCCCAGGACGGGCAGGGTGCTCCGGGAGGAGACGGCCCGTCCGACGATGGATAGGCCCTTCGCAAGGTTTTCCTGCAAAACAGATAGACGCACGGCGGAACCTCCTGGCGGATGAATAGACACAGCAAAAAGTCCGATTACATGACATAGTATATCATGTCTGACGCCCAGAGTTCAAACCGCGGCTGGCGGCTATGCACTCAGCGCCGGATCTGGGCGATCAACTGCTCGAGGGGTTCTTCCGCATAGCCGAAGCGGGCGAAATCGGAAGGATAGGCTTGCCCCTCGCCTTGCATCAGCCCGCGCACATTGGTGCTCGTGATCGGCAGCTTCGGGAGGGGCAGTTTTTCGAGCGTTTGCAGCACGCCCAGGATCGGCCGGGCCGGCACCGGGATGAAGAGGCGGCGGTAGCCGTAGCCGTGAGCGATCGCCGCGAGCACTTGTCGCAGGCGATACGAGGTGGGTTGCTGAAGGTTCCACGCGCGGCCGGCCAACCCGGCGCCGCCGGCCCGGATCGCATCCCGCAGGACGTTGCACAGGAAGCCGATCCCCAGCACGTAGACGGTCTGCCGGCCGCCGCCGAGCAGCGGCACGACCGGCGAGCGGCGCACCGACTCGTGCAGCCGCGCGAACATCCCCCCGTCGCCGACCACGATCGCCATGCGGAAAACGACCTGGCCCGCGGCGAGGAAGCGCTGCTCCAGGACGTGCTTGGCACGGCCATAGGCGGCCAGCGCATCCGGCGCCGCGGAGAGGCTGCTGAGGAGGATCTGCAACGGGACGCCGGCCGCCTGCGCCTCTGCCAGCCAGCGCGTCGTGCCCTCCACGTTGAGCCGGTACGCGTCCGGCCCGGCGGCGAGCGCGGCGTGGACGATCGCATCCAGCCGCTCGGCTACCAGGATCGGCGCCAGCGGCTCGCCCAGGCCGGCGGGATAGATCGCATCGAAGCCGGGCACATCGCGCATCGTGCGCGACGTGCCGACGACTCTCATGCCCGCCTCTTGCAGGACAGGCGCCAGGTGGCGAGCGATGAACCCGCCCGCGCCGGTGATCAGAACCGTGGTCATAGCCGGGACTCCGAATTGCACGTTTGCACGTTGACACGCTTCAACGTTCTCGCGCGGCCAATTCGGCGACGCGCATCGCGTTGCACATCATGCCGAACGACATGTTCTTCGCCGGCAGGTCGGTGAAACCCGCCGAATCGGCGACATAGATCCGCGCGGCGCCCGCCAGCCGGCCGTCCGGGCCACACTCGTAGCGGCCGGGCACCGCGCGCATCGGCAACGTGCCGGCATAGTGGATGGCGTGGCCGGTGACCGGGCGCTGGATCAGGATTGGGTGCGTCCACAGCCCCAGCGACCGCAGCGCGGCGAGCAGGCCGCCCAGCTTGCGCAGCTCGACCGCGTTCGGGTGGCCCTCAATGCGCAGACGGCCGTTGGGCTGGAGCGAGAGCCGGGCCGGCGGCTGGATCGCGGCCGGGAAGAAGAGCTGCATCACCAGCATCGCGGGCAGCATCTGCTTCACCAGCGCCAGGTTCGCCCGCGCCGACAGCGGGAAGCGGCCGAAGAACTCGGCGCGCATCGGCGAGGTGATCTCCAGGATGCTCCCCTGGGCCGTGCAGCCGTACGCGGCCGCCTGCCAGATCAAGTTGAGCTGGGTGAGGCCGAAGCAGTGCGCGTCCAGTGCGCGGCCGAGGCTGCCGGGCAGCACGAACGGAATCTGCACCGCCGGGTTCTCCAGCAGCGGCAGCCGCGTCTCGGTGTCGCCTGCGCTGCGCAGCACGAGCTTCGACGTGCCGATGGCTCCGGCCGCCAGCAGCAGCGCCCTGCCGGCAATTTCAACCGCGGCGCCCGTCGCCAGCTCCGTCCCGTGCACGGTCACGCCGCCGGGCGTTTCCGTCCAGGCGTGCGCCAGGATCCCGGGTCGGTAGTCGAGCTGGCCGGCTGCGATCAGCTTTTTCAGCGTGATGGCCGGCGTGTAGAGGTAGGGCTGATCCTGCCAGAACTCGGTGTTGCTGTAGTCCACCGCGGGCCGACCGTCGTGCGGGACCGAGAGCGCGGCGACGCGCGGCCGGCCGAGGAAGATGCCGCGGCGGTTCAGCCCGGACTTCGCGCGAGCGTAACGCGCCAGCACCCCGGCCGCGTTATGCGAGGGCGCCAACGGCGGCAGCAGCCCGGCCGCCGCGCCGAAGTAGGGCGCCAGATCATCGTCCGCGCCGCTGATGCCGATCTCCCGCGTCAGCATGTCGGCGTAGGGGTCGAGATCGGCCGCGCGGATCGGGAAGCCGGCCAGGTCGGCGTCCACGAAGCGGTAGAGGCCCGCGCCCCACGCGTTGCCCAGCCCGCCCAGCGCGAAGCTCTGGAGGGCGTCGAAATCGGTCACATCGAGCGGCGAGAGCGCGGCCGCGTCCCGGACGACGAACGCGGCGTTGGGCGCGTTGAGCTTGGCGACGCCGGTCTCGCCGGTTAGCACATCGCTGACCCCGCGGAAGTCGGCGCCGACCTGCAGATCGAAGCTGTCGTGACGCTGCCGCCACTCGTACAGGTTGCCCTCGGCGCGCGGGCCGTGCGGGGGCGGCGTGATGCCCACGTCGAGCAGGATCGGCCGTATGCCCAGGCGCGCCAACCGGAGCGCCGCGGCCGTGCCGGCCGCACCGGAACCGATGATAATGATCTCAGTCACGGGGCACGCTCCTCAGCAGCCAGAGCCCGGCGACCATCTTCCAGGCGGTGCGCAGCCCGGCCCCGGCCACGCTCAGCAGCCCACCGAGGAAGCTCGACCGTTGGTTGATGAAGCGGGGCTGGTTTTCGGGCAGCGTCTCGGCCAGGTAGGCCATCAGTTGGAACTTGCGGCTGAGCAGGGGCAGGCGTCGGGAGTAGCGCGCGACCAGCTCCAGCGCCTCCAGGTCGGGACACGCCAGGAGCGCGCGCGTGCAGCGATCCACCTCCGGCTGTGGGACGGTTGCGTTCAGCCGTTTGGCCGCGCCAACGAACCGCTCCAGCACCGTCGGCGGGATCTCGCGGCCGAACAGCGCAGCGTAGATCTTGCGGCCTTCGGTTTCACAGAGTGAACAAGGGTCAGAAACCGGCATTGTCACTTGTACCTTGAGGGTGTTCCACCCCCCGGAAGGGGGTCAGGCAGCCAGTATACTCCAGGCTGAACCGGAAGCCAAAAGACCAACCGCTGCCGGCCGATCAGAAAGGGGCCGCCTCTGAATCTGAGCCGAGAGATTTGACAACTCCCCGGTATCGGCGCAGTATTCCTGGTGACGGTGCGCCCGTATCAACGGTGTGGCATGGTTCACGACGTATGACCCCGACAACACGGCCAGCAACCTGCTCGACCATCTTGCCTTCCAGGCTACGCCGCCTGTGCGTCAGTTGTCTCCAGTGGGCGCGGCCTGGCGGGATGCGATTTGTCCGACTTGCCAGTGTCCGGGCTCAGGTTGCCCGTGAAGAAGGTCCCATGCTCAGGCGAATGATGTTTTGGGGAGGCAGTATCTTGGTGCTGGTGTGTTGGCAGCTTCTCGGCCTCAACCCCATAAGCCTCGCTGATACGCTGCCCCCAGGCTGTAATACTCGGGGGAGGGGGTTGTATATTTCACCCACCTTCGCGGAAGATCGGACTCTGTTCCAGAAATCATACGCGGATGGCCGATCTATGCTGAAAAGAAGCACCGATGGCGGTCTCTCATGGGCGGAGGTCAGCTATCCCGGTGGCCTCGATGTTACTCATGATCTATACTTCTCGCCGCGATATGCGCAAGATCAGACGCTCTACGCAACTTATAGTGGCTCCAGCGGCCGGCTGGACCGCTCCACCGATGGCGGAGAGAGTTGGACGACGCTGACGACGCCGCGCACCAGCGGCTATACCGCCGCGACCCTGGCGGTGTACGATATAACTACCTTGTTCTTGGGCTACGGCGGGGGCCAACCCGGCGGCTACAGCGAGCAGGGCCTCTTCTATTCGACCGATGGCGGCGGCTCCTGGGAGCGCCGCTTCGTGGGCGGGGTCGCCGCGGTGGCGTTGTCGCCGAACTACGCCCAGGATGGAACGATCCTGATCAACCCCGTCGCTTACCACTACGATGGTGGGATCTTCAAGTCCACCGACCGCGGCCTCACCTGGCAGCCCAGCCGGGAAGGGCTAGACTGGGGCGGAAGCACCGCGACCGATCAGATCTTCTTTTCGCCTGATTTCGCTAACGATCACACCGTGTTTTGCGCTAATCGGGGTAGCGGTGGCGGAGGCGCCTACAAGTCAACGGATAACGGCGACCACTGGGCCAGCATTGACGGAGTGCTGAAGCCAGATTTTTCTGCCTTGCCGGTCTTAGTATTATCGCCCCGCTACCCCCAGGATCAGACCCTGTGGGTCAATGGCTATCCCTCCGATTTGCTGCTGGCGCGTTCCACCGACAGCGGCGCGACTTGGCGCAAGTTGCCTTTCTATCTGCTGATCCCCCTGGCAGCGCCCGAAACGTGCGCACCCGATGGGAATTGTCGGGTGGAGCTGATCGCAATCGACGAATCCGCTTCCTTGGAAATCTACAAATCCTTCGACGGCGGGGACACCTGGCAATGCCTGGAGGAACCGGATGCCCCGCCGCCCACGCCCACACCGCCCGCCGAGGTCCCAGAGCCGGCGACGTGGCTGCTCCTGGCGGGCGGATTGGCTGGCCTGGGCGGTTGCGCACGTGCCGTACGCTGGCGCAAAATGATCACCTGAGGAGGTGAAGCTTTTCTCCGCGTCACCCCGTCCCCGTGTCGCTGATTCGCACCAATTGGTAATCCTCCCGCAACTGCGCCAGCTCCGCCAGGTTCACCGGATGGTCGCCGTAGTGCACGCGCATGTAGGCGGCGGTGATGCGCGCCAGCGGTTCGTCGAGGCCGGCGAAGGCCTGCGCCAGCACCGGCAGATAGTCGTCCGGCGGCTGGGCGGGCCGGCGCGGATAGCCGCGCTCGCGCGCCAATCGGCACACATTGGCGTAGATGTTCTGCACCGAGACCGCGGCCAGCAGCCGCGTGCCCAGGCCGAGCCGCCGGATCAGCTTCGCTGCGTTGCGCAAGGCTTGAGCCCCGCGGCCGAGGATGCCGCCGCGGAAGGTGACTTGCTCCAGCCCTTCCTCTTCCGCCTCACGCCGCGCACTGGCCTTGCGGACGCGCTCCAGATAGAGCAGGAGGAGGCCCACGATAATCAACGCCGCGAGCAGAATGCCGGCCGCGAGGGCGAGATTGCCCAGCAAAGAGGGCACCCAGAGCGGGAGTTTTGACAAGGGGCTCGGCTGCTGCTGGGCCGTTGCCGTCGAGAGATCGGGGACCGGCAGCGTTG
This sequence comes from uncultured Anaerolineales bacterium, assembly GCA_964647255.1. GTDB lineage: Bacteria > Chloroflexota > Anaerolineae > CG2-30-64-16 > CG2-30-64-16 > CAWJEL01. The sequence goes on along the minus strand of CAZYGI010000001.1, from coordinate 45,694 downwards.
TATCGCGCAGCAGGGCCGTCAAGCGAGCCTCCAGCCACATGAGGAAGGGATCGAGGAGGCGTCCCAGGACCAGAAGCGCGGCATAGACTATCGGGCCGAGCAGCCGCCACAGCGGATCGAACAGGTGCAAGAAGCGTGTGATCTCCGCGGGCGAGTAGATCAGCGCCAGCAGCCAGGCGACGACGATGGTGAGGCCCACGGCCAGGAGCAGTTGCATCAGCCGGGGCGGCGGCAGCACCACCCCCGCGCTCTGCGCTTCCGCGGCCTTTTCTTCGACGCGCGCCAGCGCGACCGCGGTCAATCCCAGCGCGAAGTAAACCCACAAGAAGGAAAACAGGCTTTGCCCGCGCAGATAGGCCAGCAGGCCCGCGCCGAGGAAGAGGAGGAGCATCCCGGCGCGAAAACTCACGCCGACGTTGAAGAAGCTCAAGTCGCGGCCCGTGGCCGCGGTGGCGCGCTGCCAGAGGAAGAGGTTGACGGCGATCAACGCGACGGCAGGCGGGAAAATGCCTGCGTTTCGGGACGAATCGCGCATCATCGCAGCGAGCCAGCGGAAGTCCAACAGCCCCAGGCCGCGGTAGAGCACGATGCGCACGGTCAGCAGGCTGGTGACCACTGCCAGCCCCAGCACCAGCAGCTCATACAGCGGGGACCCGATCTTCGTCCGGCTCAACAGCTCCAGCGCTAGCATCCAGAGCAGCAGCCCGGCCAGCAAGAGGCCGAACGCCGCCCACGGCCGCGGCCCGTTGGGATAGATCAGCAGCCAGAACGGCGTCGCCCAGGCAGCCTCCAGGCCCGCCAGGCAGAGAAAGAGCAGGGTCAGACGACGGTTCGTGAGCAGCATTTTATTTTTGAACACTCATCGGCGCGATCAGATCTTCCACCAGGTGCGGCAGATGATACACCGTGATCCCCGGCAGATGCTCGGCGGGCGGCCGTTCGGCCAGGGTGAACAGCACGACCTTGCGGCCCGCGCGCTGAAGATCCAACAGCGTCGCCAGCAGCCCGTCGTGGGCAATCGCGGTGACGACCAGCAGCGTCGAACCCCACGGCAGCCGCGGGGACTCGTGCAGCAGAAGTTCTTCGATCGGCTGCGTGGCGAAGCCGGTGACAGCCGCCAGCAGCTCCAGGATATGCACCAGTTGATCCGGGCTGCGGCCCGGCAGCAGGCGGGTCGGTTGATCGCTGCCCGGCAGGAAGCCGTTGGCGATCAGGCCCACCGGCAGCCGCCGTTCTGCGCAGAGCGCGGCCAGGCTGCCCGCCACGCTGATCGCCCGCTCCATCAGCTCCGGCACTTGCCCTAACCAGTGGCGCTCCAGCGTGGCCACGTTCAGAAAGATCAGTATTTGCGGTTCCTGGCTCGGCTCATAGATGCGGCTGAGCAGGTCGTGCGCGGTCTGGCGCGCCGTGGCTTTCCAGTGCACCCGCTTGAGGCCGTCGGCCGGCTGCCATTCGCGGATGCCGGCGGTCCGCAGCGGATCTTCCACCAACCGCGCCTCCGCAGGCCGTTCGCCGAAGGGGTTCTTGGCCGGCAGTCCGAGCTCGGCCACCGGGTAGAGCCGCGGGTAGATGATCAGGCGCTGCTGTTCCGGCAAGGCGCCGCGGCGGTTGAACATCCCAAATCCATCTCCGGTGCTGACTGAGGCCGGGCCATAGGCGTGGTAGCCGCGCTGGGTGCAGCGGATGGTGAAGCGCCGCCGCAGCCGGCCAAACGCGCCGGGGGACCAAAACGAGACGAACTCGCCCAGGTTCGTGGAGCTGTTGATGCGCACGAGGGCTGTCTCGCCCGTCGGATCTGCGATCGGCAGGCTTGAAGGGAACACATCGGTGACTTGCAGCCAGGTGATCGGCAGGAACTTGCGGTTGCGCACCTCCAGCGTCAGCTCAACGGTCTCCCCCAGAAAGGCGCGGGTCTCGCTGAACTGGCGCGTGTAGGTTAGCCCAAAAAGGCTGAGCGCGTTCCACGCCCAACCGGCCCCGGCGACCATGAACAGACAGGCCGCGGCCGCGGTGGCAAAGCGGCTGCCGGTTGCCAGCCCAACGAGCGTGATGGCGATGCCGAGGAGAATCCAGGCATCGGTGAATTGTGTGTCTTTGGTGACGTCAATAAAGCGCCGACTGCGCAGTTCACCCGTGAACGCGCCGAAGCGCGACGTGTTTTGCTCCGCCTGCTTCTCCCGCAGCGTACGTTCGACGTCCAGGCGCAGTTTTTCGGTGGGGTCGGGCGGCATGACAGCCATATGATCCTATTCCGCGACCGGCACCGGCACCGCGGCGGTGATCTCCGCGATCACCTGGCCGGGCGTCCGGCCGCGCAGCCGCACCTGCGGGCTGATGTGCACGCGATGGGTCAACACCGGCGCGCAGAGATGCTGGACATCGCTGGGGATCACGTAGTCTCGCCCCCGCAGCGCGGCCAACGCCTGGCTTGCCCGGAAGAGCGCCAGGGTCCCGCGCGGCGATACGCCCAGGTCCACCGCGGGGTGCTCCCGTGTGGTGCGCGTCACCTGGGTGATGTAACGCCGCACGTCCGGGTTCACATGGATCGCGCGCGCTTGCGCTTGCAGCGCGATCACATCGGCCGCGGACGCCACCGGCGACAGCTCGACCAGCGGATCGCCGCCCTGGTAGCGGACAAGGATGTCCTCCTCTTGCTCGGCCGTGGGATACCCCAGCTTCACCTGCATCAGGAAGCGATCAAGCTGCGCCTCGGGCAGCGGATAGGTGCCTTCCTGCTCGATCGGGTTCTGCGTCGCAAGCACCAGGAATGGCCGCGGCAGGGGATAAGTCTGGCCGTCGGTGGTCGCCTGCCGCTCCTGCATCGCCTCGAGCAGCGCCGACTGTGTGCGCGGGGTGGCGCGGTTGATCTCATCGGCCAGCAGAATCTGGCTGAAGACCGGCCCGGCGCGGAATTCGAACGCCTGCGTCCTCTGGTTGAAGATGCTCAGCCCGGTCACATCCGACGGCAGCAGATCGGGCGTGAACTGGATGCGCGCAAAAGAGCAGTCAAGGCTGCGGCTGAGCGTCTTGGCCAGCGTCGTCTTGCCGATCCCGGGCACATCCTCGATCAGCACGTGGCCTTCAGCCAGGAGCGAGACCAACAGCAGCTCGGCCGCGTCCGCCTTGCCGACGATCACGCGCCCGATGTTTGCTTGGATCGTTTTCGCGAATTGTGTGAAGTCCATGGATGCCTCATTTGGTGTGGGGCGTGGGCGGGGAGCGTAGGGCGTGGAGCGTGTCTCCGCGTCCCCGTGTCACCATGTCACCGCGTCACGCCTCCGGCCGCGTGCGCTTGCTGACGTAGACCAACTCATGTTGGCGGTAGCCCACGCTTTGGAAAAGCGCCTGGGAGGCCCGGTTCTCGGTTTCGATCAGCGCAGCCCAGACGTCCAGGCCGACATCCTCGGTGAACCAGCGTTCGGCCTCGACGAGAAGTTGTGCGGCCAGCCCGCGGCGCCGGCGGGTCGCTTCCACGGCGAGGCGGTTGATCCATCCCTTACGGCCATCGTGGGTCAGCACGGCAACTGCGACCAGCCGCCCGCCATCCCGCAGACCAATGACCCGTTGGGAGCCGCTCGCCATCTGGCGCGCAAATGCCGCGGCTGAGTCTCGACCTTCCGGGCGCACGGATAGGCCGGCGCGCGTCCACAGGGCCAGGATTTCGGCATAGTCGTCGCTGTTGAGGTCCACCAGAGCGATGCTATCGGCGTGAGGCACGCTTCCCTCCATCGGCTGATCGCACGGCTGCGCCCGGAACGTAGGTCAATCGTATAGCAGCCGTCGAAATAATGTATTCAATACATGGGGCGCGCGTCCAGCAGGTCGTCGGACGCTGTGCTACACTCTCGTTTGAGAGATATAGCAGAGTTCTCTCCTTCTCCTCCTTTTTTGAGCGCCGGGGTAAGGGCAGCCCCGGCGCTCAGCGCGTCCAGAGCCAGTATACACGACCCTTGACTGCCTGCCAAGCTCTTGATGACGAAGGCCTCTTTTGACGCGTTTTGACACATCGCGGGGGCCGTGGTATTCTCCGCCCCACAACTGAAGGATTGACGCAATAGCTATGATGGAGAGAGTACGAGCCGATCGCGCAGTTCAGAGAGCGGTTGATGCTGGAAATGCCGCCTGCGTCCCCTCGGAAAGACACTCCGGAGCTGCCTGAGTCGAATCCGGTCAACCTGGCAGCCTTTGCGCTTGCCTGCCGGGCCGGACGTAGACCCAAGCCGGCGCCTCCCGTTACGAGGCCAGGTCATCGCAGACCGTTGAGGCCGCAACCGTGAGGCTGCGGCAAACCAGGGTGGCACCGCGAGCGCGCTCCTCGTCCCTCGGACGATTGGGCGCGTTTTTGTTGCCGGACGGCGGCTGACGGACGATGGATGATCATCGGTTTCCAGGGTCAATTGTCCATGGTCCACCGTCTGCGGTCCCTGCTTGTCTCGCGGAGGAACCCATGTTAGAACGCATCTATACCACACAAATCGGAGAGCACGTTGGCGAGCATGTGCGGCTGGCTGGCTGGCTGCACGCCTTGCGCCGCATGGGCGGCATCAATTTTCTGATCTTGCGCGATATTCGCGGCACGGCGCAGATCGTCGTGGACTCGCCCGAGGCGCTGGCAAGCCTCGCTGGGCTGCTGCCCGAGACGGTGCTGGCCGTGGAGGGCGTCGTGGCTGCCGAGCCGCAGGCGCCGGGCGGGATCGAAGTTCATGGCCCCACGTTTGAAATCCTCTCGCCGGTGCGCGATGCGCTGCCGTTTCCGCTGAACAAGCCGGACGTCAAGGCCAGCCTGCCGATCTTCCTCGATCACGCAACGGTCGGCCTGCGCCATCCGGCCAAACGGGCGGTCTTTCGACTGTCGGCCGGGATCATGGCCGGCTTCCGGGCCACCCTGAACGGCATGGGGTTCACCGAAATCCAGACGCCCAAGCTGGTCGCCTCGGCCACGGAGAGCGGCGCGAACGTCTTTGCCGTGGACTACTTCGGCCAGCGCGCCTATCTGGCGCAGAGCCCGCAGTTCTACAAGCAGATCATGGTGGGCGTGTTCGAGCGGGTGTTCGAGGTGGCGCCGGTGTTCCGTGCCGAGCCGCATGACACCATCCGCCACATCAACGAGTACGTCAGCCTGGATGTCGAGCTAGGTTTCATCCGCGACCATCGCGATGTGATGGCGGTGGTTGCGACAGTCATCCGCGGCATCCTGGCGCATCTCAGCGCCGCCTGCGCGCCTGAATTGGCCGCGCTGGCCGTGAAAATGCCGACAGCGCCGGAGACCTTCCCAGCGATCTACTTCCCGGAGGCGCAGGAGCTCATCCTGAAGCAGTGGGGCGAGGATTGCCGCGGCGAACCGGACCTGGCGCCGCAGCACGAGCGCTGGCTGGGCGAGTGGGCTCAGGCGGAGTTTGGCAGCGACTTCTTGTTTGTCACCGGCTATCCAATGGCGAAGCGGCCGTTCTACACCCATCCGAACCCGGCTGACCCGCGCTATTCCAACTCGTTCGACCTGCTCTTCCGCGGCACCGAACTGATCACGGGCGGCCAGCGGCTCCATCTGTACCAGGATTACCTGGACGCCGTGGCGGCGAAAGGCTATACGGACCTGAGTCCCTTCGAGACCTACTTCGAGGCGTTCAAGCACGGTATGCCGCCCCATGGCGGTTTCGCCATCGGCCTGGAACGGTTTATCATGCAGTTGCTTGGGCTGGATAACGTCCGCCTGGCGACGCTGTTCCCGCGAGATCTGACGCGGTTGACGCCGTGACCGGGTACGATGGGTAGACTGGCACAGATAGACTGGACCATCGGAAACTAACGTCCAGTCTGTCGGCCTACCCATCTGCCAGTCTACCCATTTCCCAATCTACCGACTCGCCATGCGTATCCCAATCCTCTACCAGGACGCCGACCTCGTGGTCGTGAACAAGCCCGCTGGCATCCCGACCCACGCGCGGGATACGGCTGATCCGTATCCCGCGGACGCCTTACGCATCGTCCAGGCGCAGGCCGGGCTGGCTTACCTGGGGATGCACCAGCGGCTCGACGCGGAGACGTCGGGCGTGCTGCTCTTCAGCGCACGGCGGGAGGCGAACCGGGCGCTCGCCGCAGCGTTCGAGGGACGGGAGATTCACAAGGTCTACCTGGCGCTGGTCTGGGGCCGGCCGCCGCAGTTTGCGGGCATCATTGATGCGCCGATCGTGCGGGAGCACGGCGAGCGTTACCGCGTGGCCGCGGCCGGCGATCCCCGCGGGCTGGCCGCTCGGACGCGGTATCGGGTGCTGGAGCCGGGCCCAGAGGCCAGGGACGAGGGGGCAGCGATCAGGGGTCAGGAGTCAGGTGCCAGGGCGCAGGGGACAGAAGTCACAGGTCACGCTCTCCGCTCCATGCTCCACGCTCCACGCTCCACGGTTTACACCGATAACTCAGCGACCTACACGCTGCTTGAGCTCATCCCCGAAACCGGCCGGCCGCACCAGATTCGCGTGCACCTGGCGCATCTCGGCTGCCCGGTCGTAGGCGACCCGTTGTACGGCCCCGCCGACCGTCCCGCGTCGCGGCTGTGTCTGCACGCGTATCAGCTCACGATCCCACACCCGGCGACGGGGCAACCGATGACGTTTACCGCGCCGCCGCCGGACCGGTGGGCGCCTGCCCTCCCGACCCCCCTCCCGCACAAGCAGGGTGGAGACGAGCGGCCTTACCCTGCGAGACAAGCTGCGAACAGGCGTCCCTTCCCTGCGCGGGCAGGGGGTGGGGGAGAGGTCATCCGCCGGGAAGCGGCCTGGCGGGAGGTCATCCGCCTGGCGATCGCACGCCGCGCACCGTTGGCGGCCGACCCCGACACGACCATCTATCGTCTGGTGAACGCTGCGGGCGACGGGCTGCCGGGCCTGACGGTGGATCGGTACGGCGATGCGCTGGTGGCAAGCGTCTATGACGAGGAGCCGGGCGGCTTGAGCAAGCAGCCGATCCTTCGGGAGTTGGTGCAGGCGGCCGGGGCGCGCGCCATCTACGTCAAATACCGTCCCCAGCAGGCCAGCCGTGTGACCGAGGCGGAGATGGCGCAGCTCGCGCCGCCGCGGCCGGTCTTCGGCCCCGACCTGGCGGAATTTGTTGCGCACGAGGATGGCCTGTCTTATGTGATCCGGCCCGGCGCCGGGCTTAGCGTCGGGCTTTTCCCCGATATGCGCGAGGGCCGCGGCCGGGTGCGAGCCTGGGCTGCGGGCCGCCGCGTCCTGAATACCTTTGCCTACACATGTGGCTTTGGCGCGGCCGCACTCGCCGGCGGCGCGGCGCGCGTGCTCAACCTGGACCTTTCCAAGCCGGTGTTGGCGTGGGGCCAGGAGAACTACCGGACCAATGGTTTCGAGCCGGACCCGCACGATTTCGTCTACGGCGATGTGTTCGACTGGCTGGCGCGGCTGGCGAAGCGCGGGGATCAGTTTGACCTGGTGATCCTCGACCCGCCCGGCTTCTCCAGGACCAAGACGCGACGCTTCTCGGCCGCGCAGGACTACGGCGCGCTGGCAACGCTGGCGGCGCGGGTCACGGCGGCGGATGGCTTGATCCTGGCCTGCTGCAATGTCGCGGAGCTGCCGTGGCGCGCGTTCCGGGAACAGGTGGTTGCCGGGGTCGCGGCTGCCGGACGCACGGCGGCGGTGGCCGGGGTGTACCATGAGCCGGCAGTAGATTTTCCGGTGGCGCTGGGCAACGAGCCGTATCTTAAGCTGCTCCTGGCGCAGTTAGGCGGGCAACCATGATCATCACCGTGGACTTCAACTTCTACCTGCGCCTGATCCAGGTTCTCGTCGGCGCAGTAACGATCTTTTACGGCCGCCGGCTCTACTGGTTGTGGCTGGGATTCAGCGCGTTCTTCCTGGGCGAGCACATCATCTCGATTGCGCTCTTTCGTGACACGGATCTGCTGCGCTTTTCGGCGGCGATTGCGGCCGGCGTGGCCTTTGCGCTGCTTGCGATCCGCCTGCACCGGCACGCGCTGGCGACCGGTGGCTTCCTTTCGGCAGGGATGTTGGGGATAACCGTCACCGGTTTGTTCATGCCGGTTGCGCCGACCTGGCTGGCCGCCAGCGTCCTGGCGGGCGCTGGGATCGCGGGTGCGTTTTTTGTTTGGAGGCGATCCGACCTGGCGACGATCCTGCTCTCTGCGGTTTCGGGCACGCTGACCATCTCCGCGATCGTGAAATCTTTTGTGGGCGCGAATGCTGCGGTGGAGGCGGTCGCCTTTGTGATCCTCGCCGGCCTGGGGATTTGGATGCAGGTGCGCCAGTGGCAGCGGCCCCGGTGGACGCCGAGGGCGCGCCGCGGTGCGTTCATGAGCTTGCTCATGCTGCTGGCAGCGGCCGGGTGCGTGGCCCCGGCGCCCGGCGACGTGCCGCAGCCGGTTTCGACCGCGTCGGCCCGGCAGCGCCCCGAGCTGCAACTGACGGCGGCCGATCGCATCCTGGTGTTGGCGCCCCATCCCGACGATGAGACCCTTTCATCGGGTGGGCTGATTCAGCAGGCGCTGGCGTTGGGCCTGCCGGTGCGGGTGGTCTGGTTGACGAACGGTGACAGCAACGAGTGGTCCTTCGTCTGGTACCGCGGCGTCGTTTCACTGGATCCCGGCACGGTGTTGGAAGGCGGCCTGACGCGCCACCAGGAGGGATTGAACGCGATCACCCAGCTCGGGTTGAAACCCGCTGATGGGGTCTTCCTCGGCTATCCCGACTTCGGCACGCTGGAGATCTTGCTTAATCATTGGGGCGACCGGCAGGCCTTTCGAGCCATGCTGACGCAGCGCAACGCGGTGCCCTACCTGCACGCGCTCCGGCCCGGCGCACCGTATCGGGGCGAGAGCATCCTGGCTGATCTTGAGACCGAGTTGCGCGATTTCAAGCCCACCAAGATCTTCCTCTCGCATCCCGGCGACCAGAACCCGGACCACCAGGCGTTGTATCTGTTCACCCGGGTTGCGTTGTGGGATCTCGCTGATGAGCTGAATCCGGAACTCTACGCCTACCTGGTGCACTACGGCCGCTTCCCCGATCCGCGCGGCCTCCTGGAGGGTGCAGCACTGGAGCCGCCGGCCAACTTTGACGCCGCGGATCGCTGGCGGATTCTGACTTTGTCCCAGGCGCAAGTGGACCGGAAGCTGATTGCCCTGCGCGAGCACCGCACCCAGTTTGATGTTGCTTCCCGCTATCTGGAGTCGTTTGTGCGGCGGAACGAACTGTTTGAGGCAATTCCCCAGGATCAAGACCTGGTGGTGAATGGCGACGAAATCATCTACCAGGCGGCCGGCATGCGGAGCGCCCGGAGCCTGGCGAACAGGCTTGCGCAGATGGAGCAGCTCACGCAGGCGGAACGCATGCAGCAGCTCGACATCGAGACGCAGCGAATTCGGCGCGAAGGGGATGAGCTGGTGGTCTCGGTCGCCTTCTTGAACCCGCCGCAGGGTGACGTCAAGATCATCGCGGAGTTCCTCGGCGACCGCGGCGATAAGCCCTTCGCCGAGATGCCCAAGCTGACGGTTGAGCTCAGCGAATCCGGCTCCCGGTTGTTGGAGCGCGGACGTGTGTTCCACAACCCATCGGTGCGCGTCTTTGCAAATGCCACCTCGGCTGAGATGCGCGTGCCGCTGGCTGCGTTGGGAAATCCGCAGCGGGCGTTGGTCAACGTGCGCGTGCGCGCCCGCGAGGTGCCGCTGGAGGTGGAGCCCTGGCAGCCGCTTGATTTGGTAGCGACGGGGGAGGATTGAATGCCTGCAACGCATCCGGCGCCGGCCGGCCGGTTGGATGCCATTGATCATTATCGCGGCTTCGCCATCCTGCTGATGGTGCTGGCCGATTTTCTCGCGCACGTGACGCACGTCCCGCTGTGGCTGAAGCATGCGCCGGACATCGGCTACAACATCATTGACTTGATCGCACCGCTGTTTGTCTTTGCCATCGGTCTGACCTTTGGCGCGTCGTTCCGGCGCCGGCTGGCGCGCGATGGCGCGTGGCGCACCTACGAACATTTCATTGTTCGCAACCTGGCGTTACTGGGCCTGGGTTTCCTGCTTTCGCTGGGCGGTGATCTGTCAGGGCTCTATACCAGCACGGTCAATTGGGGCCTGCTCCAGGCTCTGGGCGCGGCTGGCCTGCTGACATTGGTCGTGATCCGGCTGCCCCTGCCCTGGCGCGCGGCTATTGGCCTGGTGCTGCTGGCGCTCTACCAGTTTCTGCTCGATCGTTTCTGGCTGGCGTCGGTGTTGGAGGCGATCCACAACGGGCCGTGGGGTGCGCTGAGCTGGGCGGCGATGCTGATCCTGGCGACCGTCCTGGCCGATCTCTACCACGATGCGGCGCGCGGCCGGCGCGTGTTTCCCTGGCTTGGTGCGCTGATTGCCACGGCCGGCCTGGGGCTTTCGCTCCTGATCCCGCTCAGCAAGAACCGGGCCTCGGCCAGCTACGTCCTGCTCAGCACGGGGCTGGCCGCGCTGGTTTTCTGGGGCTTTCACCTGTTGAATGAGCGCGCGCGGGTTCGGCTGCCAGTGTTGAGCGACTGGGGCAAAAACCCGTTGTCGCTCTATCTATTACATGGCGTTTTGATCGGCGTCTTTGTCATTCCGCCGTGGCCCGCGTGGTACACCCTGGCGCCGACCTGGTTGACCGTGCTGCAAGCAGCCGCGCTGGTCGGCGCGCTGAGTTGGGTTGGCCGATTTCTCAATCGGCGGGGCTGGTATTTCAGCTTGTGACAACGGATGTTACAATAGCGCCCGGCCCATCGCTGTTCGGCCAATCTTATCGGAGGCAGAATTAATGACCGTCCACATCCTGACCGATTCCAGCCACTACCTTGACCCCGCGATCATCGTCGAATTGGGCCTGCACGTGCTGCCGCTTAGCCTGAACATCGGCGGGAAGACGTACCGCGAACGGGAGGAAATCACCACGGAAGGCTTGTTTGAGCTGCTCAAAGATCACAACGCAGGGTGGCCGACCACCTCGGCGGTGACGCCGGGTGCGCTGCAGGCTGCGTTCGACCGGTTGACCGCAAACGGCGACGCAGTGGTGGGCATCTTCATGTCGCGCGGCACCAGCGTGACGGTGGAGAATGCGCAAACCGTGGCTGCGACGCACCCGGCGCGAGAGCGCATCCACGTGGTGGACTCGCTGGCGATCTCCGGCGCGCTGGCGCTCACCCTGCATACGGCGGGCCGGCTGGCGCGGTCCGGCGCTTCGGCGGCGCAGATCGCGGACGTGGCGCGGCGGATGGGCGAGGCGATGTGGGTCATGTTCACCGTGGATACGCTGGATTACCTCCATCGCGGCGGCCGGATGAAGGGCAGCCAGGCGCTCCTGGGCAGTCTGCTGGGCATCAAGCCTGTGCTGTGGCTCAACCAGGGCCGCATCGAACTGTGGAACCGGGCGCGCGGCAAGAAGAAGGCGCTGGCGATCATGCTCGACGAATGCGTCAAGGCCATGCCGGCCGGCGAGCCGGTCCACGCCATCGTCTTCGATGCGGCCGCGGTCGAGGATGCCGAGGAGATGGGTGCTGCGCTGCGCACCCGGCTGCCCATTGCGCAGCTTTACCGTGCCCAACAGGGCCCGGTGGTCGCTGCACACGTTGGCCCCGGCTGCCTGGCGATGGCCGTCTGCCCGGCGAGCGCGACGGTGATACGGTGACGCGGGGACACGGAGACAGGGTGACAGGGTGACGCGGAGACACAGTGACGCGGGGGGAGCGCCAGCTTCCAGCTTCGATCTTCCCGCTTCCAGCCACTCGCTTCCAGCTTCGAGGTGGGAACCTTCCTACCTGGCGCGGCAGCGCTCCGGCGAGCTCGCGGCGCGGGCGCGTGAGGCGATGGCCGCGCTGCAAAGCTGCGACATTTGCCCGCGTGCCTGCGGCGTGGATCGGACCGGCGCCGGCCGCGGCGCGTGCGGCGTTGGCATCGAGCCGGTCATCGCGTCGTGGAATGTGCACATGTGGGAGGAGCCGCCGATCACCGGGACGCGGGGGTCAGGCACGATCTTCTTCTCCGGCTGCACGGGGAAGTGCCTCTTCTGCCAGAATTATCCCATCAGCCAGTACCGCTACGGCAACACCGTCAGCATCGCGCGCTTTGCGGAGATGATGTTGGAGCTCCAGGGCCGTGGGGTGCACAACATCAACTTCGTCACGCCCACCCATTTCGTCCCGCAGATCCTCGCTGCGGTGGACTTGGCGGCGGCAGAGGGCTTGGCTGTGCCGCTGGTCTACAACACCAGCGGGTACGATACGGTCGAGACGCTGCGCCTCCTGGAAGGCGTGGTGGATATCTGGCTGCCGGATGCCAAGTACTGCGACGAAGCCGTTGCGCGGCGGATTTCCGGCTTCCCGCGCTACGTGGAGAACAACCGCGCCGCGCTGCGTGAAATCTTCCGACAGGTCGGTGACGAGCTCGTGTTCGATGAGGACGGCATCGCGCGCCGCGGGATGATCGTCCGTCACTTGGTGCTGCCCGGCGGCCTGGCCGGCACAGCCGAGGTCATGCGCTGGATCGCGGCTGAGCTTTCGCCCAACGTCCACATCAGCCTGATGGATCAATACTTCCCGGCGTACAAGGCGCTCAACCATCCGCTCCTGGGCCGCAAGATCACGCCGGAGGAGTATGAGACCGCGCTCGACGCCTTCGACGCGGCCGGGTTGGAAAATGGCTGGCTGCAAGAGCATGATGAGTGTGATGTGTTGTGAAGGGGACTTGCCTGTGGGGGGGACCGCGGCGCAGTACAGCGAGCTGCCAGCCGTCGTCGGCAGGGCACCTGATTTTGCTCCGGGAACCCAGAAACGCGTCCTGAGCCCGTCGAAGTAGGCTCAGGACGCGTGCAAAGAAGGTGTGACGCTATGAACGAAAATGACTCACAACACCGCGCCCTCTTGCAGAGCATCGCCCAGCGGGTGATGCTCGAGCGCGGGCTGCTCCCCGACTTTTCGGCCGCCGCACTCGCCGAGTTGGACGCGATGCAGGCGCCTGCGACCTTGACCGGGGCGCTGGACGGCCCCTCGGCGCCCCGTGATCTCAGGGACCGCCTCTGGTGTTCCATTGACAACGACGACTCCCGCGATCTGGATCAGCTCACCGTTGCCGAGACGCTGCCTGGCGGCCAGGTCAAAATCTACGTGGCTGTGGCCGACGTGGACGCGCTGGTGAAGACGGGCTCGGCCATTGACGACCACGCGCGCCATAACACGACCTCGGTGTACACCGCAGCCCAGATCTTTCCGATGCTGCCGGAGAAACTGTCCACCGACCTCACCTCCCTGAATTTCGCCGCGGAGCGCGTAGCCGTGGTCGTGGAAATGGTGATTGCGGCGGACGGCTCCCTGCAAAGCTCGGACATCTACCGGGCGCGCGTCCGCAATCAGGCCAAGCTTGCCTATAACGGTGTGGCAGCCTGGCTGGAAGGGACTGCCGCGGCCCCGGATGGGATCACGGCCGTCGCGGGCTTGGCCGAAAACCTGCGCGTGCAGGACCGGGTCGCCCAATGCCTGAAGACCCTCCGTCACACGCGCGGTGCGCTCAGCCTGGAAACCATCGAGGCGAAGCCGGTTTTCGAGGGCGACCAAATCTATAGTCTTGAGGTGGAAGAGAAGAACCGGGCCAAAGAACTCATCGAAGATTTCATGATCGCCGCCAACGGCGTGACCGCCCGGTATCTCGCGGCCAAGAAATTCCCTTCGATCCGCCGGGTGGTGCGCACGCCTAAACGTTGGGATCGGATCGTCGGCCTGGCCCAGGAACACGGATGCAAGCTGCCCCCTGACCCGGATTCCAAGGCCCTGGAGGAGTTCCTGACACAGGCGAAAGCTGCCGATCCGCTGCGGTTCCCCGACCTTTCCCTCGCGGTGATCAAGCTGCTCGGCGCGGGGGAATATGTCGCCGATCTGCCGGGCGGCGCGACCCCGCCGGGCCATTTCGGCCTGGCGGTCGGAGACTACGCCCACTCGACCGCGCCGAATCGCCGGTACACCGATCTGATCACCCAACGCCTCTTGAAGGCCGCGCTCACAGCCGGCGCCTTGCCTTACACCAACGCCGAGCTGACGGCGCTGGCGACGCACTGCACCGAGGAAGAGGACGCTGCGAACAAAGTCGAGCGGCAGGTCGGCAAGTCCGCGGCCGCGCTGCTCCTGGAGTCACGGATCGGCGAGCAGTTCGACGCCATGGTCACAGGGGCGGCCGACAAGGGCACTTGGGCCAGGTTGTTGGCCCTCCCGGTGGAAGGCAAGGTCGTGCGGGGGTTCGAAGGCGTGGATGTGGGCGACCGGATTCGCGTGCAACTGCTCGCCGTAGACGTTGAGCGGGGATTCATTGATTTCGAAAGAGTCGGTTCAGCAAGACGCTAATGCCTTGTCAAGTCAGCTTTTGCGCAAGCGTGCCCGGCACGATATTTCCTGGGGTTGGCCGGCCGAATTGACCGCGTGTTGGATAAACTGCGCTGACCGGACTCCGCGGTTCTTGAGAGCCTATGCAAGTCGGTTCAACTGAGCTCATCCTCATCCTCTTGATCCTGATCATCGCCTACGGGCTTGCCAGGACTGGCCCTTTCACCGCGCCGCGGAATTCGGCGCGGCGGGAGCGCGGGCAGGAGCAAGATGATGTCCGCACCACCAACACCCGCGCAGGACAGGATCCTTACGCGGTGTTGGGCATCACACCCCAGGCTACGCCGGCTGAGGTGACGGCCGCCTATCGGAAGATGGCGCAGATGTACCACCCGGATAAAGTCGCCGGGTTGGCCCCGGAGTACCGCGAGATCGCCGAGAAGCGGATGAAGGAGATCAACGCCGCCTATGACCAGCTCCGCGGCGCCGACTCGTAGGTCGGACTTTCCCGGCTGACGCGTATCTTTAAGGCTTTCCTCTTGACTCTGACGTAACGTCATAGTGTATCATCCCCGGCATGGAGAAGCGCACGACAGCTTACACGGTTCGCCGGCTGGCGGCCCTGGCCGGGATCAGCGTCCGGACGCTGCATCATTACGACCACATCGGGCTGCTGACCCCATCTGCGCGCACCCCGGCGGGTTACCGGCTCTACGCGGCGGCCGATCTGCTGCGGCTGCAACAGATCCTCCTGTACCGGGAGCTAGATCTGCCGCTGGACGCGATCCGGCGCATCCTGGACGATCCCGGATTCGATCCGGTCCGGGCGCTGGGGGAGCACCGGCGGACGCTGGAGCAACAGGCCGCGCGGTTGGCGCGTCTCCTGCACACGATTGACAGAACAATCGCCAGATTGATGGAGGTAGATATGAGCCTGACGGACGAAGAACTCTACGAGGGGCTGCCGAGGGAGCAGGTAGAGCGTTGGAAGCGTGAAGTGAACGAGCACTATGACCCCAAGACCGTCGCGGAGTCGAACCGCCGCGTGCACGCCATGAGCAAGGAGCGGTGGAACGCGGTCAAGGCCGAGGGGGACGCGGTCTCCCGGCGCATGGCCGAGCTGATGGAGCGGCCGGCCAGCGACCCGGAGGTGCAGGCGACCATCGCCCGGCAGCACGCCTGGATCGAGAACTTCTACCCGTGTTCGGCCGAGATGTTCGCGGGCCTGGGCCAGCACTACGCCGAGCATCCGGAGTTTCGGGCGACCTATGATAGGTATCGCCCCGGCCTGGCCGACTTCATGCGCGACGCGATGACGTACTACGCCGAGCACACCCTGGCCGCGAAGTAGACACCCCGCTGCAATGCAATGGGGCGATTTGCCAAATCGCCCCATTCTCATATATCCTCTTTTCCTCTAGTATCCCCTTGCGAGGAGCAGCACGTGACCAAGCGTTTCGTTGTCGTCGCAGGCAACATCGGCTCGGGCAAGACCTCCATCACCGAGCGGATCGGCGCGCGATTGGGCTGGCGCACAGCCTTTGAATCGGTGGCTGATAACCCGTACCTGGCCGAGTTCTACGCGGACATGCGCCAGTGGGCGTTTCATTTGCAGGTGTTCTTCTTGGGGCATCGCGCCCAACAGCACCTGAGCCTGGCGGCCGCGCCGGAGTCAGCCATCTCCGATCGCAGTATTTACGAGGATGCCTACATCTTCGCCCGCGCCCTGTATCATATGGGGAACTTGACCGAGCGCGATTACCGCTCGTACCGGGCAGTGTACGATATGGTCGTGGCCGGGCTGCCGAAGCCGGATCTTCTGCTCTACTTGCGCGCGCCGGTGCCGGTGTTGATGGAGCGGATTCACGGCCGCGGCCGGAGCATGGAGAGCGGCATCACGGCCGAGTATCTCACCTTGCTCGACACTTTTTACGACGAGTGGCTGAAAACCTTCGACCTGTGCCCCGTGTTGACCATCCACACCGATGACTTGGACTTCGTGCACAAGCGCAAGCACATGGAGATCGTCGCCCAGCGCATCCAGGACAAGCTGGCCGGCAAGGAAGATATCGTGTTCCCGCACAACGGGATGTGAAAATGCCGGCTTCCCCTACGGCAGAACGCACTCCAGATGGATGTCCTCTGGCTCCAGCGCGAACAACGCTGGGTCCGGCTCCAGTGTGACCCTGCACCCCAGGTGCAGATAGAAGTTGATGGTATGCTCCGAGGGTGTGGCGGAAACGTACAGTCGTTTCGCCCCGCGGGCGCGAGCGACCGTCGCGGCTTGCCGGAAGAGACCGCACCCCAACCCCCGGCCGCGATAGGCCTGGCTCACGTGCAGGAATTTGAGTTGGAGCTGGTCGCGTTCTTTGCCGATGAATTTGCTCTCCAGCACGGCAACGGCCACCAACGCGGCCCCATCGAAGGCGCCGTAGAACCAACCGCCTCGGTCAAAGCAGTCGCACAGGATCGGGCCATATGTCTCCTCCTCACCGGGCGGCCAGCCGACCATATCGTAGTGCTCCGGCACCAGGACAAGGACGTCGTCCCGCAGATAGTAGATCTGATCAATGACCTCGGCCCGGTCAATGGACCAGATCAGCGCGATCTCGTCGCGCGTCAGTTCACGGGCGATCATGCCTGCCAGCGCTCGTATCGCACCAGCTCACTCAGTGGCCGGCGCTCTTTCGGTCTCAGCGTGTCGGCCGGGTAGCCGAGCGGCGTGAAAAGCACCGGCTCGACTTCCGGGGGCAGCCCCAACACCTCGCGCGCCGCGGCCGGGTCAAACGCGGCGATCCAGCACGTGCCTAACCCCAGATCAGTCGCAGCCAGGATGAGATGATCCATGACGATGGTCGCATCCACATCGGCATGGCTTTTGCCATCGTACATGGCCCGCCGCCACGCCTCAGCCCGCACGGTGCAGACGCACAGGATGATCGGCGCCTGGGTGAACCACTCGCGATGGTAGATGCGGCCCAGCTCCGCCGCGCGACCCTTCGTGTGGAGCACAAGGATACGGAACGGCTGCTTGTTCGACGCGGTCGGCGCCAGCCGGCCGGCCTCCAGGATTTGCGCCAGGATGTCGTCCGGCACGGGATCGGGCTTGTACGCCCGCACGCTGTAACGTTGGCGGATCAGTTCTTGGAGTTGCATGGATCACCTCAGGGTTGTTGGGTTTATGCCTGTATCTCGGCCAGTGCTTGCCGGTCCTCATCCAGGTCGGGGCTGCCGAGCGCCTCGTCCAGCGCGACGACCCGGCGCAACTGTTCCTCAGCCTCGCGCAATTGCCCCAGCGTCTTGAAAACCTCGGCCAGGTTGAACCGGGCAACTCGTTCGCCGTCGCGATCGTTGCGTTCCTGATACGATTCCAGCGCCAGTTGGTAGTAGGGCAGTGCCCGTTGAGGAAGGTCGCGCTCCTCGTAGATGTGGCCGACGTCCTGCAGTGCCTCCGCCTCGGCGGCGAGGTCGCCCGACTCGATCGCCGCAGCGAGCGCCTCCTGGTAGGGCTTGACTTCGGGCACGCTTTCGGCAGCCAGGCGCCGGTGAAATGCTGCCCGGGCGGCCCGCTCGTTTGCCTGATGTGCGGCGACGTTCTTTTGCACCAACGACGTCATTTCCCCCTGTAAGAGGTCGAGGTTGTCGAACAGATCCCACACCGGCGCCTGTTCGCCGTCAGCATCGTACCTGTCTTGCAGCGGCTGCAGCAGCCGGATGCGCTCGCTGACGGCCGGGTGGCTGTCGTAAGGCGACGTCGGCCGGCTCATGATCTCATTCAACTGCTTGTCAAGCGCAGCGCGGTCCTCCGGCACTTCCACGGGGGGCAAGGTGTACAGGTTCTGCAATTCTCGCCCGGCGGACAGGGCCAGTTTGACTTCCCGGTTGACCTGGGAAGTGAAGGCCAGGTCGAGACGAACAATGCGCGTCAAGCCGTCTACGAAATTGCGCACGCCGAACGCCGTCGCCGCGTAGCGATCGGCCAGGATCTCCTGCAGCCGCGATGCACCCAGCGTCACGCGCAGGAACACGCGGTTGAAGCCGTTGACGAAGAGCCAGGCGGGGTTGTACCAGCGCGCCAGGCCGCGCGTGGCCAGCCGGTAGGCCATGTGGTGGATCGAGGCGCGCACCTGGTGGGCCAGGTTGCCGCCGGCAGTGTCGCGGTTGGAGAAATGGCCGTACTCATGCGCCAAAACCGCTGAGAACTCGGCCTGCGTCATCCCCGGCAGCGCGCCCAGGCCGACGATCAGGCAGCGCTGGCCCTGTCCGCGCAGCTTGCGAAGCACCCCGCCGCGCTCGGTGACGGCGACCTCCACCCCTGGCGTCACATAGACCGCATCCACGGGCCGGGTGCTGACGCGCACCGCGATTTCTTCGGCCAATGCCCAGAGCCTGGGGGCCTCGCTGCGCGGCAACAGGCGCCCAGGTTCGGCGTCGCGCAAGCGCGTGAAGAGGCTCCACACAATGGCGGCGACCGTGTAGAACCCGGTCAGGCCGACCAGGGCGAGGAGGTACAGGTTGACGCGCCCTGCGCGTAACATCAGCCAGATGATCCCGCCGGCGCCAATGATCACGATCACCGCCAGTACGGGGAGCGAGAGATAGAAATAGGCCGAGGTCAGTCCGATGATCGCCGCGTACAGGCTGCGCACGATGCGTTCGCCGGCGCCGATGCGGAACGTTTCGCCGCGCGGCGGCCGTTTCACCGCGGCCAGGGTCAACGCACTCAGCAGCAAACCGAGCAGGAAGAGCAGCGCCATGCCTGCGAGCCACCCGGCCACCCCATAGGCAAACGCGCGCAGCCCCTGGCGGGCAAACCGGGCGGTGCGCGCCTGCCCGGCGATGTTGTATTCATCAATGATGCCCTGAACATCATCGGCCGGCATACCCAGATCGCGCGCTCGAAGCAGCTCCTGCTCGGCCTTCTCCCACTGCTCATCATCGGCAGCCAGCAGGCCGGCGATGTAGTGTGGATAGGCGAGGTCGGGCGCAATCTCCAGGAGTGTACGATCCGCCTGGCGCACGACAGCGATCTTGTCGTTTGCGAGGCCTGCAAACAGGAGCGACCAGTTGACTTCGATGTCGTCAGGAAATCCCGCGACCGCCTCCTGGGCCATCCTCAATGCCTCCGGTGCATCGGCGTCTTTATCCGCGATCAACAAGGCGCGGGCGACAGCAGAGGCATTGTACGGCGAGGCGTCAACAGTGTAGGCCCGGCGAGCATGTTCGACGGCTGCATCAACTTCGCCCAGCTCGAGCTCCACATAGGAGAGGCGCCGCAGCGCCTCGGGGAAATCCGGGGCGAGGGCGAGCACCTTCTCGAAGCCGGAGCGCGCCGCCGCCAGATCGGACGCGTCACCGCGATCCATCGCGAGGGTTGCCTGATCGAAAAGCGGCACGGCGCTGGGGTCAATCTTGCCCAAGCGATCCAGGATAGCCTGCTCGAGCGCCAGATCACGGCCGGCGCCTTCTTGGGGACTGGGAACGGCGCAGACAAGCTGAGGCCCCATCAGCAAGCACAGCGCGGTGAGCACGAACAGCAGGAGGATGCGTTTCATTGGCTGGCTCCTTTGTCTATCACACGGGCGCCTTCCAACGCTATCTGTGTCCTGACCTCGGCCAACTGCTGCGAGGCCGGTTCAGGCCGCTTAGGGCCGGTAAAGAAACAAGTTCCGTAGGGCGGATTGCCAATCCGCCCTACAACGACGGAAGTTATTCTTTCACGAACCCATAACGCTCGTGGGACTGCTCATGAACTGCTTCAGGATCATCGTGCCCAAAACGTCCGAAATGCCTCACCGTTCGACCGAGACCTGGGCGAGCACCAGGCGACCTACTTCTGTGCCATCCGCGGCACGATACAGGATGAGGAGCGGGGAATAGGCGCCGCTCGGCTGACCCACCAGCGGAAGGTCATAGACATCCACCACCGGCTCGCCGGGCGCCCAGGCCGTGGTGGGATAGGTGAAGTGGACCGGCACGCGATCGTCCTGCGCGACGACGTTCCCGGCCGCATCCAGCAGCCGCGCGGAGACCTTCAGCTCCTCGCGCACCGGCTCTACCGCGGCCCAGGTCAGCGTCAGGCGGACGGCCGGCCCCGCGTGCGTGCGGCGGATCTCCGTGCGTTCGTCCACGAGGGCGATGCCGTCACCGACGGGTTGGCCGGCCGGCGGGGAAGCGGGCGCCGCTTTGACCGAGACCGCGATCAGCGGGCCGGCCGCGTCGAGGCTGTAGCGCGCCGCCGCGCCGGGCAGATCGCGGGTCAAGTAGACCGGCTTGCCTGCGGCCAACGCGGCGTCCACGGCGGCCAGCCGCGCCGCCTCCGCATCGGCGGGGACCACTTCGACATCGCGCCGCTGGCCCAGCACATCACGGAAGTAGCGCACCAGCGTCGTCTCGCCCAGCAGGCCGATCATTCGACCGCCCGGCGCGATGGCGGCGATCATGTCCTGGCCTTGATCGTACACGCCCCACGCGGCGCTGCGGTCGCGTTCCGGCCAGGTCTGCACCGCATCGCGCACGGGATAGAACATCACGATGCCGGCCACCGGCAGCAGGTAGGCCGCCAGGTAGAGCGGCCGCGCCCAGCCGGGCAGACGCAGCGGCCGCGCGGCGTGCGCGGCCTGCCGCGCCGCGGCGTCGAAGACCGGGGTCAGGCCAAGCGCGGCCCACAGCACAATCAACATGCAGGCGGGGATGAAGAACACCTCGATATCCTGCACCTTGTAAGCCGACGCAAACGCGATCTCAGCGGCCGTCGCGATCAGCAAGAAGGTGGCACGGCGGACGCTGAACCGCCAGGCTGTGACCAGGCTGCTGGCCGCGGCGACCAGCGCCAGCACCCCCAGTTGCGCCAGGAACAGGCCAACGACATCGGCTGCGCCGCGCGTCACCCCGAACGGGTTGCCCGTCAGGAAGATGCTGTAACCGCGCGCCGTGACCCAATCCAGCGTGCCGGCCAGCGTGGGCGCGTAGGTTCCGTCCAGCGAGGTGCTCCCTTGCGCGCCGCGCAGCGGCAGGTAGAGGTAGAAGAGCAGCGGAGTAAGGGCGCAGAGGAGCGGCCAGACCCAGCGGCGCGGTTGGCGGAGCAGCGCCGGATCGGCCCACACGATCAAGACCAGCGCCGCAGGCGCCAACAGTGCGATGGTGCGGTGATGGGCCAATCCCAGCCCGAACGCGAGCGCCGCGGCTGCCAGCCAGGCGTCATGGGAGGTTGGAGGTTGGAGGTTGGAAGTTGGAGGCTGCCATCCCATTCCTGACTTCTGACCACTAACCTCTGTCCCCTGCCTCCTGCTCTCCTCCCACCGCAGCAGCGCGTAGAGGAAGCTGGCGACGAACAGGCCGTTGAGCGCGTAGACCTCCGCAATCGTCGCCTGTGACCACCAGGCGGGCGAGAGCGCGAAGATGGCTGTGCCCACCGCGGCGGCGGCGCGGTTCCCCGCAAGCTTCTGCGCCAGGAGATAGAGGACGCCGATCGCTGCGCCCGCACACAGCGCCGAGAAGAGGTTCAACCGGCCGGCCGGGTCGCGGAACGGGATCAGCAGCGTGGCCAGCTTGCCGAGGAGGGTGTAGAGCGGATAGCCGCTGGGGTGCGCGATGCCGAGCGCCGGTGCGATGACCTGGAATTCCAAGCTGTCATCGAACAGCGTCGCGACCGAGGGCGCGGCTGTCGCGGCGTACAGCAGGAAGCCGACGACGCCGAAGCCTAGCCCGATCCAGCGATCAACCGCCGTGCGGCGCAGCATCCTGGCGTTCTTTTGCATCCCAGATTCCTTGTGCACTGGCGTAGCCGCGTTCTACGGCCGCAAATGCTCCGCGAAGAACCGCACGATCTCGTCGTAGCACCGCACCTTGTTCTCCAGCCGCGTCACGTCGTGGCCCTCGTTCTCGAACAATAGGAATTCGATCTGCTTGCCCTGCGCCCGCAGCGATTCGACCACGTCCTGCGACTCATCGGCGCGGACGCGCGGGTCGTTGCGGCCCTGGATGACGAGCATGGGGCAGGCCAGGTTGCCGAGGTAGGTGCTGGGCGAGCGCTCGATCAGCCAGTCGCGATCCCGCTCCGGGTGGCCGAGCGCCAGGTAGAAGTAGGTTTTCCACGCCTCCGGGATGCGCTCCAGGAAGGTGAACAGGTTGTACGGGCCGAACATATCCACCGCGGCCCGCCACAGCTCGGGATGCCGGCCGGCCAGCGTCAGGGTCATGTAGCCGCCGTAGGAGCGGCCCATCACGCTGGCGCGGCTCATGTCGAGCCGGGGATCGGCCTTCAGGAGTTCGAACGCGGCGACATGATCCAGCCGGTCCAGCCCGCCCCAGTCACGATCCACGCGCTTGGTATAATCTAGCCCGTAGCCGTGGCTGCCGCGCGCGTTCGGCACAAACACGGCGAAGCCGCGCAGCGTGAAGAACTGGATCAGAGGCATCGAGAACCAGGTGAAGTCGGGCCGCTCCTGGCTCTGCGGGCCGCCGTGGATATAAAAGACCACCGGACGCGGCCCCGTGAAGCCAAGCTCGGCCGCGGGCAGGTAGAGCCGCGCCGAGACGCGCAGGCCGTCGTGGCTGATGAAGGACGCGTCCTCGCCGGGCGAGAGCAGCGACGGCGTGATGCCGAGCGGCCGCTCGCGGGTGATTTGGGTTACGCGGCCGTCCGCGCGAGCCACCGTGTAGATCTGCACGGGCGACGTGGCCGTGGAGAATGCCAGCGCATAGTCGCCGCTGGCCGGCTCGTAGCGGATAGACTGGAGCACGCCGTTGCTCAGCACGCCCTGGCCGCAGACCACGCGATCCAGCGTCAGGCGAAGAGTGGCCTCGTCGAATGCGCCCTCGTAGGCCCACGAGCAGCCGTCAATGTTATAGCGGAGCAGGTAGCGCTCGCCCGCCAGATGCTCCAGGTGCTCCAGTTCGCCCACGCCCGTGTGGACTGCGCCGATGATCGCCACCGGCCGGATCGCAGCCGGGTCGGCGAGCGGGAAGTAGCCCAGGCCGTAGTGATCATCGAACAGCGACGTGACAAACAGCAGGCCGCCGCCGGGTGTGAACTGGACGTCAGCGATGGAGTTCAGCGGCACGGCCTGGCCTGTGGCGCGCTGCTCGATGGGCACGCCGAACAGCAGCCGGCGCCCGCCCGCGCCCCGCTTCCAGAGGAAGATCGCCTCGTCACCCTGGGTGTAGCCGTCAGCCAGCACGATCTGCGAGGTGTCCGCGCTCGCACCCAGGTAGACGTTGCCGTAAAGGCTGTCCCCCAGGTCGGTGATTTCCAGCGTCGCCAGGTCAGCCAGGAAGGAGTGCTGCAGCGGGTCGGTGCGCGGGTCCACGTTGAAGGTGGCGATGTTCCGTTCGGGGTCGCAGTGGCTGCACACCAACTGCTGGCCCGCGTAGCGATCGCCAAAGATCAGTTCCGGGATGCCGCCATCCAGCGGAATGAAATGCGGCTGGTAGTTCTCGTCGCCGTTCCGGTCAATCATCACCAGCACTTTGCCCAGCGCCGGGAAGACACAGAACGGCTCGCCGCCCAGCAACTCCGGCGTCATCAACGCGATGTCGGGCGGCAGCAGCGGCTCGGGCACGCTGCCGGCCCGGTCCATCGCGTACAGGCTCAGCTTGCCCGACAGGCTGCTGAGGAAGAAGAGACGGTCACCGACGAGCTGTGGGCTCAGAAACAGGCGAGCCGCAAGCAATGATTCGATTTTGAACGTGGCTGACATAGCCTTTCCTTTCGCGAGCATGATCCGCGTTCATCCGCGCTTGTCCGCGTCCCGTATTCGGGAACAGTCACCACTCGCCCGCATAGATCGTGGTGCGCGGCGCGGCGAGTCGGGCGGTGTGCGCCCAGTGCAGCTCCACCAGTTGCCGCAGGTGCAGCACGTCGTGGCCGGCCCATGCGGCCAGCATATCGCCGGCCGTGATGCGCCAGCCCCAGGGCGTCTCGACCGTCGCGTCCCAGTCCGGCGCGGCCAGCCCGCGCAACCAGGCCAGCGACGCGGCGCGCTCCGCCAGGAAGCCCTGCAGTGACGCCGCCAGCTCGCGGCCGTTGTAATCACGGGCCGTCACCCAGCCCCCCGGATCAATGGGCGGCCACGCGGCCAGCGGGTCGTGTAAGATCAGGTTGAGCCGGATGCGGAAGTCCTCACGCTCCTCATCCCACAGGTGGTTGACCACCTCCAGCAGCGACCACGCCTCCGGCGCCGGCCGCCAGCGCGCCTGGTCCGGCGATACCCCGGCCACCAGCGCCGCGGTCCGTTTGCCGCCCAATGCCAGTTGTTCGATCAGTCCTCCAGCATCCACGCGCACACCTCCAAATCGCCATCCCCATCACCGATTCCAGTTCCCCCGCCCCATCCGTCGCGCCTTCGCCAGCCACGGCAGCGCCAGGATCAGCCCGGCGACGAAGCCGCCGATGTGCGCGAAATAGGCCACGCCGCCCGACGCCGCACTCACGCCAAACGAGAGGACCCCGTTGAAGAGCTGCAGCACGAACCAGAGGCCCAGCACCAGCACGGCCGGCAGGGCGGCGATCCGGCTGAACAGGCCCAGGAAGATCAGCGTGTCCACCCGGGCGGCGGGGAAAAAGATCAGGTAGGCGGCCAACACCCCGGCAATGGCCCCGCTGGCGCCGATGCCGGGCACTCCCGAGGCCGGCGACGCCAGAACCTGCGCCGCGCTGGCCGCAAACCCGGTCAGGAAATAGAAGACGGTGAACCAGAACGGCCCCAGCACGTCCTCGACGTTGTTGCCGAAGATCCATAGATAGAGCATGTTTCCCAGAATGTGCATGAAGCCGCCGTGCATAAACATCGAGGTGACGAAGGTCAGCCACGTCATCGGGCCGGGATCGGAGGCCACGCGGGCCGGGACGACCCCGAAGGTGTAGATCGCCTGTTGCAGCCCCTCTTCGCCCTGTGTGCCAAGCACCAGCATCTGCAGCGCAAAGACGACGATGTTGAGGGCGATGAACGAGATCGTCATGACGGGAAAATGTCGGGTCGGCAGGCGGTCGCGGAGTGGGATCATGGTCGGTCCTTTCGGAGCACAGGAATCGTCGGGCGCATCGTCGGTCGAGAGTATAGCATATTTGGAGAGCGGCCCCAAGGCCGTGCGTTCATTTCGACACGGAAATGGTTCGGCAGACGCACCATGCAGTATAATAGTCGCGTTTTGTTCAGGAGGAAAGTGCTATGGAAGAAGCTGGCGGGTCCTCGATTCTGGGCCCGATCATCGCAGGCGTGGTCATTGTGCTGACCAACGCCTTCTTTGTTCTCTTCGAGTTCGCCATCGTCACCGTGCGGCGGGGACAGATTGAGCGGCTGGCGAGCGAGGGCAACAGCAGCGCAAAGCTCGCCTCCGCCATGCTGCGCGACCCGGACTGGGCGATCGCCGGCTCGCAGGTGGGCATCACGATGGCTTCGGTGCTCTTGGGTGTCGTCGCCGAGGAGCCGCTGCGCGCGCTCTTGGGACCGGTGTTGGCCCGCGTCTTCGGTGTGGTGCCGTTTCTGCGGCCACTGTCCGGGGCGCTGGCGACGATCCTGGTGTTCGTGCTTCTTTCCTTTATCCTGATGGTGATCGGCGAGCAGGTGCCGAAGACCATCTCGCTGCGCTACCCGGTCGAGTCGGCGCTGGCCGTGGCGGGAGCAATGACCGTTTTTGGCCGGATCGCGAGCCCGTTGGTCTGGTTGGTGGATCATTCCACCGCGTTGGTGCTGCGGTTGCTGGGCATCGGCGGGCAGACGGGAGGCCACGGCATCCACACGATCGAGGAACTGAAGGAAGTCGTGCGCGAGAGCCAGGACGAAGGCGTGATCACCTCGGGCGACGAGAAGCTGGTGCTGCGCGCGATGGAGTTCGGCGCCCGCTTCGTGCGCGAGGCGATGATCCCGCGCACCGACATCGTCGCGCTGGGAAAAGACGCCACCGTGCGCGATCTGCTGGAGCATTTCAAAGACTCGCGTCATTCCCGCTTCCCAGTGTATGAAGGGGACCTCGATCATATCTGCGGGGTCGTCTCGATGAAGGAAGTGGTAGCTCGCGTGGTCGAAAATCCGGACATCGTGAATCATACCCTGGCGGCGGCGGGCGTGATCCAGCCGGCGCTGGTCGTGCCGGAGAGCCGCCGCGTCGGTGACCTGTTCAACCAGATGCGTCGAGACAGCCAGCACATGGCCGTGGTGATAGACGAGTTCGGCGGCACGGCCGGACTGATTACCTCGGAGGAACTGGCGGAGGAGGTCGTGGGGCGCCTCACCGACGAGTGGGTCACGGAGCAGCCGCAGGTGTCCAAGCTGGCCGGCGGCGCGTACGAGCTTGACGCCCAAACCCGTGTAGATGAGGTCAACGAGGCGCTGAAGCTGACCCTGCCCACCTCGCCCGACTACGAGACGTTGGCCGGCTTGCTGCTCTTCCAGATCCGTCGCATCCCAAAAGAAGGCGAGGTAATCGCCTACGGCAACTTGCGCTTCACTGTCACCAAGATGGAGGAGCGCAAGATCGCGCGCGTGCGGGTGGAGCGAAACGGTGACGCGGCGACACGGTGACGCGGCGACACGGAGCAGTTGCGGGAGGGTTACCGCGCGATCAAGTCAGCCCGGCACCCCTCCTCCGGCGCACACGTTTCCGGCGCCGCCAGGGGGAGCAGCAGATAGAAAGGCAACTGCCGCCAACTGGCGCCGCCATCGGTGGAGCGCGCCAGCAGCCAGGGGGAATAGCCACTGACCCACACGGTCTGATCGTGGGGGTAGCGCGGATGGAGCGGTTATGCCGCTTGCCTGCCCTGTGCTATAATCGCCCGCGTTCGGTAATTTGAGATATTTGTATATTCCATTTCACGCAGAGATCAAGTCGAATCACGTAATTCGCAATTCGGAGTCCGTATGCCCACTATCACTCGCATCGAACATATCGCCCGCCACGTCGGGCAGGCCGTCACCCTGCAGGGGTGGCTGCAACTGAAGACCGGCAAAGGTAAGCTCCAGTTCTTGCGCGTCCGGGATGGCACGGGCGTCATCCAGGCGGTGGTCTTTCGGGGCAACGTCTCGGAGGAGGACTTCGAGGCCGCCAAGCGCATGCCGCTGGAGTCGTCGCTGATCATCACCGGTACGGTCAAGGCCGACGAGCGCGCGCCCGGCATCCCCGGCGGCTTCGAGCTGGATGTGACCGGGCTGACGGTCGTCCAGGAGTCGGGCGAGTTCCCCATCGCGCCCAAGGAGCACGGTGTCGAGTTCCTGATGGACAACCGGCACCTGTGGCTGCGCTCGAACCGTCAGTGGGCCATCCTGCGCGTGCGCGCGACTATCATCAAGGCGATGCGCGACTGGCTGGACGATAACGGCTTCACCCTGGTGGACACGCCGATCCTCACCCCGTCGGCGGCCGAGGGCACCACGACGCTGTTTAAGACCGACTTCCACGGCGAGGACGCGTTCCTGGCGCAGACCGGCCAGCTCTACAACGAGGCGAACATCTTCGCGGTGGGCAAGACCTACTGCTTCGGCCCCACCTTCCGTGCAGAGAAGAGCAAGACGCGGCGCCACCTGCAGGAGTTTTGGATGGTGGAGCCGGAGATCGCGTTCTGCAAGCTGGAGCAGTTGTTGGAGATCGAGGAGCAGTACGTCAGCTACATCGTCCAGACGACGCTGCGGGAGCGCGCGGTCGAGCTGAAGCTGTTGGAGCGCGACACGACCGCGCTGGAGAAGGTGACCGCGCCCTTCCCGCGCATCAGCTACGACGAGGCGGTCGAGCGGATCAACGCGGCCGCGGCGCAGGGCGTCACCGTGCCGCCGAACGACGAGCCGCTGCCGCCCATCGAGTGGGGGGGCGACTTCGGCGCGCCGCACGAGACGTTCATCGCCAGCCAGTTCGACCGGCCGGTGTTCGTGCATCACTATCCGACCGCGGTCAAGGCGTTTTACATGGAGCCGGAGCCGGGCCGGCCCGAGGTGTGCCGCTCGTCCGACCTGCTGGCGCCCGAGGGCTACGGCGAGATCATCGGCGGCTCCGAGCGCATGAGCGATCCGGACGTGCTGCTGGCCGCGATTGACCGGCACGGGCTGCCGCGCGAGGCGTATGAGTGGTACGTGGATCTGCGCCGCTACGGCTCGGTGCCGCACTCCGGTTTTGGATTGGGCGTAGAGCGCACCGTGGCGTGGATCTGCGGGCTGGATCACATCCGGGAGACGATCGCGTTCCCGCGGATGTTGAACCGGTTGCGGCCGTAGCGTAGGGCGTGGGGCGTGAAGCGCGGAGTATGAAGCGGAGTGGGAGTATTCCAGGTTGATGCGATCTTCGCCATTAAGCCGTTCGCATCTGCGGGCACCTGCACCCACCTGCGGCGTGCGCAGGCGCGGTGTGCTCACTCCGCTCCAACCCACTCGCTGCGCAGCACGTTTATCCCAAGGATTCCATCTTTGAGCCAGTATTTTCTTAGTTTTATCCTGATCTTCGCGATCGCGTTCCTGTTCAGCCTGAGCATCGCACCCTGGGCCATGAAGCTGGGCCAACGGCAGAACATCGCCGACCGGCCTGGCGGCCGGCGCCAACATCGCGGGGTGATCCCGCGGCTGGGCGGCATCGCGATGTATGCCGGGTTCACCGCGGCGGTGTTGGCGACGCTCGTGCTGCCGGTCCGTTGGCTGCCGCCGCGGCTCGATCCCAACGAGCTGACGCGGTTGGCCGGGCTGCTGCTGGGGACGACCGCGATCTTCATCTTCGGCCTAGTGGATGACTGGCTTCAACTCCCCAGCCGGCCGCAGTACCTCGCCCAGTTCCTGTCCGCACTGATCGCCATTGCGTTCATTATCTTCATCGAGCGCATCACCAATCCTTTTGGCGCCGGGGAGATCGTCTTCCCCTGGCCGATCGTGTGGGCGCTGACGATCTTCTGGTTTACGGGGATGATGAACACGGTGAACTGGCTGGACGGGCTGGACGGGCTGGCCGCGGGGGTGTCGGCCATCGTTGCGACATTTATCGCGATCCACATGGTGCGCCAGGGGCAATACAGCGTGGCGCTGCTGCCGGTGGCGCTGGTCGGCGCGGCGGTCGGTTTCCTGCCGTACAACTTCAACCCGGCCAAGACGTTCATGGGCAGCAACGGGTCATATTTTCTGGGCTGGGCGGTGGCCGCGCTGGGGATCATCGGCGGCGCCAAGGTGGCGACGGTCCTGCTGGCGATGGGGCTGCCCATCCTCGATGTGGCGTGGCTGATCTACAACCGGCTGCGCCAGGGGGGGAAGCCGCGCTTCAACGGCCGTGACCACCTGCACCATCGGCTGTTGGATATCGGCTTCACGCAGCGGCAGATCGTGCTGAGCTACTACGCGTTTTGTGCGGCGTTCGGTGCGCTCGCCCTGTTCTTGGAGAACCGTCTGCAGAAGCTGTTTGCGCTCGGCGTGCTGGGGGTGGCGGCGATGATCCTGCTGGTCTGGGCGAGCAAACAGCCGGCGGGGAAGTATCACAACGGAAAGCCGGATGGAAATAAGTAAGGTGTTTTGGCCGTCTGCAGACGGCCAAAACACCTTATTGGTTATTCTTCAAATCCTAACGCCTCGCGCACGATATACAGCGGCCGCCCCTTCACCTCATCATAAATCCGCCCCAGGTACTCGCCCAGGATGCCCAGGCAGATCAACTGCACGCCGCCCAGGAAGAGCACGCTGACCAGCGTGGTGGCCTGGCCGAAGAAGGCGTGGCTGCCGGAGAGGCGCAGGATGATCGTGACGATGATCCCCAGGACGGCAATCGCCGCCGAGACGAACCCGATGTAGGTCGCAAGTTGGAGCGGAAAATACGAGAACGAAGTGATTCCGTCCATCGCGAATTTGAGCATTTTCTTGAGCGGATACTTCGTCTCGCCCGCGTAACGCTCGGCCCGCACGTATTTCACGCCTGTCTGCCGGAAGCCCACCCACACCGACATGCCGCGCAGGAAGCGATGCTTCTCTTTCATCGTCTTCAACGCCGCGACGACCTTGCGATCCATCAGGCGGAAGTCGCCGGTGTCCATCGGGATATTAATGTCGGTGATCTTGTAGATGATCCGGTAGAACGCCTTGGCGGTGAACTCCTTGAACCAGGTTTCGCCTTTGCGTTCGGCGCGGATGGCGTAGACGACCTCGTAGCCCTCCCGCCACTTCGCCAGCATCTCCAGAATGAGTTCCGGCGGGTCCTGCAAGTCCGCATCAATCAGCACCACCGCGTCGCCGCGGGCGTAGTCCATCCCCGCGGTCACGGCGATCTGATGCCCGAAGTTGCGGGCGAAATCCACCACCTTGACGCGTGCATCGGCGTCGTGTAGCTCGCGCATGATCTCCGGCGTGCGGTCACGGCTGCCGTCGTTCACCAGCACCAGCTCCCACGCTTCTCCCGCGCCGTCGAGCACCCCGCTGATGCGTCGGTAAAGCTCATGCAGCACCCCTTCTTCGTTGAAGCAGGGCGCCACCACGGACAGGGTCGGGTGATCGGTTGTCATTGTGTTACCTCCATGGAAGAGCCGGCTTTGAATACCCCGAAATCGTTCAGGCTGCGTCCTGGCCCGCAGGTTCCTGGGGCGCTGTCGCGGCTGAACGCCGGCCGCGACGTTCCAGCAAGGTCAGGGCGCGCGCTGCTGCATCCCCGACGGTCCCGCGGAGCAACTCACCCCGGTCGGTCTTGGCGCTGGTGAGCGCCTCGTGCGCGACCTCGCTGCCGATCTGGCCCAGGGCTTTGGCTGCATAGCCGCGCACCTGCGGATCGGGATCGCCCAAGGCCTGAAGCAGGACGGCTTGTGCGTCGGGATGGGGGGCGTGGGCCAACGCCGCGGCCAGGGAACGCCGCTCCAACACCGACTGCGGATACTGCGCGAGCGCCGCGGCCAGCGGCGCGGCGCTCGCCGGATCGCCGATCTGGCCCAGGGCGTGGGCCGCGGCGCGCCGCACGTCTTCCGCGGGGTCCGTCAGCAGCGGCAGCAGGTGAGTGACCTGCGTTGGATCGGCGATGTGCCCCAGGGCGGCAGCCACCGCGCGGCGCACGCGCGGGTCTGTATCCGCTAGACGCTTCGCCAATACCTGCGATGCGGCTTCTCCGCCTGCCCGCCCCAATGCCTCGGCCGCCCCCGCGCGTTGCAGCGGGTTTGCCGCGTCCAATGCCGCGGTCAGGGTCGGGAAAACGTGGCTGGCATCCTGGGCCGCAAGCGCGGCCGCGGCCTCCCAGCGAACGATCGGCTCGGGGTCGGCGAGCGCGGCGACCAGGGCAGCGATGGTGTCGGCGCTGTGTTGATGGCCGCGCGCCAATCCAGCCGCGGCCTGCCAGCGCCGGCTCGGCTCAGGAGCGGACAGCGCCGCCGCATACGTTTTTTCGTTGACCGCATCGACGCGCGTCCGCACGGCGGTCCACCTCACGACATGGCGCTGCCAGAAACCGCGCGGGTAGGTGATGATTTTTTTGAGCAAACCGCTAAAAGTGAGTGCCATTCACGGATCCTAAAGACAACACGGTTCAAATAGCGCACCGGAAACGAGGCTTTGGCCGGTGGAGCACCGCCACAAGGCTCTGACCCAGCGCGATCTCGAAAGGTATTTTGCCCGAAGGCGGCGCATGAATCGGGCGTACGCCGCGACTTTATCGGATCACCACGGTCGTCTGACATGGCGTGGGGAAATTGCCGCTGGCATCCACGACGACGATCCGGATGCTGTAAGTGCCCGGTCCCAGCGCGTCAGCGTTGAGGGTGCCCAGGCGCCCGCCGCGGACCTGCTTGTCGCCCCCGTCGAAGTATGACCAGACGGTCGGATTGGGGCCTGCGCCGTACTCCAGCTTATAGAACTGGAATCGCTCGTGGCTGGCGGTTCCGAGGATGGGGACCATCCCCGACACTTGAGCATTGATGCCGGGCGATGTGATGGCGGCGCGAGCATCCGGGCATGAGGGTCTGACCGGGGCCGGCGTCGGCGTCTCCTGCGGCAACGTCGTGGGTTGGGGCAGGGCGGTCGGTCGCGGCCGGCGGGTCGGCGTGTTGGTCGGCGTCGTGTCGGGCAGCGGCGGGGTCGGCGTGACCAGGGCCGCGCCGACGGACACGGTCGCGGTCGGCGTCGGCGTGGCGGGCTCAGTTTGCGCGATCATCGGACGCAGCGCGTCGGAAACGACAGTGCTCAGCAGATACGTGGCGCCGATCACCAGGATCAGCAGGATGGCGCCGCCCCACGCGCCGTAAACCCGGTTCAGGGCCTGCTCTCGCTCCAAACTGAAGACCGCGTAGTGCCGATCACGCCGCGCTCGGATCACCACCCCCAGATACCAGAGGGCAGCCAGCGCGCATGCGCCGTAAATCCAGGGCGCCAAACGCCGGATGAAGTCAACAATGATCGCCATGAGATTCCCGTTTGCACGTTGGAATGTTCCAACGTCCCAACGTTCTAACGTTCCAGCGCCGCCAGCACGCCCCGCAGCAACGCCATCAGGCGCGGCGCCATCAGCTTGCCGGCAGCGAGCACTTCCTCGTGGTTGGCGGTTTCGACGGCATCAGGGTCATCAATCGCCTCGTTACTGATGCCGCTGATCCCGAGCACGCGCATGCCCATGTGGCAGGCGACAATGACCTCAGGCACGGTGGACATGCCGGTAGCGTCACCGCCTAGCATCCGCAGCATCCGCACTTCGGCCGGGGTCTCAAACGTCGGGCCGCCCAGCCCCACATAGACGCCCTCGCGCAGTGTAATGCCAAGCTCTGCGGCGACGCGGCGGGTCAGTTGGCGCAGGTTGGGATCATACGCATGGTTCATTGCCGGGAAACGCGGGCCCAGGGAGTCGTCGTTCGGGCCCCAAAGCGGGTTGCCGCCGACCATCGCCATCAGGCCGATGTGGTCGTTGATCAGCATCAGGTCGCCGGCGCGGAACGACGGGTTGAGCCCGCCGGCCGCATTGGTGACGATCAAGGTGCCGATGCCCAGTTCGTTCATCACGCGCACCGGCAGCGTCACCTGCTGGAACGAGTTGCCCTCGTAGGCGTGAACGCGGCCCTGCATGATCAGCACATCCTGGCCGGCCAACTGGCCGATCACCAATTGTCCCACGTGCCCCTCGACGCTCGGCCGCGCGAAGTGGGGGATGCCAGCGTACGAGATGCGATCGGCATCGGTCACCTCATCGGCCAACGGGTTCAACCCGGAGCCCAGGATCAAGCCGATGGTCGGCCGGTGCGCCGTCCGCGACCGGATGGCGTCGGCTGCTTCGCGATAGTCCGCACGAGTAAATGTGTCGTTGCTCATAGATCCATTCCTTTGGGATCTGGAAGTCAGAGGTCGGAGGTTGGATGCGGGAAACGACGGTCCACCCTCCAACCCCTAACCTCCACCCTCACTTTGCCCGCGGATGCGCCTCGTCGTACACCTGGCGCAGCCGATCCTGCGAGATATGCGTGTAGACCTGTGTCGTGGAGATGTTTGCATGGCCCAACAGCCGCTGCACTTCACGCAGGCCCGCGCCGCCATTGAGCATGTGCGTCGCGAAGGAATGCCGCAGGGTGTGGGGCGTCACCCGGTCTTGCAGCCCCAGCTGCTGGGCATAGCCCTTGATGATCAACCACAGCCCTTGCCGCGTCAGGCGCTCGCCGCGCGGGTTCAGGAACAGCGTGCGCTCGCCCTCGTTGGCGCCCAACAGCCTGGACCGTCCCTGATCCAGATAGGTGCGCACCGCATTCGCCGCCTCGGCGTACAATGGCATGACCCGCTCCTTGCTCCCCTTGCCCATGCAGCGCACCGTGCCCGCCTCTAGATCGAGATCCTCCAGGGTGAGGCTCGCGACTTCGCTGACCCGCATCCCGGTCGCATAGAGCATTTCCAGCAGGGCTGTGTCGCGCAGCGCCTTTGTGGTGCTCTGCTGCGCGGGCAGGGCGAGCAGACGGTCCACCTCATCGGGGTTCAAGGTGTGCGGCAGTTGCTTCTTGACCTTCGGCGAATCCAGCTCTTCGGCCGGGTTGTCCTCGATCGCGCCGATGCGCAGCAGGAAAGCGCAGAATGATTTCATCGCAGCGACTTTGCGCGCCACGGTCGCGGACGCGTATTCGCGTTCTTTCAGCCAGAGGATATATTCGATCAGGTCGTCCCGTGTGACGTCCGCCCAGTCCCCCCGGTTCCGCCCCGACATGAACTCGTTGAGCTGGCTCAGGTCGTTGTGATAGGCTGCCACGGTATTACCGGAACTGCCCCGTTCGGCGGTGAGGTGGTTGAGGAATTCCTGAATTTGCGCATCCATGGGCTTTACTCCCTTGCGGACTTTAAAGCTGCGGTTCGGTTAGCGGTGAGATTGTAGCACACGCTTTGCATAAGACAAAATACGGGCCGGAAGGCTCACTCATCCCCGCTCGGAGGGCGCAGCCGCCGGCCAAGGTAGCGACTCAGGGCAGCGTCTCGTCCCCGCGCAGGGCCTGCCAGGCCGGCAGCTCATCGCGGCCCTCCCACCAGTCGGGTGCATGTCCCCACTGGTGGTTGATGAAGTCGAGACGTTCTTCCGGCACGGCTTCGGCGCCGTTCGGGCGCACGCGGTTGGCGATGTACGCGGCGGTCGGGTAATCCGTGCGCCAGGCGAGCAGCGCAGCGTGCAGCGGCTTGGGGTCATAGTGGGATGTGTGGAATGTGACCTGCCAGCCTGTCGGCGCGGTCCAGTCCAGCAGCGCGTAATCCGCCCGGCCCGGCTGGCTGCGCGGCCCGCGGCTGTAGCCCAGCGCGCCCGGGTTCACCAACAGCGTGTCTCTGCCGCCGGCTTGCGGCACGCGGCGCAGCAGCGGTGTGTGCGTGTGGCCGCAGATCACCACGTCGGCGTCTGCCCCGGCGAGCAGGGCGGAGGCGCGGTCGTCGGTCTGCGTCCAGGGCGCGCGATCTGCGCCGGGGTGAGCCAGGAACGACAGAAAGGGGTTGCCCGGCACGCCATGCACCACCAGCAGGTCATCCAGCCGTCCGGCGGAGAAGGTGGCGCACTCCGGCAGCGCGGCCAGCCACGCCAGCCGCTCGGCGCCCAGCCGGTCGCGCTCCCAGCGCACCAGCTCGCACGCCAGCGGCATGTCCCAGTTCGCGGGCCACAAGGGGGTGTCCCACAGCGTGACATACAGTTCGGCGTTGCCGAGGACCACGTGGCACGGCACGCTGCGCAGCAGATCCACGACCTCTGCGCCCCAGGGGAATTTGTAGACGAGATCGCCGGTGACGATGAGCGCATCCGGCGCGTGCCGACGCAGGTCGGCCAACGCGGCCTGTAAGGCAAAGAGGTTGCCGTGAATGTCGCCAAAAGCTGCAAAACGCATGGGATGGACGATGATGTCGGACGACGGACGGTGGTCTATCGTCCGTCAAAAATTGGGGAACGCGGCCTGGCCGCTCTCCAGGGCCAACAACCGCGCCTTCATTTCGATCCCGCCGGCATAGCCGGTGAGGCTTCCGTCCGAGCCAACGACGCGATGGCAGGGGACGATCAGCGGCACGGGATTGGCACCCAACGCGGAGCCGACGGCCTGGTAGATGCCTGCCCCGCCACCGCCGGCCTGCCGGGCGATCCAGCGATAGGTGCGCGTCTCGCCGTAGCTGATCCGATCCGCTGCCGCCCACACCGCCAGCGCAAACGCGGTGCCGCTGCCACCGTGATAGGCGACCGGGAAGAAG
>CAZYGI010000001.1:0-9730 GCA_964647255.1 uncultured Anaerolineales bacterium | reverse complement strand
CAGTGTGGCCACGAAGATCCAGCGCCACATTGAACGCGCGCAGTTCGCCGGCCAGATACGCCGACAACTGCGCTGCCACGTCCGCCAGAAACGGATCCTCGTCGGCCAGTTGCACCTCGGCGTAGGCAGCGCGCGCCGCCTGCAGCGCCTCGGCCCGGCTTCCGCGCGGCAGCGTCAGCAGTCGCAGCCCGCGCTCCGAGGCGACCAGGCCGATCCAGCCCCACTCCGCGATCTCAAAGATGTGCGCCCGCAGCTCATCGCCCATCACGACCATCCGTCCGGCGGCTCAGGCGGCCGGTCGCCACGATCAGCACTGCCAGCACGGCTGAGGCCAGCCAGGCGGCGTCGTTCGCGATGCGCAAACCCGACGACGCGGCGACCCGCGTCGAAAGCAGTCGCATCCCGGCAAGGATCAAGGCGACGGGCAGCACGCCGTTGAGCGCGATCCACAAGGCGACCTGCGCCGGCCGTGGCGCGGGCTTGCGCCCCAGCAGCGTGTTCATCCGGAACAACATCGCCATCGGGAGGATCGCCCCGAGGGTCAGCAGCAGGATGCCGGCGACCTTGCCCACCGTCGTCTCCATCATTTACTCAATCAATCAAACTTGCCCGTCACGCGCGCCCGCCAGATGCGCCAGGTCATCTTGAGGAAGAGGGCGCTATCTTTGATCGGCCGAAAGTGGCTCTTCTTGTCGTTGTAGATCGTTTTGATCGGCACCCAGGCCAGGCGGAAGCCAGCCATCTGGGCGCGGAGCAAGATCTCGACCTCGGCCTCGAAGCGCGTGCTCGCCGGTCGCACCTTTGCCATCACCGCGCGGCTCAGCAGCCGATAACCGCTCTGATTGTCAGGGATAGGCTGGCCCATCGCCTTCGCCAGCAGCCAGGAGCCGACCCGGTTGCCGAACTGGCTCTTGGCCGGCATCTGCTCGAAGCGCCGCTGGCCGATGATGATGTCGCCCTGGCCCGCGCGGAACGCGGCGATGAAGGCGGGAATCTCGTCGGGATCGTGCTGGCCGTCGGCGTCCAGCGTGATGGCGGCCTCCACCCCGCGCTGCACCGCGTAATCGAAGCCGGTGTTCAGCGCCTTGCCTTTGCCCTGGTTGACCTTGTGCGCAATGACTTTGGCGCCGGCCAGGGCCGCGGCCGCACCGGAGCCGTCGGTGGACCCGTCGTCAATCACAACTACGGGGACGTGCTTCAGCGTGCGCTGCACAACATCGGCGATGTAGCGGGATTCGTTGTAGCACGGGATCAAGGCGATGATTTCGCCGGAACGCGGCGCGTCGGACATGGCGCGACTCCTCTTTTTGGTCGTCAGTGTACCGCGTGAACTGCGAACGGTCAAACACGCCTGCGCGGTGGAGTATACCGCAAGAGTAGTGATGAACCGCGGGCGCTAAGCTGATCGAAGCGCCCATGCTTCGATAGCTTTGCGCCATACTCTACGCAGTGCGGGCGCGTTGAGCAGTCAGTTTGCCCGGCATTCGCCTTGTGTTATAGTGCAGCACGTCAGGATGGATGGCACAGCGGAAAGGCGCGGGGTGCTCATGCTCGATCCGATTGTGGTTGCGCTAGAACCGGATCCGGTCTTTGCAGCGCGCATCGCTGCCGCGGCGCGCGTCGCGGGTGCGCAGGTGGTGATTGTCGAAGAGGTGAGCGCCCTCTGGGCAGCGATCGAACGCTGGCCCGCTCTCGTGATCGTGGATCTGGCGGCGGCTGGATGGGAGGAACCGATCCGGCGTGCCAAGATGCTGCCGCACACCCGCCGCATCCCGATCGTCGCGTTCGGTAATCACGTGACCGCGGACACGCTGCAAGCCGCACGCCAGGCCGGCTGCGATCACGCCTGGTCGGGTTCTCGCTTCGCAGCGGAAGGGCCCGATCTGCTCCAGCAGACCCTTCATCCGCCGACGCGCTGGGTCGAAGGCTGGGATGCGGCGCCACCCGCAGGGCTGTGTTGCGGGATCGCGCAGTTCAACGTTGGAGAATACTGGGAATGCCATGAGACGTTGGAAAGCCTGTGGAACGGGGAGCCGCGCGCCGTGCGCGACCTTTACCAGGGCCTCTTGCAGGTCGGCGTGGCTTTCCATCATCTGCGCGGCGGCAACTATCCCGGCGCGCTCAAGATGCTGCGTCGCGGGCTGCCCCGTCTGCGCGATCTGCCGGAGACCTGCCAGGGGGTGCGCGCGGCTGAGCTATACACGGCCGCGCGCGGCGTGCACGATCAGCTCGTCGTGTTGGGACCGGAACGCCTCGGCGAGTTTGATCTGCGTTCGCTGCCCCGCATCGTGGTTGTGGGCTGCCAGGCGAATTGATGCGCGTCCGACCTGGCTTTGTGTTTTCGTTGCTTTGCCCTGGACGTTGTTGTATAATGCGCTCGTCAGCCTAGAACATTTGCACGAACCCACCCGGCGGAAACGGTCCTATGCCTGCCAAACGACGCGCCAAACCGAAACCGAAACCAACCCCTTCCCTGGGCCAGTTCATGCGCGGGGAACTCATCGGCAGTGTGCTGGTCTTGCTGGCGCTGCTGACGTTTCTCAGCCTGTTGTCGCCGAACAAGGGCCAGGTCACCTCGGCGCTGACCGGCGGGTTGCGGGGCCTGTTCGGGGCGGGCGTCTGGCTGGTGCCGCTGCTGCTGGGCGGGATCGGGGTCTGGTTGGCGCTGCGCGATGTCGTTGAGGGCAATGGACACTCCCTGTGGCGGGTGGCGGGCGCGCTGGGATTCTTTGTGGCCTTTGTTGGATTTGCGCATCTGTTTGCCGGCGCCTCCGATGCGAACCGGGCCGTGGAGCTGGGAACCGGCGGCGGGCTATTGGGCTGGACGGTCGGCGCTGGGCTCACAGTGGCGTTGGGCCTGCCGGCGGCCTTTGCGACGTTGACGGTGCTGGCGGTCGGCTCGGTGCTGGCGCTGGCCGGCGTGACGCTGACCGAGGTCACGGAGAGGCTCACGGCATGGTGGCGCGCGCTCCGGTCTGCCTCGCGCGGACCGGAGGGGGTGGCCATCCATCCACCCCTCCCAGGCATGGAGCCGTTCTACCGGCGTTGGTGGCGCAGGATTTTCAATCGGCCCGCCCTCGAGCGCAGATCGCGCGGCGTTGACGGCCCGCCGCTTGTCACCTCCGATTGGTTCGCCAACCGCGGGGTGCAGCGATCGGCCGCGCCGGCGAGCCAACCCGCCCGCCCCGCCGCGCAGCAGCCCGCTCCTGCGCCCCAGACGCGTATCGTCGGCGAGAGCCGGTTCGCCCCGGGCGCGCCGGCCTGGCAGTTGCCCGCGCTGTCCAGCATCCTGGAGGACAGCAGTGAGGAAGACATTCAGCAGGAGGACATCCGCAAGCGCGTGCAGACCATCGAGCAGACGCTGGCCGGGTTCGGGGTGCCGGTGTCGGTGGTCGAGGTCAATCAGGGGCCGGCCGTCACGCAGTTTGGCCTGCGCCCCGGCACCGTGGTGAAGAAGGATCGCAAGGGGGAAGAACGCGTCATCAAGGTGCGCGTATCGCAAATTCAGGCGCTGGCGAATGATCTGTCGCTGTCGCTGGCCGCGTCGCCGATTCGCATCGAGGCCCCGGTGCCCGGCCGCGATTTCGTCGGGCTGGAAGTGCCGAACTCGCAAATCTCCCTGGTGTCGTTGCGCGGGGTGATGGAATCGGAGGAGTGGGCTGCCACGCGCGGGGCGCTCCGGTTCGGCCTGGGCCGCGATGTCTCCGGCCAATCCGCGGTCGCCGATCTGACGCGCATGCCCCACATGTTGATCGCGGGCGCGACCGGATCGGGCAAGTCGGTCTGCGTCAACGCCATCATCACCTCGCTGCTGCTGACCCACACGCCTGACACGTTGCGGTTTCTGATGGTGGACCCAAAAC
This sequence comes from uncultured Anaerolineales bacterium, assembly GCA_964647255.1. GTDB lineage: Bacteria > Chloroflexota > Anaerolineae > CG2-30-64-16 > CG2-30-64-16 > CAWJEL01. Next base: position 5,867 of record CAZYGI010000001.1, on the reverse strand, counting down.
GGGTTGAGCTGACGGTCTACAACGGCATCCCGCACTTGATCGCGCCGGTGGTGGTGGATGTGGAGCGCGCACTGCCGGTGCTGCAATGGGCCACGCGGGAGATGGAGCGCCGCTACAAGGAGTTCTCCAAGATCGGCGCGCGCAACATCGAGAGCTACAACGAGAAGTTGGCCGCCAAGGGTGAGCCTACCCTGCCGTTTATCGTGATTTTGATTGACGAGCTGGCCGACCTGATGCTTTCCGCGCCGGAGGACGTCGAGCGGTATATCTGCCGCATCGCGCAGATGGCGCGGGCGACCGGCATCCACATGGTTTTGGCGACGCAGCGCCCCAGCGTGGACGTGGTGACCGGCTTGATCAAGGCCAACTTTCCTTCGCGCATCGCCTTTGCGGTCACGTCGCAGATAGACAGCCGCGTCATCCTGGACACGCCCGGCGCGGAGCAGTTGCTGGGCCGGGGGGACATGCTCTTCATGGCGCCCGACGCCAGCAAGCTCCAGCGCCTGCAAGGCTGCTTCGTCTCGGATCGTGAGACGCAGCGGCTGGTGCAGTTCTGGAAGAGCGCCCGCGCCCAGATTGAGCCGGAAGATTTGCCGGGGGCCGCCGCGGCGGTCGCTGAAGCGGGGTCCGGCGCTGAGGCAGGCAGCGAGCTGCGAGGTGCGCCTGAGGCGGCGGGCGTGGGCCGGCTCGATCCGCCCTGGTTATCCGGCCAGGAGATGCTGCAGCAGCCGCTGTGGGACGAAGTCGCCGCCGCCGAGGCCGCGGCGGGTGATCGCGACGGCCTCTACCGCCAGGCGGTGGACGAGGTGCGTAAATCGGGCAAGGCCAGCATCTCGCTGCTTCAGCGCAAACTGCGCATCGGCTACTCTCGCGCGGCCCGTCTGATTGATCAGATGGAGGCGGACGGCATCGTCGGCCCCGAACAGGGTGGCACCCGCGGCCGCGAGGTGTTGCCCTCTGCGCAAGGAGCGGAGGGCGCCGGCCGCAAGATGGCCGCGTCGCTGCCCGGGTTCGATGGGTGACGATGGACGACGGACGAATGACGATGGACGGAATCTTCTCCCTCCTCTAAACGTGCAGCCCTCCCCGCCTGTGGTATAATCTCCTCCAGGCATGCCCGCAACGCGTTTCGCTCCAGTGCAAGGAGCGGTCAACAACGGTCAGGCCAGAAGCCAAACAAGCGATACGAGTGACATCCATGTTTAAGAATTTGGTCAAGAAAGTCTTTGGCGACCCCAGCGAGCGCGAGGCTAAGCGCTGGCTGCCGGTCGTGGGTAAAATCAACGACCTCGCACCGAAGTACGCCGCCATGAGCGACGATGAGCTGCGGGGGCAAACCGACGCTTTTCGGGCAACCATCACCGAGCGGGTCGGCACGCTGCGCGATGAGCTGGCGGCCGCGCGCGATGAGTGGCTGGGTGAGCCAGACGCCGACGTCCAAAACCAGCTCAAGCTGGAAGTGCAGCGGCTGGATCGCGAGTTGCGCAAGACCGAGGCCGAGGCGATGGACGAGATCCTGCCGGCGGCCTTTGCGGTGGTGCGCGAGGCGGCCACCCGGACGGTCGGCCTGCGCCATTACGACGTCCAACTCATCGGCGGCGCGGTGCTGCACAGCGGCAAGATTGCCGAAATGAAGACCGGTGAAGGCAAGACCCTGGTCGCCACCCTGCCGCTCTACCTCAACGCGCTCACCGGCCGCGGCGCGCACCTGGTGACGCCGAACGACTACCTGTCGAAATACGGCGTACAGTGGATGGGGCCGATTTATCACCTGCTCGGCGTCAGCGTGGGCGTCATCCAGTCGGCCGCGGCCAACCCGGAGCTCGGCTCGTTCGTCTTCGACCCCGGCTACCCGGCCGCCGATGACCGCTATCGCCATCTGCGCCCCGTGGGCCGCCGCGAGGCGTATGCTGCGGACATCACCTACGGCACCAACAACGAGTTCGGGTTCGATTACTTGCGCGACAACATGGTCCAAAATCTCGACGAATGCGTCCAGCGCGAGCTGGTCTACGCGATCGTAGATGAGGTGGACAACATCCTGATTGATGAGGCCCGTACGCCGCTGATCATCTCAGGCCAGGCGCAGGAGTCGTCGGATTATTATCGCACCTTTGCCCAGGTTGTCCGCCGGCTGAACCCGGAGCGCGACTACAAGGTGGAGGAGAAAGAGCGCGTTGCCACGCTTACCGACGAGGGCATTGCTCGTGTGGAGTCGCTGATCGGCATCGGCGCGGGGCAAAGCCTGTATGATGATGCGCATTACGAGATGACGCCCTATCTCGATAACGCACTGCGTGCCCACGCCCTCTACAAGCTAGACAAGGATTACATCGTCAAGGAGGGCGAGGTCATCATTGTGGACGAGTTCACCGGCCGCCTGATGTATGGCCGGCGCTTCTCCGAGGGGTTACACCAGGCGATCGAGGCCAAGGAAGGCGTGCGCGTCCAGCGCGAGTCTATGACCTGGGCGACGATCACCTTCCAGAATTACTTCCGCATGTATCAGAAGCTGGCAGGCATGACCGGCACGGCGCTGACCGAGGCGGAAGAGTTCTACAAGATCTACAACCTGGACGTGGCCGCGATCCCAACCCACCGGACCGTGATCCGCGAGGACTACCCTGACCAGATCTATAAGTCGCAGACGGCGAAGTTCCGCGCAGTGGTCAATGAGATTGCGGACTTGCACACCAAAGGGCAGCCCGTGCTTGTCGGCACGGTTGCCATCGAGACCTCGGAATATCTGTCGGACTTGTTGAAGCGTAAGGGAGTGCCGCACAATATCCTGAATGCCAAGCAGCACGAGCGGGAGGCCGGGATCATCGCCCAGGCGGGCCGGCCCGGCATGGTCACAATCGCCACCAACATGGCAGGCCGCGGCGTGGACATCCTGCTCGGCGGCAACCCCGACGGCATGGCGCGCGAGAAGCTGCGGAAGGACGACGTAGATCTGGCCGCGCTCGCCGAGGATGATCCGATCTGGCTGGAGGCCCTGGCAGCCGCCAAGGCTCAGTGCGACGCGGATCGCGAGCGGGTCGTGGCACTGGGTGGGCTGCACGTTCTCGGCACCGAGCGCCATGAGGCGCGGCGCATTGACAACCAGTTGCGCGGCCGCTCCGGCCGCCAGGGCGATCCCGGCTCGTCGCGCTTCTTCATCTCGCTCGAAGATGATTTGATGCGGCGGTTCGGCGGCCAGGGCGTGGCGAGCATCATGGATCGGTTCAAGCTGGACGAGGACATGCCCATCGAGCATAACCTTGTCAGCAAGGCGATCGAGAGCGCCCAGGTGCGGGTCGAGGGATATAACTTCGACATCCGCAAGCACGTCCTGGAATACGATGACGTCGTCAACAAGCAGCGCGAGGTGATCTACAACCAGCGCCGGCAGATCATGAGCGAGCCGACCATGAAGCCCACGATCCTGGGCATGGTCACGGATACGCTCCGCGACCTGGTGGACTCGTTCACCACAACCATCCCGGAAGGCGTGAACCACACGATGGCGCTGGAGCGCAGCGAGTGGGACCTGGAAGGGTTGGCCGTCGAGCTGGCCAAGATCATGCCGTTGCCGCGCGGCGAGCGCTTTGAGAATTGGCGCCAGTTCACCGCGCCGGAGTTGACCGAGCACCTGGTCAAGCTGGCCGAACAGACCTACGAAGAAAAGGAAACCGTGCTGACCGCGCCCGTGATGCGCCAACTGGAACGGCTGCTGATGCTCCGGGCTGTGGACAACCGCTGGGTGCGCCATCTGACCGACCTGGACGAGTTGCGCGAGGGCATCGGGCTGCGGGCGTTCGCCCAGCAGGACCCGTTGGTGGCGTATAAGAAGGAAGCGCACGAGATGTACGATGAGCTCCTGGCGCACATCTCGGACGATGTCGTGCACAGCATCTATCATGCGCAGATCGTCGCACGGCCGGCCGCGCCCGTCCGCCAGATGCAGACAAACCGGAGCGATGGCGGCGGCCAGCCGCAGCCCGTCCGCAGCGCCAAGACGCTGGGGCGCAACGATCCGTGCTGGTGCGGCAGCGGCAAGAAGTACAAGAACTGCCATATGCGGTCGGATGAGGGCCGCGAGCCGGCGCCAGCGACGGCCGGCGCCCAGCCACAGGCTGCGCGTCCGCCCGCTGCACAGGCGCCAGCGCGGCAGCCGGCTGGGAAGCAGCCGCCGGCCAAGGGAAAGTCAGGTCGCTAATACCAGGCGCCGCTTATCAACCGCTGCCTGGTCTCTCAAAGGAACATCATGGCCCCGAAAACACGCGAATGGGTTTATCTGCCCCGCCACGCCGATCTGGACGCGCTGTTCGCGGCTGTACGCGACATGGATTGCCTGTCGGTTGTCGGCGTGAGCAACCTGGGCAAGTCCGCCACGCTGCGGTCGCTCACCAACCCGCAGGTGCAGACCGAGCATCTCGGCGCGGCCGCGGGCGACTATCTTTTCATCTACATTGACTTTAATTTGATGCTGGAGATGAGCGATCAGGCGTTCTACGAGCTGGTGCTGCGCTGTTCCATTGACGCCATGCGTGAACAAGGCTCCGATGGCGAGGTGCTTCGGCGGGTCGAGACGGCTTACACGGGCCTGGTCGCGCCGTCCAGCGCCTTCGAGGTGCACCTCCGGTTCGCCCAGGCCATGGCCGCGATCGGCGACCAACTGCCGCAGCGGGTCGTCTTCCTCCTGGATGAGCTGGACGGTCCGGTGGCGGAGATTGATGGCCGCGTGTTTCTGAACCTGCGCGCATTGCGCGATCGGCACCTGACCGGGTTGACCTACTTCACTGCCACAAACCGCCAACTGGGCCAGATTCGTCCTGATCCGGACGTCAGCGAATTCGCCGAGCTGTTCACCCACCACATCCTCTACATCTCGATGCTGGGCGAGGAAGAGATCCGGCAGTTTGTCGCGCGCTTCGGCCAGGAGGAGGGCGTCACCTTCAGCACGGACGATGTGGCGTTCATCCGCTCGTGGGCGGGCGGCCACCCCGCGCTGCTGGAAACCACCTGTCGCATCCTGGGCCTGCTGACGGGAAAACAGACGCGTGATCCCTCGCAGGACTGGATCATCCATCGCCGCGCCGCCGAGGTGTTGGCGCAGGATCTGAACATCCAGGCCGAGTGTCGCAAGATTTGGAACGACCTGGACGAGACGGAGCAGGCGGCGCTGGTGGCCTTCTGCCAGGACGGGGCCAACGAAACAGTGCTCCAGGAGTCCGTCACAGCGAAGCAGTTGGTCGTCGGCATCGGGCCGGAGCGGCGGATCTTCGCCCGCGCGTTTGACGAATTCGTGCGCCGCCAGAGCATTGTGCGCCGGCCGGCCAGCCAGGGCATCCGCGTCGACCCCGACAGCGGCGAGGCCTGGGTGGACGGCAAACAGGCGCCCACGCTGACCAACCTGGAGTATCGGCTGCTGTTGCTGCTGTACGGCCGCCTGGGCAAGATTTGCACGAAGTACGAAGTGGTCGAGGCGGTGTGGGGCGAGGATTATATTGACGAGGTGGATGACGCCCGCATCGAAAAGTTGGTCAGCCGCCTGCGCCAGAAGATCGAACCTGATGTTGCCAACCCGCGCCACGTCCTCACCGTGCGCGGCCGCGGGTATAAGCTGGCGGAAGGGTGAGACGCGCGGGCTGCGTTGGCGCGCTAGTGGGTCGTTTGACTCGATCGCTGCCATTACGCGTGCTCTGTCATTATGTCATGCTGAGCGGGTTAGCAGCTCAACGCTGATTGTCGCGTGCCCCCAGCGAAGCATCTCGTGCGGCCAACGAGACCCTTCACTGGCGACTCGCGGCGCCGCGCTTTGAGTCGTTAACCCGTTCAGGGTGACAAAGAATAGCTCACTTCAAGCCAAACGACCCACTAGTACA